>CAWEDE010000042.1:0-30568 GCA_963807665.1 uncultured Alphaproteobacteria bacterium | reverse complement strand
AATTTGGTATCAAATTTGGAATCGAATTTGGGTTCGACGCGGGCTTTATAATCGCGCGCCGGCGGGCGCGCATTGGCTTGCACCGCCAGCGGATCGGTGACCGGCGCGCGGGTTTCAGGCGTGCGGCGCAGCGCGGCTTCGAGTTGCTGGGCCATCTCGGCAAGATTGTGATCGTTTTGCGCCGCCGCTGGCGCCGGCTCGGGCGTCACTTGCGGCGCCGCGTTGACTCGTGGCGCCGGTTCAATGCGCGGCGGTTGCGCGCCAGGGTCGGGCGAATTAAGTCGCGTCGACAGTTCGGCGGCAAGACCTGTGAGATTTTGGCCCGTGAGATTTTGTCCGGTGAGGCCATCGGCAGGACGGGCACGGGCGCCAGGCTCTGGAGCATGCCAGGGTTCTTCGGTTGCTTGCGAGCGATAGGGCCGGGGCGCCGGAACCGGCGTCGGCTCGCTGGTCGGCTGGAGCGGCCAGGCGTTTTCCAAACCGGTCGCGGCGCGCGCTGGCGCCTCGATGCGGCCCGGCTCGCGGGTTACTTCGCGCGAGCCCACGGCGCGCACGATATTGGGTTCGACCACCAAGTCAGTGGGGCCGCCGATCATCAAAAGATGTTCGATATTGTCGCGACGGATCAGCACCAAGCGGCGGCGTCCATCGACGGAGGCTGCATCGATCACCGCCAGACGCGGCTGGCGCCCCCGGGCGCCAACGCCACCCAAACGGTTGGCGCCGAAACGGCGCACCAGCCAGGCGGTCGCGCCGATCAAGGCCAATACGACCAAGAACGCGATGAAGAAGCGCGCAGCCAACGGCATTTCCGAGCCGAACAGGGTCTCGAACATCTAAAGGGCTCCGTTCTTCCTACTGACACGTGTCGGGCGAGAATCGCCCAAATGGTTAATACCGTTAGGCACAATTTGCCGCCCGGAACACTAACAGATCATTAACAAATAATGAGTCGTTTGGCATCAAGGCCCGAGTTCCAAAACAATCAGCATGGTAAACGGCGCCCGGGCGGCGATGTTCCGCCTTATCCCTTTACCCGCCGTTAACCATACGCCCGGCAAAGTCTGCCTAGCGCGCCGATATTAGCCGGCATTTGGGGAGGCATGATGGCAATAACCGACATTTCGATCCTCTCCATGCTGCGCACCAGGATGCAATGGGCGCAGGAGCGCCAGCGCGTGCTGGCCGAAAACGTCGCCAATGCCGACACCCCCAAATACCGCGGCCGCGACCTGGCGGCGCCTGTTTTCGACGACCCGACCCAGATCAAGCCGACGGCCGTTACCACCGTTTCGCTCGCCAATACCGAGAATGGCCATATCGCCGGAACGGGCTTGAGCGGCACGTCGTTTCGCACCGAGACCAAAGGCAATTTCGAAATACGTCCGACCGGCAACGCCGTCAATCTCGAGGACGAGATGATGAAGGTGGCCGCCAACCAGATGGATTACCAGGCCGCGACCGCGCTCTACACGCGCAGCCTCAATCTCATCAAGATCGCGCTCGGCAAGCGGTAAGCGGGAAGGAGATCGACGGTGGATTTTATCAAGACCATGGCGATCGCCGCTTCCGGCTTGCGCGCGCAAGCCGGCCGTATGCGCGTCATTTCCGAAAACATCGCCAATGCCGACTCGACGCCGGCTACGCCGGGCGCCGATCCTTACCGGCGCAAGGTGGCGAGCTTCACCAGCGAGTTCGACCGCGCGCTCGATGCCAGGGTGGTCGAACTCAATAAAGTGGGGGTCGACAATTCCGACTTTCGTCTGAAATACGAGCCGGGCCATCCGGCCGCGGACGCCAACGGCAATGTCAAATATCCCAACGTAAATTCGATGGTGGAAATGACCGACATGCGCGAGGCGCAGCGCTCCTACGAAGCCAATATCAACGTGATCAGCGCCACGCGGCGCATGATCCAGCGCACCCTCGATATTCTGAAAGCCTAAGGAACCTAGACCATGGCCACACCGCTCGCCGCTGCCAGTGCCTATGCCAATATCGCGCGTCTTGCCGCCGATCCGTCGGCAGCGCTCGCGCGCCCGCCCGGCGGCGATGCCGGCAGCGGCGCCAGTTTCACATCGATGCTCAAGGACGCGATTGGCGCCGTCAGCGAGGCCGGCCAGAAAGCCGACGCGCAAACCCGCGCCGCCGCCAACGGAAAATCCAACATGGTGGACGTGGTCACCGCGGTCTCTGAAACCGAAGTCGCTATCGATGCGGTGGTGGCGGTGCGCGACAAAGTGATCGCGGCCTACGAGGAAATCATGAAGATGCCGATTTGATTTTGCCCAAGTGGGCGAGCGTAAAGGAATCCAATGACCGGACCTGAAGTTCTCGATGTCGCCCGCGACGCGATCTATACGCTCATCGTCGTCTCGGCGCCGGTGATGCTGGTGGGCCTGACGGTCGGCGTCGCCATTTCGCTGCTGCAGGCGATCACGCAAATTCAAGAAATGACTATCGCCTTCGTACCGAAGATCCTGGCGATATTCATCTCGCTGCTGATCGCGCTGCCGTTCATGGCCGAAAAGATGCACGCCGAGATGCTTCGCATCGCCGCCCGTATCATCAGCGGGTAATCTCCTTATGCATTTCGATGTTTCATTCCTGCCGGCCATCGCTGCCGCGTTTCTGCTGACATTCGCGCGCGTCGGCACCATGGTCATGCTGCTGCCGGGCGTCGGCGAAATGAACCTGCCGGCGCGGGTGCGGCTCACCATGGCGCTGGTGCTCACCGCTATATTGCTGCCGGCCCACCAGAAAGCCTATGCGGTCGATCTCAGGTCGTTTGGCCCGGTACTGGTCATGTTGTTTCAGGAGTTGATCATCGGCGCGGTACTGGGTTTGACGGCGCGGCTGGCGATTTCCTCGCTGCAGATCGCCGGCTCGGTGGTGGCGCAGCAACTAGGTTTGGGATTTGTCACCGCGGTCGATCCGACGCAGAACCAGCAAGGCGTTATCGTCGGCAATTTCCTCAGCGTGCTCGGCATCACGCTGATTTTTGCCACCGACCTGCATCATCTGGTGATCGCCGGATTGAACGATAGCTACACGATCTTCCAGCCGGGCGAAATGCCGATTGTCGGCGACGTCGCCCAGCACATTACGCAAATCATCGCGATGTCATTTCGCATCGGCATCCAACTGTCGGCGCCGTTTCTGGTATTCGGCCTGTTGTTCAATCTGGGCCTCGGCGTGCTGTCGCGCCTGATGCCGCAAATGCAGGTGTTCTTCATCGGCCTGCCGCTCTCGATCCTGCTCGGCTTTCTGCTCCTAGTGCTCGTGATCGGCGCCATGATGGGCACCTTCACTGGCTATATCGAAAATGTGCTGCACGACCTCGCTCCACATAGTTGATGGTTGAGAGCGCATCATGGCCGAAGAAGGCGACAGCACAGACAAAACAGAAGACCCCACCAGTAAGCGCCTGGAAGAGGCGCTCAAACGCGGCGATGTGGTCAAGAGCCAGGAGGTCAACACCTGGTTCGTGATCGCCGGTGCCACGCTGGTACTGATGGCCTTTTCCGGCGGCATGGGCGACGGCTTGACCACCACCATGCGCGGGCTGATTGCCAATGCGCATGACATCCGTGTGGATGGGCCGGCGCTGCCGGGGTTGTTCCAGCGCATCGGCGTCGAAATGCTGGCCGCGATCTCGCTGCCGTTTCTGGTGCTGATGCTGGCCGCGCTGATCGGCAACATGATCCAGCACAAACTGGTGTGGTCGTTAGAGGCTTTGGCGCCCAAGCTGTCCAAGATTTCGCCGGCAGCCGGGCTCAAGCGGATGTTTTCCAAGCAGGCGCTGGCTAATTTCGCCAAGGGCCTGGTCAAATTGGTGCTGGTTGGCAGCGTGCTCACCGCCTTGATGTGGCCCGAGCGCGGCCGGCTGGAGGGGCTCGAGCGCACGGACCCGGCCGCGGTGCTCCCGCTGACCCAGTCGCTCGCGCTCAAGCTCATGGGCGCGGTGGTCGCCATGCTCGCGGTCGTCGCCGCCGCCGATTACCTGTTCCAATACCGCCAGTGGTACGAGCGGCAGAAAATGTCGCTCCGCGAGATGAAGGAAGAATTCAAGCAGACCGAAGGCGATCCGGCGATCCGCGGCAAGCTGCGCCAGATGCGCCAGGCGCGCGGCCGCCGGCGCATGATGGCCAAAGTGCCCAAAGCGGCGGTCGTCATCACCAATCCGACCCATTACGCCATCGCCTTGCAATATGAGCGTGGCATGGAAGCGCCGATCTGCGTCGCCAAGGGCGTGGACGCGGTGGCGCTCAATATCCGCAAGATAGCCGGCGAGCATTCGATCCCGATCGTCGAGAATGTGGCGCTGGCGCGCGCGCTCCATGCCACCGTCGAACTCGACCAGGCGATCCCGCCCGAGCACTACAAGGCGGTGGCCGAAGTGATCGGCTACGTCATGAAGCTGCGGCGGGGCGTTGCGGCCAAAAGGCCGTAATTAAAGGGTGGGATTGGCCAATACGGGCACTTGCGCCGATAGGCCGGCTTAAGGCACTCAGGAGTCATGGCAGAGACGGATCCCGCTGCGCAGGCAGCCGCGCCGGAGAAGGGGCGCCAAGCCTTCGACAAAAGCCAGAGCGCCCCGCGTTCGGGCTCGGCTAGTTTGGTGTTGCTGGTCGCCGTGGCACTGATTGGGGCTGCCGCCGGCGTCGTTTATGTCGGCCGCGACTACGCCGAAACCTATATTCTGGCCTTGCTGGCGGCTTTGGGAACCGTCGGCGTCATCGCGCTGTTTGCGCTCGCCTCCGGCATCATGCGGCTAAGCGGCAAGGACAACACCCACCCCTTGCTCAAGGCGGTGGTCGATAATGCCTTCGACGGCATTCTGGTCGCCGACCAGAGCGGGCGCGTATTCTACGCCAATGCGACCTATCTGGACCTGATCGGCGCCGCCAACAGCGACGACGTGCGGCCGATCGAACAAGTGTTTATCGGCGATCCCGACGTGTCGGAATCGATCTACCGGCTGCTCAAGGCCGCGCGCGAAGGCCGCAGGCTTCAAGAGGAAGTGCGGCTGGCGAGCGCTTCCGCGAGCCCGGCGCGCTGGCTGCGGCTGCGGGTTCGTCCGCTTGGCACAGCCAAGCCCGACTCACGCATGACGGTATGGTCGATCGCCGACGTTACGCGCGAGCGCGAGCGCCAGGAAAACGTGTTCCAGGAACTCCAGCACGCCATCGATTATCTCGATCACGCGCCGGCCGGATTTTTCTCGGTCGATGCCGCGGGTGACATTGTCTATCTCAACGCCACGCTGGCGGCGTGGCTCGATCAAGATCTGGCGCAAGTTGGCGTCGGCTCGCTCAAACTCACCGATATTGTCGCCGGCGAGGGCGCGGCGCTGCTCACCACGCTCAATGCCGCGCCCGGCGAAGTGAAAACCGAGGTGCTCGATCTCGATCTCAAGACGCGGAGCGGCAAGCCGGTGCCGGTGCGCCTGTTCCATAAGGTCGCCTTCGGCGCCGATAGCGTCGTCGGACCCTCGCGCACCCTGGTGCTAAACCGCGCCAAGGATGACGGCAGCGATCCGCAGCGCGCGGCGGAAGTGCGCTTCATGCGCTTTTTCCAGAATACGCCGATGGCGATTGCCACCGTCGACAAGAACGGCCGCATCGCGCGCAGCAATGCGCGCTTTGCCTCCGCTTTCGAGGGCATGCTCAAGGGCGACGACCGCTCGATCCTCAATGTGGTGGCCGAGCGCGACCGCGCCACGCTCGAAGCGGCCATCGCCAAAGCGGCATCGGGGCAGGGCGACATCGCGCCGGTGGACGCGGCACTCGCCGGCAGCGCCGAGCGCTGGGCGACGTTTTTCGTGTCCGCGATCGAGGAGGAAGATCGCGACGGCGAGGCGGCCATCGTCTATGCGCTCGAGACTACCGCGCAGCGCACGCTGGAAAATCGGGTCTATCAGCAGCAGAAGATGGAGTCGGTCGGCCAGCTCGCCGGCGGCATCGCGCACGATTTCAACAACGTGCTCTCCGCCATCATGATGGCGACCGATTTCCTGCTCAATGCGCACAAGCCGACCGATCCCTCGTTCCAGGACATCATCCAGATCAAGCAGAACGCCAACCGCGCGGCGGCGCTGGTGCGCCAATTGCTGGCGTTCTCGCGCAAGCAGACGTTGCGTCCCCAGGTGCTCGATCTCGGCGAAACCTTGAGCGACCTCGGCATGCTGCTCAAGCGCCTGATCGGCGAAAAGGTGACGCTGGAAGTCGTGCACGGCCGCGATCTGTGGCCGGTGAAAGTGGATATTTCCCAGTTCGAGCAGGTAATCGTCAATCTGGCGGTCAATGCGCGCGACGCCATGCCGGACGGCGGCAAGCTCGGCGTGCGCACCGCCAATGTGCCGGCCGACGAATGCGGCAAGTTCGCCTATAAGGGCATGCCGAGCGCCGATTACGTGCTGGTCGAGGTGACCGATACCGGCACCGGCATTCCGCCCGACATTATCGAAAAGATTTTCGAGCCGTTCTTCTCAACCAAAGATGTTGGCAAGGGCACCGGCCTCGGCCTGTCCACGGTGTATGGCATCGTCAAGCAAACCGGCGGTTTCGTCTATGCCGATTCCAAGCCGGGCGCGACCGCGTTCCGTATTTTCCTGCCGCGCTACGTGCCGGGCGTCGAGGAAACGCTGCCGCATGTTCCGGCAACGGATGCGCCGGCGATTGCCGGCGCCATGACGGCGGCCGACACGATGGCCAAGGCCGCCACCGATTTGACCGGTCATGGCGTAATCCTCTTGGTCGAAGACGAAGAGGGCTTGCGCGCGCTCAACGCGCGGGGTCTCACCTCGCGCGGCTACACGGTGCTGGAAGCCAGCAACGGCGTGGAAGCCATCGAGGTGCTAGAGAAGCAGGGCAGCGTCGATCTGGTGGTGTCGGACGTCGTCATGCCGGAAATGGACGGCCCGACGCTGCTCAAGGAATTGCGCCGGCGCGACCCGGCGGTGAAAATTATTTTTGTGTCGGGTTATGCCGAAGAAGCTTTCAGCAAAAACCTGCCTAGCAACGAGCAATACGCCTTCTTGGCAAAGCCCTTCACGCTCAAACTTTTGGTTGAGGTCGTCAAAAAGACCTTGGCGGATCGATAAGTCCGGTCATTTGCACATTTGCGCGAGGCGGGTCTTGTCGAACATGCGCACCTGCACGCGGCAGGGAAACATCCGTTGCGCCGTAAACGGCGCTTGCTGCGCATTGAAATAGCTCGATTCCAGCATGGCGCCCGAAGGCCCGCTATCGATCGTGGAATCCTCGAACGCGACGGGGGTGGGCGGGGTATCGATGTTATCGAGCGGCGCGGGCTTGGCTTGCACAGCCGCGGTAAAGCCAAGCGTAGCGGCCAACAGCAACGCTCCCAGAACAGCTCGTTTGATCGAGGGCTTCATCGCCTAGCTCCGTGTGCCCCGACCTCCCGCAATGACTAAGCGTTTGGGGGCCTAGGGGTTCCGGGCGATTTCGGATTTCGGCGCATGACATTTGCGTGAATGGCGCCATGCACGATAAAGGCCCTATGCCTGCGGCTTGAACGCGCAGGCGGCAAGCGCCCCTTACAATGTACCGGCTGCGTACCTATTGTCCCCAGCGCCATATAGGCCGGGAGGTTTACGCCATGATCCGCCATCGCTGGGTAATTGCTATTGCTGCTGTTGCGTGTGCGCTTGTGCTTATTTCGGGCGATGCCAATGCCCGCGCCGGCGGAGGTTTTTCTGGCGGCAGCCGTGGCATGAACACATTCTCGATGCCGCCCGTTACGCGCACCGCGCCCAATGCGGCCGCGCCGATTACGCGCTCAATGACGCAGCCAGGCGCCGCATCGACGATCGGGCAGGGCGCCGCGCGCCCTGGAATGTTCGGTGGCGGATTGTTCGGCGGTCTTGCGGCCGGGTTCCTCGGCGCCGGATTGTTCGGCATGCTGTTCGGCGGCGGAATGTTCGGCGGCATGGGCGGCTTTGCTTCGCTCTTGGGCCTGGTATTGCAAATCGTCCTGGTGGTGTTCGTCGCCCGCATGGCATTTGCCTGGTGGCAGCGGCGCGACAATCCGGAACCGGCTTACGCGGCGGCGCATCCGGCAACCGGGCAAAGCTTTTCCGGTTTGGGCGGCATGTTCGGCGCCAATGCGCCGGCCAGCCCGCCGCTGGCAATCGACAAGGCCGACTTCGATGCTTTCGAGAAACTGCTCGGCGATATCCAGGCTGCATTTTCGGCTGAGGATTTGGCCGCGCTGCGTTCGAAGGTGACGCCCGAGATGCTGTCTTATTTCTCCGAACAGCTATCGCAGAACGCCAGCCGCGGCCTCGTCAACCGCGTCACCGATGTGAAATTGCTGCAAGGCGATCTGTCGGAATCCTGGAGCGAGGCAAACGCCGATTACGCCACCGTCGCCATGCATTTCGCGCTCACCGACAGCATGGTCGAGCGCGCCAGCGGGCGCACCGTCGAAGGCGGCAGCCCGAGCGAAGTCACCGAATTGTGGACCTTCATGCGCGCGCGCGGCGCCAACTGGCTGTTATCGGCCATTCAGCAGGCGTGAGCGAGCGCCAGGGCGCCGGTTACGCGGGTTCGATTTCGGGGCCAACTTTGACGATTTCGGACGCGGCCGCCATTTCGCCTTTGCCGTCGGCTTTGGGCGCGAGCGTTGCCGTCTCGATATGGCCCAGCGTGCGGTCGAAGGTGACACCGATCTGACGCGGCTGGCGCCAGATCACCCGGCACTTGCGCTGCGCCGAGCCGTTGCTCGCCAAGAGCAGCGTGAATTGGTCCGGAATTTCCTTGGTCT
Organism: uncultured Alphaproteobacteria bacterium; assembly: GCA_963807665.1. Taxonomy (GTDB): domain Bacteria; phylum Pseudomonadota; class Alphaproteobacteria; order Rhizobiales; family Xanthobacteraceae; genus Pseudolabrys. The sequence goes on along the minus strand of CAWEDE010000042.1, from coordinate 21,778 downwards.
CGTCGATATCGATGCGCGCGCCGGTATCGGACACATCCGACAACACGCAGCCGTGCAACTGGCCGGCTTCGAGCGCCACCCAGGCGGAGTAGCGGATCGGCCGGCGCACTGATTTTCGTTTATCCTTGATCATATGGCGTCCCCGACGTCGGATTGGACAGCGGCAATCCGTGATTCATAGACTGTTAACGCTCGTCCCCAATGCCGCCGGACTATAACGGGGGCCCATTACCAATTCATAAAGCGCCACGCTAGCCCATTGCTCCAGGGGCTGGCGGGAACCGTTGACCTGCCGCTGAAATCCGTTTAAGTCGCCGCCCGCAACCTGGTTTTCGGCTCATCTTGCTGACACGCTCCCGGTTTTTGGGCTGCGCTTCCAAGTGAACTCCCAAAACTCGGAATGTTGCCGTCGCCGCGATGCACGCGGGGACGTTCAACGAGAAGCGTGAAAGGAACTACGATGCCAGTCGGAACTGTTAAGTTCTTCAATACCCAAAAAGGCTTCGGCTTTATCCAGCCGGATGACGGCTCCAAGGATGTGTTCGTGCACATCAGCGCGGTCGAGAAGGCCGGCATGCGTTCGCTCAACGAAGGCCAGAAGGTCAGCTACGAAATCGTCACCGAACGCGGCAAGCAGGCGGCGGGTAATCTGCAGTCGGCGTAACGTCTGGCGGAATTTAATGTTGCCGATGAAGCCCGGCGGCGACGCCGGGCTTTTTGCATGCGCGTCGGCGTGCTAGGCTGACTTATGCGATCGGGTTTGTTGAGTTCCACCTTTGGCGTGCTGGCGTTTGCACTTTGCGCGATCGGCGGCCAAGCCGCCGCTGACAATGGTCCGGGAATTTCCGCGCTGATGCCGTTGCTGGCGCCCGGACCCGGCAACAAGGCCTGCTTCGTGCGCACCTATGACGCCGCGCATTTGCGCGCCCATCCGCGCCAGCGCATCACTGCGATGAAGTTTCTGCTGGGCGTTGACGCCTACGATCCCAAGCCGCCCAATGCCAAGGGGGTCGGCGACCTTTATTATTATACCTTCTCGATGTCGGTATCGCGGCGCGGCGAGCGCCGGCTGTTGCGCACGTCGGGCGATTGCATGGGTGGCGACGCCATTTCATGCGTGGTCGATTGCGACGGCGGTAGCGTGGCGCTGGACAAAATGCCGCCAGCCAATACGCTCATCGTGCGCCTTAACGAGGACGGCATCCGCATGTTTCACGACTGCGACGACGAGCAGGGCGTGCTGGTTAAAGCGGGCGCCGACGACAAGGAGTTTCACCTCGAGCGAGCCGCCAATGATGCCTGCCGGGCGCTGGAAGAGCAGGAAAAATAACGCCTAAAACGGGAAGGGAACGATCATGGACATCATTGCTTGCGGATCGAGGCCGTCGATAAAAATGGGCGCGCCCAGTTTCACCGGAACGGTATGGCAAGACCCCATCATTCAGACGCCGGAGCCAGCGAATTTGCGTTCGGCCTCGGTGCGTTTCGAGCCCGGCGCGCGCACCGCCTGGCATACCCATCCGCTCGGCCAAACATTGCACATCACGTCCGGCGTCGGACATGTGCAGACCTGGGGCGGACCGATCCGGAAAGTGTCCGCCGGCGACACGGTTTGGATCCCGCCGGATGAAAAACACTGGCACGGCGCCACGCCCGAGCATGGCATGGAGCACATCGCCATGCAGGAGGGCAAGAACGGCGAACACGTCGTTTGGCTCGAGCAGGTGAGCGACGCCCAATATCGCGGCGAGGCCTGAATTTGGCCACGCGTTACCAATTGTTCTACTGGCCGGGAATCCAGGGCCGCGGCGAATTCGTTCGCCTTGCGCTCGAGGACGCGGGCGCTCCTTACGACGATGTGGCGCGCGGCAAGCCGGGCATGAGCAAGATGCTGGCGATGATGAAAGGCGACGCGGAAAAACGCCCGCCTTTCGCGCCGCCGTTTCTCAAATCCGGCAAATTGGTGATCGCGCAAGTTGCCAATATTCTGTTCTATCTCGGCCCGCGCCTGAAACTGGCGCCGCGCGACGAGCCGACGCGGCTTTGGCTGCACCAATTGCAGCTCACAGTGACCGATTTCGTGAAGGAAACTCACGACACCCATCACCCGATTGCGACCGGGCTTTATTACGAAGACCAGAAACCGGAAGCCAAACAATTCACCGGGCATTTTCTCAAAACCCGGGCGCCGAAATATCTCGGCTATTTCGAACAGGTGCTGGCCAAAAGCGGCGGCCCTTTTGTGCTCGGGCGCAAATTCTCTTACGTTGACCTCTCATTGTTTCAACTCATCGAGGGCCTGCGCTACGCCTTTCCCAAAGCGATGAAGGGAATCGAGCGCAAACTTCCCAATGTCGCCGGTGTCCATGACCGCGTCGCAAAGCGTCCGCGCATCAAGGCCTATCTGGCGTCGGATCGTCGCATCGCCTTCAACACCGACGGCATTTTCCGGCACTATCCGGAATTGGATCGCTAGCCCTGTGCCGTCAGTGGCTTGCCGCCGACAGTGACCGGCTTTGCCGACACCAGGATGAAGGCGATCACGCAAGGCACGCTGCCATTGTTGATCCAGTTGTGAATGGTGCCGCGTTGCACCAGCACGTCGCCGGCTTTGAGATGCACGACAACGCCATCGTCGAGCGCCATGTCGATTTCGCCCGACATCACCACCGCATAGTCGATTGAATTGGTGCGGTGATTGCGCGGCGCGACGCCGGGCCCGAAGCTGACCACGCGGAACACCGCGCCATTGTCGATGGTGGTGCCGATTTTTTTGCCGGACGGATCGGTGTCGCCGTCATTATTGGCGGGAAAGCCTTCATTGGTCCAGATCACGCTGTAAAATGCGCCGGCGCGCTGGGAAAAAACATTCCGCACCTGCTCGTCGATCAGCACCTTGGCGCGGCCTTGCGCGTCATGGCCGGTGACGACGCGGCGAAGTTGCAAGCTCATTGGACCCGTCTCCCTGATGTTTCTTGTGGCGGCGATGAATGGCGTAAATCTTAAATAGAGTCCACCGGCGGGATTGCCGCCGGCGCCGGAACCCTTCATTCTAGGCACATCAGGCGGGAATCTTGGCTGAAGGATATGCGATGGCATTGCGCTTAGCGGGGGCAATATTGCTGGCGGGATTGCTTGCCGGATTGCTTGCCGGCTGCACCGACACGCATGACATGTTCGGATCGTCCGGCAATTCAGACTTTGCCATGGCCCAGCCCCAGCCGGTTGCCGAACCGGTCGCCATGCACCGCAGGCGATGCCCGATCCTTATTTCCGCTTGGGCGAGTTGCGCGTCGGCCTCACCAAAACCCAGCTTGAGGCGATGTATCCGGGCCGGCTCGCGCTCGATAGCAGCGACGCCCACAATGCGCTGTATTTTGTCGAGCCGCCCGGCCTGGAGCCGCGATCGGTGGTCGAGCGCGAACGGCTGGTGCTCTGGGTCACCGACGGCCAGCTCGCCACATTCAATGTGATGCAAAGCCAGGAGCCGGTCGCGGTCGCCAATGTGGCGGCGCCCTCGCGTGTCAGAACCACCGGATCAATAACGACCGGATCGATCCAGGCCGCGCCCATGCGTTCGGCGCGTGAGGCGCCGCGTGGCCAAGTCGGCGTGCAAATCGCGGCCGCCCGCAGCGAGGCGGATGCGCGCGCGCTGATCGATACCATGCGCGCCAAATACCCGGCCGAACTCGGCAAACTGGCGGCCACCATCGCCAAAGTGTTGCTGCCCGATGGCGTGTTCTACCGCGTGATCATCGGACCGCTCGCCGGCGAGCATGCCTCGCAGCTTTGCGAGCCGGCTGAAGGCGCAAGGCGCGCAATGTTTCCTGCGCAAAGTTTGAGCGTCTAGCGTTTTTTGACGCGGCGTTTGGCGGCCCGCTTTTTGCTGCGCGCCAAAGAACTGCGCTTTAGCGAGTCTTGCCGCCTTGCGCTGGCGCTTTTGCCGCAATTCGACGGCGCGCTTGTTGCGGCGCTTGCGGCAGCGCGAGCATTGGCAGTTCGAGAGGCCGATGACGTTGCGCAAATAATCGATGCCGTAATCGTAGACGATTTCCTCGCCCGGCTTGATGTTGCGCAGCGCCCGCACGAACACCCGGTGCTTGACGTTATAGGTATCGGAATTGGGATTGCAGGAATGGTTGAAGTAGCGCCCGATATTGTGGCGCGCCGCGCCGTCAATGGTGAAATTCTTGCTGATTTCGTAGAGGTAACGGTTGCCGCGCGCCTCGGCTTTTTCGGCGTCTTTGAAGTTGAGCAGTTTGCCGGTGTATTCGGCGATGCGGCTGCGCTTCTTGATCGGCCTGGTGGCGAACAAGCCAAGGCCAGTGCGGGCGCGGCCAAGACGAAAGGGTCTGCGTGACATTGCGGGACTTTAAATCCAAACGATCGGGTGTTGCGGATGGCAGATGGAAGGCGGCGCGTCAATGCGCCGTTTGTTTCTCATCCCTCCCCCACAGGGGGAGGGACCCTTTTTACCCTGTCCTGGAGGGGGAGGTGAAGATAGCGCAGCGCTCATCCGCGCTATGGGTCCGGCCCGCATGTTATAGACTGGCCGAGGGGCAAAAAGGAGAACGCGCATGGCGCAATCACCGGCGCAAGCGGCTTGGCCCGAACTGCCTTACGCGGCCTGGAAGGACACCGCGGCGACGCTGCAATTATGGACGCAGATCGTCGGCAAAATCCGGCTCGCGCGCACGCCCTGGCTCAATCATTCCTGGCACGTGACGCTATATGTGACGGCGCGCGGGCTGACCACCGGGCCGATCCCCGACGGCGCGCGCACGTTCCAGATCGATTTCGATTTCATCGATCATGTGCTGTGGATGCGCACCAGCGACGGGCATTTCCGCCAGTTGATGCTGACGCCGATGTCCGTGGCGGAATTCTACGCCGACCTCATGATCGCGCTCGGCGAACTCGGCTTAGCGACCAAGATCAACACCATGCCTTGCGAAATCGCCGACTGCGAGCCGTTCGAGCGCGACACGCTGCACGCCAGCTACGACGCCGATGCGGTCAACCGCTTCTGGCGCGTGCTGTTGGCGGCGAACAAAGTGTTCGCGCATTTCCGCACGGGGTTTCTCGGCAAATCGAGTCCGGTGCATTTTTTCTGGGGCAGTTTCGATCTGGCGGTGACGCGGTTTTCCGGGCGCCGCGCGCCGCGCCATCCCGGCGGCGTGCCGCATTTGCCGGACGCCGTGGCGCGCGAGGCCTATTCGCATGAAGTGTCGAGCGCGGGCTTCTGGCCGGGCGGCGGCCTGGCGCCGATCGATTATGCGGCGTTTTATTCTTACGCGTACCCTTCGCCCGAGGGCTTTGCCGCCGCGCGCGTCAAGCCCGACGCGGCGTTTTTTAGCAAGGAGCTTGGCGAATTCATTTTGCCCTATGACGCCGTGCGCAAGGCGCGCGACCCCGACGCCGCGCTGATGGAATTTTTAATCAGCGCCTATGAGGCTGCGGCGGAATTGGGCAAGTGGGACCGGAAAGCGCTGGAGTGTGATTTGGGGGAAGCGGGGAAGTGCAGGGTGGTGTAGCTTTTTCCCTCTCCCATAAGGGGAGAAGGAAGAAAGAATGCGGCAACGAAGCCGGATGAATGGTCTGAAGGAACAACGCTGATGCGCTACGCAGTCGTGATCGAAAAGGCGGAAGGCAATTATTCGGCCTATGTGCCGGACTTGCCAGGCTGTGTCGCCACGGGCGCAACGGTCAAGGACACCGAGCGCGAAATCCGCGACGCCATCCGGTTTCATATCGATGGATTGAAGGAAGACGGCCAGCCCGTGCCGAAGCCGACCAGCATCGCGGATTATATTGAGGCGTGAACCTCACTCCGCCTCATCCGGAGGAGCCCCGCAGGGCCGTCTGAGAAGGATGGGCGACAAAAGTCCCGGGTTTAGCTTAGGGTTACTAGGCCACGCTTGCTAAGCGGGCCATCGCGGTGAGTGGGAAAAATCGTGAAAAAGCGGAAAGGAATCGCCGATTTCAAGAGGCATCCTGAAACTGTTCTGATGCCGCTTAGTCAAATTAAAGTCGATAAGGATCGACCGCTTGATCCCGCATTTGTAGAGATTTACGGCAAATATCTATCGGGAAAAATAACAGGCGCATTTACGCGCGTCGATATTGATTTAAAAATTCCTGGCTTTTTTCGGAGACAAGAAAGCGGAGAATATAGTCATCTCGGCGATTTTCGATCTCAAGAAATAACACAACGATTTATGTTCGACGTTAAGTGCGGCTTCCGGCCCTCGCTTTGTGTTTATAAAGCTCACATCGGCCCTGCAAGGGGTTTATTTGTTCCGATGATGTGGTTAGTTACCACGCATATAAACAGCTAGGCATAAAGAAAGTCCCTGTAACTGTTCTAGGGAATCATCCGGAACTTTTCAACGAATTGCCATAATCACGCGCGGGATCCGGATTCCAAAGCCATTTCATTTGTTTCACTTTTTGCACACAAAGTATCAGCTGCGCAATCGTGTTTGGGTGACGACAATACCTTGAAGAAGCTAAAAGCTGTCGACGCGCTAAGCGCGCTTGATAATTTTTTGCAAAGCACGGAGGTCCAAATTAAAGCGTTCCATATTTCCGGGCGCAAAGGCGATGAGATTTATTATCATCATGCTCTCTAGTCGATAATTTATAGGCTGAGAGAGATATTAAGCGCGGTGTCGCTTTTGCTCAGCAACGGTCTCGCCTATCAGATAAGGCCGCTAATTAGATCAGCGTATGATCTGTTTCTGAATTTTTACGTCGATTGGCTTTCGCCCGAAAAGGTTGGCTTAGTTCTCCAAGGTTTGTCCGCTTTGAGCGAAAGTGGAAGCGATGCCGACAAGGTACGACTTGAAAGGATTATGAAAGCTAAATTCGGTAGCCTCATCGAGATTTTTGGAAACCAATTTGAAAAAGGGCGCATCTCACCGCTTGGTCCAGATTTTCATAGGCGGATCTATTCAGCGCTATCACCCTCTGTTCATCAGGACTTTGGAGTTACCCTTGACTATGGAAATGCGCTCGAAAGTGGCAAGCCATATGAGATGACCCAAGAGGAGTTGATGGCGAATTTGCGATAGTTGGACTTGGTTGTGTGTGCCACCGCTTCCAGAGTTCTTGATGATGTCGGTGTCGGCGGTATCGGCGAATTTGAATAAATGATAAGGTCAATTCAAAGTCATTCAAAATCAAGCAGGTCCCCATGAACGCCCCCGTACCCCCGCCCGCAGCCGACGCGCCCGCGCTGCCGCCCTACAAACACACGCCCTTGTTTCCCTTGGGCAAAGACGCGACGGCCTATCGCAAGGTCACCGTCCGAGGGCGTCAGCGTCGAAAAAGTCATGGGCAAGGAAATGCTGGTCGTGTCGCACGAGGCGCTGCGCGCGCTGGCGGAAGCGGCGTTCACCGACATCAATCATCTGTTGCGCCCGGCGCATCTCAAGCAGCTGCGCAAAATTCTCGACGACCCGGAGGCCAGTCCAACAACGACAAGTTCGTGGCCTATGATTTTCTCAAGAACGCCAATATCGCGGCCGGCGGCGTTTTGCCGATGTGCCAGGACACCGGCACGGCGATTATCATGGGCAAGAAGGGCCGGCTCGTGTTCACCGACGGCTCGGACGAGGGCGCGCTCGCCGAGGGCGCGCGCGACGCTTATCTGAAACGCAATCTGCGCTATTCGCAGCTGGCGCCGATTTCCATGTTCGAGGAGAAGAACACCAAATCGAACATGCCGGCGCAGGTCGAGATTTATGCCGAGGGTGAGGACGCCTACAAGTTCCTGTTCGTCGCCAAGGGCGGCGGCTCGGCCAACAAGTCGTTTTTGTTTCAGGCGACGCCGTCGATTTTGACGCATGACCGCATGCTGGCGTTTCTTGAAGGAGAAAGTGCTCACGCTCGGCACCGCGGCGTGCCCGCCCTATCATCTGGCGATCGTGATTGGCGGAACGTCCGCCGAGATGACCATGAAGACGGTCAAGCTCGCCTCCACCAAATATCTCGACAGCCTGCCGACGAAGGGCAGCGAGGACGGCCATGCGTTCCGCGATCTCGACATGGAAGCGGAGGTCTTGAAGCTGACGCAATCGACCGGCGTCGGCGCGCAGTTCGGCGGCAAATATTTCTGCCACGACGTGCGCGTCATCCGGCTGCCGCGCCACGGTGCGTCGCTGCCGATCGGCTTGGGCGTTTCTTGCGCTGCCGACCGCCAGGCCATTGGCAAGATCACCAAGGATGGCGTCTTCCTCGAGGAGCTCGAGCATAATCCGGCGCAATATCTGCCGGATGTCGATCAGGAGAAGCTGGGCGGCGCGGTCGTCAAGGTCGATCTCAACCGGCCGATGAAGGACATTCTGGCGCAGCTGTCGAATTATCCGCCCAAGACCCGGCTTTCGCTGACCGGCACTTTGATCGTGGCGCGCGACATCGCGCATGCCAAATTGCGCGACCGGCTGGAAAGCGGGCAGGGGCTGCCCGATTATTTCAAAAATCACCCGATCTATTATGCCGGTCCGGCGAAGACGCCGGCGGGTTACGCCTCCGGTTCGTTCGGGCCGACCACCGCGGGCCGCATGGATTCGTATATCGAGCAGTTCCAAGCCGCCGGCGGGTCCATGATTTCGCTCGCCAAGGGCAACCGCTCGTCACAGGTGCGCGATGCCTGCAAGAAGAATGGCGGATTCTATCTCGCCACCATCGGCGGCTCGGCCGCCAAGGTCGCCGAGCACTGCATCAAGAAGGTGGCAGTGCAGGAATACCCTGAGCTTGGCATGGAAGCGATCTGGCGCATCGAGGTCGAGGATTTCCCCGCCTTCATCGTCATCGACGACAAGGGCAATGATTTTTTCAAAGAGCTGAATTTGGGTTAATCCCGAAATTTGTGCACCGCGTCATTGCGCTCACGCCTGCGGTAGATGCGCGCAGATGTCTGACATCGACCAAAGTGGCATTGACGGCGGCTTGCTGCGCGGTTGGCATGAGCATTCGCTGGCAGAGTCGGCGCACGCCCGATCGGCGTGACGCCATCGCTGTCCGTTGGATTGAAATGATGGGGGCGCACGAAATCCAATTTTAATAAAGCCGGGCAAAGGCCGACGCGGCGACTTCGGCCAAGAAACCGGCAAAACCCATACGGAGGAAATAAAATGTCACGCGATCACGAGAATAACGGCGTCTCGCGCCGTAGCCTGTTGCAGGTCGGTGCCGGTCTGGCCGGTAGCGCTCTGTTGCCAACCACAATGTACAGTCCTGCGTTCGCGCAGGGCACGGCCGAACATCCGCCAATCGGCACCTATCCGGCCGGTTCGGCCGGCTCATCGGTGACCATCGGCGCGACGGTGCCGCGCACCGGCGCTTATGCGGTGCAAGGCGAAGATGAGCTCAAGGGCATGCAGCTTGCCGTAGAGCACATCAATGAAGGCCATCCGCTGATCAAGAAGATTGCGCCCAAGGTCAAGAAGGGCCTGCTCGGCAAGGAAGTGAAGCTGGTCGTCGCGGACTCCGGCGCCAAGCCGAACAATGCGGTGCAGGAGCAGCAGACCTTCATCAACGAAGACAAGATCGTAGCCATGACCGGTTCGACCTCTTCGGCCGTGGCGGTCGCACTCAACAAGTTCGCCGATCGTGAGAAGATTCTCTATCTGGTCGCGATCTCCGGCTCCAACGACACCACTGGCAAGGACTGCGCGCGTTATTCGTTCCGCCAGTGCTTCTACGGCGAGACCGCGGCCAACGCGATCGGCCCGGTGCTGGTGAAAAACTTCGGCAAAAACAAAAAGGCGGCGTTCATGACGCCGGATTACACCTACGGTCATACGGTCACCAAGTCGGTGAACGATTATCTGACCAAGAACGGCAACTGGACGCAGGTCACCAACCAGATCTCGCCGCTCGGCACGTCGGATTTCAGCCAGTATCTGACCAACATCGCCAATTCCGGCGCCGAGGTCATCATCAACGTGAACTGGGGCCGTGACGCCGTGTTGTCGGTCCAGCAGGCCAAGCAATTCGGCCTGACCCCGAAGATGAAGATGGTGATCCCCTACCAGATCCCCTTCCTGGCCAAGGAAGTGGGTCCGGAGCTCACCGAAGGCGTCTTTGCCGCCACAGACTTCTGGTGGACGCTCGAGGACAAGTATCCGCTGGCCAAGATGTTCGTCGAGGCCTTCGACAAGAAGTACGGCTACAAGCCGGAATGGGGCGCCGAGAACGCCTATATGCAATTCGCCATCTGGGCGCGCATGGTCTCGGAAGCCGGCAGCTACTATCCGCCGGACGTCATCAAGCAGTACGAGAAGGGCGAAACCTTCCCGTCCATGGTCGGCGACGTGCACTTCCGCCCGGAAGACCACCAGCTGGTGCGTCCGGTCGTCATTGTCAAAGGCAAAGCGCCGAGTGCGATGAAAAACAAGGAGGACTACTGGGAAGTGGTCGAAGTCGTGCCGGGCGAGCCGCTGATGCAGAAGCCCGACGCATTCGGCTGCCATCTCGGCGACTACACCTGATCTCGCTCGCGAGATAATAAAACGTCCCGTGCGCGAGGTTGCTGGTGATTAACTGGGCTAATATTGTATCGCAGCTATTCAACGGGCTGGTGCTAGGCGCGCTGCTTGCGCTGATCTCATCCGGCCTGACGATTATCTACGGTACGCTCGGTGTCCTCAACCTCGCGCACGGCGCTATGTTCATGCTGGGCGGCTATGCCGGCTGGCTGGCCTATTCCTACACGCATTCCTTCATCGTCGCGGTGATCGCCGGCGCGCTGTTCGGCATGGCGCTCGGCGTCGCGGTGGAGCGATGCATCATCCGCTACTTCTATTCCAGGCCGCACGAGGACCAACTCCTGGTCACTTTCGGTCTCGGCATCGTTTTCGTCGAAGCCGCGCGTTTCTGCTTCGGCAGCCTGTCGAAGATTGTACCGCCGCCGGCGGGGCTCGAAGGAATTACGCCGCTCGGCTTCATGTTTTACCCGACATACCGGCTGGCGCTGCTTGGCATCGTCGTGGTGGCGCTGCTGGTGCTTTACTTCGTGCTCTACCGCACCCGCATCGGCATGATCGTGCGGGCCGGCATCGAGGATTCCGTCATGGTCGATGCGCTTGGCATCGACGTCTACAAGGTCTTCATGCTGGTTTTCGGCATCGGCGCGATGGCGGCGGGCTTTGCCGGCATCGTCAATGCACCGGTGGTGTCGATCACGCCCGACATCGGCGAATCTTATCTGGTGCAGACCTTCGTTGTTGTCGTGATCGGCGGCGTCGGCTCGTTTCCAGGCGCGGTGCTCGGCGGCCTGATTGCCGGCGAGATCATCAGCCTGACCTCGATCATCAACCCCGGCTATTCCTATGTCATGCTTTTCGTCGCCATGACACTGGTGCTGGTGCTGCGGCCCTATGGCCTGCTCGGCGCGGCCGGCCGCGAATGAACGCGGTCATTTGATGCTCAAACAACGCCCCTTTGTTCTTGAGACGCTGACGGCCATCGGGCTGATCGCGGCGCCGTTCGTGCTGCCCCATCTCGGATTTTCGCCGACCACGGTCAACCGCATCCTGGTATGGGGCCTGTTCGGAATCGGCTTCGATATCCTGTTCGGATTCACCGGGCTGCTGTCGTTCGGCCAGTCGGCGTTTTATGGCACCGGCGGTTTCGTCGCCGCCTATTTGCTCACGGTCGCAGGCTTTCCCCACGTCATCACGGCGCTGTTCATCGGCATGATCGCCGCCGCCGCCGTCGGCTATCTGGTCGGGCTGATCGCGCTGCGCCGCACCGGCATCTATTTCGCGATGATCACCGTGGCGATCGCGGAAGTATTCTTTTTTGTCGAGTTCAATCCGCTCTCGGCCTTTACCGGCGGCGAAAACGGTTTGCCCGGCGTGCCGACGCCAACGCTCTATCTCGGTTTTAAAACCATTCAGTTCAATACCGACTGGTCGCTCTATGTATTCCTGGCGTTCTGGTATTTCGTTGGCATCGTGATCGCGCTGCGCATCGTGCGCTCGCCGGTTGGCGCCATTCTGAGCGCGATCCGCGATAATCCGCTGCGCGCCGCCGCCGTCGGCCACAATATCCAGGGCTACAAACTCACCGCCTTCGTCATTGCCGCCGCCTATGCCGGCTTTGCCGGGGGCTTGCTCGGCGTGCTCCAAGCTTTCATGCCGCCCGATGCCTTCATGTTCGACACGTCCGGCCAATTGGTCATGCAAACCGCGATCGGCGGCACCGGCACGCTGTTTGGGCCGTTGGTCGGCGCCACGGTCTGGCTTTATCTGAGCGATTTTTTCCAGAACTCGCTTCATTTAGGCGCCACCTGGAAGCTGGTGCTCGGCATCGTTTTCGTGCTGCTGGTCTGTTTCTTGCGGCGCGGCATCATCGGCGGGCTGGCCGATCTGGTGCATTTGGCCGCCGGGCATGGCGCGCGGCAGGAAGCGGCCGCGTCCGACCCCAAAGCCGTAGAGCGCGCGGTGGTCGCGGCTGACATGAGGCCGGTGATCCAGTTCAAACCGTCATCGCGGCGTCCGGCGCCCGCCGCCAGCGGCGACGCGATCCTGCAGGCCAAGGGTTTGACCAAGCGCTATGGCGGGATCGTCGCCAATGACGACATCGATTTCACCGTGCGGCGCGGCGAACTGCGCGGCATCATCGGCCCCAACGGCGCCGGCAAGAGCACCTTCTTCAAGATGCTGACCTGCGAGGTGCAGCCCAGCGCCGGCAGCATCGTGTTCGAAGGCCGCGACATCACCGGCTATGGCGTCACGCGCGTCTGCCAATTGGGACTGACCAAGAGCTATCAGGTCAATCAACTGTTCACGCGGTTGACGGTGCGCGAAAACGTAACCATCGCGGCGCTGGCCGAAAAACGCGGGCCGTTCCGTCTCGATATGTTTCGCCACGTCAACAGCGTCGCCGGGCTCGATGAGAGGGTCAATCAGACGCTGGCGCTGGTGCATCTCGAAGAGCGCGCCGATCTGCCGGTGTCGGAGCTCGCCTATGGCGAAAAGCGCCGGCTTGAGATCGGCCTGGCGCTGGCGACCGCGCCGAGCCTACTGCTGCTCGACGAGCCGCTCGCCGGCATGAGCCCGCGTGAGCGGCTCGAGACGGTGCAACTGCTAAAATCGATCAGCCGAGGCCGCACTATGATCGTGGTCGATCACGACATGGATGCGATTTTCGAATTGGCCGAGCGCATCACGGTGCTGTACGAAGGCCGCGTTTTGACCGAAGGTACGCCGGAGGAGATCAAGCGCAACGACACGGTTCAGGAAGCCTATCTCGGCGGAGTGAACGCGGCATGAGCTTGATCGAGGTCAAATCGCTCAACAGCTATTACGGCGACTCGCATATTTTGTTCGACGTGGGCTTGCGGGTCGAGCCGAACGAGGTGGTGGCCTTGCTTGGCCGCAACGGCGCCGGCAAGAGCACCACGTTGAAAAGCTTGATGGGGCTTGTGACGCCGCGTTCCGGCTCGATCCTGTTCGACGGCGAGGAGGTCGCGGGGGAGCCCGCGCATGCGATCGCGCGCCGCGGCATGCAACTGGTGCCGGAGGATCGGCGCATTTTCGGCAGCCTGAATGTCGAGGAGAACATCATCCTTGCCGGGCTGACCGCCTCCGCGCGCTGGCCGCTCGACCGCATTTACGAAATGTTTCCCCGGCTCAAGGAACGGCGTAGCAGCCGCGGCACGGACCTGTCGGGCGGCGAACAGCAAATGCTGGCGATCGCGCGCGCGCTGGTGCGCGGGCCTAAATTGATGCTGCTGGACGAGCCGTTCGAGGGATTGGCGCCGGTGATCGTGCGCGACCTGATGCAGGCTTGCCGCAATCTGGTGGCGGCCGGGCAAACCATCGTGCTGGTGGAGCAAAATCTTGCGGCGACGCTGGCGCTGGCGACGCGCGCCTACATTATCAACAACGGCCATATCGTGCACGAAGCTCCCGCCGGCGAGATCAAGGGCAACCCCGAGATTCTACAACGCCATCTCGGCGTATAACGCGGCGCCTCTGGATCTCTGATTGGGCGGAGCATTCGGTGTACTTATCCGCCATAAAATGAACGTCTAAAGATTGTAATTTCCGCTGCCAGCAAAAAAGCCGACAATGTCGGCTGGCTGACCTAACGCGCGAGTTGATTCGTAACGATAAAAAAATCGTGCGGGATTTTCCGGCGCAGGAGACTTTCAATGGCGAGCGCGAGCATCGATTTCAACGCGCCCGATTTGGCCGCGCGCGCCGAAGAGGCCAGCCAGTTCGATCTCGACCATCTGCCGTTCGGCGCCATCCTGCTCGATCGCGCCGGCACGGTGCTGTTCTACAGCGAGGCGGAAGCGCGCCTTTCCGGCTATGGCGAAATTCCGATCGGTCAGAATTTGTACAAACGGTGGAATTGTTTCGACTGCGACGACTTCCGTGGCCGTATCGAGCGCGCCAGGGAAAGCGGTCCGCTCGATATCGAACTCGGCTGGTCGGGCGCTAGGTCCGACATGCGCATCCGCATTCAGTCGTCGCGCAATGGCGGCATGTGGCTGTTTATCGAGCGCGACCCATTGCCCGGCGCGTGATCGCTCGCTTAAACCGCCGCGACCGCCGCCAGCAGCAACGAGATGCCGACATATTTCGCGGTCTGCATCAAATCGGGCAGTTGGTCGGAGAGGCCGAGCAGCCAGAGCACAGACGCGCCGGCGATCAGGCCATATTTGAGCACCGGCGTGGCGTTTAGTTTCTTGCGCATGAGGCTCCGTTCCACCGCGCCCCCCGGCTGTTGCGGCTGACCAGGTTATATTGCGCTGCAATATAACCTACCGCAGCGCAAAAAAGCAACTGGGCAGGGCTACGGGACTGACTGGGGGCGTAAGGGCTAGCTTTAGGCGCGGCTTTGGGCGCTGTGCTTCTTGGGCGCCGCCTGGCTCAAAAGCCGGTGGCAAAACGCGCCATCACCACGATTATCAGGACTTGCATGGTGCCCTGCACGGCGACGATGCGGACGTACGTGCGCATCCAGCGCTTGAGCTTGTCGGGGTCGGGGGCCTCTTTCGAGATTTCGAAATAGAGCTTGAGGTTCATCGGCAGCAGATAGCCAAGCCCCTGCACCGTGAGCACGGTGACGATGGCGAGCGCCGCGATCACCCACCAGAACTGCGGATAGGCCAGATCGAGAAACCCCATCCGCAGCGCCAGGAACCATCCGGCGGTCGAGGTGATGGCGGACAAAGCCGGCATCAGAATGAGCGTGCGCGGGATAATACCCGCGATCATGGCGCGGCGGGTGTCGAGCGAGACGCGGCGCAGCACCGGGCCGATGACGAATCCCATGAACAGGTCGATGCCGGTCCACAGGCTGCCGGCCATGACATGGACGAAATCGAGGAACCACAGGCTCTCGCCCAGGATCGCCGCCACCATCACCGCAAAAGCGGCCAGCGCCGCGGCGAGGTACCGCTTCCGGAAGGGCGAAATGACAGGCGTGGACTGGCCGCTCGCAATTGCCTGGGTCAATTGGAATTCCCGCGCCGGAATGTGCAAGAGCGCAACGCTAGCCATGCGGGTGTGAATTGCCAAGCCTCGTGGACTGCAACGCCTGGTGGACTTTTTAACGGCCATTTTACGAGCCGCGGTCAAATGCGCCGGTTAGCTTGCGCTCGCGCAAGGCGCTGCCGGAGATATCTCATGGACTTTACGGTTGGTTTGATTTTGATCGGTGTCACTTTCGCGATGGTGATTTTGGCGCGGCCCGCCGACGGCGAATCCGCGCCATTCCTCAAGAGTTGGATCGTCGGACAACTCTATGCCTTGACGGCCATGGTAAGCGCGGTGATCGGCGTCACCATCGTCATTTCCACATGGGGGCAATAAGAGTTGGGGCACATTAAGAATTGGGAACAATAAGATTTCCGCGGCCAATAAAACTCTTCGCGAAATTTTTCGGCGGCTAAATTTCTTCGTGAGCGCGCGGCGCCGCGCCATGGCGGCTCGTTCAATCGATTATTCACGCAGTTTAGAGGATCAGGGCCGGTAGGAAATGCCGCTGGCATTAGGCTCGAACGCGCCGGCGCGGCTGCTGAATTGATAGAGCGCGATCGAAATCAGGGCGATGACGACGATCGCCATGCCGAGCCGCACGCACTGGTCCGTCAAACGCGTACCCATTTTATCTCCAACAACAAACTAGCGGCGCCCAAGGCCGCGCGCTATCGCAGCCTGTAAATGCGGTAAAGCGATAAGGTTAAGACAAGGTGTTGTTAGCGCCCGTAACCGTGGCCGCATCAAGGCGGCGGTAAATGGACGTGCTAGTCCTTTGGTACCCTGAAGGTGAGTTCCAAGGCTTCGGCTTTGTCGGTGAGTTCCGTACTGATGCTGGCGAGCGCCTCACGCGTGCGCGGCTCGCTGCAATCGCGCGCTATTTTGTTGCAGCGGATCGCCAGGTTGCGCAAGTAGGCTGCGATTTCAATCTGCATCGGTGTCTTCCCCAGAACCGGCGCCACCTTAGGCGATTATGATCCGGCTTTGTAAGGCCGAAACCGGCTTAATTGTCGCAGAATCCGCTGTTGCCAGCGTTCCGCGCCGGGAACAAGCATACCGCCGTTAGGTTTGTTGGCGATTTAGGTGTTCAGAGCGCGATTTATGCCCTATTGTCGGGGCATGATTGAACACGCCGATTTTTCCGTTGTCGTCAAGAACCGGGCACGGCCGCCAAAGCCGTGGCGCTGGGAGATTTATCGCGCCGGCCGCACCAGCCCGATCGATCATTCCGAGATCTATTTCGAATCCATGACGGAAGCCAATCGCGCGGGCAAAGCAGCGCTCAAGCTGATGCTGAGCGAATATCAAAACTGAGCTGCGCGGGCGGTTTTTAAACCGGATTTAAACGCAGATAAACGCAAGAGGGCCGCGACATGCGGCCCCCGATCGACGTGAAATCCATTCGCCATTGGCGATTTGGCATTTTGGCGGTGCGCTTTTGTGAGCGCGCACGGCCAAAATGAGCAGCCTATTTCAACTGGCTCGAGATCGAAGTGAACTTGGTGTTGAGCTTGGTGCCGAGGCCGTTGACGACGGCGATAATGGCTACCGAAATGCCGGCGGCGATCAGGCCGTATTCAATCGCGGTGGCGCCTGACTCGCATTTTATGAACGCACGCAGCCTATTGATCATTGCGTTTACTCCCATCAACTCGGGCGGCTTGATCGGGATAGTCAACGATCCGGATAAACATCCCGTAAACAGCGACGCTTCGATTTACTCGTAAATTTCCAATGGTAAACCAGGGGTTAAGCCCGATTGCCGTGCGATTTGCCGCATTCCCGGGTCGTCCGGGTTCACGGTATCCCTATGCCGTTAGGTAAACCTAAACGGGAACCCCCTGTCGTTAAAAGTTTTTGTTGAACTCGCGCGGAGCCGGGAGTGGACGGTTGCGGTCGCAACGAACGAGGCGGCGGACGCGGCTTTAGCCGTCAGTGCTTGGTTAGCCGGCGGACAAGCAATGCGGCGCCGCCCGTACAGCGTAGTGACGAGCCTATTTTGCTTTTTTTTCAAAAAGCCGCGCCGGTTGAGCCGCTCAACCCGCTGTTCTTCCGGCGGGTTCCAGTGGCCGCGCGTGATTTCGGCCAGCGCGGCTAGGTCGCCCGGCCGCAAGCTTTTGGTCGCCCATTTTCGCAGGCTCACGGCCGCGCTCCGCCAACCCAAATTACCGGCGGTATTATCTTACATAACGTCGCCACAGCTCAAACTAAACATTGCGTAATAAATCGCGCCATACGGTAATTTTGAAATCAGCGGATGCAGGCGATTGAACTCCGCCCGGGGGCGAGCCAGGCGCGGCGGTAACGGGCCCAAGTCCATGGCCGCACTGGCGAAAAGCAAAAAGGCCGTCAGTTGAGGCGGCCTGCCGGCTAATCCTTTGAACCCAGATGCGCGACAATCAAGGCGCCCCGCCAAACTTCAATCGCTTCGCCATCGAGCAGCTTTTTAGCTTGCGCGACAGCGGCGGCGTCGTCCGCGAATTTAAGGTCTTCCGGCGGCTCTCCGATATGGTCGGCCCGCCTGTTCCTGTAGAACCGATAGGCTGGCATGAGGCGGCTCCGTCGCTCTAAAGGCTGATGCTCTCGCTGGTCGAAGCAATGGCGGCAGCGATCCTGTCACATGCTGCGCAGTGAAAGATGTTCATTGGCTGCGCGGCGACAAGCTGCACACTCTGCCATTCCATTTGTTTCATGGCAGCGCGAACATTCGGGACCGGCGATTTCGGGCGATTGTTTCATGTACTCGGCCTTGGCGGCAGGCGGGAGTACCCAACTCTCTGTCATAGGAACGCCTGGGAATGCCCCGCTGCCTACGATAGTTTCAATTATGACCGTTCAAGCCGGCGGTGTCTGGTCTAAACAGACCAGATCCAAATTAGGCCAATCACAATTTCAAACCGGGCCAATAGAGTCGAAACCGGCCGGTACCGGATTTTGAAAATGCTGCAATGAAAGAGGCCGCCAACTAAGGCGGCCTCGTAAAATTAAACTCATTCCATAGTGATCGCCCCGGATTTCTATTCGCATTGCGCTGTTTTTTGACAATAATCTGGGCAATATCTCGGCTGCCCACCAAGTTTTTTGCACCGCTCGACACAGGCCATTTGACCGCCGGGACAAGTGCCCGCGCTCTTTTTGCTATCTTTTGCATATAGCGGAACGGCCATCAGGCTGGCCGCGAGTGAAATCGATACGAGCAGCGCGATATGAATTTTCATTCTCCGTCTCCCCTCGTGGAAAAATCCAGCAGTATTCTAACTAGGCCAATCCCATTTTCAAATCAGGCCAGTAGGGATCAAATAGGGCTAGTGATAGATATTGGAAATGCTGCAATGAAAGAGGCCGTCAACTGAGGCGGTCTCTTACCAAGCCATGCCAGGCTTAAATCTCGTCGAGCTTCCAAAATGGATAAACGAATAGTTGTCGTGATCTATGTGGTGGTGATGATAGCCGTTATCGTCGGCGTCGATTTTGCGTTCTTGAGAAACAGATTCTGGGAACGGTTGATCGTGAATATCGGCATTGTCTTGGTGTTCGGGGCTTTTTACTTCAGATTTTTTATGCGTCCATGATCGGCAGGGATGGCGTTTAGCGAAGCCTCCATTAGGGCTCGAAACAGGCCGGTACCGGATTTTGCAGACGCTGCAATGAAAGAGGCCGCCAACTGAGGCGGCCTCTCTGTGTCTGGCGGTGATTGCGTTTTTAATGATAGTGTTTTGCGTGGGGCATTCTTTTTTCTGTGCCGTCCCAATTTTTCACGCCGTTAATTTTAAGCCCAAGATCGTAGACGCATAGTGCCGCTGCAACGACGATAATGCCGCCAGCGAGCCAAGCACCTGCGCCCGCCGAATCGCTAGTGCCAATAACAGCAGCAGATGGTCCAACGCCGTCAGCTTTCGATTGACTAACCGAGCCAGCTAACAGCGCCACCATTGAAAGCGCGATTACAATTTTTCGAACGATCACTTTGGATTCTCCGATAAGCCCACTCAAATAAATCGGCGACTTCCAACGTGGAAGTCATCGCGTCCGGCAAATGTGGGTGAAATCTGCCTCAGCCCCGTTAACCATTATTAACGAGTTCGAAGGGGGTGCCAAGAGGCAACTCTGTACCGGGCGTGTAACTTTCGACGCAGGTCGCTGCCAAAGTCAAAACAGGCCAGTACCGCCGTCTGGGGGCTTAGTTAGGCTGGATCAAGATGGTGGATAAGGCCGTGCTTAGCTGGGCGCCTAGCCCGGTGACAACGGCGACTATCGCGACCGTGATTCCCGATGCGATAATACCGTATTCGATGGCGGTGGCGCCTGAATTGTTCTTTAGAAAAAGGGCAATTCTAGCCATTACTCAGACCTCCTAAATGCGAAACGCGCTCCGACCAAGATCGGAGCTAACAGATCATAGTTGGTCAGGGCGCGCGTCCCGGATAACCTCAGACGCACCGAGACCGTCGACTTGACGCATTAAGATTTGAACAATTATTGATTACAGAAAGCAGAAAATACAACCTTTGCGCTAATTGGGCACCCTAATTTAAAAAGGGACCACCTTTGTAAGGGACCGCTATTTCCGTTGCTTATGGAAAGGGGCCAGTACCCCGAAACGCATATATCCCCTCTAGACATGTAGAACAAAGCGTGATACAGTACCTATATGCTCCAGTCGTCGGGGCATAGGAGAGGCCATGGCCCGAAAAGGCCCGAATATCAGAGCCTTCAATAAGCGGTTTCCGGACGAGGATACCTGCCTTAGAGCACCTTATGCGGATCCGGTTCGGCGAGCGCCTGACCTGCTTCAAGTGCCAGAAGCAGGCGACCTATTACCGGGTCAAAGGACGCCGCTCTTCGTTTGCGAGCATTGCGGCTATCAGGTCTACCCGACCGCCGGGACGCCCTTTGAGAGCACCCGGACGCCGCTGCGGGACTGGTTTTATGTGATGTTCCTTTTCTGCGCTTCCCGGAACGGCGTGGCCGCGAAGGAAGTGCAGCGCCAGCTTGGCGTCACCTACAAAACGGCGTGGCGCATGTGCAACCTGATCCGCAAATACATGGGCTACGTTGACGGCGATTTTCCGATTGGCGGTCCCGGCAAGACGGTTGAAGCTGACGAGACTTTCATCGGCGGCAAGGACATCAGGCCGGCCCGAAGACAAGGCCGTCGTGTTTGGCATGGTCGAACGGGAGGCGACGTGCTGACGCGCGCCGTTTCGGATGCGCACCAATACGACATATCATTCCGCATGTCGTTGACGTTCGTGAAGCCGGGAACAAAAATCTATACCGACGATGGCGTCGGCGTTTAACTTGCTGACTGAAAAGTATGGCTACGAGCACGAAATGGTCGATCACTCAGCGAAAGAATATGTGCGCGGCGACGTTCACACGAATACGATTGAAGGCTTTTGGGCGAACGTGAAGCGCGGCATCAAGGGGACTTACGTTTGGGTTTCGAAGAAGCACTTGCAGACTTACCTTCGCGAGTTCGAGTATCGCCATAACCTGCGCCAGTCGCCTTATCTGATGTTTGATTGTCTCTTGCAGGCTTTTCCGAAGGTTCGGGTTGGGTAGCCATCTGTGCAAGAGATGGTCGAAGCGATTATATTTGTGTTCCGGGTTCTTCTTTGTCATCTGTCTTTATCTGGTTATAGATTCTGGCGAGGCGGAATAGTCGCATGGCTGCCGCGAGTGCCAAGATTATTGCGTAAGTGAACAGCGTGCAGCCGATAAATCCTATGAACTTCCCGCCCATGCCTTTCCAATAAGGGCAACCAGTAGCGATGCCGACTGAATTAAGAAGGAACAAACGAGACGACAACGCCAAGATATCTCGACTTGGCTTCCTTCTGATTTTTTAGAAGATTGAGAGAGGCCTGACCTATAGATAAAATTATAGCAAACGCACCGACCGAAAATCCAAGTAGGTTTGGGACAGAACCCAGTGTGAGCGACGCCCAGTCAGTGCTATGCCACCATAAGGGGCCACATAAAATGCTTACAAATACTGCTATATGGAAGTACGGGCACCCCAAAGTCGACCGGACCGAGAAACGCGACTCGGGGCAGTACGTCAAGTTCCTGGCGTATGTTTGGCCAATCTCAGCATCTCTTCGCGAAGACCGGTCGACGGCTGGTTACGGTTGGGCAAACCAAAGATGGTGTTTCGAATCTGGCGGATGACGTCATCGAGCGTTTGGACGGCCGCCGAGATCCGGTCCCCCACCGAGCCGGAGATCGACGAACGCAGGGCCTCCAGCGACATGCCGAGAGCGAACAGCTCT
>CAWEDE010000041.1:0-8639 GCA_963807665.1 uncultured Alphaproteobacteria bacterium | reverse complement strand
AGTATAGACCATCATGGCCGGATCGTCGGCGGCGGTAGGGTTCACCGGCGTGAAATTTGACGGAGGCGCGCGCCGAGCGTGGCCGCGAAATCGAGCGCACCGTTGCTAGCGGCCGTCGAGCGAGAGCACCAGCTTGAGACCCGGCAGATCCACCGCGGATCGAGGCGAGACGTTCGACGCCTTGCGCATCGGTGATCAGCGCGCAAGCGCTGTATTTTTCTGCAAGCGAAAGCCGAGCGCACCGGCGCGGAAAACACGGCGCAGCGGCAGCGCGACCCCGCTCCTAGCTCTTGTAAATCGCGATATGGGCGGCGGCCGAGATTCGGGGCGCCTGCGGCAGCAGGATCGCGACTTTGCTCACCACGCGCGATGCCATGGGCGCGCAACACATTGGCAAGCCGGTTCGAGGTCTCGCGCAGCCAGCCATAGGCCATGGTGTCGTCGCTGCCATCCGGCTTTGCATGAAGAATTGCGAGACCATCCGGCTCGAGCGCCGCCCATTTGTCCCACGTCGACGCCAATATTGTAGCGCGCCGGACCCTTCCAGCGGAATTCGCGATAAAGTCGATCGTAATCACGAATGGAACCCGGCAGCATCGTGCCGGAGGCTAGCCACCTGCGCCGCTAGGGTCCAGTGGCGCCGCCGTCGCGCTATTTATCTTCCGGCTCGGCCGGGATCAGCGCCCAATAGACTTTGTATTTGGAGGAAGGCGTATAGACCGCCGCTATGCCCATGCGGGAGCGCCCTTGAGCAGCATATTGGCGCGGTGCGGCGGGCATCGCGCCAGCCCGAAAACGCCTCGGCCAGCGCGTGGTGCCCGCACTGATGTTTTCGGCCGCCGACTCGGCGTCGTAGCCCGGTGCCTCCAGCCGCGCCACGAACGGTTTGCCGGCATCGCGATCCAGCCATCCCGCGCTTGGCCATGATCTCGGCCTGCGCCTGCGCCAGGCGGCCATCGAGCGTCACCGCCGGCAGACTATTATTGGCGCGATAGCCGAGAATTATCGAAGCCGCGGCGGCGGTATCGAGCTGGACGCTTTGCTCTCGAGATCGCGGTAGAAGCTCGGCTCGGCCTTCGGCGCAAAATTATCGCCGCCGGCGCAGCCGGACAGAGATGAATACGGCGACGATCAATGCGCCAATCGGTCGCCTCAGGACAAATGACTTCATGGCCAAGGACTTCATAACCACTGCATGTACTGGCGCGACCTCTAATGGTCAATTTAACATCCCCGGCAAAGCAAGGAACTCGTCGAGTTCCAGTGGGCCGACCGCTCACGGCAAGCGTCTCGCCTAATAATGAAGCGTCTTGGCCTAACAATGAAGCGTCTTGGCCTAATAATATTGTCGGCCTCCCCGGCGGTGGCGCGGAACCGCCCCGGCGCAAGATAAATATCCGGACTGGCCGAGCCGCATCCGGGCGCCTTACGGTCCCCCCGCGACCCACATCGCGCCGCGTATTCTCGGCAATGAAATGGCAGCGATCGCTGGCCAGAGCGCGGCTGGGCGATCAACAAACCGAGCGCCTTCGGCCTGCTGGCAATCGATGAAATGGCGTCACTTCGCCATTTCATCGATCGCCAGCAGACCAAAGGCGCCCGGTTTGTTGATCACCAGCACGCTCTGGCCGGCGATCGCCGCCATTTCATTGCCGAGAATACGCGCCGCGATGTCGGTCGCGCCGCCGGGACCGTAAGGCACCAGGATACGGATCGGCCGGTCCGGATATTTATCTTGCGCCGGGGCGTTTGCCACGCCAACCGTCAGAAGGGCGGCCGACAACACAAACAGGCCAAGACGCTTCATGACGATCCTCCCCCGGAACTCGACGATTTTCTTGTTTTGCCGGGATGTTAATTGACCATTATAGGTCGCGCCAGTACATGGCTTGGATATGAAGTCCTTGGCCATGAAGTCATTTGTCCTGAGGCGGTCCGTCGGCGCATTGATCCTCGCTATGTTCGCGCTGACCGGCTGCGCCGGTGAAAATTTTGCACCGAAGGCCGAGCCGAGCTTCTACCGCGATCTCGCTGCGCCCGGCGCCCAGCTCGATACCGCCGCCGCGGCTTCGATGATTACCGGCTATCGCGCCAATAATAGTCTGCCGGCGGTGACGCTCGATCCCGAATTGACCCGGCTGGCGCAGGCGCAGGCCGAGATCATGGCCAAGCGCGATAAGCTCGATCACAATGCCGGCAAACCGTTCGTGGCGCGGCTCAAGGCATCGGGCTACGACGCCAAGTCGGCGGCCGAAAACATCAGTGCGGGCTACCACACGCTGGCCGAGGCGTTTTCCGGCTGGCGCGATTCGCCTCCGCACCGCGCCAATATGCTGCTCAAGGGCGCTTCCCGCATGGGCATAGCGGCGGTCTATACGCCTTCCTCCAAATACAAAGTCTATTGGGCGCTGATCCTGGCCGAGCCGGACGATAAATAGCGCGACGGCCGCGCCACTGGACCCTAGCGGCGCAGGTGGCTAGCCTCCGGCCCGATGCTGCCGGGTTCCATTCGTGATTACGATCGACTTTATCGCGAATTCCGCTGGAATGTTCCGGCGCGCTACAATATTGGCGTCGACGTTTGCGACAAATGGGCGGCGCTTGAGCCGGACCGTCTCGCAATTCTTCATGCAAAGCCGGATGGCCGCGACGACGCCATCAGCTATGGCTGGCTGCGCGAGAACTCGAACCGGCTTGCCAATGTGTTGCGCGCCCATGGCATCGCGCGTGGCGAGCGGGTCGCGATCCTGCTGCCGCAGGCGCCCGAAGTCGCCGCCGCCCATATCGCGATTTACAAGCTCGGCGCCGTCGCGCTGCCGCTCGCCGTGCTGTTCGGCGCCGATGCGCTCGGCTTTCGCTTGCAGAATTCCGGCGCGAGCGCGCTGATCACCAATGCGCAAGGCGTGCGAACGCATCGCCTCGATCCGCGGCGATCTGCCGGGTCTCAAGCTGGTGCTTTCGCTCGACGGCGCGAGCGACGGCGCGCTCGATTTCGCGGCCACGCTGGCGCGCGCCTCGTCAGAATTTCACGCCGGTAGACACCGCCGCCGACGATCCGGCCATGATGGTTTATACTTCCGGCACGACCGGCCAGCCGAAAGGCGCGCTGCACGGCCATCGCGTCTTGCTTGGCCATCTGCCTGGCGTCGCGACGCATCACGATTTTTTCCCGCAGGCGGGCGACCGCATCTGGACGCCGGCCGACTGGGCCTGGGCCGGCGGGCTGCTCAATGTGTTGCTGCCGGGCCTGCATTACGGCGTGCCGGTGGTGGCGCGGCAAGTTGAAAAATTCGATCCGGAGGAGGCTTTCGCGCTGATGGCGCGCGCGCAAGTGCGCAACGCCTTCATCCCGCCGACAGCGTTACGCATGTTGCGCGCGGCGCCCAGTCCGCAAGGCCGGCACGATATCAAGATGCGCTCGATCGGCTCCGGGGGCGAACAGCTCGGCGCTGAAACTTACGAATGGGGCAAATCCGCCTTCGGCCTGACCATCAACGAATTCTACGGCCAGACGGAAGCCAATATCGTGGTGTCGGCCTGCGCCGCGGCCGGCGTCTCGAAAGCGGGCGCCATCGGCAAGCCGGTCGCCGGCCATGTCGTCGCGGTCATCGACGCGCAAGGCCATCCGCTCAAAGCCGGCGAGCCCGGCCAGATCGCCGTGAAGCGGCCCGATCCGGTGATGTTCCTGGAATACTGGGGCAACGCCCAAGGCTACGCGTGATAAGTTCATCGGCGACTGGATGACCACCGGCGACCAGGGCGTGATGGACGAGGAGGGCTATATCAGCTTCGTCGGTCGTGACGACGACGTCATCACCTCGGCCGGATTCCGCATCGGCCCGGGGGAGATCGAAGATTGCCTGATCCGCCATCCGGCGGTGGCGCTGGCCGCCGCGATCGGCAAGCCCGACGCGCTGCGTACCGAAATCGTCAAGGCCTTCATCGTACTCAAGAAGGATTTCGTAGCCTCGGACGCGCTCGCCGCCGAGATCCAGAACTTCGTCAAGACGCGGCTGTCCGGCCACGAATATCCGCGCGAGGTGGCCTTCATCGACGACATGCCGATGACGACGACCGGCAAAGTGATCCGCCGGCTGTTGCGGGAACGCGGCTAGGGCGCGGCGAGCCTGCGCCTGACCGCGCCGAAAAGCAGAATCGATTCCAATATCAGCGCCGCCGAGGTCGCCAGTGCCGCGCCTTCGATGCCCAGATGTGGAATGAGAATCACGCAGAGAATGAGATTGACCGCGAAAGCGCCGGCATAGATCGCGGCGCATTGCTTGCGCAGGCCCAGCATGTTCAACAGCCGCTCCGCCGGGCCGACCGCCGCGCGCGCCAGCATGCCGGCGGCCAGGATGAACATCACCGGATAACCGTGCTCGAATTTGGCGCCGAACAAAGACAGCAGCGGCAGGCCGAGCGCCGAGGATCGCCGCGCAGATTGCGAGCGAAGGCCAGAAGGTCCAGCGAATGGTCTCGGCGAAAAACGATTTCAGCCGTTGTTTGTCGCCGGCCACATAATATTGCGTGAATCGGTGGGTGGTAGCGCCGGCGACGGCGATAATAGACAAAAGCAACGATCGCCAGCAGCCGCGCGGCGGCGTAATAAACAGCCACCTCGTCGGGCGAACGGAAATGTTCGAGTGTGAGAATGTCCACATAAGTGAGCAGTACGTTAAAGCTTTCGGCCATGAAAATCGGCAGCGACGTGGCCAGCCAGATTTTCGGTTCGTAGCTTTTGGGCCCGGCCGGTACTTTATGCTTGAGGCGGCGGTTGAGCACGAACATCTGGCCGATAGTCACCGCCCAAGTCGAAATCACCGCGATGACCATCGCGCTCACGGCGTCGGTCGGCGCGCCCAGCAAATAGGCCGCGCCCATCAGGATCGTGATGGCGAGCTGGCGGATAACGAAAAATGGCGCCAATGCGAGATTGGGCCAGTCATAGGATTGCGCGATGCCAACCTGTGTTTGCACGAGGCCGTAGATCGGAATGGTGAGACATGCGAGCAGCAGCGGAATAACGACGAATTGGTCGAGATGCGCTGCAAACAGCATTACCCCACCGGCGCCGATGGTGCCGATTGCCGTGGCGATGGCGACCGAGAGCCAGCGGCTACCCGACAGAAATCCGCGCAACCGGTCGAACGCCTTGTGTTCGATATATTCCGGAATGAAGCGCGGCGCCGCGGTGGAGAGGCCCATGTCGGACAGCGCGCCGATCATCAACACCCATGTCCACACATAAATGTAGATGCCGAACTCGAACGAGCCCATCCAGCGCGCCAGCAGAACCTGGCTGATAAGTGCGATCAGCGCGCTTGCCAGGCGCATCAGAAAAACTTTTCCGGCGAACAATTGCGCCAGCCGTGAATCGCTGCGCTCGGCGAGGAACGCTTTGACGCGGGCAATCGCGCCGGCAAGCGGGCGTGGTGCGGATGCGCGCAGCGGCAAGGACATTCGGCCCGATTAGCAAGGATTCGTTAAGAATCGGTGGCCGTTATTAGTCCAGCCGTATCGATCAACCGTTGAAGCCGCCGGCGTCGAGGAAGGCTTGTTCCTGCGCCGTTGTGGCGCGGCCAAGCACGCTGTTGCGGTGAGGGAAGCGGCCGAAGCGGCGGATGATGCCGGCATGCAGTTCCGCCCATTTCAGACCGTCGGCGTCGCCTATGGTCTTGTAAAACGCCACGGCGCGCGCCTGATCGGCGAGATCTTCCGAGTGCTCGAATGGCAGATAGAAAAAGCCGCGCATGCCCGACGGTGCCTGCGCATCGAAGCCGCGCACGATTGCGCCGGCCGCGATCGAGCGCGCCAGCGGATCGGTCGCGAAAGCGCGCGCCTGTTCGCGGAACATGTTGCGTGGGAATTGATCGAGCAGAATGAGCAGCGCCAGTGCGCCCTCGGCGCTGGCTTCCCATGCCGTGAGTTTTCCGGCAGCCGCCGCTTCATGAATATCCAAAAAACGGTCGCGGATTTCTTGGTCGAACGCGGGGTCCTTCTCGAACCAGCGCTTGGGTCCGGCATTTTGCCAAAACGAAACGATATCGGCCGGCGTCGGCAATTCGCTCATGCGCCGTCCCGTAATGCGCGCCGCAAAATCTTGCCGACATTGGATTTGGGCAAGTCGCCGCGGAATTCGATGTATTTCGGCATTTTGTAGCCCGTGAGCTGCGTCTTGAGATAGGCGCGCAAAATTTCCTGTGTGAGGTCCGGCGTTTTCTTGACCGCGAACAATTTGACCGCTTCGCCGCCGTCCTTGTCCGGCACGCCGACCACCGCGCATTCGGCTATCTCGCCCTGCGACATGACGACGTCTTCCACCTCATTGGGGAAGACCTTGAAGCCGGAAACCGAGATCATATCCTTCTTGCGGTCGACGATCTTGAAGCGGCCCTCGGCATCCATGACGCCGATGTCGCCGGTGCGGAAGAAGCCGTCCGGGGTCATCGCCTTGGCGGTTTCGTCTGGCCTGTTCCAATAGCCGGCCATTACCTGGGGCCCGCGCGCGCAAATCTCGCCTTGCTCGCCGACCGGCATGTCGCGGCCATCCTCGTCGCGGATCGTCAATTCGGTTGAGGGGAACGGCAGGCCGATGGTGCCGGTCCATTCGGTGATGTCGCTGCGGTTGGCGGTCAGTCCGGGCGATGTCTCCGACAGGCCATAGGCCTCGATGATCGGCGTGCCGGTCGCCTTGAACCATCGCTCGGCCACCGATTTCTGCACCGCCATGCCGCCGCCGATCGAGGCGCGCAGCGCGCTCCATTTCAATTTGCCGAAATCGGGGTGATTGAGCAGCGCATTGAACAGCGTATTAACCGCGGGAAAATAATTCACCGGATATTTCGACAATTCCGAAATCAGGTTCGGAATGTCGCGCGGATTTGGAATCAGCAGGCAGACCGCGCCATTACGGACGCCGATCAGGGCGCAGGCGGTCAGTGCGAAGATGTGATAAAGAGGAAGCGCCGCCAACATGAACATCTGGTCGGCGCGCGGTTCGCCCATCAGCGCCGGCTGCAGCCAGGCGTCGGCCTGCAAGGTGTTGGCGACGACATTGCGGTGCGTCAGGGTAGCGCCCTTGGAAATGCCGGTGGTGCCGCCGGTATATTGCAGGAACGCGATATCGCTGGGGCCAAGCCGCGGTTTTTGCAGCGGCAGGCGGCTGCCTTCGGAAAGCACTTTGCTGAAGGCGACTGCGCCAGGCAGCGCGTAAGGCGGCACCATTTTCTTGACGCGGCGCACGACCAGATTGATCAGCGTGCCTTTCAACAGGCCATGCAGATCGCCCATGCTGGTGACGATGACATGCTTGACCTCGGTGCGCTCGACCACCTGCGCCAGCGTATGGGCGAAGTTTTCCAGCACCAGGATGGCTTGCGCGCCGGAATCCTTGAGTTGCAGCTCCAATTCGCGCGGCGTGTAGAGCGGATTGACGTTCACCACCGTCATGCCGGCGCGCAGCACGCCGCTCATGGCGATCGGGTGTTGCAACAGGTTCGGCAGCATGATGGCGATACGCGTGCCGCGTTGCAGGCCCGTGCTTTGCAGCCAAGCGCCGAAGGCACGCGACATCTTGTCGAGTTCGGCAAAGGTCAGCGACTTGCCCATGCAGATCAAAGCGGGTTGGCGCTATGGGCCTGAAAGCTTTCCTCGAACAAGTCGACCAGCGACGGATAGCGCGCCGGGTCGATCTCGAAAGGCACGCCGGGCGGATAATTGCGCAGCCACGGCCTGTCCGAAGCCCGTTCCATGATGTCTCCCCGAGCCGCCTGGTTCGTTGCGGGATGACCGGCGGTCGGGGCCAGCATTATGCGAACCGCGACGGCGTGCAAGCGCTATCGATCCACGCCGCCAAACGGTATCAGCGGATTATCGGTCAAAGCCGCGTGGTCGGGCCGGTCGGGCGCGACCTGGCCGATAAAGGCCTCGAACAGTTCGCGCACGGTGCGCTCGGGCAGGTCGCGGGTGATGAACACCAATCTCGTGCGGTGATCGTCGTCCGGCCAGCGCTCAAGGCGCGCGGTCGGGTGAAACACGTGCTGGACGCCATGCACCACGACGGGCGTGTCGGGCATTTCGGCGAGTTTCACGATGCCCTTGATGCGCAAAAGCTTGGCACCATGGCTGGCGCGCAGTAGTTCGAGAAACATTTCCAGCGTGCCGGCCGGGATCGCGGCGTCGCTGGTGAGTACGAAGGCGCCGATATGCGCGTCATGGCGGTTCACATCGTGATGGTGATGATCGTGCGCATCGGCATAGGCCTCGGCGGCGAGCCATTTCTTCACGTCCGGAATTTTGCGCGCCGGATCGTACAGCCCGCAATTCATGAGCCGCTCCGCCGTGGCTTCGCCTTTCGCGGCGTCGAGAATGTCGGCGGCGGGATTGAGCTTGCGCAGCCGCGCGACGATGCGGTCGCGTTGCTCCGGGCTTGCCAGATCGGTTTTGGTCAAAACGATGCGATCGGCGACCGCGGCCTGTTTCACCGCCTCGGCATGTTCATCGAGCGTGGTTTCACCGTTCACGGCATCGACCACCGTCACCACGCCATCGAGCCGGTAACGCATGACCAGATAAGGATGTGCCATGGCGGTATGCAACACCGGCGCCGGATCGGCGAGCCCGGTGGTTTCCAACAGCAC
>CAWEDE010000040.1:0-44355 GCA_963807665.1 uncultured Alphaproteobacteria bacterium | reverse complement strand
ATTCGCAATAATCGCCGAAGTCTCGAACAGTGACGATCGGAATTTTGTCGGTCAAATTCCCTGTTCTCTCGCCAAAATTCCCTGTTTCGCCGAAATAATTCCCTGTTCCACTGAGTAGGGAATTCGTGCCGAAGCTCCCGTGACGACGGCTTTATTTTCAATTTCTAGCGCCCCCGAAGCCCCGATTTTGTTAAATTCCCTGGTCTTTTCCCTGTTAGCAGGGAACAGGGGTGCGGAGACGGGTTCGACTACGACTGCGTCCGCCACCACGCATTCTCGCGCTTAGGACACCGCCGAACGACCCGGCGGCTTGCTGATGTCTCTGATTTCAATCAAACTGAACGTCGCCCCGAACCACAGCCATCAGATTTTGTCGGATTCGTTAATTGAGAGCCCACGAATGAGTGCGCCACGAACGATACGGCTTTCATCCGAAGATAACGTCATTGTCGCCGTCGATCAGATTGTTGTGGGCGCGGACGTTGCGGGCCTGACCGCACGGGAACGGGTACCGCGCGGTCACAAGATGGCGATAGCCGCCATTCGCGAAGGCGAGCCGGTGCGGAAATATGGCCAGATCATTGGTTTTGCATCAAAGCACATTGCGCCTGGCGATTGGGTTCATGAACACAACGTTGGTTTGCATGACTTCGCGCGCGACTATCAGTTTGCCGAGGGCACCAAGAATGACGAGGTCTTGCCGCCGGAATTGCGCGCGACCTTCGAGGGCTATGTGCGGCCAAATGGCAAAACTCGGAACGCGAAACTATATCGGTATTCTGACGTCGGTAAATTGTTCGGCGTCAGCTGCAAAATTCATCGCCGAAGAATTGAATCGGTCTGGAATTCTCGATGACTATCCCGAAATTGACGGCGCTGTGGCGTTTGTTCACGGCACCGGGTGCGGCATGGCGGCCTATGGCGAGGGCTGGGATTTGCTCCGGCGGACGCAATGGGGCTATGCGACACATCCCAATCTTGGTGCCGCGCTGATGGTCGGTCTTGGCTGCGAAGTATTTCAGATCGACCGTATGAAAGCTGAATATGGCCTGGTCGAAGGCGATCACTTTCAAACCATGACGATCCAGGCGACCGGCGGAACGAAGAAGACCGTTGACCAAGGGGTCGAACGCATCAAAGCAATCCTGCCGATTGCGGCGCGCGCGAAGCGTGAGACCCGGCCGGCTTCCGAAATTGTCTTGGCGCTACAGTGTGGCGGCTCGGATGGTTATTCCGGGATTACGGCCAATGCCGCGCTGGGCGCTGCCGTCGACCTTCTGGTCAAGCACGGAGGCGCCGCGGTCCTTGCTGAAACACCGGAAATCTATGGTGCCGAGCATCTGCTGACGCGACGCGCGGTTAACCGCGCGGTCGGTGAAAAGCTCATCGAGCGGATTCACTGGTGGGAAGAATACTGCAAACGCACCGGCGGTGAGATGAACAATAACCCCTCGCCCGGCAACAAGGCGGGTGGACTAACTACAATTTTGGAAAAGTCATTGGGTGCGGCCGCCAAAGGCGGCACGACGGCGTTACGCGCGATTTATGAGTATGCCGAACCGGTCAAGGAGAAGGGGTTCGTTTTCATGGACACCCCCGGCTATGACCCAGTCGGAGCAACCGGCCAGGTTGCCGGCGGCTGCAACGTTATGTGTTTCACCACGGGTCGCGGTTCAGCCTTTGGCTGCAAGCCGACGCCTTCCATCAAGCTTGCCACCAACACCGAAATGTATCGGCGCATGACGGACGATATGGACATTAATTGCGGCGATATACTTGATGGAACGTCGATTGAGGCAAAAGGACAGGAAATCTTCGATAAGGTTTTGCAGGTTGCTTCAGGCACGCACACCAAATCGGAAGACCTGGGCTATGGCGATCTGGAATTCGTTCCGTGGCAAATCGGCGCGGTGATGTAATTCTAGCGCACGTAAATGTTCCGCGGCCTCGTCGTGCCAATTGCTCAATTAGATGAGCATAGCCGCCCAAGCGGCCCCTGAATGCGGGCTTGATCGCCATGAAGTATATCAGAAATGCTAAAAGCGCCTGATTTTATTGAGTCTTTTTAGCAAACTGCAATGCAACATTAACCCGCCAGTAAATACCGACGCGACTGCCCAACAATTGCGCGGCGCAAAATGACTTAGCTTTGACTAGGCACCTATTCATTTAGGGTATAGCCTTTGTGCAAAATAACAATAACTCATCGCCAACGTCAGGGAGGAATGCCCGATGCTACCAAGGACTACTCGCAGAACCGTTTTGAAAACTGCGGCTCTCGCTACAGCGGCTGTTATCACCGCTCCTTATGTCAGAGGCGCTTACGCTGCAGGTAAGCTGACACTCGGCTGCTGGGATCACTGGGTGCCCGGCGCCAATAAAGCCCTCGACAAGCTCTGCAACGAGTGGGGCGAGAAAAACAAAGTCGAAGTTCACATCGACTACATCACGTCGCAGGGTGAAAAAGACAAGCTCACGGCGGCCGCCGAGGCGCAGGCCGGCACCGGCCACGACATCATGTCGCATCGCGACTGGAATGTCCGGATCCACCAGGAGCAGCTCGAGCCGCTCGACGACGTCGTCGACGGACTGATCAAGCAATATGGCCCGATCAGCCCGGTCGCCGAATATCTCGCCAAGATCAAAGGCACCTGGCGAGGTGTCCCGACCACGATCGGGAGCCAGGTCAAGCCGTGCTGCTCGCGCTTCGATCTCTACAAGGAGCACGCCGGTCTCGATCTCCTCGAGATGTTCCCGGCCGACGAAAAGAAATGGGACAAGGCCAAGGTCGCCGCGTGGAACTGGGATGCCTACGTCACCTCGGCGCAGAAGCTGTTCAAGGCCGGCTTCCCGGTCGGTCTGCCGATGGGCCAGACCTCCGACGCGGTCGATTGGGTTGGCGGGCTGTTCAACGCCTATGGCGTGGTGATGGTCGACGCCAAGGACAACATCAAGATCAATTCCGACCAGACCCGGCAGGCGATGGAAATCGCCCGCAAGATCATGGAAGTGTCGCCGCCCGAAGTTTACGCCTGGGACGACGCCGGCAACAATCGCTGGCTGATCTCCGGCAAGGGCTCGAACATCATGAACCCGCCGAGCGCGTGGGCGGTCGCCAAGCGCGACAATCCGAAGGTGGCGGAGCAGTGCTGGACCCATCCGGTGCCGACGGGGCCAAAGGGCCGCTTTGTCGGGCAGTTGCCGCAGTTCTATGGGGTGTGGAAGTTCTCCCAGAACAAGACAGCTGCGAAAGAACTGCTCACCTTCATCTCGCAGAAGGAATCGGTCGCACAACTGGTCGCAGCGTCGGTCGGCTACGACCTGCCGTCGTTCAAGAGCATGTACGACCTTCCCACCTGGAACACGGTCGGGCCGCCGGTCGGCACCGTCTACGGTTATCCGCCGCGCGGTGACGAGCAGACCTCGATCGCCGGCGCGCCGGCGCGTTCCGATGTTGGCGCCCAGATCTACAATCAGGCGATCAACACCGTGATGATCGCCAAGTTCACGCAGGGCAAGGAGAAGCTCGACGACGTGATCAAGTGGGCCGAGAAGGAACTCGAAGGCACCTTGCGCGCCTGAGCGTTCGTCACGGCATTCACAAACTTCGCATGCCGGCCGCGCTGGCCGGCATGCGCGAGCTTAGGCGCCGCACCCTCGAATCATCAGAGACCGAAACATGGCCGATACCGTCCAGGGTTGGAGCGACGTAAGCCTTGCTGACACCGCGGCGCCGCCGGCGAGAAAGCGGGGCCTCAAGCTATTCATGCGGCAACGCTCGACCACCGCGGTCTTGATGTGCCTGCCGCTGATTGCCATCGTCTTGGGGCTCATTATCTACCCGGCGTTCTATTCGATTTATCTGTCGATGCTGAACAAGGCGCAGACCCATTTCATCGGGCTGGGCAATTTCACGTTTCTGCTGTCGCGCGACACGTTCTGGATGGTGGCCGAACAATCGACGATTTTCGCGCTATCCGCGGTATTCTTTAAGGCGCTGATCGGGCTGATCACTGCGCATTTGGTCAACAATCTGCCGGTCAAGGGCCAGCGCAAATGGCGCGGAATGCTGCTGGTGCCGTGGGTGATCCCGTTGGCGCTTTCCACGCTCGGCTGGTGGTGGATGTTCGATCCGACCAATTCTGCATTTAATTACACATTGCGAAGTCTGGGCTTTGCCGGAATTCCGTGGCTGAGCGATCCGTATTGGGCGCGCTTCTCGGTCATCCTGGTCAATGTCTGGTACGGCGCGCCGTTTTTTCTGATCATGTATCTGGCGGCGCTCAAATCGGTGCCCGAACAGCTCTATGAGGCGGCTTCTATCGACGGCGCCACCGCCTGGCAGAAGTTCCGCCACATTACGCTGCCGATGATGCACAACATCATCGCCATCACGGTGCTTTTCTCGCTTATCGTCACCTTCGCCAATTTCGACATCGTGCAGATCATGACAGCGGGCGGCCCGCGCAACATGACACATATGTTCGCGACTTATTCGTTCCTGCTCGGCATCCGCTCCGGCGATCTGCCGCTCGGCGCCGCAACCTCGCTGTTCATGCTCCCGATCCTGGCGGTCGCCGCCGTCTTCATTCTGCGCGGTGTGCGCAAGCGCGGGAGGGAAATCGGATGAGCACGGCTGCCATCGCTGTTCCCACCACCAAACGCATCGGCGTTGGCGTCAGTCTTCGGCGCAACCGCCGCTGGGCGCTGATGACCTCGTATTTTTTCTTGATCCTGTTTGCGATCTTCTTCCTGCTGCCGCCTTATTACATGGTGGTGACGGCGCTCAAGAGCGACGCCGAGATGGCGCGGATGGCGACCAATCCGTGGTTCATCTTCGACGGCGCCACGCTCGATCAGTTCAAAATCCTGCTCACGCAGACGGACTTTCTGATCTTCTTCAAGAATACCGCCATCGTCACCGTATGCGTGGTGGCGATCACCATGGTCGTGAGCGTGTTGGCCGCTTTCGCGCTTGGCCGTATGAAGTTCTGGGGCTCCGGCATGCTGGCGACCGGAATATTCCTGACCTATCTGGTGCCCGATACGCTGCTGTTCATCCCGATGTTCCAGATCGTCAAATCGATCGGCCTGCTCAATTCCTATTGGGGCATGGTGCTGGTCTATCCGACCCTGACCGTGCCGTTCTGCACCTGGATTATGATCGGCTATTTTCAGTCGATTCCAAAGGAGCTTGACGAGGCCGCGCTGATCGATGGCGCCGGCCACATGCAGATGCTTACGAAGATTTTCATTCCGGTCGCGCTGCCCGGCATCATCGCCGCGATGATCTTCGCGTTCACCGTGTCCTGGGCGGCGTTTGTCTATCCGATGGCGTTTCTTTATTCAGCCGACCAGCAAGTGCTAACGGTGGGCACCGTGACCAGCCTGATACGCGGTGACGTTTATAAGTGGGGCATGCTGATGGCTGGTGCATTGGTCGCGGCGGCGCCGCCGCTCGTGATCTATGCGTTTCTCATGGACTACTATATCGCCGGCCTTACGGCGGGAGCGACCAAGGGCTAGCAATTCACCATCCCCGAAAGCGGGAACCAATATTCTGAAACGATTACGCACCGAAAATAAATCGGGCGACGTAGCAAGGCGGGGTAACGTGAATGGCGGAAGTAACTTTGCGGAACGTGGGCAAGCGCTACGACGATGTCGTCGCCGTCAGCAACGTCAACCTTGATATTCCCAATCACGAGTTTCTCGTATTGGTTGGCCCGTCGGGTTGCGGGAAAAGTACGACTTTGCGGATGATCGCTGGGCTTGAGGAAATCAGTGACGGCGAGATCTCAATTGGCGGTGAAGTGGTCAACGACCTGCCGCCGAAGGATCGTGACATCGCGATGGTTTTTCAAAATTACGCTCTTTATCCGCATATGACCGTCGCTGAAAACATGTCGTTCGGGCTCAAGTTGCGTAAATTTCCAAAAACGGAAATCAAGCTGCGGGTCGACAATGCTGCCCGCATTCTCGACATCACCGAACTTCTCGGTCGTCGTCCCAAACAACTTTCCGGCGGTCAGCGCCAGCGTGTTGCCATGGGCCGCGCTATTGTGCGCAATCCCAAAGTGTTCCTGTTCGACGAACCGCTGTCCAATCTCGACGCTAAATTGCGCGTCCAGATGCGCACCGAAATCAAACGTGTGCACCAAAAGGTCAAGACAACGACCGTTTATGTGACGCATGACCAGGTCGAAGCCATGACGCTAGCCGATCGGGTGGTGGTCATGAATAACGGCAAGATCGAGCAGATAGGCACGCCCAATGACCTGTACCACCACCCCAAGACCCGCTTTGTGGCAAGCTTTATCGGATCGCCGGGGATGAATCTTATTCCGGCCAAGCTGGAAAACAACGGCGGCGGTCTGAATATCAGAACTCTCCGACAAACTGTCATTCCATGTACCGGAAAGCCGCGCCGCGCGATATCGCACGCATACCGGCAAGGACGTGTTGTTCGGCTTACGTCCGGAACATCTTACTGAAACGCGTGGCAGCGAGAATGGCGTCGGTCAGGAATTTCAAATCACGCTCGACGTAGTCGAACCGATGGGCATGGAGACGATGGTGTTTTTCAAAGTCGATGGCACCGAAGTCTGTGGCCGTGTCGAGCCTACCGCCGCTAAGAATTCAGGCGAGGAAATGCAATTACGCGCCAATCTCGACCATATGCACCTCATCGATCCGGCGACTAACGTTGTGCTTTGAGTATCGGTTTTGTCGGGCTTTACCGGTTATTCGCAACCGGCATGTCCCGAATGATCGTAGCTCGGATTCTGCTTGTGACAATGTTACTGTAGATGCAATCCCGATCGCGGATCAGATAGCCCGGCGGCTCATCCCAAGGGAACGCCTCGGTTAGCTGACTCGCAATCAATTCAGCCGCCGAATTTTCTCTACGTTGATTCAGACCAACTCTCGTCTGCCCAGACGGACAATGACGAAGGCATAGAGCAGATCGAAGCCTATGGTCGGAACGACGAACAAGTTCATGGCAGCAATACCCTGTGCGTGATTGCTCAGCGGGTCGTATGTTGAATAACGAGTAGCGCCAGAACGGCGAGCGCAAGGATAAAAGAAAGGAATTTCCAGAACAGCAATGGATTACGTTCCATAAGGGGAGGATGAGAGGAATTGAGATATTTCAGGTTGGGGTGACGAAGGTCGTAAATGAATTCCGACAGTTCGTCGTACCGTTTGAGCGGGTCCGGGTTCAACGCCTTCTTCAGCGCGCCGTCAATCCACGCCGGAATCTCGCGATTGTCGTCAAATACAGGTTTGTATTTTAATTTTCTTTGTTGAGATTTCGTCCGGGTATTTACCACTTTTGCTCCATAGGGCAGCCGGCCGGTCAACATCTGGTAAGCAATGACTCCGAGCGAGAAAATATCGGAACTTGAAGAACCGCATTCGCCGAGAAAATATTCCGGCGCTGTGTATTGCACTGTCCCGAGAATATTTTCGTCAATGCCGGATGGCAAATCATCGGCAATGCCGGCAATTCGCGTCGCGCCAAAATCGATGATCTTTGCCGTTCCGGTCCCATCGATCATGATGTTGTCCGGCCGCAGGTCCTGATGCAGCATTTCCATTCGATGGAACGCCTGCAGGCCGCCGGCAATCTGTTCGATAATTCCACGTACGATTTCAAGACTCGGTTTCGGATTATCCGTCATCCACTGAGTCAAAGTCTGACCGTCAACGAATTCCGTAACGACATATAGATAATTTCGTACCCTCGATTGAACGCGAGGCTTTAAAACGTGAGCATTGTTGATGCGGCGGGCCACCCATTCTTCCAGCATGAATCGCTGCAGATAAGCGGGGTCGCCGCGCAAGTCGATCGACGGCGTTTTGAGCGCAACCAGGGCGCCATCCGCGCTATCGACGGCGAGGTAAATATGGCTGCGGCTGCTGCCATGAATTTCTCTGACGATTTGATAGCCGTCCAATACCATTCGCGCTTCCAGCAGCGGTGGACACGGCAGTTCCAGCACCTGTCTCACGATTTCGCTTTCGTCGCTGTCGGGCAGTGAGTTGATTCGCACGATTTGGACGGTCAGGTTATCCGCGCTGCCCTGCCGTTCGGCTTCTTCGACGATAGCTTTCGCCGCGCTGTCCAATTCGCCCGCCATGCCATTGATGGTTTCGGCGATATAGCGGCCGCTGACATGTTCGTAGACGCCATCGGTCGCCAATAGGAAGAGGTCGCCTTGTGCGAGCTTGACTGGCCGATAATCGATTTCGATTTGCGGGCTAATCCCCAGGGCGCGGCCAAGATAGCTTTGCTCGGACGACAAGACGATGCGGTGATCTTCGGTCAACTGCTCGAGGCCGTGGGCCGCGACGCGATAGACGCGGGCGTCGCCGATATGAAAAATATGCGCCGTCGTGGACTTGAAAACCACCACGCTGAGCGTGCACACATAGCCCCTGTCTTTGTCGTAAAGATACTGGCTTTGACGCGTTTGCGCGTGCAGCCACGAATTCGTCGCCGATATCACGCGCTGCGCCGAAGTTTTGACGGACCACGATTCCGACGTGCAGTAATAGTCCGTCAGAAAGCTTTTGACGGCCGACTCGCTGGCAATGCCGCTCACCTCGCTGCTGCTGATCCCATCCGCCAGCGCGACCGCGATACCTTTCAGGCTCAGCAACGGCTCTTCGGGGATCAGCGCGCCGTGAAAATCCTGGTTGGCCTCCTTGCGGCCCTTATCGGAATATTGTCCGATCGATATTGCGAGATGGCTAGGCATGGTGGACCAAAAAAAAGAGCCTCAACCCGGCCGGGTTGAGGCTCCATGCTAGCAGATTGCGCTAAGCGGCGCGCTTGAGCGCCGTGCGCTTGGGGGCGGTCCTGACGTGGGTGGCATAAAGCGTCAACCCGGTGAAAGCGATGCCGCCGACCAGATTGCCGAGCACCGTCGGGATCTCGTTCCAGATGAAATAGTCCATGATCGAGAATGGGGCATGAAGCATCAAGCCCGCCGGGAACAGGAACATGTTCACGACGGAATGCTCGAAC
Organism: uncultured Alphaproteobacteria bacterium; assembly: GCA_963807665.1. Lineage (GTDB taxonomy): Bacteria > Pseudomonadota > Alphaproteobacteria > Rhizobiales > Xanthobacteraceae > Pseudolabrys. The sequence continues at coordinate 35,321 of CAWEDE010000040.1, read as the reverse complement.
ACCATGTAAAAGAACACGAAGATCGGCATCCACATCGCGATGACCTTGCCGGGGACGGAAGTCGATATCATGGCGCCGACCACGCCGGTCGAGACCATCCAGTTGCACAGGGCGCCGCGCAGGAACAACGTCGCCATGCCGGCCGCGCCATGCGCGGCGTAGCCCAGCGTTCGGGCCTCGCCGATGTTTCCGATCACGGTGCCGACCTTATCCGGTGGCTGCGTGAAGGCGAATGTCGTCACGAACGCCATCAAAAAGGCCGTAGTGAGCGAGCCGGCAAAGTTGCCGAGGAAAACCAGGCCCCAGTTGCGCATGACGCCGCTGAAGGTCACGCCCGGCCGCTTGTCGAGCAAGGCGAGCGGGGTCAGCACGAAGACACCGGTGAGCAGGTCGAAACCCAGCAGGTTAAGCATGACGAACCCGACCGGAAAGATCAGGGCGCCGACGAGCGGCTGCCCGGTGTTGACGTTGATCGTGATCGCCATCCAGGCCGCCAATGCCAAAATTGCGCCGGCCATATAGGCGCGAACGAGCGTATCCCTGGTCGACATGAAGACTTTTGATTCGCCGGCATCGACCATTTTGGTCACGAATTCCGAAGGCACGAGATAGGCCACGTGAGATCTCCCTTGGTGACGTGCAGACTCAAGACGATCTCAGCAATTGACATGCCAACTGAGAATTTCGGGCCTGCGGCCGTGCTTGTTGCGCGCTTTTGAGTGAAGAAAAGCGTCGGTGTTTCGAATCCGCACTGGCATTGCCGCTAGGCGGCATAAGCCGGCCGGCCGACATGATTTTTTATGCTGCATAAAATGCTATCGCGGGCGCCTAATTTAAGGGCAGCAATGTCGCTAAAGTGCGGAAAATGCCGTTCTATCAAATGTTTATCACATGGCATGGTCGTTGCTGCTAACGGGCCATGATACAGGTGCCGAACAGATGACGACGGAAGCCGGACTGAAGTCAGGCGAAGAGACGGCGACTGGCGACTTTGACCCCGAACAAAAACGTTACCTGGAAGGGTTCGCCGCCGGCCTCCAGATCGCCAAGACCGCAAAAGGGCTAGCCGCGTCTGGCGCCGCGCTGACGGGCGCCTTGGCCGCGCCGCTGAGCCGACCGGGCCAGAGGCTGCCGCGCTCAAGGCGCAGAACAAAGTGCTGGCCTCCGGCGGAAAATTGTCCGACCCGGAAAAATTCAAACGCGAGCAGCATCCCTTCGATACTTACGACCGGCTGAAGGATCACGCCGCCAAAGGCGAATATCCCAAGCCCGCGGACAATTTCCGCTGGCGATTCTTCGGCCTGTTCTACGTGGCGCCGAACCAGAACTCCTATATGTGCCGGTTGCGAATGCCGAACGGTATTCTCAAGGCCACGCAATTGGCCGGGCTCGCCGATCTCGCCGAGCGCTATGGCGGCGGTTATTCGCACGTGACAACGCGCGCCAATTTGCAGATTCGGCGAGATCACGGCTGAGAACGCCGTCAACATGATCGAGGCGATCCAGGACCTCGGCCTGTGCTCGCGCGGCTCCGGTGCCGACAATATCCGTAATGTCACCGGCACGCCGACCGCCGGCATCGATCCGCAGGAATTGCTCGACACCAGACCTTACGCGCGAGAATGGCACTTCCATATTCTCAACGACCGTTCGCTGTACGGCTTGCCGCGCAAATTCAATGTCGGTTTCGACGGCGCCGGTTTGATACCGGTGCTGGAAGACACCAACGATATTTCATTCCAGGCCGTCGACGTACAGGACGGGTTCGGCCTGGCACCGGGTATCTGGTTCAAACTCGGTCTTGGCGGCATCACCGGCCACAAAGATTTTGCACGCGAAACCGGCGTCGTGGTGAAACCGGCCGATGCCACCAAAGTCGCCGACGCGGTGGTGCGCGTCTATATAGAACACGGCGATCGCACCGACCGCACCAAGGCGCGGCTCAAATACGTGCTCGACAAAATGGGTGTCGAGAAATTCGTTGGACTCATGGAGGAAAAGCTCGGCCGCAAGCTCGACCGCGCCGTGCCCGGCGCGCTGGCGCCGCGTCCGGTATTCTCGCGTACCGCGCATATCGGCATCCATCCGCAAAAGCAGGACGGCTTGCACTGGATCGGCATTGTTGTGCCGGTCGGGCGTCTGACGGTCGCGCAGATGAAAGGTCTCGCCGCCATCTCGAGCGAAATAGGCGACGGCGATATCAGGCTCACGGTTTGGCAGAACCTGTTGATCTCGGGCGTTCCGGCGGAAAAATTAGCGGCAGCGCAGGCGCAGATCGAGGCGCTTGGCCTGGCGATCGAGACCAATGCGATCCGTTCCGGCCTCATCGCATGCACCGGCAACACGGGATGCAAATTCGCCGCCTCCGACACGAAACGTCACGCCGAGGAAATCGCGCGCTGGTGCGAAACGCGCGTGGCGCTCGATACGCCGGTCAATATCCACCTCACCGGCTGCCATCACTCATGTGCGCAGCATTTCGTCAGCGAAATCGGCATGCTCGCCTGCAAGGTCGATGTCGGCGAGGATGCCGATCCGGTCGAAGGCTATCACGTGCTGATCGGTGGCGGCTTCGGCCCGCAGGCAGCGCTCGGGCGTGAACTTTATCGCGACGTCAAAGCCGAAGATGCGCCGAAAACGGTGGAGCGTATTCTCAAGGCCTATGTCGCGCATCGCGCATCGAGCGATGAGAGCTTCATCGACTTTGCGCGGCGGCACGAGATCGACGCGCTCAAGGCCATGGCCGAGCAGGAGGCTGTGGTATGAGCATGTCGCAGCGCCCGCCGATTCCGTCCTTCATTCCCGAATCCGCGCCGTTCAGTGTCGAGCAGCGAACCTGGCTCAACGGTCTGTTCGCCGGGATGATTTCGCTCGATGAAAGCGTCACCGCGCTGTCGAACCAGCAGGCGGCCCAGCTGCTGCCGGGCCTGCTCGAGGCCGGCGCTGCTCCGGCGGAAGCCGACGATGGCGCGCCCTGGCACGATCCAGCCATGCCGATGCCCGACCGCATGAAACTCGCGGAAGGAAAGCCGCTGCCACGGCGCTTGATGGCGGCGATGGCGCAACAGGATTGCGGGCAGTGCGGATATAATTGCAACGACTATGCAGACGCGCTGTTCGTAAAAAAGGAAGAGCGCCTAAATTTGTGCGTGCCGGGCGGCAAAGAAACCAACCGTATGCTCAAGGCGCTCTATGCTGAAATGGGCCAGTCGCCGCCCGCGGCCAAGGCGGATATCGCGCCGGCCGCGCCGGTTTCCGCGCCCGGCCGCTCACGCGACAACCCTGTCTACGCAACATTCATTTCACGGCGCCGTCTCAACAGGGAAGGCTCGGAAAAGGAGACCTGGCACGTCGAATTCGATCTTGCCGACTGCGGTCTGGATTATGTCGTCGGCGACTCGTTCGGGGTCTATCCGGCCAACGATGCCGCGCTGGTAGATGCCGTTCTTGCAGCAATCGACGCGCCGCCCGATTTTCCGATCGCCGGGCGCACATTACGCGAGACGCTTACCGATGGCGTCGCGCTGTCGCCCGCGCCCGACATGCTGTTCCAGTTGATTTCCTATCTCACCGGCGGCGAGCGGCGGAAAAAGGCCAAAGCCTTGGCCGAAGGCAAAGATCCCGACGGTGATGCAGCGACGCTCGATGTACTCGCCGCTTTGCAGAAATTTCCCGGCGTGCGGCCGGATCCTGAGGCTTTCATCGAGGCGCTCGATCCCTTGCAGCCGCGTGTCTATTCGATCTCGTCCTCGCTCAAGAGTAATCCCGGCCGCGTATCGCTGACGGTCGATGCCGTGCGGTACGACGTGGACGAGCGCACGCGCCTCGGCGTCGCTTCGACGTTTCTTGGCAGCCGGCTGACGCCCGGCGACAAGATCAAAGTATACGTGCAAAAGGCGCAGCATTTCGCGCTGCCCGCCGATCCGAATACGTCCATCATCATGATCGGCCCGGGCACTGGCGTTGCGCCATTCCGCGCCTTCTTGCAGGAGCGCATTGCCACTAAAGCGCCGGGCGGCAATTGGCTATATTTCGGCCACCAGCGCAGCGACTACGATTTCTTTTACGAGGAAGAATTTGTCGCCATGCGATCGGCCGGCCATCTGCATCGGCTAACGCTGGCGTGGTCGCGTGACGGCAAGGATAAAATTTATGTTCAGCACCGCATGCGCGACGACGGACGTGACCTGTGGGAGTGGCTAAGTCATGGCGCACACGTATATGTTTGCGGTGACGCTTTGCGTATGGCGAAGGATGTCGAGCGCGCGCTGATCGACGTGGTCGCCGAGCACGGCAAGCGCAGCCCCGAAGAAGCCGCGCGCTACGTCGCCGACCTTAAGAAAAACGACCGTTATCAAGCCGACGTCTATTAGAGGATAAAACAGCTGTGATCCGGTCGCGCATTCCTTCTGAAGCGAGTTCGGGCCGAATGGATCGGCTGGCACGGCTCCCGGTATTTCTGGCGCTCGAGGGCAAGCGCTGCGTACTGGTGGGCGACGGCCAGGCCGTGGACTGGAAGTTGGAACTGCTGGAGGCCGCCGGCGCAAATGTTCAGCGCTACGCCGTGCATGGATGGACGGCCGACGATTTACGCGGCGCGGCCATCGCGGTCGGCGGTTTCGACGATGACATTCAGGCGAAGGCATTTGCGGATGCGGCGCGCGCGGTAGGCGTACCGGTCAATGTGATCGACAAGCCGGCCTTCTGCGATTTTTCATTCGGCGCCATTGTCAATCGTTCTCCGTTGGTCATTGGCATTTCCACCGACGGCGCCGCGCCCGTATTCGCGCAGGCGATCCGGGCCAAGCTGGAGGCTTTGCTGCCAAAGGGCTTTGCCAATTGGGCTTCGGCCGCGTCGCGCTGGCGTGTCGCGCTCAAAGCGTCGGGTCTGTCATTCGCCGGACGGCGCAAGTTCTGGCAGATATTTACCGCGCAAGCGGTCGCTAACCCGCAGAGCGAGCCGAGCGAGAGCGATTTCGAACGCTTTATCGCGGAGGTGAGGGGCCTCGGTACGGCGATCGAGCATGGCTCGGTCACTTTGGTCGGCGCCGGTCCGGGCGATCCGGAATTGTTGACGCTGCGTGCCGTGCGCGCGCTGCAATCCGCCGACGTCATCCTGTTCGACGATCTGGTGTCGCACGATGTGCTCGATTTTGCCCGCCGCGAGGCCCGCAAAATGCTGGTCGGCAAAACCGGGTTTGGGCCTTCCTGCAAGCAGGACGACATCAATGCGCTGATGGTCGGCCTGGCGAAACAGGGCAAACGTGTAGTGCGGCTCAAGGGCGGCGATCCGCTGATCTTTGGGCGCGCGGCGGAGGAAATCGCGGCTTGCAAGGCGGCGAACCTTGCCGTCGAGATTGTGCCCGGCATCACGGCGGCGCAGGGCGCAGCGGCCAGGCTCGGCCTGCCGCTCACCGACCGCAAACATGCCCGCCGGCTGCAATATGTCACCGGCCATGCGCACCATGGAAAATTGCCGGCCGACATCGATTGGAAGAGCCTGGCGGACCCCGCCACGACGACCGCGATCTATATGCCGATCAAGACCTTAGCCGCGCTGGTGGCAAAAGCGACTGCGCAGGGGCTTGACCCCGCGACGCCTGCGCTCGCCATTGCTCGCGCCACGCGGCCCGACCAGCAGGTGATCGCAAGTCCAATCGGCGAACTCGGCCAGCGCATCGCGGAGGCTGCATTGCCGGGCCCGGTCCTGGTTTTAGTTGGGCAAGCTTGTAGCGAAGCAAATTCAGCGACCAACACAATACATCGAATAGCAGTGGGTTGATCCGGCGATTGTTATGCCGATCTCCAGCCCGGGATCCTTACGATTTTCGCTTCGTGCCGCCGCTTGCCTCAGCCATTGCCTCCAGGCTCTGCGCGATGCGTTCGGCGAATACGGCAGTGGCCACGGGAAGATTGCGGTCGCGCAAACGGCCTAATACGAGATTGGCCGTGGGCACGTCGCGGTCGTCAATGTCGCGCGCCACTAGGCCTAGCTTGTTGCCTTCCGGCATGGTGCCGATTTGAATTTGAAACGATATCAACCCGGCGTGGCTGACGAGGCCACGCAGCATTTCGAACGAGTTCGATTCCGCGGCGATCTTGAACGTTAAACCGGTTCGCGCCGACACTTGATCGAGCAATTGGCGCCCGCCAATCGATGGCGAGGGCAACGCCGCCGGGTAGGCCGCGCAATCGCGCAAACGGAGTTTGCGCCGCTTGGCGAGGGGATGAGTTTTGGCCATGACCGCAACCAGTCGCTGCTCAAGCGTGATCAGGGGCTGGAAATTGGCGAGAAACGGCGGCCGATACACCAGCAACAGGTCCACTTCGTATGCGGCCAATGCCGCCATGGCATGTTCGTGATCGACGACCTGTACGTCGAATTCCACCAGCGGATAGGACTTGCGGAAACTGGCGACGGCGCGCGGGAGAAAGTCGAGCGCCAGCGCCTGGCTACAGGCAATGCGTACCGTCCCGCGCCGCAGCCCCTTGAGATCCTCGATCTGCGACTTCATGCGTTCTACGTCGCCGCTTTGCTTGCGCAGGTAGTGCACGAAGACCTCGCCGGCCGCGGTCAACCGGACGCCGCGCGGCAGCCGCTCAAACAGAGGCGCGCCAAGTTCTTCCTCAAGATCGGCGATCCGCCGGTTCACCGCCGATGCCGTTACGTTGAGTTGGGCTGCCGCCTGTCGGATCGAACGGGCGCGCGCGACTTCGTCGACATAGTCCAGAATCCGCAGATGTTTCATGGCCGTGGAACCCGCCTGCGCCAGTGATGCTTTTTCGGCACCACTCTAGCAAAAAATCAGCGGCAGATGGCAACGATGGCCTGGACTAGGGTTTAGCCAGTATAACCTTCGCTTCGACCGCCGCCGGGCGCCCGCAACCCAATGGCTTCCGACAGGAGTGTACCGATGATCCGACCCGCTTATTCTCTGCTGATCGCGCTGACCGCGACGATCGGACTAACGCTCGCCGCCGCCGCGCCGGCCACCGCCCAGACCAAGCTGAAAGTGGTGTTGAACTGGAAATACCAGGGCCCGCAGGGCATGTTTTTCCTGGCCGACGACCGCGGCTACTTCAAAGCGGAAGGCATCGAAGTCCAACTCGACCAGGGCAATGGCTCCGGCGGCGTGCCAGTGCTGGTTGCCAACGGCACTTACGATGTCGGATTCGGCGATATGAACGCGCTGATCGAGCTTGCCGCGAAGAAGCCGGATGAAGCGCCGATCGCGGTTTACGACATGTACAATCAGCCGCCTTTCACGATCGCGGTGAAAGCCGACGGCCCGATCAAGACCGCCAAGGATCTCGAGGGCAAGTCTATCGGCGGTCCTGCCAACGATGGCGCGCTCAAACTGTTCCCCGCCTTCTGCAAGATCGCAAAGATCGATTGCACCACGGTCAAGCTCAGCAACATGCAGCCCAGCTTGCGTGAAAACATGTTGATGCAAGGCCAGGTCGACGGCGTGTTCGGCTATGTCAACACCATCCGGTTCTCCGCCAAGCTCGCAAAAATCGACGAGAAGGCGATCCGCTACATCAAATATTCCGACTACGGTATGGACCTCTATTCCAACGTCATCATCGTCACCAAGAAGATGACGAAAGAGAAGCCCGAGGTGATCAGAGGCTTCTTGCGCGCGCTCAACAAGGGCATGCTCGATGCGATCAAAGACCCGGACGCCGCGGTCGCCGCGGTCGCCAAGCGCGAGCCGCTGATCAATACCAAGCTTGAACGCGAGCGTTTCGACGCGACTTTTGCCGACGAGATGAATCACCCCGAGATCAAGAAGATCGGCCTCGGCAACGTCGATGAAGCCCGCCTTAAGCGCTCGATCGCCATTTTGGTCGATGCGCTGGCGCTGCCACGCACGCCTACCGTGAGCGAGGTCTGGGACGGCTCGTTCCTGCCGCCGGCAACCGATCTCCCGCACAAGCTGTTCTGAAATCGGCTCGAAACCGCCGCTCTCCCGCGTGGGAGAGCGGCGCCCTCCCAATCCCTTGCGGCGGACGGACAATGAAGCTTGATCTCGACGGGCGCATTGCCATGATCACCGGACCGGCCAAGGGCATGGGTGCGTCCATCACCAAGGCCTTTGCCGCCGAAGGCGCAAAGCTGGCGCTCATCGGCCGTGACATCGCCGCGATCGAGCCAGTTGCGGCTGAAGTCAAAAGCAGCGGTGCCCAGGCCATCGTCGTAGCGTGCGATCTCACCGATTCGGCGCAATGCGAACAGGCCGCGGAGAAAACCAAAGCGGCGTTCGGCGGCCGCATCGACATATTGGTCAATGTGGCCGGCGGTTCTGGCCCGGTCGGCAAAACGGGTCTTGAGACCACACCGGAAGAATTCGACGACATCGTCAAGCTCAACATGAACGGCTGCTTCCACACCATGCGCGGCGTGCTGCCGACCATGATCGCCCAGCGCTACGGCAAAATCGTCAATGTCGGCGGCACTTTCGGCATGCGCGGACGCGCCGGCCGCATGGCCTATTCGGCGTCGAAATGGGGCCTGCGCGGCATCACCAAGAGCTTCGCGCTCGAGGTCGGCCAATACAATATCAACGTCAATAATGTCGCGCCCGGCATGGTCGACGGTCCGCGGTTTCGCGACAAAGTCTGCGCCGATATGGCCAAGCGCCTTGGCATTAGCCTTGAAGAGGCGATGGAGCGCCATGCCGCCGACTACGCGCTCAAGCGCGTCACCGTTGACGACGATGTGGCCAACGCCTGCCTGTTTCTTGCCAGCGATGTTTCCCGCCAGATCACCGGCGCCGATTTGCCGGTTGATGGCGGCTGGGCGATGCTGTGAAAACATGAACCTCGGTCATGAACGCTGATCTCGTCATCCATAACGGCAAGATTGTTTCACCCGACGCGGTGATCGACGCCAGTATCGCCATCAAGGATGGCCGCGTGCTCGCCGTCGGCGATATGGATGCCATGCCGGCTGCCAATGAAACGTTCGACGCTACCGGCCTGCATATCTTGCCCGGTGCCATCGACGTGCATGTGCATTTCCGCGATCCGGGCTACCCGCACAAGGAAGATTGGGAAAGCGGCACCGCCGCTGCTGCTTTCGGCGGCGTCACTACTGTCTTCGATATGCCCAACACAATCCCGCCGACCGGCAGCGCGGAAATTTTAGCGGCCAAACACAGAATCGCGGCCAGCAAGGCCCATGTCGATTTCGGCCTCTATGGCGTGCTGGGCGACGACACCATCGCCAATGTGCCGGAATTGGTCGAAGGCGGCGTTATCGGCTTCAAGCTCTATATGGGCAATACCTTCGGCAAGATTGCCTCGCCTTCCACCGGCGCAACGCTCGAAGCCTTCGAAGTTGTGGCCGCGACCGGCAAACGCATATCGCTGCATGCCGAGACCAATTCGATCATGGAGCGGCGGCAAAAGCGGCTGATGGAAGCCGGCATCAGCGATCAATTCGCCCATCTCGCCGCGCGTCCTGCCGTGGTCGCGGTCGAGGCGGTGAGCCGTGCTGCCATCCTCGCCGAATGGACCGGCGCCCGCATTCATATTCTTCATATGTCGTCGGCGGAGGAACTGCGGCCCTTGCGCGAGGCGAAAGCGCGCGGCGTCGATATCACCGGCGAGACCTGTCCGCATTATTTGATGTTGTCGACCGACGACTATACGCGCGTGCCCGGTGTCATCGCGGTCAATCCGCCGGTGCGCGAGGCGCGCAATCAGGCGCCGCTATGGCAAGCCTTGCTCGACGGAACCATCGATCTGATCGCGACGGATCATGCGCCGCATGCGCCGGAAGAAAAAACCCGCAACGATATATGGACGGTGGACTGCGGCTTTCCCGGCGTCGAGACGCAGATGCCGCTGATGCTGACCGAGGTGAATGCCGGCCGCATGTCGATCAGCGATTACGTGCGCATGAGTTCCTATAATCCGGCGCGCATTTGGGGCCTTTTCCCGCATAAGGGCAATCTGGCGCCCGGCGCCGATGCCGACATCGCCCTGGTCGATCTTGGCCGCGAGCACACGATCCGCGACGCGGAAATTCAATCGCGCTCGAAAATCTCGCCCTGGGACGGCCGGCGCATCAAGGGGTTGCCGGTCCACACCATCGTGCGCGGACGTTTCGTCATGAAAGATCGCGTCCTTGTTGCCGCCACCAAGGGCTGGGGCCGCTCGGTGCACTCAATTCAAAAAATGCCGGCCGCCGCTCCCCGCAATACCGAAACCACAATGCAAGCGATCACGACTCAACGCTCTGCCGGGCGAAGGGAAAGATTGCATGAACTCCGCCGCTGAAGTTGAACTGCCGAGAACCGATGACACTTTCGTCGAACTTGAAAAAGTAACCCTGACATACGGGCGAGGGGATAAGCAGGTCACGGCGCTTGGCCTCACCGATCTGCGCATCGACAAGGGCGACTTCGTCGCGCTGGTCGGTCCGTCCGGTTGCGGCAAATCCACCATTTTGAAACTGGTGACCGGACTTATCACCGCCAGCGAGGGCTATGTCTATATCGCCGGGCGCGAAGTCGGCGCCGCGGAAGTGCGCGTCGGCATGGCGTTTCAAAACCCGACCATGCTGCCATGGCTGACGGTGCGCGAGAACGTCATGATGCCGTTGAAGATCGTGCCGCCGTTCCGGCAAGAATACCGCAGCAAACACAAGACCGAATTTCGCGACCGCGCCGATGCGCTGCTCAAGGAAGTAGGGCTAGCGGGCTTCGGCGACAAGCATCCCTGGCAGCTTTCCGGCGGCATGTTGCAGCGCGCGTCGCTGTGCCGCGCGCTGGTGCACGAACCGCAACTGCTGATGCTCGACGAGCCGTTTGGCGCCCTCGACCAGTTCACCCGCGAGGAACTGTGGGCGATCATGCAGGAACTGTGGATGAAGCTTAAGCCGACCGTGCTGCTTGTCACCCACGATCTCAAAGAGGCCGGTTACCTCGCCACCCGCATTTGCGTCATGACCACGCGGCCTGGCCGCATTGTCGATGACGCCGCGGTGCCATTTCCGCGCCCGCGCACCATCGACATGTCCTACACGCCGGAATTCGTTTCCATGACGCAACGGCTGCGGGAATTGATCGTCTCGGCGCGCCCCGTGAAGGAGACCGTGTGATGAACTCGCAGTTCCGCCGCCATTTGGCATCGACCGCCTTCATTATCGGGTTTTTCCTGTTGTGGGAGGCGCTGTGCTGGGCCTTTAACGTCAGCGATATCGTGCTCCCAAAGCCTAGCCAGATCATTGTAACGCTGGTCCAGCGCGCGCCAGCCTTGTGGCCGCACACGTTGCAGACGCTTTATACGACCATGGTCGGCTTTGCCTTCGGCATCGTCATCGGCATAGCGCTGGGGGTGCTGATCGGCTCGTCGCGGATTGCTTACGACGTGGCCTATCCGCTGCTGGTCGGTTTTGCCTCGATCCCGAAGGTCGCCGTGGTGCCGATCTTCGTGCTATGGTTTGGCGCCGGCACGGTTCCAGCGGTTCTCACCGCCATGATCATGTGCATCTTTCCGATCGTCGTAAACGTCGCGACCGGGCTCGCCACCACCGAGCCCGAGCTCGAGGACGTCATGCGGGCGCTGCGCGCCACCAAGCTCGACATCCTCTGGAACGTCGGCCTGCCGCGAACCATGCCGTTCTTTTTCGCGTCGCTGAAAGTCGCGGTCACCTTGGCCTTCGTCGGCACCGTGATTTCGGAAACCGTTGCCTCCAACCGCGGCATCGGCAATGTGATGATGATTGCGAGTTCAAATTTCGATGTTCCGCTGGTCTTTGCCGGACTGCTGATCCTCGCCTTCCTCGGCGTCGCGCTTTACGCGATCTTCTCCGTCATCGAATCCCGCATCACCGGCTGGGCGCATCGCAAGGATAATTTTGCGATGGGCTGAGCGCCCATTTTTCAACAGGAGTTACCATGTCTTTCAAGCGTTTGTTCGTTGCATTGCTACTGAGTTCGATCTGTACGATTTCCGGCGCCAGCGCGCAGGAAATGACGAAAATAAAGTTCACTTTGGATTGGAAGCTGCAAGGCATTCATGCCTGGTATTTCTGGGCCAAGGACAAGGGCTATTTCGCCGACGAGAAACTCGACGTCACCATCGATCAGGGCGAAGGTTCGGCGGCTACCATTGGGCGCATCATGTCGGGCGCCTATGACGCGGGCTTTGGCGATACCAATGCCGTGATCCAGACCGCGGCGCTCAAGCCCGGCGAATCGCCGCTGGTGGTCTATATGATTTACAGCAAGGCGCCGTTCGCGCTGCTCACCAAGGCGGATAGTTCGATCAAGACCGTCAAGGACCTCGTCGGCAAGAAGCTCGGCACCTCGCCGGGCGGCGCGGCGCTCAAGCTGTTGCCGCTACTCGCCAAGAAGAACGGCATCGATCCCGCCAGCATCGCGGTCACCACCGTTGCGCCCAATCTCCAGGAGCAAATCCTGATTCAGGGCCAGGTCGATGTCGCCGCCGTTTTCACCGCGACCAGTTACATGAATCTGGTGGCGCAGAAACTCGATCCGGACAAGGACTTCCGCTGGATCTACTACGCCGACTCCGGTCTCGATCTTTATTCCAACGGCGTCATGGTCTCGGCCAAGCTCGCCAAGGAAAAGCCGGAGGCCGTGAAGGGCTTGGTAAAAGCCATCAACCGCGCGCTCAAAGAGACCATGGCGGACCCGGACGCGGCCATCGAGTTGCTGGCGAAGCAGGAACCTTTGCTCAACAAGAGCATCGAAAAGCGCCGGTTAATCTACGTCTACAATACCTTGATCGACACGCCGGAGGCTCATGAACTCGGCATCGGCGACGTCAACGACAAGCGGCTTGCCGACAGCAGCGCGGTAATCGCCGAATCCTACGGCTTGGCGCGCACGCCGGCGGCGTCGGAGATTTTCAGCCGCGCTTTCTTGCCGCCCAAGAGCGCGCGTGTGCCGGTCAAGTTGACGAACTAGCCGAAATTTCCGCTCGTCCCTGCGCCGCGCCGAAGCTTGCAAAGCGAGCCTAGGCGCGTCGGGGGCGAGCAGATATAAAGCCACCATGCGAACGATTTCTTGCGCCCAGCTCATCGCGGCAGCCGATTTGCCGGTCATGCGCGACCGCGCGATCGGGATCGACAACGGCATGATCGCCAGTGTCGAGAGTGCAGCGGCAAGCACGGCGCAAGCGCTATTGGCTTTGCCCGCGCTAGTGAATGCGCACGATCACGGCCGCGCGGTGCGCACGAGTTCGATCGGGGCCGGCGGCAAGCCGCTCGAATCCTGGCTGGTTCATCTGGCGCTATTCCCGTCGGTCGATCCCTATCTCGCGGCGCTTGTGGCCTTTGGCCGTAACGTGCTCGGCGGCGTCGGCACGGTGCTGACGCATTACACGCGGGCGCAAGGCTTCACGGATTTACCGACCGAAGCCGCCGAAGTGGCGCGGGCGGCGCGCGATATTGGCTTGCGCGTCGGCTTTGCCATATCGATGCGCGATCGCAATCCACTGGTCTACGGGCCGTCGGAGCCGGTGCTGGCCATGCTGCCGCCCGAGGCGCGCGGCGTCATCGAGCGCAAATTCTTGAGCACCCCTTTGCCGCCGAAGGAATATATCGCGCTGGTCGAGGCGGTCGCCGCCGCCGCGGCCGGCCCGATGTTCGAGGTGCAGTTCGGCCCCAATGGCGTGCATTGGTGCAGCCAAGCGCTGCTTGAGGCCATCGCCGAGGCTTCGGCGCGCAGCGGGCGGCGCATTCACATGCATCTCTTGGAAACGCGCTATCAGCGCGCCTGGGCCGACGCCAATCATCCCGAAGGCGTGGTCAAATTTCTCGACAAAATCGGACTCCTGTCGCCGCGCCTGGCTCTGGCGCATTGCGTCTGGGCGCGGCCGGATGAACTCGAATTGCTGGCCGAGCGCGGCGTTACGCTTGCCACCAACAGCAGTTCCAATCTGCATTTGCGTTCCGGCGTGGCGCCGGTTGCCCGCATGATGGCATCGGGCTGCCGGGTCGCGATGGGCATCGACAGTCAGGCTTTCGACGACGATGGCGATGGCTTGCGCGAACTGCGGGTCGGCGAATTGCTGCATGCCGGCACCGGTTTCACGCCGGCCACCACGAGGCCGCAAATGCTGGCGATGGCTTTCGCCAATGGCCGCTTTTCGGTGACCAATAGCGAAGACGGCGGCACGATTTCGCCCGGCGCGCCGGCCGATATTCTGCTGCTCGATTGGGCCGAGATCGACGACGACCGCTTGCGCGACGATATCGACGTGCTGGACCTGCTGATCACCCGCGCGACCGCCCGCCACATTCGCGAACTGATCGTCGCCGGACGCAGCGTGGTGAAGGACGGCGTGGTGTCGGGCACCGATTACCCCGGCGCGCGCGCCGAAGTTATCGCGCAAATGCGCGCCGGCATGAGCCAGAATGCCGCGCTGGCGGCGGCTTTGCCGGCGCTCGAACACGCCTTGGCGATGCATTACGAACCCGACAGCGGCTGCTGCTGAAAGCCCGCCATGCCGATAGCCAAGGTCCACCGTATTTCGGCGTCCGCGCCCGACGATGTCAGCGGCATCGAACGGGCGATCCAGACCGGCCGCATTGATCCGGCCGGCGTCGTTGCGGTACTGGCGAAAACCGAGGGCAACGGACTGGTCAACGATTTCAGCCGCGGCCTCGCCAACACGCATTTGTCGCTGTTGTTCCGCCGCCATCTGCCCGCCGAGGCCGCCGACCGCGTCTGCCTGGTGATGTCCGGCGGCACCGAAGGCGGTATGGCGCCGCATTGGGTCGTGCTGGAGCGGTCCGAAGGCAATGGCGGCACGAATGGGAAATCGCCCGCGCTGGCGATCGGCCGCGCGCATACGCCGGCTTTGCCGTCCGAACAGCTTGGCCGCCTGGGCCAGGTCGATCAGGTCGCCGATGGCGTGCGCGACGCGATGCGCAACGCCGGGATCGGCGCCGTCGCCGATATTCACTTCGTCCAGATCAAGTGCCCGCTGCTGACCTTGCAGCGGATCGGCGAAGCCGAAGCCCGCGGCGTCACGGTGACAACGCGCGATACGTTGAAGTCCATGGGCCTGTCGCGGGCGGCGAGCGCGCTCGGCGCCGCGGTCGCAATGGGTGAGATCGACCGGGCGCGGTTGACTGACGGCGATATCGGCGTCAATTGGGATCTCTGGTCCGGCCGTGCCAGCGCCTCGGCCGGCATTGAATTGCTCAACCATGAGATCGTCGTGCTCGGCATGTCGGCGGCCTGGTCTGGGCCGCTGGCGATCGATCATGCGGTGATGGCGGATGCCATTGACATCGAGCCGGTGCGCGCGGCCTTCGGCCGTCTCGGCCTCGCCACCCAAGGCCAAATGAACGCCGCCGAGCGAGAGCGGCTCATCGCCTTGCTCGGCAAGGCGGAAGCCAGCCACGACGGCCGTCTGCGGGACAATCGCCATACCATGCTCGACGATTCGGATATCTCGTCGACGCGTCACGCGCGCGCCTTCGTATGCGGAGCGCTGGCCGGCCTCATTGGCCACGCCGAAATCTACGTCTCCGGCGGTGCCGAGCATCAAGGCCCCGACGGCGGCGGGCCGGTAGCGCTGATCGTGGACCGCGGTTAAATGTGTTAGCCGGCGCGCAAGGCCGATTTCGCCAGCATGACATGCGCGCCCTTGTGGATATTCACCAGTTGCGTGACATGCACATCGGCCGCGACGCTGCATAGCGTATAGGCGTCTGCCGCACTAAGACCGCCGCGCCGCTCGATGAGGTTCACCATCTCACGCACCGCGGATTGGGCGGCGATGTCGAGATCGCGGTCGAAGGCCATGGTGATCCAGTGCGACGTCGTCTCAGCCCACGGCAGCGCGATGCCGGTGTTTTTCGCCAGCGTGACGCGCAGCGTTCCACGCAAGCCGGTCTCGATTGCGGTCAGGCACACTTCGCCGTCGCCCTGGATCGCATGGCCGTCGCCGGCCGACAGCAAGGCGCCCTTATTGAATACCGGCAGATGCAGTGTCGCGCCGGCGCCCAGATTTTTGTTGTCGATATTGCCGCCCCATGCGCGCGGGATGACGGATGTCAGGCGTCCGTCCGCCGGCGCCGGCGCAACGCCGATGATGCCGAAAAAGGGCTGAGCGGTCAGTTCCAGCCCCCACGGCATTTTCACGATGCCGCGCTTTGCGGTCGGTCGCGACGTGGATGCGGCGAAGTTGCGGGAAGTCGTCGGGCAAAGTGCCTTTGCCCGGCCGCATCAGATTCCAGCCCCAGTCCTGCGCCAGCTCCATCTTGAGGATTTCGACGATTAGTTCGTCACCGGGTTCGGCGCCATTCACCGCGATCGGGCCGGTCATGAAGTGGGGACCTTCGCCGGGCGCAACTTTGGCGAGGACATTCAAATGATCGGGTGAAACGCTAAATCCGGAATCGCGGCCGGGCAGATCGTCGTTATCGCCGGACATGGTCGTGATTTCGACCGTGTCGCCCGGCTCGATCGTCAGCACCGGAGAAAACGCCGCATCGAACGCGCCGCGATGCACGGTTCCGGCATTTGCGGGCAATGTGTGGTGCGCGCTCACGGAGACTAATCCCTCGGGCAATTTGCACGCGGCACGCCCGCCGGCAAAATATTCGGTTCGGATTAAAGAAGAGCCATCCCAGACCGAAGGCGTCAAGCCCCGGCAACGGCACAATCAAGAAGCGTCAGGCGGTGGCTGCAACGTCAGGCGCGCGCTGTTTCGGCAGACCATAGGTCGCCTGCAACCGTTCGCTCAGATAATCGGCGGCAAGGATCGGCGGATATTTCGGCGGATGTTGCGCGCTGCTGCACCCCGGCAGGCAATCGATCAATGTCTCCGGGTTGGGGTCCAGGAAGAAGGCCACCGAATAGCGGTCGCGGCCCGGCGGGCTGGTCACGCGATGCGGCGTCGATACGTAGATGTCGTTGCTCCACCGCATCAGGCAGTCGCCGATATTGCACACGAATGCGCCCGGGATAGGCGGGGCGTGCACCCAGGTGCCGTCGCGCCGGCGTACATCGAGCCCGCCCGCGTCGTCGGTGAGCAACAGCGTTATGCTGCCGTAATCGGTATGCTCGCCCGCGCCCGGAGCGGCATGTTTGGCGCCTTCGCGCGGCGGATAGTGCAGCAGCCGCAGCGTCGCCATTGGCCGGTTGAATTTGTCATCGAAGAAGTCCGGCGCCAGTTCGAGGTCGGCCGCGATGGCCTTATGCAGGTCGCAGCTAAGCCGCCAGACATCGTTGAAATAGCTCAGCACCGTGGTGCGAAAGCTGGCCGAGGACGGCCATAGATTCACACCGCGAAACGGCTTGCCGGCCAGCACCTCCGGATCGGACGGCGAAAGATCGAGCCCGATATTGAAGGCTTCTTTGAAGTCGGCCTCTTTGCGGTTGAGCTTCTCGCTCGATATGCCGACATAGCCGCGGTTGTGGGGCGAGCGCGAAATCGACAGCGCGGCTTTGTCCGGGGCCGGAAGCGCGAAAAAGTCGCGCGATTGCTCAAAAATACCGCTCAGAAGAGCGTCGGGAACACCGTGGTTGCGAACGTAGAAAAATCCGACGTCGCGGCAAGCGCGCCCGAGCTCGGCGCCGATGCGTTTGATCGCGGCCGGGTCATGTTGCCGTAATCCAGCAAGATCAATGACATCCAGCATGAAGCACCCCGCAAAGGCCGAATAACGGGCAGCAAGTTACATGCCACGAATTGTATACAATTCAGGTCCGAAGGGCGTTTTTGGCACAAAGTTTGCTCGTTACCTCCCTGGATCACGTTCAACCCATAACCAGAGAGATCGACATGCAGTATTCGGGGTTAAATCGCCGCCACTTTATGAAGGCAACCGCAGCGTCGCTGCTGGCCGGTGCTGCCTCCACTCGTTTGGCCCACGCCGCAGATACGACCATCGGCATCGTCTATGTCGGTCCGCGCGATGACTATGGCTGGAACCAGGCCCATGCGGTGGCCGCCAAGGCGTTGAAATCCTTGCCCGGCGTCAAGGTCGTCGAAGAGGAGAACGTTCCGGAGACGGACGCCTGCGCCAAGACCATGGAATCGATGATCAACCTCGACGGCGCCAAAATCGTGCTCGGCACCTCATTTGGTTATTACTCGCCGTTCATGATCGATATGGCCAAGAAATACTCCGGCGGTCCAATTGCGCCATGCCGCGCCGCTGTGGACGCCCAAGGACCCCAAGAATCTCGGCAGCTATTTCGGCTATCTCAACCAGGCGCATTACGTCGACGGCGTTGCCGCCGGCCTGAGCACCAAGTCGAACAAGCTCGGCTTCGTCGCCGCCAAGCCGATCTCCTCGGTCTTGAGCAACATCAACTCGTTCATGCTTGGCGCAAAGTCCACCAACCCGAAAGCAACCGTGCAGGTGATCTTCACCGGCGATTGGTCGTTGCCGGTCCGCGAGGCCGAAGCCACCAACGCGTTGATCGACGCTGGCTGCGACGTCGTCACCTGCCACGTTGACGGACCGAAGGTCGTGATCGAGACCGCCGAAAAGCGCGGCGCCAAAACCTGCGGCCACAATGCCTCGCAAGCGCCGCTGGCGCCGAAGGGCTTCATCACCGGCGCCGAGTACAAGTGGATCACGATCTACAAGGGTTATGCGACCGATCTGGCCGGTGGCAAGCCGCTCCCGAACATGGTCAGCGGCGGCTACGAAGCCGACATGGTGCAGAACTCGCCGTTCGGCGCCGGCTGCACGCCTGAGGGCAAAGCCGCCGCCATGGCGGCGATCGCCGCGCTCAAGGCCAAGAAGCCGATCTACACCGCGGGCCTCAAGGACAACAAAGGCAAAGTGGTGATGGATAAGACCTACGACAACCTCGATCCCTATCTCGACCAAATGAACTACCTGCTCGAGGGCGTCGTCGGCTCGATCACCTAAATATTATGGTGGACGTCGCTCAACCATTAAGCGGTTCGGGGGCAGCCCCGAACCGCGCCAGCGATTTGTCGATACGGATTCGCCGCTCGGCCGAATTCGTGGCGATTCCGCTGTTCGCCCTGATCGTTTCGGGCGTACTGTTTTCGATCTTCCTGCTGGCGCTCGGCAAATCGCCGGGTGATTTTTATTCACTGGTCTGGCGCGGTGGCTTCGGCACGGCGTTTTCCATACAGAACACCTTGCAGCGTTCGGCGCCGCTGATCCTCACCGGGCTCGCGGTCGCAATCCCAGCACGTATCGGGCTCGTCGTCATCGGCGGCGAAGGCGCGCTTGTGCTCGGCGGCTTTGCCGCGGCGGCGATCGCCATTCCGCTGGTGATCGGACATTTTCCGCCATTCCCGACCTTGGTCATCATGATGGCGGCCAGCATCGTCGTCGGCGGATTCTGGATCGGCCTGGTCGGCTATCTGCGTTACGCCCGCGGTGTCAACGAAACCATTTCGTCGCTGCTGATGACCTATATCGGCATCGCGATCATGAATTTCTTCGTCGAAGGTTCGATGCGCGATCTGTCGAACCCGAATAAGCCGTCGACCATGCCGATCGGCGATGCCTATATGGTGGGCTACATTCCCGGCACCCAAGTGCATTGGGGTTTCGCGGTCGGCATCTTCCTGGCCGTTGTCCTGCAAATCCTGATGTCGCGAACGACCTTCGGCTTCGCCGTCCGCGTCGCAGGCGGCAATCCGCGCGCGGCACTCGCGCAGGGGCTTCCGGTCGGCCGCCTCATCGTCATTTGCTGCGCGATAGCCGGCGCCTGCGCCGGCATTGCCGGCTTTTATGAGGTTGCGGCGATCCAGGGCAGGGCCAATGCCTCCTTGGTCGCCGGCTACGGTTTTACCGGCATTCTGGTCGCCTTTCTCGCACGCCAAAGTCCGATAGCCATCATCCCCGTGGCCATCATGTTTGGCGGCATCGTGGCCTCCGGCGGGCTTGTGCAGCGGCGCATGGAATTGCCGGACGCGACGGTTTTGCTTTTGCAGGGAATGACCTTTGTCGTGCTGTTGACGTCTGAGACGCTGTACGGCCGCTTCAAGATATTCCAGCCGCCTGAAACCACGGACCGGACATGAGCGATAACTCACTCGCCATTGTCTTTTTTGCGCTTGTCGGCGGCGCGTTGCGCGTCTCGACACCGTTCATGTTTGTCGCGCTTGGCGAATGCCTTACGGAGAAGTCCGGCCGCGTCAATCTGGGCCTCGAAGGCACGCTGGTGCTGGGCGCCATGACCGCTTACGCGGTTTCCTTCCACACCGGATCGCCCTGGCTGGGTGTTTTGGCGGCGGGCTGTTCCGGTTCGGTGCTGGGCGCCATGCACGGCTACATCTGCAAATTGCCGAAAGTGAACGACATCGCGGTCGGCATCGCCATGATGATTTTCGGTACCGGCGTCGCCTTCTTCTTCGGCAAAGCCTATATCCAGCCTTCCGCGCCGCGGCTTGGCTCTTTCTCGCTCGGCGCCTGGACCGGCAACGCGCAAATCACGCAGGCGCTGCAAATCAATCCGCTGTTCCTTGTCGGCATTGCGGTCGCCATCGTAATGGCCTGGGCCTTCGCCAATACGAAATGGGGCCTGATCGTTCGCATGGCCGGCGACAGCGCGCCCGCCGCCACCGCCATGGGCGTGTCGGTCGATCTGGTGCGGTTTCTCTCGACCACGTTCGGCGGGTTCCTGGCCGGCGTCGGCGGCGCGTTTCTGTCGCTGTACTATCCCGGCTCCTGGAATCAGGGCCTGTCGTCCGGCCAAGGCTTGATGGCCGTGGCGCTGGTGATCTTTGCGCGCTGGAGCCCGATCCGTTGCATCCTCGCCGCGCTTTTGTTCGGTGCCGCCGGCGCCATCGGCCCAGCTTTGCAGTCCGTCGGCATTACGCAGGGCTATTATTTCTTCAATGCCGCGCCCTACATTATGACGCTGTTCATCATGATCGCCTCGGCCGGTTCCAAGCGCGCGATGCGCGACGTGCCCGGCGAATTGAGCATCACCAAATGATGCGCATGATCCCGAAAATGGGAACCGGTTTTCGGACAAGATCATGCGCCGGAAAAATAGCACGTGCACCGCTGGAGAAACTGCCGTGAGTGTCGCCGAGGTCATGACGCCGGTGGCGCAAAAACAAGCGCTCTCGATCGAAACGATCGGGATGACCAAGATATTCGGGCCCCTTGTGGCGCTGGAAGACGTTTCGCTCAAAGTCGAAGCTGGTACGTTCCATGCGCTGCTGGGCGAAAACGGCGCCGGCAAGTCCACGCTCGTCAAATGCATCATGGGTTATTATTCGGCGACGCGCGGCCAGGTGCTGCTCGACGGCGTCGAAGTCAAAATGAACAATCCGCGCGAGGCGCGCGCCAATGGCATCGGCATGGTCTATCAGCATTTCACGCTGGTGCCTTCGCTCACCGGCGCCGAAAATCTGGTGATCAGCCGCGCCGACGCACCGGCCATCATCGACTGGAAAAAGGAGATGCGCGCGCTCACGGCATTCCTCGATCGCATGCCGTTCCGCGTCCCGCTTGATATTCCGGTGGCCTCGATGGCGGCGGGCGAAAAGCAAAAGCTGGAAATCCTCAAGCTGTTGTATCTTGACCAGCGCCTGTTGATCCTCGACGAGCCGACATCGGTGCTCACTCCCGATGAGGCGGACGAGATGCTCGGCCTCCTGCGCGGCATGGCCAAGCGCAAGGAAATCACGGTCATCATGATCACGCATAAATTCCGCGAGGTGACGACCTTCTGCGACAGCGTCACCGTGCTGCGGCGAGGCCGCAAGATCGGCGGCGGCAATGTGGCCGATCTGAGCACCGAAGCCATGGCCAAGATGATGATCGGCGATACCGTCATTCGCGAAGGCGCGGTGCGCAGCGCCAAGCCGCCGGGCGATACCGTGCTGGAATTGGTGGCGCTCGAGGCCGAGGACGAGGAGGGGCTGCCGGCGCTCGACAAGCTCAATCTCAAAGTCCACGCCGGCGAAATCGTCGGCATCGCCGGCGTGTCGGGCAATGGCCAGTCCGAACTGGTCGAAGTGCTGTCCGGCCAGCGCCCGTTTTCCAATGGCCGCATCATCGTCAAGGGCAAGCCGTTCGAGCCGAACCGCGACTTATTTTACCGCCTCAAGATTTTCGGACTGCCGGAGGAACCGTTGAAGAACGCCACGGTGCCGAAGATGACGGTCGCCGAAAACATGGCGTTCCGTAATTTCGACCGGCCGCCGGCGGCAAAATTCGGCTGGTGGCTTTCCCCCGGGCCCATGCGCGACAAGGCCCGCGAACTGATCGCCCGCTACCGCGTCAAGACCCATTCGCCCGAAAGCGCCATCGCCGATCTGTCCGGCGGCAATGTCCAGCGCGCGGTGCTGGCGCGCGAGCTGTCGAGCGATGTCGATGTGCTGATTGTCGCAAACCCATGTTTCGGGCTTGATTTTGCTTCAGTCGCGGAAATTCGCGCCCAGATCATCGAGCAGCGCAATCACGGCGCCGCGGTTTTGCTGGTGTCCGAAGACCTCGATGAAGTCCTCGAAATGGCCGATCGGGTAGCGGTCATGTCGGGCGGCAAAATAAATTACGTCGCGCCGATCGGCGAAACCGACCGCACCACGATCGGCAAGCATATGGCGGGGCACTAGCGCGCGCTTGCCGGTTATTTCCGGGTCAGATCCCACAGCTTGCGTCCGCCGCCCGGCGGATGGCGCCGCACCGCCGCGGCATCGACGGCGATCTCATTGCCCTGAATGCGAACCGGATAAAGTTTGAGCGCATTGACCTTCCAGCCGCGCGACACCTCGCCATCTACCAGCGAATAAGACGCGAGGTGGCGAGGACAGATTAGGCGGCCGTCCTCGATGCGACCCTGCGCGAGATCGGCCTGTTCGTGCGGACAAGTGCCCTGAAAGGCGTAGATGGTGGCGCCGTTGCGGGCGATGACCAGGCCGTGCGCGTCGATCATGACCCGCAGAAAGGCGCCGTCGGGCAGGCGGTCGAGCGCCGCCACCACGACGAATTGCGTCTCGGCATCGATCGCGGGCATTCAGGCCGCGATGGCGTCGGGGATCAAGGGCGAGTCGCTGTCGTGCCGCACGCCCGCGCGCAGGCAAAAGACCGGGCGAATGAGTTTGTCCGTCACCACTTCGACGCCGCTGTTGTCGGATAGTTTGAAGCGGCCATTGAGAATTTCCAGCACGCTGACGTCGGCTTCGCGGCCGGCCTTGAGCGTGCCGATTTGATCCTGCATCCGCACCATGATGGCCGGATTGGATGTCACCGTGGCGACGATCTCGGGAAGCGGCATGCCGAGCGCCAGCAGTTCCGTCATGGCGATGGTGAGGCTGAACGGCGCGATGCCGAAGAACGGATTTGCCTCGCGCACACTCTTGTCGGCCGAAGCCGACGGTATGCGGACATTGTAGCCATGCAGGTCGGCGCCGAGCGTGAACGGCCGCACGCCGGCGTCTAACACCCGTTTTGCCACCTCGAAGCTGAAATGCGAGCCATGGCCGACATCGACCCGCACGCCGCGCGCGATCGCTTCGAACACGATGGGATGGACATCGCCTTCTTTGGAGACGAAGCCGCCGGGATGGCGCGTGAACGGATGCGCCAGAATATCGCCGGGCTCCATGAACGGGACGAGTTCGCGGATCAGTTCATCGGCGTCCGGCACCGGCCCTTCCTCAAGGCTCGGCCATAGCTGACCGAGATGGATATAGAGCGGCAGCCCGGTCTGGCGGGCGATTTCGCGGCCGGTCTTGATCACTTCGAGGCCCCAGCGCGACTGGCCGCCGATCTCGGCATGCGCCTTGATGCCGCGCACGATATCGAGATTTTCCTTGGCAACGCGCACAGTGTGTTCGACGTTGACGCCGTGCGGCCCGTAAAGCTCCGGGTAAAGATGGCCCTCGAGCCCGCCGACCAGATAGCAAGAAATAAAGCACAGCAGACGACTGTCGGCGGTGTTGACCAGGTAATTGCGGAAGCCGCCGATGGTCATGCAACTCGGGCCGCCCTGGTCGACCAGACGTGGTGACGCCCGAGCGCACACCCACCATGTCGGGGTTAAGCCCGAACTTGCCGGTAACGTGCTCATAGACATGGGCATGCGTGTCGATCATGCCCGCCGTCACGATTTTCCCGGTGACGTCGATTTTTTCGCGCGCCTGTGCCTGAGAAAGATCGGGCACCACCGCGGCGATCTTGCCGCCCGCGATGGCGACGTCGTATCGGCCGTTTAGGCCGGTGGCGGGATCGATCACGGTTCCGCCGGTGAGGACAAGATCGTAGGGGATCGAGACTGTGTTCATGACCATACCTTCTGGGCTCGGGCCGGCCCAATAGACAGACTATTGCATTTGCGCCGCCCAATCTAGCGCTGGAGCATCGCGGTCCGGTTGCAGCCAAACTGCGACGTAGATGAACGATGCGACGAAGCACGGGCTGTTTAATACGAAGGCCATTCCGGTTGCGCGCATATGCGTCGCTGTCGAGCGCTTGACCGGTCGCCGCGGCGATCGGGGTGATTGCAGCGCGCACGGACTAACTATAGCCTTTATCCGTGTGCCAGCAGTAGCAAACACGGCTTGAAAACATATCGGGTGATCGAACGTGACAATGAAATCTTCCTCGTCGTTTGACGCTCAAAGACCCGGTGCTTCTGCCGATGCTGACGAGATCGATAACCGGGCGCGGCAATTGACGGCGCAGATCGAACCGGTCGCGCAATTGATCGAGCACCTGGTCGAGAAACGGCGAGAGCAATATGTTACCTGACGCCGCATTGCAGCGGCTGTTCAAGGCTTGCGTCCAGCTCTATGCCCAGAAGGTCGATGGCGGCAATCCGATTACGCCGTGCGGCAATAGCCGCGACCTCAGCGCCACCAGCGTCATGCTCACGGCGTCGGGACTCCTCAAAGGCGCCAATCTCGAACTGTTCGAACTCGGTATGTGGCAGAGTTTTTCCGGCCCGCGCTAACGAGACCGATGGCCGGTTCTTGCGGCATTGCCCTTTGGCGGGAGATCGCGATTTGCGGCTCGCCCGTTATTCCGCGATGATATACGGCATCTCATAATGCCGGATATAGATTGACTCACGCGCCGCTGGCTTTATGAGTGGGCTGCCGCCGGAAAACGGCGCCAGCGATCTGGACATAATCTCGCGCGATTACGCCCGCGACATTTCTGCCGGTCAAGCCGATTAAGCCAAATGGGATTCGCGCATGGCGCGGCGCAAACCCGGGTAGGAGAGTGACTTCATGTCGACCGGTAATACGCTCAATGGCGCCCAGGTTATTGTCGACTATCTAATTCAGGAAAAAGTGCCGCAAGTTTTCGGGCTGTGTGGGCATGGCAATATCCAGTTCATCGACGCGCTGTATGAGCGCTCCTCCGAGATCAAGGCCATATCCACGCATCACGAGAGCGTCGCCGGCTTTATGGCGGATGTTTATTATCGCGTATCCGGACGGCCGACCGCGACCTTCACCTCGTGTGGCCCAGGCTCGGCCAATCTGCCGATCTCGCTTGCGACCGCCTATCTCGACTCGGTGCCGTTCCTGGCGGTGACCGGCAATGTGCCGACCAGCCAATTTAACCGCGGCGCATTCCAGGAAATGTACCGGCAAAATCAGGCCGACTTTCCCTCGACAGTGCGCAGCCTCTGCAAGCGGGTGTTCCAGCCAACGCGCGGTGACATGGTGCCGCTCGCGGTGCGTCAGGCCTGGAAGACCATGGTGACAGGCCGGCCCGGGCCGGTGGTGCTGGATGTGCCCTACGATGTGTTCGTGGAATCGGCCGCCGAGGAGGCGCCAGACGCCAAGGCCTGGAACGGCAATATTT
This sequence comes from uncultured Alphaproteobacteria bacterium, assembly GCA_963807665.1. Taxonomy (GTDB): domain Bacteria; phylum Pseudomonadota; class Alphaproteobacteria; order Rhizobiales; family Xanthobacteraceae; genus Pseudolabrys. The sequence goes on along the minus strand of CAWEDE010000040.1, from coordinate 9,559 downwards.
CAAGCCGTTGCGGCGCCGATCCCGAGGGTGTCGTCAAAGCCGTCGATATGCTGCTCGGCGCCGAACGGCCCGTCATCTTTGTGGGCCAGGCCATTCGCCATGGTGGCGCGGCGCAAGAACTCCTGCAGCTTGCCGAACGTTTGCAGATCCCGGTGGCGGCTTCGATGAGTGGGCTAGGCGCCATCGACACCCATCATCCGCTTGCGCTCGGCATGGTCGCGCGCGGCGGCCACTACCAGGCCAACCACGCCACGCGCCAGGCCGACGTGTTGCTGTCGCTCGGCGCGCGTTTCGACGACCGCACTTCGAGTTCGTGGATTCCGGGATATTCCTTCACCATTCCGCCGACCAAACTCATTCACGTCGATATCGATCCGGACGAAATCGGCCGCAATTATCCGGTGGCGCTTGGCCTGATGGCCGATGTCCGCACATTCCTGCGCCAGGTTCTGGCCGAACTCGATCGGCGCAAGGACCTGACCAAGCAGGCCGAGGCCCGCAAGAAATGGCTTAGCCAAATCGACGGCTATCGCAAGGAGTGGGACAAGCTCGTCGCGCCGGGCTTTACCGACGACACGCAGCCGATCAATCCGCAACGCGCGGCGATTGAGATCCAGAGGGGCCTGCCCGACGATGCGATCATGGTCAGCGACATCGGCGTGCATCACAACTGGCTGCTCGGCTACTACAAAGCCGCGCCGCCCGGATTCGCTGATCGGCTGCATGGCCTTCGGCTCGATGGGCTTTGGTGTTGCCGGCGTCCTGGGCGCCAAGTTTGCCGCGCCCGACCGGCCCTGCGTTTCGGTTTGCGGCGACGGCGCGTTCTTTCATGCAGGCCAATGTTCTGGGCACGGCGGTCGAATATAATCTTCCGGTCGTCTGGGTGGTTTGGAATAATTACGCCTATGCCTCGATTCGCGGTCTACAGCGCGGTTATCTGGGTGGGCGCGAGCTTGCGACCGACTTCCACAATCCAACGACCGGCGAGCGCTATAATCCGGATTTCGCCGCCATGGCGCGTTCCTGCGGTGTCGAAGGCGTGCGCGTCGACCGGGCCGGCGATTTGGCGCAAGCCATCAAGAAGGGCATTGCCGCCAACAAGCCCTATCTCATCGATGTCGATATCGCCGCCGACATCAATCCGGCCGGCGCCGGCGTGTGGGAATTGCCGGGGCTCGGCATCAGCAAGCCGGCCATCGGCACGCGATACCAGCCTTGATGTGAGACGTCAGATGACCAGCGCACCACCTTCGAGATAAATGATCGACCCCGTTGCAAAGCCGATTTCCATGAACGCCAAAATTTGCTTCGCGATATCATCGCCGCTGCCGACTCGCCCGACGGGCAGCGCCGCCGCGGTCTTGGCCAGCATCTCGCGGCGCGCCGCTTCAGGCATTGCCGCGCGGATCGGAGTGTCGATAATGCCGGGCGAAACGCAATTGACGCGCACCGGCGCCAATTCCAACGCCAGCGCCCGCGTCAGCGATTCGATGGCGCCGTTGGCGGCACCGACGATGGCGGAATTGGGCCGTGGCCGGATGCTCAGAAAGCCCGAGACCAATGTGAGCGAACCGCCGGCACGGATTTCGGCCGCGCGTGCCACCCGCCACGGGCCCCAGAATTTGCCTTCCATGGTCGCACGCACGTCTTCCATGGCCACGGTCTTGAACGGGCCGGTGCGCAGCTGCGCCGCGGTGACCACGACATGATCGACCGGACCGCATTGCTTGAAAAGCGCAACGACGCTCTCGTCATTGGTGACGTCGGCAGCAATCCCAGTCGCGCCTATCTTTTTCGCTGCTGCAGCAACGCGCTCGGCGTTGCGCGAAGCGATGACGACTTCGGCGCCTTGCGCCTTGGCCAATTCGGCCGTCGCAAGACCGATCCCGGAGGAGCCTCCAACGACGACGACTTTTTTCCCTGTAAGCATCCTGCTGTCTTCTCCGGTTTCTTGCGACGGCGCACTAAACCACGCCGTGCCAGGCACAACAATATCGCTATAGATTTCATATGGAGAAATGGCGCGAGCATTGCCAGCGAAGGCACTCTCGCGCTACTAGGCTTCACCGACGTCGATCAAATCCAGTAGTCGAGGTTCGAAGAGCGTCATGAGTACAGCGTTACCCCAATCCGCGGATGTCATCGTCGTCGGCGGTGGCAATGCGGCTTTTTGCGCAGCACTCGCCGCGCAAGAGCAAGGCGTCTCGGTCCTGGTGCTGGAGCGCGCGCCGGAAGACGAGGCCGGCGGCAATAGCCGCTTCACCGCTGGCGCATTCCGCTGTGTTTATGACGGCGTCGAGGATCTGCGCAACTTGATGCCGGACCTGACCGACGAAGAAATTTCGAAATCCGATTTTGGCACCTACACGGAAGAAAAATTCTTCGACGATATGGGCCGCATTACCGAATATCGCACCGATCCAGACTTGTGCGAAATCCTGATCAAGCGCAGCAAAGCGACCATGCTTTGGATGCGCGACAAGGGCGTGCGCTTCATGCCGATCTGGGGCCGTCAGGCCTATAAGATCAACGGCATGTTCAAATTCTGGGGCGGCCTGACGGTGGAATCCGTCGGCGGCGGGCCGGGCCTGGTCGATGCACTGACCAAGATCGCGAAGAAGAGCAACGTCAACATCGTCTACGGCGCCCGCGCCTTCGAACTCATCGCCGACGACGACGGCGTCAAGGGCGTCCGTGTCAAGCATGAGGGCAAGACCTCGGTCGTGAACTGCAAATGCGTGGTGCTTGGCTCCGGCGGTTTTCAGGCCGACGCCGAAATGCGCACGCGCTATCTCGGCCCCGGCTGGGAACTCGCCAAGATCCGTGGCTCGCGCTTCAACACCGGCGACGGCATCAAGATGGCGCTGGCGATTGGCGCGCAGCCGACCGGCAATTGGTCGGGCGGCCATGCGGTCGCCTGGGACCGCAACGCGCCGGAAACCGGCGATTTGACGGTCGGCGACAACTTCCAGAAGCACTCCTATCCGTGGGGCATCATGATCAATGCCAATGGCGAGCGCTTCCTCGACGAGGGTTCCGACTTCCGCAACTACACGTATGCAAGAAACGGCCGCATCATCCTGATGCAGCCCAAGCAGTTCGCCTATCAAGTGTTCGACAATAAGATCATCCCGATGCTGCGCGATGAATATCGCATCAAGCGGGTTACAAAGGTGCGCGCCAACACGCTGGAAGAGCTTGTCCAGAAGATGGAAGACGTCGATCCGGTGAAGGCGCTGGCGACCATCAAGGAATACAACAAGGCGGTGATGACCGACGTGCCGTTCGATCCCAACGTCAAGGACGGACGCGGCACTAAGGGGCTCGCCATTCCGAAATCGAACTGGGCCAATACCGTCGATGAGCCGCCATTCGAAGCCTACGCCGTCACCTGTGGGCTGACGTTTACCTTCGGCGGTCTCAAGATCGACACCAGCGCCCGTGTTATGGATTCGGATGGCGTGCCGATCGCCGGGCTGTTCGCCACCGGCGAACTGGTCGGCGGCATTTTCTATTTCAATTATCCCGGCGGAACCGGCCTGATGAACGGCGCGGTATTCGGTAAAATTGCCGGCACCACCGCCGGTGAGCGCGCCAAGCAAATGCCCTGATCGGCAAGTGCAGGAGTAAATCGAATGCTGCGGGTGATTTCGATACTGTCGCTAATGTTTTTGGTGGCTGCGCCGGCGTGGGCGCAGCAATATCCCGATCGCCCAGTACGGATCATCGTCGGTTACGCGGCCGGCAGCGGCCCGGACATACAGGCGCGCACCGTCGCAGCCCAACTGGGCGCCGATCTGGGACAAAACTTCTTTGTTGAAAACCGGCTGGGCGCCAACGGCACGCTCGCCACGCGTTCGGTCGTGCAAGCGGCGCCCGATGGATACACGCTGCTGTTTTCCTCGAACGGCATCGCGCCGACGCCTTACATCTACAAGAACCTCGGCTATGACATTTTCACCGATCTCAAGCCGATCGCGACGCAAGGCATTCTCGATGGCTTGCTGATCCTGGTCGATGCCAAGTCGGACATCAAAACGCTGCAGCAGTTGATCGCCCATGCCAAGAAGGAGCGTGTGCTGTACGGGTCGCCCGGCGTCGGCAACGGCCTGCATCTGGCCACCGAACTGTTCAGCAAAGCGGCCGGAATCAAGATGCAGCACGTGCCTTACAAGGGCGCGTCGGAGGTGATGACCGGCATGCTTGGCGGCAGCGTCGAAGTGATGTTCGTGACGCCGCCGTCGGTCATGGGCCTGCTCAAGGACGGCCGCGTGCGCGCGCTTGGATTTACCGGCACCAAGCCGTTTCCGCCGTTCCCAGACGTGCCGCTGGTGAAGGACATCGTGCCCGGTTTCGAGCCGATCGGCTCCTGGGGCATGTTCTTCGCGCCGGCCAAGACGCCGGACGCTATCGTCGACAAGCTCAACGTGGCGATCCACGCCGCCCTGTTGAAACCGGCGGTGGCGAACATCATGCAGCGCGACGGCTACATTCCCGACAATCGCAATCCGGCCGAGACAGCCGCCTTCTTCCGCAAGGAAGTCGAAGCGACCGGCGACGCGGTGAAGGCCGCCGGCATCGAGCCGAATTAGCCTAATGCTTCCAATGGTTTGCCTGACGCGGTCACCGGCTTGGCGCTAATCAGCACGAAGGCGACGATACAGGCTTCGCTGCCGCGGTTGATCCAATTGTGGATAGTGCCACGCTGCACCAGCACGTCGCCGGCCTTGAGCTTCACGACTACCTTGTCATCGAGTTCCATCTCGATTGTGCCCGAGATGACCACGGCATAATCGATCGAGTCGGTGCGGTGATTGCGCGGCGTTACGCCCGGCGCGTAATGCACGATGCGGAACACGGTGCCGCCTTCGACCGTGGTCTTAAACGAGGCCGAAGTCGGATCCGTAAAACCATCATTGTCGACCGGGAAGCCCTTGGTCGACCAAACCACACAAGATGAGGCACCGGGACGGTTGGAAATGATGTTCTTGGCGATCTCGTCGATCTCGACTGTCGCTCGGCCGTCGGCGGTGTGTCCGGTAACGACGCGGCGAATTTGCAGGCTCATGGCAAATTTCCTTCCCAGTTCATTGTCGGCTTGAGGAATGGTATTTTCGCTGGCGTGTTTATTCGCCTTCCTTCGGGATGGCGCGGTCGAAAATTGCGAAAGCCCCTGCCAGCACGCAGCCGGCGATGATGCCGGTGGTTAGATCGAACAATAGCGTGAGGCCGAAGGTGGCGATCAGCACCAGCGCCGTGCGCCAATCATGCAGCAGTTCCCAGAACTCTTTCTTCTCGGCCATATTCCAGCAGACAACGACCAGCACGCCCGCCAGCGCCGCCAGCGGAATGAAACTCGCCAGCGGCGCCGCGACCAGCATGAACAGCAGAACAAAGGCCGAGTGCAATATTCCGGCGACCGGGCTTTTCGCGCCGGCACGGATATTAGTGGCGGTGCGCGCGATGGTTCCGGTGACGCTAATGCCACCGAAAAATGCCGAGGCGACATTGGCAATCCCCTGCGCCACCAATTCCATATTGTAGCGGTGCTTGCGGCCGGTCATGCCATCGGCGACCTTAGCCGAAAGTAAGCTCTCAACGCCACCGAGCAGCGTGAACGAGAAGGCAGCCGGCAAAATCTCGATAAAGAGCGACGACGTAAACTCCGGCAGCCGCGGCGCCAGCAGCCCGTGCGGGATTTCGCCGAAATGGCTGCCGATAGTGTCGATCGGCAATTTGAACAGCAGCGTCGCGGCCGACGCGGCAACGACCGCGATCAGCATGCCAGGCCAATTCGGGCGCCACCATCGCAATGCGAATATCAGCGCGGCCGATCCGGCGCCGACGGCCAAGGCGGCCGCACTCAAGCTCGGCAACGCATGGGCCAGCACGGCAAGTTTTGGAAAGAACGGGCCAGGCTCGGCGCTTGTAAGCTTGAGGCCGCAAAGATCCTTGAGCTGGCTCGCGAGAATGGTAACGGCGATGCCGCAGGTAAAACCTACCGCGACCGCGTGTGGAATGTAGCGAATGAGTGCGCCGAGCCGTGACAGCCCGATCAGCGTCAGCATCAGGCCTGACAGCATCACCGCCAGTAACAGTCCCTCGATGCCGAACTTGGCAACGGTCGCCGCTACCAGAACGATGAAAGCGCCGGCCGGCCCGCCGATCTGGTAGCGGCTGCCGCCTAGAGCGGAAACGAAAAACCCGCCGACCACCGCCGTATAAAGCCCCCGTTCCGGCGTAACGCCGGAGGCAACCGCGATGGCCATCGACAGCGGCAAAGCGACAATGGCCACGGTCACCGCTGCCACCGCGTCCTTGCGCAAAGCCGCAAAGCTATAGCCCTCGCTCAGCATTGAAATGAGTTTGGGCCGATAGAGATGGGCTGTGGCGGAACCGTCAGGCATCGTGGAAGGGCCGATCAAGGTGAGGGTAACCCTTACCCCAGCCCTCTCTACGCTACCAGCGGCTTGGCCGCTCGTATTTTATGCCGTCGCCTTGACGCTAATTTTGGCGCTTTCGGCGCGCTCGAGAAACGCCGTGAAAATCTTGGCCACGCGCGGTTCGGCGTCGCGCCACTCCTGGCGGTCCCAATCCTTGAGCAGTTCGTCGTCCGCGCGCTTGACGACGACGTCGTCATGCAACTCGCTGTTGGGAATGAGCGAGGCTGCTTTGCGCGCGGTCGCCGGCGTGTGGATCACGTCGTTGCCGGCGATCAGGCAGGCCGGCGCCTTGATCGCATTGAGATCGGCTTCGCTGGCGCCGACCATTGGCAGTTTCGCCGACGGTAAGGAAAGCTTCGCGCCATTTCGTCATCACCTTGATAAATCGTCGACGTTGGTCGATAAAATGCGCTCGCGGTTTTCCGGCCGTGCCGCGATGCATTCGGCGAAGTGCTCGGACTCCGCCACGGCTTTCATGCCGCCGGCGCGCGCGATGGTGATAAATTGCCCGTAGTAGTTTTCGGCGAGGCGATCGACCGCTTCCTGTCCGCCAGTGACGCGCCACAGCAACAGGCCGCGCAGCGCTTGCGGGTGCCGGATCGCGAACAGGATGGCGAGGCGCGCGCCGGCCGACGAGCCGCCGACATAGATAGGCAGCGCGTCGAGTTGTTTTGCGAGTTCATAAAGATCGTCGGCCCAGATTTCATGCTCGGAGCCGGTGCCATCGAAAGCCACATCGGACGCGCCGCAATTGCGCCGGTCGTGCAACAGCACGCGATAGCCCGCAGCCGCGATCGCTTTCGACATATTCACTAGTTCGCCGTAAGGCCGGCGGCTGCCGGGGGTGAGCGCGATCCAAGGACCGGAATTTCCGACCACGAAGTAGTTGATATGAACTCCGCGGACCACGGCTTCCGGCATTCGCAGCTCCCGATTTTACAAGGCACTTCTGCAACAGCGTGAGCTGGCCTGCATGTAACGGGCGCGGACGGCTCAGGTGTCAGTTTAGGTTTTGGCTTGGGCTTGTGCTTGATACGCCGCGGCGGCGGCGGCGGTGGGGGCGGCGGAGGCGGAGGCGGGGCGACCTTGATCGCGGTCGCTGTGCATATTGACGACGACCAGCAGGAAAAAGAGAAGCCCTGCGTTTCGACAAGCCAGACCGACAAGGCCGTTGCCGCCGCGCTGGAATGTTATGGCAAGAAGTCTGTCGGTGGCGTCCTCGCGTGTGCCGTCGCATGCAGCGGCGGTAATTTGGTCGATGGGGGTGCTAAATGGCGGCGTCACTTCGTAAATTTTGACATTTTGCCGCGCCATGGTCATGTCCACCACAGGCTCTGGCGGTGGCAAGCTTGTACATCCGCTCACCACTGCAATTGTTGCAAGTGTCGTCGCCCCGGCTATCAGCTTACGCATTACAACTCCTCCCATACTCCCTGCGGTCATAATCGCCTAAAGCGATAGATCTGGCAATCGCGCGGGGCCTAGGTGACCGCACCGCGGGTCTTGGCGGCCAGTCTTTTGTCGATTCGCGCCATATCGACGACCATGCGCTCATGCGTGCCGTTGCCGATTTCCTCGATTTCATCGCGCGCGGTGACGGTAAATTCGATGCGCCGGCCGTCGACTTTGGTGACCACGGCCTCGGCCGTGACGCGGTGGCCGACCGGAGTTGCGGCAAGGTGGCGGACATTGACCGCACGTGCCGACCGCGCTCTCGCCAGGATCCAGATAGTCGCGCACCGCATTGAGCGCGGCGTTCTCCATGGCGGTCACCATCATGGGCGTGGCGAAGACCTTTGGCAGCGATACGTCCTTGAACTGGTTGGCGAGATGGGCCGGCATTACGCGCAGCGAATAGGTGCCTTTCGCTCCGATCGGTATCGCACGCATGCCCTAGCTCCCAAACTCGCGGATATGATTAATCGCCGGCGCCAAGATTACCAGGAGAATTCCGCATAGCGCGATCGGCAAAAATGCGAGCGCCGCGACGCCGCTGAGGTCCCATAAAAATCCGCTGATGATCGGCACAATCACCGCGCAACTATAACTGATCGTGAACATGGCCGCGGTCACACGATGAACCTCTTCCGGCTGACTGAGCAGCGGTGGCAGTGCCAGCACCAGAATGAGGATCGCAGCCGCGGCAAAACCTTGCAGCGTCGCGGCCGCCACGACCCATGCGCCGGTGCAGAATACGATACCGCCGGTCGCGATCAAGCAAAGCAGACCGCAAGCCACATAGGGCCATGCCTTGCGCTCCAGCCGTCCGGCGACAGCGAGCAAAATGAACGACGCCGGCAATTGGCCGATATTCAACCCGGTGAGCGCGGAACTTATCCACTCGCTCTGTCCGTTACTTCGAAGGTAATCGGGCAAGAAGGCGTTGGTGGCAAAGTATGTGGCGTTGATAGTGCCGAGCATAATGCCAAGCCGCCAGATCAGCGCATTGCTCCAATCCGGCCACCAGCGCCGGCGTGCCGTCGACGATCCGCCGGCGGAAATAGGCCGCGGTGCCAACACCATTACCAGGCCAGCAATGACGACGACCGGCACACTCCAACTCACAAAGCCCCACTGCCAACTGCCGCCGACCATCGGCAGCACCAGCGGAAGCATCAATGCTACGGGCAAGATTTCTCCGATCAATAGTCCGTTGGTGTAGACCGCAGTGGCGAAGCCGATGCGGTTGGGCAGCCATGCGCGCACCGCCGGTGGCATCGTTACCTGCATGATCGCAACCCCGGCGCCCATGGCGATGGTCATGGCATAGAGCCATGCAATATCCGGCAGGGCTCCGCGCAACGCGCCGCCGATCGCGGTGATGCTAAGGCCGACCACCAAGGCAACGCGTACCCCGAGACGGGCGATCAGTAGAGATCCAGGAACGGCCGCAATGGCGAACAACATCGACGGCAAGCCGGTGAGGATACCGATCTGGGTCGCGTTCAAGTTAAGGTCATCGTGGATCAGCGGAATGACCGGCGGAACCGCTAATATGGTCAGCCGCAGTCCAGCGCCTGCGAGCCAAAGCAATATGAGCGAGGTCAGCAGGCGCCCCCGCTGTGGCGCGACACTCTTGTCATTCATAAATTTAGTCCGGCATTGCAGAGGCGTGG
>CAWEDE010000039.1:0-50044 GCA_963807665.1 uncultured Alphaproteobacteria bacterium | reverse complement strand
GCACCACTGGCCCGGCCAACGGCCGCGCGGCGGATTTTCCGTCGGACGGCAAAGGTGCGACCGGTCCGGACGGCAACGACACTTGCAGCGAGCGGTTGTTCATGTAGCGGCGCAATTCGCGCTCGACATAATGCGCGAGCTTGCGCGCGCCATATTTGGTGAAAAAGACGCCGTCGCCGGAACGCAAGCGGCGCACCTGGCCCTCATAGTCGGGACCGTTGGTGGTGTATTTTCCGCCTTCATCGACGAAACCGTCCCACACATCGATATAGATGGCGCCGGCCTTCTCGGCGCGCGCGCGGTAAAGATCGTTGAGATAGACCACGTCGGCGGTCGAGCGGGTGCCGCGGATCGAGGGCAGCCCGACCCAGAACACCGGTACGCCCTTGCTCTTGAGTGCGGCGATCGTCTCGTCGATGCGGCGCGAGTAGATATCCGCCCACTGGTCGGTTCGGAATTCGATGACGCCATTGGCCTTTCTGCCGTTTTGCGGCTCGGGCGAAATAATCGACGCCGGATCGGTTTCGTCGGCCTGATCCTTGTCGGGCGCGCCGTCCTTGCTTGCGCTCTTGTCGGCGTCAGGCTTATCCGACTGGTCCTTGGCCTTCTTATTGTCGGCCTCCTTCGCATTATCCTTGGCGAGGTCCTTCTCGCGGATGTTCTGGCGGTCGCTGACGCCCAGCATCATGATGACGTAATTGGGTTTTTCCGGCGCCAGGATGTCGCGCGCGACATGCCACCAGTCGAGATCGCTTTTCGCGTCGTAGCGCAGCAGGCCGGAATGGATCTTGTTCTTGCGGATAATGGCGATTTCGGGCGTGTCGGAAAATGCATCTTCCAGACCGTAAGCGAGCCAGTCGGCCATGCCGTCGCCCATCACGATGATCGACGTTGTTGGCGTAACCGGTTCGGCTTTGGGATCGGGCTTGCGCGGGCTTGGCGCGCGCGAATTATCGCTCGGGCCTTGCGATGGCTCGCTTTCGATATATTGCGGGCTGGAGTTGCCGAACAGGCCGTCGAGGAAGCCACCCGAGCGTCGCGGGCGTCGGTCGTCACCAAAAAACTGCGCCTGGGCCGGCATCGTCAGGGAAAATTCGATCGCCGCCACGCCGGCGCAATCGGCCGCGGCCAAAATGGCCGCCCCGATGAGCCAGCGCGAAAGCCGCGTTTTTCCAAACATGCCGATTGACCAATGCTTTATCGCCCAAGGCCCGATCTTAGGGCATGGGTCAATAAGGCGCAAAAAATGTCAACTCGAAGGTGGCCGGGTGGTTACTCTTACCACGGCCTACCGCGCTAACGCGCTCGCAATCGGTCCAGCACGACCGCGGAAGCAAACCCGTCGGGAACCTGCCCGATCTTGGCCTGGAAATCGCGTATCGCGGCCCGCGTGCGGGCGCCCAGATGGCCGTCGGGTTCGCCGACATCGTAGCCATGACCGGCCAGCAATTGCTGCAACTCCAGCCGTTCGTCGCGCGAGAGCACGCGCTCGTAACGCGGCCATGTCTGAACGAAAGGCTGGCCGCCGCGCAGGCGGTCGGCGAGATAGCCGATGGCCAGCGCGTAAGCCTCGGCCGGATTGTATCGCATGATGGCGCGGAAATTCGCCAGCATCAGGAAACCCGGCCCCTGCACGCCGGCCGGCACCAGCAGATAGGCCTGGTCATCCGGCCGCGGGAACGGTTTGCCGCCGGGCCGCGTGATGCCCTGGCGCTCCCAGTCGCGGATGCTCATCATCCTTGAGTGTTCGCTGACCAGAAAATTGAACGTCGCCGGCACCACCACTTCGTAGCCCCAGGTCTGGCCGGAGACCCAGCCATCCTTCTTCAGATTATTGGCGGTCGAGGCGATGATGTCAGGCACCGAATTGACCACGTCGCGGCGGCCGTCACGGTCGAAATCCACCGCGAATTTCTTGAATGCGGTCGGCATAAATTGTGTCGGTCCGAACGCGCCCGCCCATGAACCGACCAGCCGGTCGGGCCTGATGTCGCCGTGCTGGAGAATTTCCAGCGCCGAGAGGAATTCCTCGCGGAAATAATTCTGCCGCCGGCCAACACAGGCCAGCGTCGCGGTCGAGCGCACGACCGGACGGTCGCCGCCGATGGTGCCGTAATTGGTCTCGACGCCCCAGATCGCGGTAATGATATAGCGATCCACGCCATAGGCCTTCTCTACCGCATCGAAGATGGCGCTATATTTTTGCAGTACCTCGCGGCCCTTTTCGATGCGCGCATCGTTGACCAGAATATCGAGATAGTCCCAAAACGATTTGGTGAATTCGGGCTGGTTGTCGAGCAAATCCATGATCCGCAGATCGGGCGTGAGCGTTGCCGTCGCGCCCTGGAATACCGCGCGCGAAATGCCGCGGCGCGCCGCCGCCGGCCAAAGATGCTCGATGCATCCCTGGAAATTCGCGGCAGCCGCGCGGATCGCGGCGGCGGTCATCAGCGGATGGCCGGACGAGCCGGACTCGCCTGACCATTCTTGCGTGCCGGTTTGGCCGGCTAACGCGGCCGGCGGGATGGTGCCGGTGGTGCCTGGATAGCGGTCGTCGCGCGAACCCTGCGCCACAGCGGCGCCGGTGGCGGCAGCCACCAGGATTGCAGCGATGACGCTGGATCGCAGCTTGCGCATTGCTTTCAGGCTCCGGGACCCCATGGGTGCCGCGATATCGTTTCCAGGACGTTAATGGTCTAGTCTTATCAAGTCGATCTGGACGCATCGCCGCCTTCGTGCTTTCTGCACGCCGGAACAAATCTCCTCTCTACAAGGCTCCTACGAAGGCACATGACCCGCATCCGCAAAGCCATATTTCCCGTCGCCGGGCTTGGAACGAGGTTCCTGCCCGCGACCAAGGCCATGCCGAAGGAAATGCTGCCGGTGGTGGACCGGCCGCTGATCCAACATGTGGTAGACGAAGCCCGCCAGGCCGGCATCGAGCATTTCATCTTCGTCACCGGCCGCAGCAAAAGCGTGATCGAGGACCATTTCGACCGGCAATTCGAACTTGAAGCCACGCTGGTCGAGCGCGGCAAAAAGGCCGACCTGGCGCTTTTGTCGCAGGACCTGCCCGAACCCGGCACCACCAGTTTCACCCGCCAGCAGTCGCCGCTCGGCCTTGGCCATGCGGTCTGGTGCGCGCGCGAATTGGTCGGCAATGAGCCGTTCGCGCTGCTATTGCCGGACGTGCTGGTGCAGCACAAGCGCGGCTGCCTGGCGCAAATGATCGACGCCGCAGCCAGCCTCGACGACAACGCCAATGTCATCGCGGTCGAAGAAGTGCCGGCCGAACGCGTTCATATGTATGGCGTGGTCGGCGTAGGACCGACGAAGGGCAAGGCATTTGCGATCACCAAAATGGTCGAAAAGCCCAAGCGGGCCGAGGCGCCCTCCAATCTCAGCATTACCGGGCGCTACATCCTGCAGCCGGAGATTTTCGAGGTGCTGGGAAAGCAGGCCGCCGGCGCCGGCGGCGAGATCCAGTTGACCGACGCCATGACGGCGCTGGCGCACACGCAGCCGTTCTACGGTCTCAAATTCGAAGGCCGCAGTTTCGATTGCGGCTCCAAGATCGGGTTTCTCACCGCCAATATCGCCTACGGCCTGGCGCGCCCGGATATCGAGCCGGAACTGCGCGGCGAGATCGCCCGCCTGCTCGATAAGTAATTTATTGCTGCAGGCGAAGCCCGAGCAGGAACGTCGTCGCGCTGTAATTATTCGACGTGATGTTGGAGCGCAGCCAATCCTCGCGAACTTCGCCCTTGATCTGGGCCGAGCGGTTGAGCTTGTAGGTTAGACCGAGTCCCGCGTAATAGCGCTGGTCGATACGGTCGGCGGACGTGCCGCCCGGCACCGTGACCACGCAATCGCATAGCGGCGGGTCGCCCGGCGAAATGGTCGAGCCTTTATAGCTGTCCATGCCGAAGCCCAATTTCACACTGCCGATCAGCCAGCGCCGAAACGAATGATCGACCTGCAAGCCGATATCGCGCGACAGCACGCCCGAGACGCCTTCGACGGTGGATTCGGCCACCGTCGAACTGGCGGTGAGCTTCACATTGGTCAGCGCGTTGGCGGTCCACAGCAGTGACGCATTGCCGATGACGCCTTTGAGCTGTTCCAACCGCGGGTCCTCGTAATTTCGCCGTGTATAACCGAGCGCCACTTCGCCGGTGAGCAGGCGCGACATTTCGAAAGTCGAGCCGGCTTTGCCGGTGAGGCCGGTGGAATCGCGCTGGTAGCCGGAAAAGTCGGTTTCGAGATCGTGCCTTCGCGTATCGTCGCTGAATTCGACGAATGGCGTCATGCCGGGCAAGAGTTCGTAGCCGCCGCGCAGCGTGCCGGTGTATTGGGTGTAATTGCGGTCGTCATTGCTGGCGGTGGTGCCGTCGGTCAGTTTCGATTGCTGATAGACCGTGCGCTCGGCGTCGCCCTTGACCGAAATATCGAGCCGGTTGAAGCGCTGGCCAAGGCCTAGTGTGCCGCCGGCGGTGGTGAAGATCGGAAGCTTGGCAATGCCCGCCTGCAAATTCGGACTGCTAGGATTGTCGGTGGACACCAGCGCGCGGGCGTCGAGATCGATGCGCGTCGTCTTGGTGACGTCGATGCGGCCATCGACCTTGCCGTTGAAATAAGGCCGGCTCAGCGTCGGCGTCGAGTCGGGACTATACCCGGTATAGCTGCCGCGCAGGTCCGCTTTGAGTTCGTGGCGCGACCAGTTTGACTGCGCCAGTAATTCGGGCGCGATCGTATAGAGAGTCGCGCCGGGTCCGCCGGACACCTGTTGGGGATTCGTGTTGTAGCCGCCGATCAGTTCGACCGCGGGAAAAAGCGTGAAAGCGCCGGCGTGCACGCCAAGCGGCGCGTAGGGATCGTCCGGCTCGGTATGGGCCTTGCGCTTTTTCGGGAATTTCCTGATGGGGCCGATTTCGACCGGCGGTTCGCCGGGCGCTTGGGCAAGAGCGTCCGTGCCGGAGGCCGGCGCCGGTTTCTGGTAAGGCGAGATCAACGGCGCCGGCGCGACGCCGGGCACGAGCGCGGGCGCGGCGGCGGTTGATTTCGGTTTTGCCTTGGCTTGCGCTCTGGCTTTAGCTCTACGGTCGTTGGTTGCGTCGAAGCCGGTATCGCCGGCGGCCGAGGGCGGCTGCGTGAAAGCGGCAGGTGGACCCAGCGGCGTGAGTTCGGGGCTTTCGAATTTCTGGAAGGCCGGCGGTTTTTTCGGATCGGTCGAAAGCTTGGGTGCCAAGGGATCGGGAAACAGTGGCGCGGGTGTTTGCGCAAACGCGTTGCCGCAGCCCAGCATCAGGCAGGCAGCCACCAGCAAGCCGGCGCCGCGAGGCGCGGCCGGGTTTGCAAATCGAAGGCGCGGCACGTGCAGTCTTGAACTCCTCGGCCCTGGATACCTCAAACGAAAACAACGGCTTGAACGCAGCCCGCGGCCAACGTCGGGCAAACGCGCAAACGCGTTCGCCCGCGGTCTGCGGGCAGTGGTTAACGGAGTTAAAACTCTTATGGTTAACGAGGTGTTTACCGCGGTAAACGGCCGGTCTGGGGCTCAAATCCAGCCCTTGAGCTCGCGCAAGACCACGTCGCGGATGACCGCCATGCCGGGTTCTGAGTCGTTGAGGCAAGGAATGGCGGCGAAATTCTCACCGCCCGCATGTTTGAAGATTTCGGCATTTTCCATGGCGATCTCTTCCAGCGTCTCCAGACAATCGGCCGAGAACCCCGGCGTGATGACGGCGATATTCTTCACGCCGCGCTCGGCCAGCGACTTCACGGTGGCGTCGGTATAGGGCTTGAGCCATTCGGTGATGCCGAAGCGCGACTGGAAGGTGAGCATCAACTGGCTGGCGTCCAGCTTGAGCCGCTCGCGCAAAAGCCGCGCCGTCTTGGCGCATTGGCAATGATACGGATCGCCCTTGCGCAGATATTCTTCCGGCATGCCGTGAAACGAGGCGAGGATCACCTCGGGCTTGAACGGCAGCTTTGCCAATTCGGCTTCAAGCGAGGTGGCGAGCGCCTCGATATAGACCGGCTCATCGAAATAGGCCGGCGCGACGCGCAACGCCGGCTGCCAGCGCATCGTGGTCAACGCCTCGAAGGTCTTGTCGCAAACCGTAGCCGTGGTGGCGGCGGCATATTGCGGATAAAGCGGCACGATGAGAATGCGGTCGCAGCCCGCGGCCTGCATCGCATCGAGCCGCGAGCGAATGGACGGGTTGCCGTAGCGCATCGCCCAATCGACGATCAGGCGCGGATCGTTTGCGACGCTTGCGGCAAGTTTTTCCGATTGCGAACGCGTAATGGTCTTGAGCGGCGACTCGTTGCGCTCTTTGTTCCAGATCTTGTCGTAGTCGGGGCCCTTGCGGGCGGGGCGTATCGTCAGAATGACGAGATTGAGCACCAGCCACCACTTGATGCGGTTTTCCTCGATGACACGCGGATCGGACAAAAATTCCTTGAGATAGCGCCGCATCGACCAATAGTCGGTGGCGTCGGGCGTGCCGAGATTGACCAGCAGGACGCCGATGCGCCGCGGCGGAATGACTGGATGCCCCGGGGGCAGATGCGAAATGTCGCTCATGGACGTTATCAGCGATAAACCGCGCGCGGGGTCAAGAGCACTAGCCAACCGGCCGTTCGTCGGCGATCACTTTTCCGTCGTTCGGCAGCGTGCCCGGCGCGACCAGTTTTACCGCGCCGTTGAGCTTGGTGACCGCCTGCAATGTGCCGGCAATGACGGCCTCTAGCGCGGCGTCGCGGGCGGCGGATTCGGCCATCAGTGTCATGGTGTCCTGCTCCGCCTCGCGGCCGACGACCAGGCGCAGCCTGCCGAGGTCCGGATGACGCGCCGCGACTTCGGCAATCTGTTTGGGATGCACGAACATGCCTTTAACCTTGGCGGTCTGGTCGGCGCGGCCCATCCAGCCCTTGATGCGTACATTGGTGCGGCCGCAAGGCGAAACACCCGGCATGAGCGCCGACAAATCGCCGGTGGCGAGCCGGATCATCGGATAATCCGGGTTGAACGAGGTGACCGTCACTTCGCCGACTTCGCCAACGGCTACCGGATCGCCGGTGCCGGGGCGCAGGATTTCCACGATGACGCTTTCATTCACGATCATACCCTCTTTCGCCGCCGATTCATAAGCGATCACGCCCAATTCGGCGGTGGCATAGCATTGCAGCACGACGACGCCGCGCTTGGCCAATTCCTCGCGCAACGAGGCCGGCAGGGCCGCGCCGGACACCAGCGCGCGCTTGATCGACGAAGTGTCCTTGCCCGACTTCCCGGCACTGTCGAGCATTATCTTGAGGAAGTCGGGCGTGCCGACATAGGCCGACGGTTTGTAATGAGCAATCGCGTCGAGCTGCTGCTCGGTATTGCCAACGCCGCCCGGAATGACCGCGCAGCCAAGGGCGTGGCAGCCCGACTCCAGAATGAACCCACCGGGCGTGAGGTGATAAGCGAATGAATTGTGCACGATGTCGTCGCGGCGAAATCCAGCGGCATAACAGGCGCGCGCCGCGCCATACCAGTCGGCGCCCTCGCCTTGCGGCTCAAAAATCGGCCCTGGCGACATCAGCAATCGTTTCGCCTTACCGGGCGCGGTGACATTGAGACCGCCGAATGGCGGATTTTTCTGCTGTAAATCCGCGACATCGGATTTGCGCAGCACCGGCAGCTTGGCAAAGCCGCTACGCGAATTGACGGATTTCGGATCGACGCCCGCCAAATGTTTGGCCCAGCCCGGCGCGGTCATGGCGCGCGCAACGATGCCCGGCAGCGCGGCAACTGTTCGCGCTCGCGCACAGCGGGGTCGCGGGTTTCCAGGGCGTCGTAGTGGTCGGGCATCGACAAAATTACGCCAGCCACCGCTTGCGGCGGCGGTAATGCTTGCCGTCGCGGAAGCTCTTGCGGCGGCCTTCCGAAATGCCGAGGTAGAATTCCTTGACGTCCTCGTTGTCGGCGAGCTGCTTGGCGTCGCCGTCCATCACCACGCGGCCGTTTTCCAGAATATAGCCGTAGCGCGCGAAACGCAGCGCCATATGCGTGTTCTGCTCGGCCAAGAGAAACGACACCCCTTCCCGCTCGTTGAGGTCTTTGACGATCTCGAAAATCTCTTCGACGATCTGCGGCGCCAGCCCCATCGACGGCTCGTCGAGCAGGATCATCTTGGGGCGCGACATCAGCGCACGGCCGATGGCGCACATCTGCTGCTCGCCGCCGGAGGTATATCCCGCCAGCGAGCCTTTGCGCTCTGCCAGTTTAGGGAAATAGCCATAGACCAGATCCATGTCGCGCTTGATCGCGGCCTTGCCGTCGCGCCGCGTGAAGGCGCCGGTCAGCAGGTTTTCCTCGATGGAGAGATGGGCGAAGCAGTGCCGGCCTTCCATCACCTGGATGCAGCCGCGCCGCACCAGTTCATTGGGCGAGAGGTCCTGCACCTCAGCGCCTTCGAAGATGATTGATCCCTTGGTAACGTCGCCGCGCTCGGCATGCAGCAGATTGGAAATTGCCTTGAGCGTGGTGGTCTTGCCGGCGCCATTGGCGCCGAGCAATGCGACGATGCCGCCCTTGGGCACGTCGAGCGACACGCCCTTGAGCACCAGGATGACGTGATCGTAGATCACCTCGATATTGTTGACCCGGAGAATCTGCTCGGTCTGCGCCGCGGGTGCGGCGCCGATGGGCTCGACGGCGGACATAGGTCAAACTCCGAAATCAACCCTCTCCCCGCAACGAACGGGGAGAGGGAAAGCAAGCTTACGAAGCCAAGTTATACGACATTCCCAAGGTTACGACGCTTTGTCGCAAGCCTCGGTGCGCTTCGGCCAGCCGGCGTTGGCGCTCGAATAATCCTTGGCGGCAGCATCGATCAACGGCTCGACCTTGTTCTTGATCGGTTCGATCCAGTCCGAGCCCTTAACCCATTTGGTGCCGTCCCACATGGCCATATAGGCCGAGTTGTGGCCGTTATGGTCGTTGCAGGAAACCTTCATCGGGGCGGCGAAACCTTCGGCGCCCAGTTCCTTGAGACGAGCGGGCGTAATCGAAAGGGTCTCCAGACCGCGCCGCATGTCGCTGCCGTCGATCTGTCTTCTTGCCGGAGATTTTCTGCGCGTTGCGGATGGCTTCGGCGATGATCATCGAATTGAGCACGCCGCGGTTATAAAGGTTTTCGCCGACGCGATCTTTTGGCGTCTGACCTTTACCCTTGTCCACGATGTACTTCAGGATGTCCTGGATGACCGGAAAGTTCGTGCCGGTCTGGTTGAAGTCGAGCGACAGATAGCCTTTGGCCTCCGGCCCGGCGGGACGCGCATCGTCGTCGCCGCCGGCCCACCAGTTACCGATCAGGTGACTCATGGGGTAATTGTTTTTCACCGCTTCCTTGACGGCGGTCGGGTTCATCGCGCCGAAACCCTGCAGATAAAGATAGTCCGGACGATCGCGACGGATGTTGAGCCACTGCGACGACTGGTTCTGCATTTCCGCGGCCGGCACAGGATAAAGCTTGAGCTCAAAGCCATAATCCTTGGCCAGCGCTTCCAGCAACGGGATCGGCTCCTTTCCGTAAGGCGCGTCTAGATAAATCAGGCCGAGCTTCTTGTCCTTGAGTTTGTCGAGGCCGCCTTCCTTGCCGCCGACATAGCGCACAAACATCGAGGCGCCGTCCCAATAGGTCGCGGGCGGATTGAACACCCAGGGGAATACCGCGCCGTCAGCCGATGCCGAGAGGCCGTAGGCCATCGACAAAATCGGAATTTTATCGACCGCGGCTTTGGGAATAACCTGCAGCGTGATGCCGGTCGAATAGGGATTGATCACGACCGGGTGCTTCGACTTCACCTGCTCGTAGCACTCCACACCTTTTTTGGTGTCGTAACCCGTTTCGCATTCCTCGACGTTCAGCTTAACGCCGCCGATGCCGCCGTCGCGTTCATTGAGCATGTTGAGGTAGTCGGACATGCCGTTGACGATCGGCGTACCGGAACCGGCGAACGGCCCAGTACGATACGAAAGCAACGGAATGTAAATTCCGTCCTCGGCGCTCGCCGTGACCGGCGCGAACGAAAGCCCGGTCGCAACCACAACGGCCGCCCCGAGCAGAACATGATGCAAACGCATAGTTTCTCCTCCCTCTTGTTTTCAGCGGCTTTGCCGCCCCTGCTTCGACAGCCATCGGCACTTGTCCGCCGGCCACCCCCGTTTCAACGGGTTAAACGACAGTGTGCACCGTTAGTACGGGAAAGGCCACACCCTCAACTTCTGCTTGGCGATTTGCCAGAGCCGCGCCAGGCCGTTGGGCTCGACGATCAGGAAAAATATGATCAACGCACCGATGATCATGTACTGGATATGATCCACGGTCGCAGGATAGACCGGGATGCCAAGCTTGGGCGGAATATAGCGCAGCAAGATCGGCATAATGAAGATCAACGCGGCGCCGAAATACGAGCCAGTGATGCTGCCGAGCCCGCCGATGATGACCATGAACAGAATGAAAAAGCTGAGGTTCACATCGAAAACCGCCGGCTCGGCGCCGCCGTACCAGAGAAACACCAGCAGCGCGCCGGCAACGCCGCAGTAAAACGACGATATCGCGAAGGCTAAAAGCTTGGTGCGCAATAGCCTGATCCCGATCAGTTCGGCCGCCAGATCCATGTCGCGCACCGCCATCCACATCCGTCCGATACGGCCGTGAACGAGATTGGAGGCGAGCCACGTCATCGCCACGACAAACCCGAGGACGACGAAATAACGCGTCGTATCGGTCGCGGTCGCGCCGGTCACGGCAACGCCAAAGGCGTAGCGGGTGGGCACTTCGATCGCGCCGGAGCCGTTGTAGTTGTAAAACCAGGGCAGCCGGATGAAGCACCACGACAGAAAAAATTGCGCGGCGAGCGTCGCCACTGCCAAATAAAACCCCTTGATCCGAAGCGACGGCAATCCAAAAAACACGCCGACAATCGCCGAAAAAAATCCCGACGCGAGCACCCAGATCAATATATTGACGCCGGGAAAATAAGTCGTGAGCTTGTAGCAAGCGTAAGCGCCGACGCCCATGAAGGCGCCGGTGCCGAGCGACAAAAGTCCGGTGTAGCCGGTCAGCAGATTCAACCCGATTGCGCCGAGTGAAAAGATCAGAAACGGCGATCATCACCGCCTGGATGAGGAATGAACTACCTAACCAGGGGATGAGCACCGCGGCGACAAACAAAATGACGCCCAAGCCGATGCGATCCTGCAGGATCGGGAATGATCGCCTCGTCGGCGGCGTAGCTGGTCTTGAATTGGCCGGCCTCGCGATAAAACATCTGCCTCAAATCCGCTCGATGATTCGTTCGCCGAACAGGCCCTGCGGCCGGAACAGCAGGAAGACCAGCGCGATCACGTAAGCGAGCCAGCTTTCGATGCCGCTGCCGAGCAGCGGACCCCAGTAGAATTCGCCGATCTTTTCGCCAACGCCGATGATGACGCCGCCGACGATGGCACCGGGGATCGAAGTGAAGCCGCCGAGAATGAGCACCGGCAGCGCCTTGAGCGCGATGATCTCCAGCGCGAAAGAAACTTCGGAGCGCGCGCCCCACATGATGCCCGTGACAAGCGCGACGAGGCCGGCGGCGAACCAGACGATCACCCAGATCTGCTCGAGCGATATGCCGACCGAGAGCGCGGCTTGGTGGCTGTCGGCGACCGCGCGCAACGCGCGCCCGATTCGCGTCTTCTGAAAGAACACCGCCAAAGCGCGCCACCATCAGCGACGCAATCATCGCGGCGGCGATGTCGATCTTCTGCAACGAGACGAAACCGCCGGCAATCTTGATGTCGATGGCGCCGCGCGGCAAGCCGAGCTGCTGGGCGATCATGACCTTGGGCTCGCCGCCGAAAATCAGTTCGCCGAAGCCGATCAGGAAATAAGTCAAGCCGAAGGTCGCCATGAACAGAATGATGTCGGGTTGATTGACCAAAGGCCGCAGCATCAACCGTTCGACCACGAACGCGAGCCCAAACATGACCGCGATGGTCATGGCAAGCGCGAGATATGCCGGCACGCCATGCTCGTGCAGTCCGACCAAAGTGAGCGCCGCGAACACCACCATGATGCCTTGCGCGAAGTTGAACACGCCGGAAGCCTTGAAGATCAGCACGAAGCCAAGCGCGATCAACGAATAAAGAACGCCCGCGACCAGGCCCTCCCACAGCGTCTGCACCAGCAAATCGGGCGCGCTGGCCATCTGCACGAAGGGGTCGATGAAGATGTGATAGAGGAGGTGCATCACATCTTCCTCAATGCGCCAAATTCTTCAATGTGCAACGCCGAGATAAGCGTCGATCACCGCCTGGTTGCTCTTGACCTCGTCCGGCGTGCCGTCGGCGATCTTGACGCCGTGATCGAGCACCACGACGCGGTCGGACAGGTCCATCACCACGCCCATGTCGTGCTCGATCAGCGCGATGGTGGTGCCGAAATGGTCGTTCACGTCGAGCACGAAGCGCGACATATCCTCTTTCTCCTCGAGGTTCATGCCGGCCATCGGCTCGTCGAGCAGCAGCAATTCCGGCTCCATGGCGAGCGCACGGCCGAGTTCGACCCGTTTCTGCAAGCCGTAAGGCAGCCGGCCCACCGGCGTGCGGCGGATTTCCTGGATCTTGAGGAACTCGATGATGTCCTCGACGAAGCGGCGATGCTCGACTTCCTCGGCCATCGCCGGCCCATAGCGCAGCAATTGCCAGAACAGGTTTTTGTGCATTTTAAGCGTGCGGCCGGCCATGATGTTGTCGAGCGCGGTCATGCCGCGAAACAGCGCGACATTCTGAAACGTGCGCGCGATGCCGCCGTCGGCCGCGTCATGCGGGCGCATCTTGGCGCGGGTCTCGCCTTTGAAAGTGATGGCACCCTGCTGCGGCTGATAAAAGCCGTTGATGATGTTGAGCATCGAGGTCTTGCCGGCGCCGTTCGGCCCAATGATGGCGCGGATTTCGCCCTTGCGGATATCGAACGAGACATCGCTTACCGCCTTCACGCCGCCGAAGGCCAGCGAGACATTCTCCACCGCCAGGAGCACCTCGCCGGCGGCGACCCCGGGTCCGCTAGGCGATCTCATGCCGCCTGCCCCAAGCTCGCGGGCACCGGCGCCATATCGCGGATTTTCACCCGCGCGCTGAGAATGCCCTTGCGGCCATCCTCGAAGGTGACTTCGGTCGAGATGTCGGCTTCCGATGAGCCGTCATAAAGCGCCTTCACCAGTGTTGCGTAACGCTCGGCGATGAAGCCGCGGCGTACCTTCTGGGTGCGCGTGAGCTCGCCGTCGTCGGCGTCGAGCTCCTTGTGCAGAATCAGAAAGCGTTTGATCTGCGCGCCCGCCGTCACCTTGTCTTGCGCCAGCGCCCGGTTCGCCTCCGCCACATGACTCTCGATCATGTCGTAGACCCGCGGATGACCGGCGAGTTCCTGATACGAGCCGTAGACCACATTATTGCGCTCGGCCCAGCTGCCGACCGCGGTGAGGTCGATGTTGAGCATCACGCAGACGAAATCGCGCTTGTCGCCATAGGCCACCACTTCGCGGATATGGGGGTAGAATTTGAGCTTGTTCTCGATGTATTTCGGCGGAAACAGCGTGCCGTCGTTGAGCCGGCCGACATCCTTGGCGCGATCGATGATCTTGAGGTGGCGGGTTTTCTCGTCGAAATATCCGGCGTCGCCGGTCATTCACATAGCCGTCGGCCGTCATCACCTCGGCGGTCTTGGCGTCGTCCTTGAAATAGCCGGAGAACATGCCCGGCGATTTAAACAGCACCTCGCCGTTCTCGGCGATGCGGATATCCACGTTCGGGACAGGCCGGGCCCACGGTGTCGGAATAAATCTCGCCGTCCGGCTGCGCGGTGACATAGAGGAAGGCCTCGGTCTGGCCGTAGAGCTGTTTGAAATTGAGACCCATCGAGCGATAGAACGCGAACAAATCCGGACCGATGGCTTCGCCCGCGGTATAGGCCACGCGCACGCGTGAGAAACCCAGCACGTTCTTGAGCGGGCCGTAGAGCAATATGTCGCCCAGCCCATAGAGCAGCCGGCCGGTCAGCGGCACTGGTTGCCCGTTGAGAATACGCTCGCCATATCGGCGCGCCACGCCGATGAAATAATGGAACAGCTTGCGCTTGATAAAGCTCGCATCCTCCATGCGGATCATCACGCGGGTGAGCAGCAGTTCGAGCGTGCGCGGCGGAGCGAAGAAAAAAGTCGGTCCGATCTCGCGCAGGTCCGCCATCGCGGTGTCGGCGCTTTCCGGGCAGGCCATGCAGAAGCCGGCGACCAGCCCTTGCGCGTAATTGAGGTAATGATCGCCGACCCAGGCCAGCGGCAGATAGGCGAGCGCCACATCCTTCTCGGTCAATTTGTCGAAGGCGACCGTGCCGGCCGCCGCATTGATCGAGCGCTCGCCGGTGAGCACGACGCCTTTGGAAGTGCCGGTCGTGCCCGACGTATAGAGAATGATCGAGGGATCGGAGCCCTTGCCGGCGGCGATCTCGGCATCGAGCCAGGCGCCAACCGACGGATCTTCCGCCAGCGCCTTGCGCCCGTCGGCGATGACGTCATTCATTGACCGCAAATGGGCGTGGTCGTAATCGCGCAGCCCGCGCGGCTCGTCATAGACCATCTGCTCGAGCTTCGGCAGACGCTCCATTACCGACTGAATTTTGTCGATCTGTTCCTGGTCCTCGACGGCGGCGTAGCGCACATCGGCATGTGCCAGAACAAAGGAAAGCTCGTCGGCCACCGCGTCGGCATAAACCGGGACCGGCACCGCGCCCAACATCTGGGCGGCCATCACCGACCAATAGAGTTTGGGGCGATTTGAGCCAACGATTGCAATGGTTTCGCCGCGCTTGAGGCCCAGCCGATGGAGGCCAACGGCATAGGCGCGCACGATTTCGAGCACCTCACGTCCAGGTCCAGGTCTGCCAGACGCCGAGGTCCTTGTGCCGCATGGACGGCCGCGAGCCATACAAATGCGCGTTACGAATCAACAGCTTAGGGAACGTATCCGCCGCGGCGGAAGCGTCGAGCAGCACGGCCTATTCCTCCCAGAACACGCCGCTTAAGGGCGATCTTGTTTTATTGATATGAAAACACCGGCGCGGGCCGGTCAAGCAGCACTGTGGCTAAATTATTCCGCCGCCTTGAGAAATGACGGCGCGCCGGAGCGGAACTGCTCCAGGAGGGCCGCTTCTTCGGCCTTGGCGACGGTGATGCTGCGCGCTTTGACATGCCCGAAACCGCGGATTTTTTCGGGCAGAACTGCCAGTGCCACCGCAAGCTCGTGATTGTACGGCGTCAGACGTTCGATGATCTCGTCCAGTACTTGGCAGTATTCTGCGATCAAACCGCGCTCTGTTCTGCGCTCGGCGGTATAGCCGAACGGATCGAGCGGCGTGCCGCGCAAGAACTTGAACTTGGCGAGCACCGCGAAAGCCTTGAGCATCCACGGACCGAACGACATTTTCTTCGGCTCGCCGGTGACCGGGTCGCGCTTGGCCAGCATCGGCGGCGCCAGATGGAATTCGAAACGCAGATTGTCGCCGCTGAAGGTCGAGCGCACGCGCTCGACAAATGATGTGTCGGTATAGAGCCGCGCCACCTCGTATTCGTCCTTGTAGGCCATCAGCTTGAACAGATAGCGCGCTACGGCATCGGCGAGCCCGCTTTGGCCCGGCGCCTTTTCGGCTTCCGCCGCTTGCACTCTCTCGACCAGCGCGCGGTAGCGGCGCGCATAGCGTTTGCTTTGGTAGGCTGCCAGGAAGGCCACCCGGCGCTCGACGGTTTCCGCATAGGTCTGCGACAGCCGCAGCGAGTCGTTTTCCTGCCGCCGGCCGCGGCGCCACCAGCGCTTCGACCGCCGCCGGATCAATCGCAGCGCGGCGGCCATAGCGGAAGGCCGCGATATTCATCGGCACCGCCTCGCCGTTCATTTCGATGGCGCGTTCGATCGCCTCCGCCGACAGCGGCATCGCGCCGATCTGAAAGGCATAGCCAAGCATGAACATGTTGGCGCCGATGGAATTTCCCAAGAGCGCGGTTGCCAGCCGGCTGGCATCGACGAAATTGCTGCGGCCGGCGCCGGCAGCGCGTAACAATGGCGCGCTTGAGCCGCTCGGTCGGCAACGAAAAATCGGCATTGCGGGCGAAGTCGCCGGGCAGGAATTCCGCGGTGTTGACGATGACGCGCGTATTGCCCGGCTTCATGGCGCCGAGCACTTTTTTGTTGCCGGCCACCACAATATCGCCGCCGAGCACAAGATCGGCGCCAGAGGCAGCGACGCGGATGGCGTGGATGTCGTCTGGCGTATTGGCGATGCGGATATGGCTGTAAACCGCGCCACCCTTTTGCGCGAGGCCGGCCATGTCGATCACGCCGACGCCTTTGCCTTCGAGATGCGCGGCCATGCCGACAATCGCGCCGATGGTGACGATGCCGGTGCCGCCGATGCCGGTGACGATGATGCTGTAAGGGTGGTTGATCAACGGCACGCTGGGCGCCGGCAATTCCGGCCAGTCACCGGGCAGAGCGACGCCCTCGCCTTTTTTGAGCTTGGCGCCGTGCACCGTGACAAAGGACGGGCAGAAGCCGTTGACGCAGGAATAATCCTTGTTGCAGCTCGATTGATCGATGATGCGCTTGCGGCCCCATTCGGTCGCCAGCGGCTGCACCGACACGCAATTCGATTTCACGCCGCAATCGCCGCAGCCTTCGCAAACGAGATCGTTGATGATCACGCGCTTGTCGGGATCGGGAAATGTGCCGCGCTTGCGGCGGCGGCGCTTTTCGGCGGCGCAGGTCTGATCGTAAATGAGGACGCTGACGCCCGGCACGGTGGCGAGATCGCGCTGCACGAGGTCGAGTTCGTCGCGGTGGTGCACGGTCAAGCCGCGCGGCCAATCGGTGGTCTTGGCGTATTTTAACGGCTCGTCGGTGACCACGACGACGCGGCGTGGCGCCTTCGGCGGCGACCTGGCGCGCGATCTGATCGACGGTGAGCCCGCCGTCATTGGCCTGACCGCCGGTCATGGCGACCGCGTCGTTGAACAGGATTTTGTAGGTCATCTTCACGCCGGAGGCGATGGCCGCGCGGATCGCGAGATAACCGGAGTGATTATAGGTGCCGTCGCCCAGGTTCTGGAACACGTGGTCACGGTTGGAGAAAGGCGCCTCGCCGATCCAATTGGCGCCCTCGCCGCCCATCTGGGTGTAGCCGAGCGTTTCGCGGTCCATCCATTGCGCCATGAAATGACAGCCGATGCCGGCATAGGCGCGGCTGCCTTCCGGCACGCGGGTCGACTGTTGTGCGGACAGCCTGAGCAGAAATAAGGAATGCGCAGCGGCGACATCGGCGGTCTCGGCGAGCGCGCGCTGCGCCGCCTTGAGCCGCGCGACATTCGCCGCCAATTCGTCGTTGGCGGCGACGCGCAAGCAGACGCTCGCCGATGCAGACCGCCACGTCGTTGGGATCGAGCGCGCCCTTGACCGGGAACAGCCAGTTGCCCAGCTCATCCTTCTTGCCGATGCAGATAGGCTGGTTGGCGGTGCCGTAGAGTTCCTCGCGCACTTGAACTTCGATCAGCGAGCGCTTTTCCTCGACCACGATGATGAGATCGAGGCCCGATGCGAATTCCACCATTTCCTGATGCGGGATCGGCCAGACGCAGGCGATCTTGAACAGGCGGATGCCTAGATCGTTGCATTTGATTTCGTCGATGCCGAGTTCGTCGAGCGCCTGGCGCACATCGAGATAGGATTTGCCGGTGGTGATGATGCCGATCTTGGGCGCGCGGCCGCCCGACGTAATCATCTGGTTGAGCTTGTTGGCGCGCACGAAGGCCAGCATGGCGTCGCGCTTGAAGTCGTGCAGGCGCGCTTCCTGGCCCAGGATCGTGTCGCCCAGGCGGATATTGAGACCGCCGGGCGGCATGGCGAAGTCAGCCGGAGTGACGATCTGCAAGCGATTGAGGCTGCCGTCCACCACGCCGGTCGACTCGACCGTCTCATGCATGCATTTGAGCGCGGTCCAGGCGCCGGTGTAGCGCGACATGGCCCAGCCATAGAGCGCGTAGTCGATGATCTCCTGCACGCCGGCCGGATTGAGGATCGGCATCATCACATCGACGAAATGGAATTCCGACTGGTGCGCGGTGGTGGAGGATTTGGCGGTGTGGTCGTCGCCCATCAAAGCGAGCACGCCGCCGTTTTTCGACGTACCTGACAGATTGGCATGGCGGAACACGTCGCCCGAGCGGTCGACGCCCGGGCCCTTGCCGTACCAGAGGCCGAACACGCCATCGAACTTGCCCTCGCCGCGCAGCTCCGCCTGCTGGGCGCCCCAGAGCGCGGTGGCGGCGAGTTCCTCGTTGATGCCGGGCTGGAACTTGATATCGGCGCCGGCAAGCTCGCGGCCGGCGCGCATGAATTGTTGATCGAGACCGCCAAGCGGCGAACCGCGATAGCCAGTCAGATAACCGCCGGTGTTCAGGCCGGCCGTCTTGTCGCGCGCTTTCTGCATCAGGCAGGCGCGAATCAAGGCCTGATAGCCGGTCACGAGGACATGCGACTGCTTCAGGTCGTATTTGTCGTCGAGGCTGACGGGTCGAAGCGTCATGTGGGACCTTGGTAGCGCGGCAGGTTCGCGATAAACGCCCGTGCCCTGTCATATAGGGTCCGGCTGCGCGAGGCAAAGCCGCGGAAAAAGCCCGTAAAAGCTGGCACTTCAACGCTCCGCGGTCAATTTCGTTCTGGGCACAGCGGATAGAAGGATATTTCCGTGGTCATCTCGCTCACGAAATTAGTCGCAATGCACAAGAAGGGCTGAGCCGCGGCAACCAGGGTGGTCAAATTTTGTGCGGTGTGTAGAAGGGACCCGCCAGTCCGGGTCCTTTCCAATGTTGCGCTCCCCACCCTCCTCGATCGAGAGCAAGGCGTCGTGGCTTATCGCCATGGTGGCGCTGTTCATTATGCTGATGGCGTTCGGCGCCGCCTGGATCACGGTCGTGGCGCTCAAGGACATCGCGGCCGAAGTCGGCGGCCAGCGCTCGATCCCGGCGCTTGCCAGCGCGCTGGCGTGGCTCGGCTCTGGCGCCGGCGGCATCATGATGGGGCGGATCGCGGACAAAGTCGGCACGCGTTGGACCGTCATATGCGGTTCGGTCATGATCGGGGTGGGGCTGTCGATTTCGACGCTTGGGCTACCTTGGCCATTATGGATCGGGCACGGCCTGTTCATCGGCGTCATCGGGCTCGGCGGCATCAATGCGCCGATGTACATCTATGTCAGCCGGTGGTTCGACAAACGGCGCGGTTCGGCGCTGGCGCTGATCTCGAGCGGCAGCTATCTGGCTGGCGCCATGTGGCCCCCGGTATTCGAGCGCGCGCTCGTCGCCTTCGGCTGGCGCCAAACCATGCTGTGGTACGCGCTGGCCGAAATCGTCGTGATCGTACCTTTGGCGCTGATCTATTTCCGCCACCCGCCGGAAGTGATTCATCCGGTGGCGGCGTTACAGCCGGGCGCCGCCAAACACCGCGTGCTGGGCCTGCCGCCAAACGTTGTATTCGCCATGATGTGCTGTGCCGCCGTGCTATGCTGCATTCCGATGGCGATGCCGCAGGGCCATCTGGTCGCATTCTGCACGGATCTGGGCATCAGCCGTTCGGTCAGCGCGATTATGCTCTCGGTGCTGCTCGGTACGGCTTTCCTGAGCCGGCAGATCTGGGGCGCGGTCTCGGACAAGATCGGCGGGCTCGCCACCGTGCTGATCGGATCGTTCTGGCAAGCCTGCGCCCTGTCGGCGTTCCTGGTGACGCAAGACGAAGTCGGACTATTTACAGTGGCCGCCGCGTTCGGGCTGGGATTTTCCGGCATCATCCCGGCTTACGTGCTGGCAATCCGCGAATTGTTTCCGGCGGCGCAAGCCTCCTGGCGCATTCCGACGCTGTTGCTGTTTAGCGGCTTGGGGATGGCGAGCGGCGGCTGGATCGCGGGCTTGATCTACGACCATTACGGCTTCTACGCGCCGGCATTCGCCACCGGCATCGGTTCGAATATTCTCAATCTGCTGGTGGTCGGAACGCTGGTCGCCAGGCAGCGCTATTTCAGGCCGGCTACGGTTTAGGACTGATCAACCGGACGCCGCCGAGAATTCCGATGGCGATGACGGCCGGGAACAGCGCAAACCAGGTTCCGGCCGCGGCTAGCGCGGCGGTTGCCGCCCAGGCGATGGAAGAGAATGCTTCGGCGAAGGTCGCTATGCGCGACGAAGTTTGGCGGCGGCGGAATTGGCTGCGGCGAGCCTGCACGCGGAAGCAAAGCTGAATTTGCGTCGACGCCGCGGCCGCGATCAGCACGCCGCCACTCGCCACCAGCGCAGCCACCGGCGACGCCAAGGCGAGCGCGCCGATCAACGGCGCGAACACCAAGGCGACGGTGCCCATCACCGCTTCGATCTTGGCCAAGATAATTCGTCGCGCGGTGATCGGCGCGGTGGCGACCAGATCGGGTGCGTCTTCGCCCGAGATCGAAAGCCAGGCCAGGCCGCCGGCCAGTTGGCCCGCCGCCATCACGACCACCGGCACCAATACGACCAGCGCGCTGCTGTTGTGGCGGAAGCTGATCCATAACATCAGCGCGGGCGGCAGCAGATAGAGCATCTGCATCAGTGTTTGCGACACCAGCCAGGGGTCGCGCCGCAGCAGCGTCCATTCCTTATGGCGCAGCGCGCGGGCGGCCGAGCGGCGGCGAAAACCTTGCGACGCCCGGTTCTGGCGCACGACGGTGCCGGATATACCGGCCGCCGCCATGACGTGATCGCCAAAACGTACGGAAAAAATGGCAATCGACGCGCCCAGAACAGCAACGCTGACCGCCATAACGGCCAGGAGCGCCAGTGAATCTCCCAGTACGGCGCGCGCCGGCCACCAGAACGCGCTGGCGATATCAGGCGAATGCTCAATCAGCCATTCCGATTGCAGCGGCGCAAACCGCGACAGGCTGCCATAGGAAAGAATCGCGACGACTTGCAAGCCGATCACGCAGGAGGCGCCGATCACCGCGGCGACGATTTGCGCGACCAGCCGCGTACGTTTGGCGCCGATAGTACGAAAAAGTGCAACGGTGAGCGCGACCGCAAGCGCTGCCGCCAGCGCGCCCATGGCCGCCACCACGCCATAAGCCGCCAGCCATCGCGCGCCGCCGAGCCAGGCCAGCACGTCGATGAAGGGTGCTGCCAGCAACATGGCGATCAAGGCGACTGACAAGCCAATGCGGGCGATGCGTATTGAAAAAACTTTGCGGGCCGAGACTGGCGACGCGAGAATAAGATCCAAATCGGAACGCGCATAAAAAGCGCGCGTGACCGATTCCATGGCCTGCGACAATAACAGCGACCAGGACAGCAGGATGCAGCCGGTCACCGTCACCAGCGTTGCTTTGTCGGGTAGCGCGCCGGCATAGGCACCGACCATCGAATAGGCCAGGAGATGCATGAGCGCCGCGAATACGATCAGCGCGACGGTGACGGTGCGCGCACGGGTGCGCCGTCCAGCCGTCATCAAGGAGAGCCAGTCGCGCCAGCTCAAGCGCAGTTCGTGGCTCGCCAGCCAGACTAATGTGTCGGGACGGTTCACTCGGCCGCGACCGGCGGCGCCATCGGCTCCGCCACCAGCGTCAAGAAAGTGTCTTCGAGGCTGGTGGCGCTATTCCCGGTTTGCAAACCGGACTTTTTTCGCAATTCGTCGAGCGTGCCTTCGGCGATCAGTCGGCCATGCGCGATAACGCCGATGCGGTCGGCCATGCGCTCGGCGACTTCGAGAATATGCGTCGTCATGATGACCGTGCCGCCGGCGCGCACGCGCTCCTTGAGCACGTTCTTGACCTGGCGCGCGGAGCCGGCATCGAGCCCGGTGAGCGGCTCGTCTAGAATAATCAATTTCGGATCGTGCACCAGCGCGCCGGCGAGCGCGACTTTCTGGCGCATGCCTTTGGAAAATCCTTCGCAGCGCTCATGTGCATGCGGCTCAAGACCGAGCCAGCGGATCAGTTCGCGGGCGCGCGCCTCCGCGGTAGCGGCATCGATGCGCCACAGTCCCGCGACGAATTCAAGATATTCGAACGGCGTAAGCTTGTCGTAGATCATCGGCTCGTCGGAGAGCCAGGCGGTGATTTGCTTGGCGGCGACCGGATCGGCCAGTGCGTCGATACCTTCGATCGCAATCGAGCCCGAATCTGGGCGCAACAGGCCAGCCACCATGCGCAACGTCGTGGTCTTGCCGGCGCCATTGGGGCCGAGCAGCGAATAAAATTCGCCGCCGTAAATCGTCAGATCGAGATTATCGACCGCGGGCCTGTCATAGCGTTTGCACAAAGCGCGCAGCGCGAGGGCGATCGGACGGAGGGGCTGGCTCATGCGCCGCTTTTAGCAAGCAAGTGGTTTCAGCGGCGTAAACCGGACCTGCACGAATTATGCTTTCGAAGAGGTTAAGCCTTCGGCACCATCGCAAACATCTCTTCGCCGTAGATCTTGCGCGCGTCCGCGGTGAGCGGGGCAACCGCCGCGACGAAGGCCGCGTGTTCCTGGGCGTTGAGTTCGACGATATCGCAGCCGGCATCGAGGATGGCCTGGCGGGATTGGTCATTCTCCTCCACCGCGAGCTGGCGCTGGAAGGTCACCGCTTCGGTGACCGCTTTTTGCATGGCGCGCTTGAGGTCGTCCGGCCAGGCGTCGAATGACGGCCGGTGCAGGAAAATCGGCCGCGAAATGTAGAAATGCGATGTCAGCGTGTGGAACTTGTGAAACTTGTGCACGCCATAGGTGACCGTATTGGCCAGCGGATTTTCCTGGGCGTCCAAAGTGCCGGCCTTGATCATGGCGATGGCCTCGGTCAAATCCATGCGCATGGCCACGGCGCCGAGCAATTCGAAGGTGCGCTTTTGAATCTCGCTCGGCAGCACGCGGATTTTCATACCGTGCAAATCGGCCGGCAGATGCACCGGGCGCAAGCGGTTAGAGATGTGACGAAAGCCGTTTTCGAACCAGCCGAGGATGCGGTAGTTGATGCGCTCCTCGGTTTTCTTCGCGAGAAAGGCGCCGAGTTCGCTGTCCATGGCGGCGCGCGCCTGCGTGTTATTGGCGAACAGAAACGGCAAATCGACAAAGCCCAATTCCGGCACGCGGTCGGTGAGATAGCTCGACGACTGGTAGCCCAGCGTCATCTCGCCGTTCTCGACCAGCGTAAGAATGTCCTCGGCCTTGTAGCCGTGATCCATGATGTTCCAGATATATTCGATCGCCACGCGCGGGCCGAATTCGGCTTCGAGCTTGTCCCCGATCAATTTGAGCGATTTGCTGAAACCGGTCGTGGGCGGGCCGTAACCGGCCATGCGGATTTTGACGGTTGCGTTCATGCTTGTTCTCTTTTGCGCATGATCTTGTCCGAAAACCGGTGCCCACTTTTCGGGATCATGCGCTCTCTATAAGGGCGCCCGGCCATCTGGCCAAGCAGAACCGGTGTGGTAGTGTGCGCCAAAATCGGAGGAAGCCCTCATGAACAAACCAGCCAAAATGGCCGACATGAAGCCGGCCGGCATTTCACCGGAAGAATGGCAGGCGCGCGTCGATCTCGCCGCCGTCTATCGGCTGACCGCCCATTACGGTTGGGACGACGTCATCTACAACCACTCCTCTATGCGGGTGCCGGGCGAGCCGCGCATATTTCTCATGAAGAAACATGACCTGCTCTATACCGAGGTGACCGCGTCCAATCTGGTGAAGGTTTCCATGGATGGCGACCTGGACGAGAAGTCCGGCGTCAACCGGCCCGGTTTCACGCTGCATGGCGGCGTTTTGGGCGCGCGCGATGACGTCAACTGCGCGGTGCATGTGCATACCAATAACGGCATGGCGATCGGCGCGCTCAAGCACGGCTTGCGCATGGTGTCGCAGCAGGCGATCCGCTTCTACCAGCGCATCGGCTATCACGCCTATGAGGGCATCACCGAGGATTTCGCCGAGCGCGAGCGCATCAACAAGGATCTCGGCAAGAACCGCGCGATGATCATGAACCATCACGGCCTGCTCACGGTCGGCAAATCGGCGCGCGAGTCGTTCGTGCTGATGAAGGCGCTGCTAGATGCCTGCGATATCCAGATGAAGCTAGAAGCGACCGGCGGCGACGTGGTCGAAATCGCGCCGGCGATCTGCGCCAAGACGGCGGAGCAATACGAGCATCACGACGCCGGCCGCGGCAGCCACGACTGGGCGGCCTATCTGCGCATGCTCGACGGGATCGATCCGAGTTATCGGAATTAAGGCGGCACACACATGAACATTTATTTTTAGCGCGCTGCGGCGCGCCGTTGTGCCGGCCATGCTTATCGCTACGCTCGCGGCGGCGAATGCGCAGCCATATCCCGACAGGCCCATCCACGTGATCAGCCCCTATCCCGCTGGCAGCGCTTCGGACACCGTCACGCGCGTGGTGATGGATCAGGTCTCGCAACTGATCGGCCAGCCGGTGATCATCGACTTGAAGCCCGGCGCCGGCGGGGCCGTCGGATTCGCTTCCGTGGCCCGATCCGATCCGGACGGTTACACGATGGCGACCAGTTCATCGTCGATGGCAACCGAAAGCGTGTTGCACAGCAAGCTGCCGTACGATCCCAAAAAAGATTTCGTTAATGTGGTCCTGCTCGGCACCTCGCCGAATATTCTGGTGGCGTCGGCCAAGAGCGGGTTCAAGACCGTGGCCGATCTGGTCAACGCCGCCAAGGCGAAGCCCGGCACGCTGACGTTTGCGTCCGCCGGCATCGGCTCCTCCTCGCACATGGCGGCCGAGCGGTTCCGCCTCGCCGCCAATATCGAGGTCCGCCATGTGCCCTTCAAGGATGGCGGCCTGGTGCAGGTGATGAATGGGAATATCGATTTCTATTTTATCCCGCTGGCAGCGGCGGCAACCGCGCTGCATAGCGACAAGCTCACCATCCTGGCGGTGAGCGCGCCCAAGCGCGTGCCGATCTTGCCCGACGTCCCGTCGGTCGTCGAAGCGGGCTATCCGGGCGCCGTGTTCCGTTTCTGGAACGGCATTTCGGCGCCGGCCAAGACCCCGCCCGCCGTCGTGCAGAAATTTCACGACGTGACCGAACAGGCGCTGAAAGATGCCCGCGGTGCAGGAAAAACTCGCCAAACTCGGCGTCGAGCCGGCACACATCAGCTCCGCGGAATTCGCTAAATTCTTCAACGAAGATTTCGACGCGACGGTCGAACTCGCCAAGAAAGCCGACATCAAGCCGGTCGACTAAACCGAGGCTGCGTTGCCGGGGCCGGTTCGTGACCGGCCCGGCGGATTTTTGTGCGCCATTTGCACCATGCATCAACCTTGAGAATGCCATTATGACCATCACACCGCCCCGCATCGGCCCGCAGCCGTGGGAAGTCGTGCGCACCATGCTCGACCAGTCGCTGCCGTTCGCCAATATGCGCGACACGCCCTATTACCGCGACGCGGTGTGGGAGCAGTTCTCCAAGGCCGAATACGACCGGCGCTATCGCGCGCTGCGCGGCAAGATGCGCGAGCAGAAACTCGACGTGCTGATCGTACCCGGCGGTCCGAGCCACTGGAGCTTCGGCGGCGGCATGCTGTGGCTGACCGGCCATTGGGAATGGCACGCGCTGTCGAGCTATGTGCTGGTGCCGCTCGAAGGCGAACCGACGCTGATCTATTCGATGGGCGGCACGCATGCCGAAGCCGTGCGCCGCCAGGTCGAGATCGCGGTCAAAGACGTGCGCCATAGCCGCAACGGCCGCTACGCCGACGTCATGGTCGAGCGCATTCGCGAACTCAAACTCGAGCGCGGCCGCATCGGCCTGATGGAAATCGATCCGCGGCACGGCGACTATCTGTCCGGTCAATCAATACAACGTGCTGCGCGAGAATCTTCCCGACGCGGAGCTCATCTTCACCAAAGGCCTGCTGCACGAGTTGCTGTCGATCCATAGCGCCGAGGAACTCGACTGCATCCGCAAGGCTGGCGTGCTTTGCAAGAACGCCATGGATGCGATGGTGGCTCGCGCCCGTCCCGGCGTGAAGGAATACGAACTGCGCGCGGCGGCGGGCGCGGCCATCCTCGAAGGCGGCGGCGATATCGACTTCCTGATCATCGGATCGACGCCGATGGCGAATCCGGCAATGGTGTTCGGCAATCCGCGCCCCTCGGCCCGCGTGCTGCAAAAAGGCGACATCATCAATATGGAACTGGCCGCCGGCTATCGCGGCTATACGGCGCAAATCGGCTCACCCATCTGCGTTGGCGAGCCCACCGAGATGGTGAAGAAATTCTGGAACGACGTCACGCTGCCCGGCTATCGAAAGATCGTCGCCGAGATCGTGCCGGGACGGCCGGTCGAAGCCATGCGCACCGCCAGCAAGTTCTTCCGCGATAACGGCTACCAGTCGCGGCCGACCCAGGTGCACGGCATCGACCTGGTCACCGACAAGCCGCATGTCGTCGCCGAACACGTTTCGGCGGAGGCGTTCGAGCAGGTCCTCAAGCCCGGCATGGTGATCATGGCGGAACCCAATCCAATCACGCCGGACGGACTTTTCGGCATTTTCCTCGGCCACACCTTTATCGTCACCGATAGCGGCCATGAGGTGGTCGATGATTTCCCGCTGGAAATCGCGGTGGCGCAGGGCTGAGGCCTATCTCACGGCGCGTTCTTGCGCCCTTCGCCCGGGCCCCACTGCCAGAAGTCACGGCCTTCCTCGCGCATGAAGCGCGCCAGCACCATCATGTGCACTTCGGACGCGCCATCGACGAGCCGCGCAGCGCGCGCGGCGCGGTAGATCCATTCCACCACCGTATCTTTCGAGAAGCCACGCGCGCCTTGCAACTGGATCGCTACGTCGGCGGCCATATGCAGCGTATTGGCGACATGCACCTTGGCGATGGAGACTTCCTTGCGGGCGCGGCCGCCTTGGTCGAGCATCCAGGCCGCGTGCATGGTCAATAACCGGCCGATCTGGATTTGCTGCGCGACCTCGCCCAGTTTGATCTGCACGCTTTCGCGATCGCCCAGTTTGACGCCGAACCCTTCACGGTCCTTCACATAGGCCTGCGCGATTTCCATGCAGCGTTTCGACCAGCCGAGCCAGCGCATGCAATGCGTGAGCCGCGCCGGCCCAAGCCTGATTTGCGTGACCTTGAGGCCGTCGCCCTCGCCCATCAGGATATTCTCGGCCGGGATTTCCAAGCCGTCGAATTCCAGCTCGCAATGGCCGCCATGTTCCTCCGGCCCCATGATCGGAATGCGCCGCACGATGCGCCAGCCGGGCTGATCCTTGTGATAGAGGAACGCCGTCAAGCCCGCGCCGTTTGTCGTCGGACGTGCGCGCCAGCAAGATGAAATGCGCCGCGCCGTCGGCGCCGGTGATAAACCATTTGCGGCCGGTGATGACGTATTTGTCGCCCTTCTTTTCGGCGCGCGTGCGCATCATCGATGGATCGGAGCCCGAGCCCGGCGCGGGCTCGGTCATAATGAAAGACGAGCGCACTTTGCCGTCGACGATGGGCTTGAGCCATTTATCCTTTTGCGCCTGCGTGCCGACCAGGCGCAGCACATTCATGTTGCCATCGTCGGGCGCCATGCAATTCATCGCCAGCGGACCGAATAGCGAACGCGCGGCTTCCTCGTAGATCGCGGCCCAGGCGACGATGGGCAATTCCATGCCGCCATATTCCTTGGGCGATTGCGGTGCCCACAGGCCAGCGGCGCGCGCCTTGGCGCGCACGACGGCGAGCCGGTCTTCCGGAATGTTCTCGTGCTCGGAAAAATTCACCGGATCGGCTTCGAGCGGCAGCACGTGCTCCTCGATGAAAGCACGCACGCGCAGGCGCAGGGCTTCGATTTCGGGAGAGAGCGTGAAGTCCATGGTGTTTCCTCTAGCCCTTGATCTGCACCACCTGCCCGCCATCGACCACGATGGTGGCGCCGGTGATGTAACTGCCGGCGTCGGAGGCGAGCAACAATAGCGCGCCGTCGAGATCGCCATCTTTGCCGAAGCGGCCCATCGGAATATCGCGCTTGAGCGCAGTGCCGGCTTCGCTCAGAAGATATTCATCGTTAATCTCGGTGACGAACCAGCCGGGCGCAATCGCATTGACGCGCACGCCCTTGAAGGCAAGCTCCACCGCCAGCGCCTTGGTGATCTGGATGACGCCGGCCTTGGCGGTCGCATAGGCCGCAACGCCTTTGGCGACGCCCAGCCCCAGCACCGAAGCGATGTTGATGATCGCGCCCGGCGTCTTGGCCGCCAGCATGCGGCGCGCGGCTTCCTGGGCGTTGTGAAACACCGCGTCGAGATCGACCGCCAGCACCTTGCGCCATTCCTCGGCCGTCACTTCGACGGCGCGGGTCGATGATTGGGCGATGCCTGCATTGTTGACGAGTATGGTGACCGTGCCGAAGGCCTTCTCGGCGGCATCGAAGGCGCGCGCCATGGTGGCGCGGTCGGTGACGTCGGCTTCGATCGCGAGCGCGCGGCCGCCGGCACCTTCGATCGACTTCTGCAGTTCGGCGAGCCGGTCGGCGCGCCGCGCCACCAGTGCCACCGCGGCGCCGTTTTCCGCCAAAGCGCGGGCGAATTGCTGGCCCAGGCCGCTCGACGCACCGGTCACCAGCGCCACGCGGCCTTTCAGGCTGAAACTCTCGGCAGCTTTCATGGCGCCTCTCCCCTAGCCCCCATAAAGCGCATGCGGCAGTGCGGTCGCAAGCCCCGGCACGAACCATAAAACGACCAGCGCGAAAAGCTGGATCAGCACGAAAGGAATAATGCCCACATAAATGTGCCTGGTGGTGATTTCCGGCGGCGCCACGCCGCGCAGATAGAACAGCGTCGGCCCGAGCGGCGGGTGCATGTAGGAGGTCTGCAGGTTCATCGCCATCATGATGCCGAGCCAGACCGGATCGATGCCGGGCAATTTGAGCAGCGCCGGCGCCACGATCGGCACCACCACGAAGACGATCTCGAAGGCGTCCATCACGAAGCCAAGCAGAAACATCGCCAGCATCACCGCCAGCACCGCGCCGCCGCTGCCGCCCGGCAGATTGGATAAGCGCGCGATGCACCATGTCGTCGCCGCCGAGCGCGCGAAACACCAGGCTGAATAATGTGGCGCCGATCAGAATGAGAAAAATCATGCTGGTGATTTGCGTTGTCTTTTCGACGACCGGCATCAGCAGATCGGGCGAGACTGCTTTTGCGCGCGGCCAGCAGCATGGCGCCGACGGCGCCGACGGAAGCCGCTTCGGTCGGCGTCGCAATGCCGTAAAGGATCGAGCCGAGCACCGCCAGAATCAGCGCGGCCGGCGCCAGCAGAGCTTCCAACAGCCCGGTGGCCGGTGGCGCGTCCGGCGCCGGCAACGGCGGGACAGGTGTTGGGCCGCAACACCGCCATGGCCACGAGATAAGCAGATACAAAACGACCAGCAGTAATCCTGGCAGGATCGCGCCGGCGAAAAGATCGCTCACCGAAATCACATTGCGGCGCGAAGCGGCCTTGCGCGAGTTGCGCCGACTGATAGGCGTTGTTGAGCGCGTCGCCGAGCACCACCAGCACGGTCGATGGCGGAATGATCTGCGCCAGCGTTGCCGAGGCCGCCACTGTTCCCGCCGCCAGCCGCGGATCGTAACCGTGGCGCATCATCGCGGGCAGCATGATCAGCCCCATGGTCACCGCGGTGGCGCCGACAATGCCGGTCGACGCCGCCAGCAGCGCGCCGACCAGAACCACCGAATAGCCCAAGCCGCCGCGCAATGTGCCGAACAAACGGCCCATGCGTCTCCAACAGTTCTTCGGCGATGCGCGATTGTTCGAGCATCACGCCCATGAAGATGAACAGCGGGATCGCCAGCAGCACCTCGTTGGTCATCACGCCGAAAATGCGCTGCGGCAGCGCGCCGAAAATGGCGAAATTCATGGCGCCGAGCATGTGTCCGAGCGCGGCGAAAATCAGCGACACCCCGGCCAGAGTGAGCGCAACCGGATAGCCCACCATCAGCGCGGCGATAACGGCGGCCACCATCAATAGAGCGAGAATTTCGGCGGGCGGCATCAGCGCGGCCCCGTGAGCACGTTCACGGCCCGGATCGCCTGCGCCACGCCTTGCAGCGCCATCAGCACAGCGAACAACGGGATTATCGTCTTGAGCAGGAAAACCAGTGGCAGCCCGCTGGCCTCCTGTGAGCGCTCAAGAACCGCCCAGGAGCGCGCCGCGTAAGGCACCGACAGCCCTATCAGCACCAGCGCAAAGGGCAGCAACAACACCAAAGCGCCGGCCAGATCGACTTTCGCCCGGGTGCGCGGCGAGGCCTCGGCATAGAACACGTCGACCCGCACATGGCCGCCTAAGCGCAGCGTCCAGGCCGCCGCCAACATGAACAGCGCCGCATGGGCATACATGACCGTCTCAGTCAGCCAGATCGAGCCAAACCCAAACACATAGCGCGCCACGACCAGTGCGAATTGCCCGAGCACGATCGCCAGCGCCAGCCACGAGACGGCGCGGCCAATCGCGGTGGTGAGACGGTCGATGCGGTCGGCAAGAGATTGCATGGGACGATGATGACACACCGTGAGGGCTTCCGGTAAGCTTGCCCGCATGAACGCAAAATCGAGCGACGAAACCGGCCTGCGGCTAGCCTTTGGGGTGGCGGCCAAGGCGCATGCGCATGGCAACCACCCGTTCGGCTGCGTGCTGGTGGATGCGGCCGGCAAGGTGCTGCTCGAAGCGGAAAACGGCTATATGCCCGACCGCGACATGACGGCCCATGCCGAGCGGCTGCTGGCGACCGCGGCGTCGCGTCAATACCGCCCGCACGAGCTTGCCGCCTGCACTTTGTTTACCTCGGCCGAGCCTTGCGCCATGTGCGCGGGCGCGGTCTATTGGGCCGGCATCGGCCGTGTGGTCTATGGGCTGTCGGAAGCGCGGCTCAAAACGATCACCGGCGGCCACGCGGAAAACCCAACGCTGGAATTGCCCTGCCGCACGATTTTTTCCGCCGGCCAGCGCAAGGTCGAGGTCGTGGGTCCCCTGCTGGAGGACGAAGCGGCCGAGCAGCATAAGGGCGTGTGGGACTGAGCCATGGCAGCACACGATCACGATCACGATCACGATCACTTGCACCATCACGACCACGACCATTCGGAATTGTCGGAAACCGAATTGCGCGTGCGCGCGCTGGAAACCGTGCTGACCGAAAAAGGCTATGTCGATCCGGCCGCGCTCGACCTGTTGATCGAGACTTATGAAAAGAAAGTTGGCCCGCGCAACGGCGCCCGCGTCGTGGCCAAAGCCTGGTCCGATCCGGCCTACCGCGCGCGGCTGTTGGCCGATGCCACGCCGGCGATCGCCGAGCTTGGTTTTGCCGGGCGGCAAGGCGAACACATCGTCGCGCTGGAGAATACGCCGGCGCGGCACAACATGGTCGTGTGCACGCTGTGCTCCTGTTATCCGTGGCCGGTGCTCGGCCTGCCGCCGGTCTGGTACAAATCGGCGCCCTACCGCTCGCGCGCGGTCAGCGATCCGCGCGGCGTGCTGGCCGATTTCGGCGTGACGCTGGCCAAGGATGTGGAAATCCGCGTGTGGGATTCGACCGCCGAGATCCGTTATCTCGTCATCCCGATGCGCCCCGAAGGCAGCGCGGGTTTGAGCGAAGAGAAGCTCGCCGATTTGGTCACCCGCGATTCCATGATCGGCACCGGATTGCCCAAGGAGCCGGCATGAACGGCGGGCAAGATCTGGGCGGCGCGCAAGGCCACGGGCCGGTCAGGTCCGAACCGAACGAGCCGGTGTTCCACGCCGAATGGGAAAAGCGCGCCTTCGCGCTGACGATGGCCATGGCGATGCCGGGCCAATGGAATATCGACATGTCGCGTTTTGCGCGCGAAAATCGTCCGGCCGCCGAATATTTGTCGATGAGTTATTACGAGCTTTGGTTTTATGCGCTGGAGACCATGCTCAAGGAGCGCGACCTGGTGGCGGACGACGAGATCGTGGTCGGCCACTCGCTTCACCCGCCGATAGAGGGCAAGCGCGTTTTAACGCCCGGCGACGTGCTCAAAGTATTGCATCGCGGCGGCCCGACCGAGCGCGAAACCGATACGCGGGCGGCGTTCAAGCCCGGCGACAAAGTGCGCGCTAAGACGATCGATCCTCTCACCCACACCAGATTGCCGCGCTATGTGCGCGGACATGTCGGCTCGATCGAGCGCGTCATCGGCTGCCATGTCTTTCCCGACAGCAATGCCAGTGGCGCCGGGGAAGATCCGCAATGGCTTTATACCGTGCGCTTCGAAGGGCCGGAATTGTGGGGCGCTAATGCTGATCCGAGCGTCAAGGTTTCGATTGATGCGTGGGAGCCATATCTGGAGCCCGCATGATCGACCAAGCCGCCGCCACCCGCGCCACCCAGGAAGTACCGGGCATCCCGCGCGATCATGACGGGCCGGTATTCCGCGAGCCGTGGCAGGCGCAGGCCTTTGCCATGACGCTCGCGCTCCATGAGCGCGGCCTGTTCACGTGGGGCGAATGGGCGGCAGCGCTGGCCGCGCAAATCAAACGCGCGCAGCGCGCCGGCGATCCCGACACCGGCGAGACTTATTATTTGCATTGGCTGGCGGCGCTCGAAAAACTGGTCGCGGAAAAAGGCGTCACGACGCAGGAGACACTCCACCGCACCCGGGATGCGTGGGACCATGCTTGCGACCGCACCCCGCACGGCCAACCGATTGTGTTGCAGCCTGCCGACTTTTCCTAAAACACCATCAGCCGTTCGCTCACCATGTAGCCGGTGAGCAGCAGCGTGCCGAACAGGATGATGACGGCGGCGGCACCCGTTTCCAGCCCGCGGATGACGAGAATGCCGGCGCCCGGCTTGGCCTTGGCCAGCCGTCCCGCCAGCCCGCGCGCGCCAACCGCCAGCGTGGCGATGCCGGCGACCGTAATCGCGGTGCCGAGCCCCATCATGAAGGTGGCGCCGACGCCGATCCAGAACAGTCCCTGCGCGAGCGAGAACACCAGCACGATTATTGCGCCCGAGCATGGCCGCAATCCGACTGCGAAGATCGCGGAAAGCCCGCGCTTGAGCCAATGGCTGCCGGTCAATTCTTGCGGCTCCAGCGCATGCGCGTGGCCCCAGGCCGACGCTTCCTCGCCATGATCGTGATCGTGGCCGTGATGGGCGTGGCCATGATCGTGATGGTGATCGTGATCATGGTCGTGCCCATGATCGTGCCCATGATCATTCGCATGATCGTGATGCGCTGCTGTGGCTGTGACCATGATCATGCGCATGATCGTGTCCATGATCTTGCGCCTGCTTCCGCGACCGCAGCAAATGCAGGAAGGCGCGGCCCTTCACCCATAACAGCCGCAGGCCGATGGCGATGATCAGGAGATAGCTCACGATCTCGATGATGCGCACGGTATCGCCCATCACCTTGGCGGTGGCGCCCAAGAGTACCGCGGCGATGCCCACGATCAGGATCGCGGTCAGCGCCTGCAAAATAGCCGAGGCAAAGGACAACACGACGCCGCGCCGCCAGGTCTCGTTATTGGCGACCATATAAGACGAGATCACCGCCTTGCCGTGGCCGGGCCCGGCGGCGTGGAAAATGCCGTAGGCAAACGAGATGCCCATCAGCGTATAGGCGGCGCTGCCGTCGGCTTTGGCGGCGCGGATGGTGCCCGACAACATGCGGTAGAATTCGGCCTGCTTGGCCAGCACCCAGCCGGTGAAGCCGCCGAATTCAGGCTGCGCGGCGCCGCGCGTCATGCCGAAGGGCTGCGCTAATGCGGCGTCGATCGCGCCCAGCACCAAAAGCATGCAGATGATGAAAAGCGCGCATTGCGCGATTTTTCGCGAAGCCTGCGACGTCATTCAGGAATTCCTCGTACACGCACGCCGCCCCGCACTCGATACGTCATGCCGGCCTTGCGCCGGCCATGACGGCAACCTCACGGACAGTGAACCAGAATCTTGTTGGCGAATTGGGCGCCCCAGGCCATCGATGTGTTGACCTGGTCGGCGGGAATATTGCTGAGCGCTTTGCCCTCGGCGAAAGTCATTTCGCGCGGCAGCGCCACGTCGAGCTTACATTGCGGCGCGCCGACCAGCTTGACCGGATTATCTTTGGCGAATTCGAAATCGACGAAAATGGTCGGATCGTAAATATCGATGGCGAGCTCTTTGGCTTTCACCGGCGTCTTGAACGGCACGGTGAAGTGCAGCGTGAGTATCTGGTCTTTGTAGTCGAGCCAGTAATCATTCGTCGGGTCGGCCATCGGCACTTTCACGCCATCGACCCTGGCATAGGTGAAATAGTCATATTCCTTGAGCGACTCGATATTCACTTTCGCCAGCGGCGCCAGTTCCTCGCGGGTGTATTTGCCCTTTTCCTTGGCCGCCAGCCCCTGGGTGGCAAAGGCCGAGAACATGTCGTCGAAGGACCAGGCGTGGCGAACGCCGGTGACCTTGCCGTCCGGCGAATAGAGCACTTCGGACTTCATGGTCACCCAGACATGCGGGTGCGCGCACGCCGGCAGCGCGAAAACCAAAGTCAGCAGGGTGGCCAGGAGGATGCGGATCGAAGCAGTCATGTGCCGGGCACAATATCACGGAGTGCGGCGTAAACGAGGCGTGTAACAATGTTGCAGTTACCCATGACCAATTAAACGCCCGCCGCCCCGCCATCGGCACGCGGGTCATGGGCACCTTCCAGCGTGCCATTGGCATGTAATATGGCAGCGCCGGCATGGCCCATCGTGTCGGAATAGGCTTCGTCCAGTATTTCAACGTCGTGGCCGGCCGACATCAGCCGATCGACCAAGCCTTCGTCGAATCGGGATTCCAGCCGCAAATTGGTGTTGCTTGAGCCCCAGGTGCGGCCCAAGAGCCAGCGCGGCGCGTCGAGCGCGCGCTCCAGCGGCTGGCCAAACGCAATGTGGCGGGTAAACACGGCGGCCTGAGTTTGGGGCTGGCCATCGCCGCCCATCGTCCCGTAAGCCATGGCACGGCCGTCCTTGAGGACAGCGAGCGCCGGATTAAGCGTGTGGAACGGCCGCCGCCCGGGTTCGAGCGCATTGAGCGCCTTGGGGTCCAACGAAAAGCTCGAGCCGCGGTTTTGCATCAGCACGCCGGTCGCCGGCAGCA
This sequence comes from uncultured Alphaproteobacteria bacterium, assembly GCA_963807665.1. Taxonomy (GTDB): domain Bacteria; phylum Pseudomonadota; class Alphaproteobacteria; order Rhizobiales; family Xanthobacteraceae; genus Pseudolabrys. The sequence continues at coordinate 14,778 of CAWEDE010000039.1, read as the reverse complement.
CGCAGCCTGAGCCAAATTCCCAATAGAGCGACTGAATGAAGGACACGACCAAGCCGCTGGCATCGGCAGCCCCCATCCAGATGGTGTCGCCGCGCGCTTGAGGGTCGGGCCACGGGGCTGCTTTGCGGGCGTCGATTTTGCCGGCCTCGGAATCGAGAAATTCCGCCGACAAGAAATGCGAAAGATTGCCGTCGATTCTGTCGGGATCGGTAATCACGCGATCGCGTACCAGAAAGGCGCGCTTGGTGGCCTCGACCAGCCCGTGCACGTGCTCGAAGCTCTCCGCCTTTGTAACGCGCAAGCGGTCGAACAGCGCCAGGATCATCAGCGAGGCCAAACCTTGTGTCGGCGGCGGCGTATTGTAGAGCGTGCCGGCGCCAATTTTCACGCTAAGCGGCTCGGCGATCCTGGCTTCGAATTTCTCAAGGTCAGCGCGCGTCACCGGACTGCCGATGCGCTCCATATCGGCGGCAATCTCGCGCCCGACATCGCCGCGGTAGAAATCATCGAGACCGGCATTGACCAATTGTTCGAGCGTAGCGGCAAACGCCGTCTGCTTGATGCGGGCGCCCGCCTCCGGCGGTTTGCCGTCGATCAGAAAGGCGCCAAGGAATCCGGGCGCGGTTTCAAGTTCGGCGTATTTCTCGACCGTGAGGCGCGCCTGGCTGCGCGTGACCACATAACCGTCGCGCGCGCGTTGGATTGCAGCCCCCAGTAAAACGTCTAGCGGCAACCGGCCGCGATTTGCCTTGGCCGCGTCGAGCGCGAGCTTCCAACTCGCTACCGCGCCCGGCACGGTGAGCGCGGCGAGCGGCCCGCGCGACGGAATTTCGTGTTGACCCGCGTCGCGATAAAATTGCCGTGTGGCTTTCGATCCGGCGCGTCCAGCCCCCATGATGGCGCGTACACGGCCGGACGGCTCGCGAATCAGCCAGAAGGCATCGCCGCCGATATGGTTCATGTGCGGGTAGACCGCGGCGATAGAGGCTGCCATGGCGATCATGGCTTCGATGGCGTTGCCGCCCTCGGCCAGAATGGCGCGGCCATCCTCGACGGCGGCCGCATGCGGCGCGCAGACGACGCCTTTGGCGTGACCGGCGGTGCGGAGGTTCATGCGGCCGCGTCGCTCAGCCCGCGCTTTTTCAGGAGCGCATCGACCGCCGGCAGCCGGCCGCGAAACGCCGTATAGGCCTCGATCGGGTCGCGCAGATTGCCGGCGCTATAGATGAAGTCGCGCAGGCGTTTTGCGGTCGCGGCGTCAAACGGATCGCCGGTTTCCTCGAAGGCCTCGAAGGCGTCAGCGTCGAGCACCTCCGACCACATGTAGGAGTAATAGCCCGCCGCATAGCCGCCGCCGGCGAACAGATGCTGAAAATGCGGCAGGCGGTGGCGCATGACGATTTCCGGCGGCATCTGCATCGCGTCGAGCGTGTCGCGTTCGAATTTGCTGACGTCGAGGCCGCTCGCATTAGGAAGCGTATGAATGTCGAGATCGACCAGCGCGCAGGCGGTGTATTCCACCGTGTGGAAGCCCTGGTTGAAGGTGCGGGTGGCCAGCAGCCGGTCAATAAGTGCTTTCGGCATCGGCTTGCCGGTTTGCGCGTGTACCGCGTATTTCTGCAAAATCGCCGGTACTTCCAGCCAGTGCTCGTAAAGCTGCGACGGCAATTCGACGAAATCGCTCGACACCGCGGTGCCCGCCAGTAGCGGATAGGTTACGTTCGACATCAGGCCATGCAGACCATGGCCGAATTCGTGGAACAGTGTGCGGGCATCGTCGAATGACAACAAGGCCGACTCGCCAGCCGAAGGCTTGGAGAAATTGCAGACATTGAGGATGACCGGACGGATGTCGCCGGCGAGTTTTTCCTGACTGCGCAGCGAGGTCATCCAGGCGCCCGAGTGCTTGGAAGCGCGCGCGAAATAATCGCCGATGAACAGGCCGACATGGCGGCCTTGGGCATCCGTCACGTCCCAGGCGCGGGCGTCGGCGTGATAGAGCGGCACGTCGGCGGGCGTGAAGTTCAGGCCGAACAGCCGGTGCGCGGTTTCGAAGGCGGCCTCGATCATGCGGTCGAGCTGGAAAAAAGGCTTGATCTCGGCCTCGTCGAGATCGAATTTCTTTTTGCGCAGCTTCTCGGCGTAATAGCGCCAATCCCACGGCGCCAAGGCGAAATTGCCGCCTTCGTTGGCGATCATGGCTTGCAGCGCATCGCGCTCGATTCCCGCTTTGGCGCGCGCGCGGCCCCAGACATCGTCGAGCAGCTTGCGCGCCGCCTGAGGGGTTTTGGCCATCTGATCGTCGAGCCGGTAGTCGGCAAAGCTTGCGAAGCCTAGAAGCTTGGCGCGCTCAGCCCGCAGCCCCACCATTTCGGCGATGAGCGCCCGGTTGTCGGTTGAGCCGCCGTTCTCGCCGCGTTTGATCCAGGCCTGGAACACTTTTTCGCGCAGGTCGCGCCGCGCCGAGAACTGGAGGAAGCCTTCGCAGGACGAGCGCGCCAGCGTGATGGCGTATTTGCCGCTCTCGCCGCGTTCCTGGGCCGCCGCGGCCGCCGCGGCGCGAGCAAAGTCCGGCAGACCGTCGAGGTCGACCTCGTCCAGGATCAGCGCGTATGCCTTCTCGTCGGCGAGCACATTCTGACCGAACTGGGTGCCGAGGCTCGCCAGCCGTTCGTTAATGGCGGCGAGGCGATCTTGCGCCGGCTTTTCGAGCGCGGCACCCGCCCGCACGAACCTTGTGTGGTAGCGGTCGAGCACGCGGGCTTGTTCGGGGCTAAGACCCAGCGTCGCGCGGCGCTCGTATAGCGCGGCAATGCGGGCATAGAGCGCCCGATCGAGGTAGAGCGCGTTGCTGTGGCGGGCCAAGAGCGGGGAAACCTCGCGTTCGACCGCCTCGAGGGCGTCGCCGGTGTGGGCGCTGGCCAACACCGAGAAGACGCTACCGACCCGATCAAGCTCCTGGCCGCTGCGCTCCAGGGCCTCGATGGTGTTAACGAATGTCGGCGCGCCCGCGCCGGCGGCGATGCCGTCGATTTCGGCGCGGTGCGCGGCCAGAGCTCGCTCGAAAGCGGGACGGAAATGCTCCGGCGCGATCGCTCCAAAGGGTGGCAGGGCGAAGGCGGCGCCGGTCCAGTCGGAGAGCAAGGGATTGCGGGGGGCGGATGTTTGGCTGGTCATGTGGCTTATCTAGTCGCGATCGCGCCACTTGTCATGCCCGGAGCGGGCGACTTTGAGCAAGCTAGAGACTTGATTCGTAAGCCGTATTCATAGAGATTGCGGCTTACCGAAGGAGAGACCCATGGCTTTAAACGGCCGCCACATCGTCTGGCTCAACGTCGTCACCGTCGTCTCGGCCGCCATCCTGATCGGCGCCGAGGTGTTCGGCGCGGCCTTCGCCGGCTCCTGGGCGCTCGCGACGCTGTTCGACTTCGGCCATATCGGCCAGCGCATCCTCGATGGTCTGTTCGTGCTGTGCGGCATCGCCATCATGGCGCAGTTCGTGCGTCATGCGCACCGCATCGAGCCGTTCACCGCGCGCAACGACGCGGCACGCGTCACCGCGCAGCCACCGTCAGCGTAAAAGTTAAGGAAGTTTTCGCGCGCGCGAACTATTTCGCTTGCACAACGCGAAAAAAATGTTATTTCCACCTTGCCCAAACTCGCACGTGCCTGTGGGCGTGTGTCGGTCGGTAGGTAGCGGGACAAGAGGCCCGCCAGCCGCCTGGGGAAGGATCCAAAACCCTTCTCCAAGAAATCTGACCGGCAGCCGGAGGCGAAACCGGCAAACCCTGCTCTCAGCAGGGGACGCGCCTTGAAGCAACGACGATCGGGCCTTTCTGGTCTCCGCCGGCTTTCCACCGCCGGCTCCGGGTTCTGGAAGAGGCTTGTTCATCCTTGCCGCCAGCCGTGCGGAACGGGGTCACCCCTTCCAATCCAAGGCAGCTCTTGAGTGAGTGACGAGAGTCGCTCGGTTCGTGCGTTCTCCAACGCGCACGACCGGTCGCACCTCAAAACTCACGCAAATCGGCCCACTGTGGCCATGCTGTAGGGGAATTGCGCCATGACTGAGCGCATCAGGGAATTCTTACGTAAGCGCGAGGGCGACGGGCCATGCCTGGTCGTCGATCTCGATGTCGTGCGTGACAACTACAATGCCTTCGCCAAGGCTTTGCCAGACACCCGCGTGTTCTACGCGGTCAAGGCAAACCCGGCGCCGGAGGTGCTCACACTATTGGCCAAGCTTGGCTCCTGCTTCGACACTGCCTCGGTCAACGAGACCGAGATGGCGTTGGCGGCCGGCGCCACGCCCGACCGCATCTCGTTCGGCAACACCATCAAAAAGGAGCGCGACATCGCGCGTGCCTTCGCGCTTGGCGTCCGCCTTTACGCGGTCGACTGCAAGGCCGAGGTCGAGAAGGTCGCCCGCGCGGCGCCCGGCTCAAAGGTTTTTTGCCGCATCCTGTCGGACTGCGCGGGCGCGGAATGGCCGCTGTCGCGCAAATTCGGCTGCGAGCCGGGGATGGCCGTGGACGTGCTCGAACATGCCCTGAAACTGGGTCTGGAACCGCATGGCGTCTCGTTCCATGTCGGCTCCCAGCAGCGTAACCAGCATGCTTGGGACCGCGCGCTCGCATCCGCGGCCGCCGTGTTCAAGGAATGTGGCGAACGCGGCATGAACCTCGCCATGGTCAATCTGGGCGGCGGTTTCCCGACCAAATACCTCAAAAACGTGCCGTCGGTGAAAACCTACGGCTCGGCCATCTTCAAGGCGCTGCGCAAGCATTTCGGCAACCGCATCCCGGAAACCATCATCGAGCCGGGCCGCGGCATGGTCGGTAATGCCGGCGTGATCGAGAGCGAAGTCGTCCTTGTGTCCAAAAAGAGCGAGGAAGACGACGTGCGTTGGGTCTATCTCGACATCGGCAAGTTCGGCGGTCTCGCCGAGACGATGGACGAGTCGATCCGCTACCCGATCAAGACGCCGCGCGATGGCGACGCCCTGAGCCCTTGCGTCTTGGCCGGACCGACCTGCGACTCGGCCGATGTGCTGTACGAGAAGCAGCCCTACCCGCTGCCGGTCAGCCTGGAGATCGGCGACAAGGTGCTGATCGAAGGCACGGGTGCCTATACGGCGACCTACTCGTCGGTGGCCTTCAACGGCTTCGAGCCGCTCAAGACCTACCACATCTAAGAGCTTAGGGAGGCGGGTGACCCGCCTCCCCTTTCCCTCCATTTGAGCTGACGGCGCTCGAGCGCGCGCACTTGCGCGCATCCTCGAGCGGGGAAGGACCTGCCATGATCACGATCCGACACGAACAACCTGCCGACATCGCGGCCCGCGAAGCCCTGCTCGACAAGGCCATGGGCAAGATCCGCCGCCGCCGGAAGACCTGCGAGCGGCTTCGCTCAGGCCGGCTACCGGCCGATGGACTTGCTTTTGTCGCGACCGACGGCGAGCGCATTGTCGGCTCGGTGCGGCTTTGGAACATCGGCGCCGAAAGCGGCGAAGCGGCCTTGCTGCTCGGCCCCATGGCGGTCGCGTCCGACTGCCGCAACCGTGGCGTCGGCGGCGCCTTGGTCCGCCATGCGGTCGGCGAGGCAAGGAATTTGGGCCACCGGGCGATTATCCTGGTTGGCGACGCGCCCTATTACAGCCGCTTTGGCTTTGCGGCGAACAAGACGGCGGCGATCCGGCTGCCCGGCCCGGTCGAACGCGACCGCCTGCTCGCGTTTGAGCTCGTGTCGGGCGCGCTCGCCTCGGCCCGCGGAATGATAATTCCGACCGGCCGCATGGCGGCGGCATTGCAAAAGCGCGCCGCCTAGCAAAAACGCGAGAAAATCGTGGACGCCGCGCGGGAATCGCCGGCGGCGCCCTTCCCTGTACGCGCCGCGGCAGATATCACCCAAAGGCTGCTGGAGGGGATCAATAATGACCAATCGGCCCGTTCATGCCCGCATCACCGGCCCCGTCGTCATGATCGGCTTCGGCTCGATCGGCAAAGGCACGCTGCCGTTGATCGAGCGCCATTTCGATTATGACAAGAAGCGCTTCGTGGTCGTCGATCCCGAAGACAAGGACCGCGGCATGCTGGACGATCGCGGTATCCGCTTCGTCCATGAGGCGGTCACCAAAGCCAATTACCGCAAGCTGCTCGCGCCTTTGCTGACCGCCGGCGGCGGGCAGGGTTTCTGCGTCAATGTCTCGGTCGATACCTCGTCGCTCGATCTCATGGAGTTTTGCCGCGAAATCGGCGCGCTTTACATCGACACCGTGGTCGAGCCTTGGCCGGGATTTTACTTCGATCCCAAACTGGGCCCCGAGGCGCGCTCGAACTATGCACTGCGCGAATCCGTGCTGGCGGCGCGCCGCAAAAAACCGGGCGGCGTCACGGCGGTGTCCTGCTGCGGCGCCAATCCCGGCATGGTGTCCTGGTTCGTCAAGCAGGCGCTGCTCAATGTCGCCAAAGATATCGGTCTCAAGTTCAAGGAGCCGAAGACGCGCGAGGAATGGGGCCAGCTTTCCAAAAGGGCCGGCGTCAAGGGCATCCACATCGCCGAGCGGGACACCCAGGTTGGCAAGCGCGCGAAGCCGCAAGACGTCTTCGTTAATACCTGGTCGGTTGAGGGCTTCATCTCCGAAGGCCTACAGCCGGCCGAATTGGGCTGGGGCACGCACGAAAAATGGATGCCCAGCAACGGCCATAAACACAAAAAAGGCTGCCAGGCGGCAATTTATCTAACCCAGCCTGGCGCCAATACGCGGGTGCGGTCATGGACGCCGACGGCGCGCGCGCAATACGGATTTCTGGTCACCCACAACGAGTCCATCTCGATTGCCGACTACTTCACGCTGCGCAAGGGCCGAAACGCCATTTACCGGCCGACTTGCCATTACGCCTACCATCCCTGCAACGACGCGGTACTCTCGCTGCATGAGATGTTTGGCCAGGCCGGCAAGCGCCAGACGAGCATCCACATTCTTGATGAGCACGAAATCCCCGACGGCGGCATCGACGAGCTCGGCGTGCTGCTCTACGGCCACAAGAAAAACGCCTATTGGTACGGTTCGCAGCTTTCCATCGAGGAAACCCGCCGCGTCGCGCCCTACCAAAACGCCACCGGCTTGCAGGTGACCTCGGCGGTGCTGGCCGGCATGGTCTGGGCGCTGGAGAACCCGAATGCCGGCATCGTCGAGGCCGACGAGATGGATTTCCGCCGCTGCCTCGAAGTGCAGACGCCCTATCTCGGGCCGGTGATCGGCGCCTATACCGACTGGACGCCGCTGACCGATCGTCCCGGATTGTTCCCGGAAGACATCGACAAGCGCGACCCTTGGCAGTTCAAGAACGTGTTGGTGCGCTAAGTCGCTCCGGCAAGGTTCGCCGAGCGACACACAAAGACGAAAAACAAAATGCGCGCGCTTTCACCAAACGGTGGATGCGTGCGCGGGCGCGCATGAAATATTATTGACTCCTGTCACAATCGGATTATTCCGGTCATTGCCCTTTTTCGCACGTGCCTGTGGCCGTGTGTCGATCGGTGGGCATCCGGACAAGAGGCCGGACAGCCGCCTGGAGAAGCCAGCGCTTCGCGCGAAGCAAAAGCTTCACCAAGAGATCTGATCGGCAGCCGGAGGCGAAACCGGCGATCCCCGCGCTCAACGGGGTACGCGGCTCAAAGCAACGACGGATCGGGCTTTTTTGGTTGCCGGCGCGAATGCCGGAGTCCGAAGAGGCTTGTCCATCTTGCCGAGGCGCGGAGCGGGGATTTTCCCAAACCAGACCATGGCAGCAGACGGTTGCAGTTCGCGGGTAATGGCGGCGTAACTCGCTGTCCCGCAAGAATTGTAGCCATTGGCGCTTTGATGGCGGCGTGACCGCCGAACTTTGGGGGAAATTAAGAGATGACAGACCGCATCCGCGAGTTTCTGAGGAACCGCAAAGAAGATGGGCCCTGCCTGGTCCTCGATCTCGACATCGTGCGCGACAATTACGGCGCCTTCGCCAAGACGCTGCCCGATACCAAGGTCTATTACGCGGTCAAAGCAAATCCGCATCCCGATATTTTGGCGCTGTTGAATAGGCTCGGCTCGTCGTTCGACGTAGCCTCGGTGCAGGAGACGCAAGCGGTGCTGGCCACCGGCTGCAAGCCGGACCGCATCTCCTACGGCAACACCATCAAGAAGGAGAGCGAGATCGCCACCGCGTTCCGGCTTGGCGTCACGCTATTTGCCGTGGATTGCGAGGCTGAAGTCGACAAGATCGCCCGTGCCGCCCCGGGCGCGCGCGTGATCTGCCGCATCCATTGCGATGGCACCGGCGCCGAATGGCCGCTGTCGCGCAAATTCGGCTGCGAGCCGGAATTCGCCCCCGATATCTTGGAGCGGGCGCATAAATCGGGACTTGTCGCGCACGGCATCTCGTTTCACGTCGGCTCGCAGCAGCACAATGTGGAAGCCTGGGACCGCGCGCTGGCCTCGACCGCGGCGATCTTCAAGGCCCTGGCCGAGCGCGGCATAGCGCTCTCCACCGTCAATCTCGGTGGCGGCTTTCCCGCCAAATATGTGCGCAAGACGCCCAAGCTCGAAATCCTACGGCAAAGCGATCTTCCGCTCGCTGCGCCGCCATTTCGGCAACCGTATTCCGGAGACCATCATCGAGCCGGGCCGCGGCATGGTCGGCAATGCCGGCGTGATCGAGGCCGAAGTGGTGCTGATCGCCAAGCGCAGCCCGGAAGACGATACCCGCTGGGTCTATCTCGATATCGGCAAGTTCCACGGACTGGCCGAGACGATCGGCGAGTCGATCCGCTATCCGATCCGCACCCGCCGCGACCGCGACGAGAGCGGGCCCTGCATTGTGGCGGGCCCGACCTGCGATTCGGTGGACGTGCTTTATGAGAAGACGCCCTATCCGCTGCCGATCACGCTGGCCATCGGCGACAAGGTGCTGATCGAGGCGACTGGCGCTTACACCTCGACCTATTCCTCGGTCGGCTTTAACGGCTATCCGCCGCTCAAATCCTATGTGCTGGCGGCGTCGGAAATCACCGCGGTGGCGGCATAAGGCGAGCAAGAGCATGGCTCGCGCCAGATCGGGCGCGGCATAAAAAAACGGGCGGCCAATGTGGCCGCCCGTTTTGTTTTGCACGGATAGGCAGCGCTATTTCTTGTCGTCGGACTTGTCGCCCGGCTTGTCACCCGGTCTGGACGGCTCGCTCTTGCCCGGTTGCGGCGGAGGCGGCGCTGGCCTGGCCACTGCTGGCGGCGGCGGTGGCGCTGGCCGCGCGACCGGTGGCGGGGGCGGCGCTTGCCGCGGCGCCATTTGCGCGGCGCGGCGGTGGCACTTGCGGCGGGGCAGGACGCTCGGGCCTTGCCTCCGGCGGAGCCGGCGGCCGTTGATCGCGGTGCTCCTCGGCTGGCGGCGCAGGACGGGGCGGCTCCGGCCGCGGTGGCGCGGGGCGAACCGGCGCTAGCGCAGGTGCAACTGATGGCGGCGGTGGTGGAGGCGGCGGTGGTGGCGAGCCCGGACGCGGTTCGGGCCGCGATGGCACGCCAGCAGCGGGCGGCGGCGAAGCCGGTTGCTGCTGCTGTTGTTGCGGAGCCGGACCACCAGGCGCGCCAGGTGCGCCTCCAGGTGCGCCCCGGCCTTGCGCGGCGCGCGGTGGATGTGTGCCGAGCCGGCCGGGTTCGCCCTTGGTCAGCGGCTGCGGCTTGGCCACGGAAGTGGCCGGCTGGATCAGCGTGGTCGTGCGCTGCACGCTCACGACCGGGGCCGCACTGGGCCCGCGCGGGGCGCCGCGCGCGCGCAAATCCTGCGGGCGCACGGCAACGCTGCCGCTTACGCCCTGTGTGCTGGCCAGCACGCGCGGACGCACCCGGAAGGTTGGAACGGCGCTATGCGAGGCGGCCGCGATCAAGGCCGGCGATATGCCAGGATTTACCGCGATGCGCGGCCCGGAACGGCTCACAGAGAACGAGCGATTGACCAGCACCGTTGCGCGCAGCACAACACTCACGCGCTGCGGCGGCAGGTAATAGCTGCGCATGCTCGGCGCCGCCATGTAGCGCGACTCAACGAAGATCCAATAGGCCGCGTCAGCATCGTAGTCGTACATCACGTCATCGGGCGCGAGCGCCGCCCAGCCGACATAATTGTCGCCGCGCCGCCAATCGACCCACGCTGGCGCCCATTCGTCACCAGGAATCCATATCCACCCGGTGCGACGCTCGAAGATCCAGCGGCCGTAATGATAGGTAACCCACCCCCAATCGGCTTCGTCGTTATCCGACACCCAGAACCAACCCCAATCGTCGGTATAGACCCAATGGCCCACGCTATAGGGTTGCCAGCCGCGCGGGCGCTGTTCGGGCACCCAAACTTCGCCCCAACGCGCGTCGCGCCGCCATTCGCCGTAAGGCTCGAGCGCGGATTGGAATTCCGCCGAGACCTGCGCTTGCGCGGGCGTGAGCGCGCCGGCGATGATGCTGGCGCCGCCCGCTCCAGCGACAAGCGCAAACCCGGTGACGGCCGCCAACATGAGACGGCGTAATTTCACTGCGACGATCATGTGATCTCTACCCCAAGGTCTATAAAAAGCATTGCAAAAAGCACTGCAAAGCACCCCACTCACAAGCCGCCGAGCGGGCCTTTGTTCCGAATCGATTCAACGGTCTAATTAAAGCGAAACTACGCCAGCGTCGCCATCTTCCGTGCCAAACGCAAGAATCTGCCCGGTCGAATTCCAGCCGAGCGCGCTCACCTGGCATTGATCGGCCGCGCGCAGCATTATCAGGGCACCGTCTTCAAGCCGCACGAGGTACACTGTACCGTCGCTATAGCCCGCGGCCACTACTGGCTGCGCCGGATGACAGGCAACGGCCGTGACCCGCGCCTTCGACTCGGCAAACATCAAGGGCTGTTTGCCCATGGGCCCGTCTTTGCCGTCGAACGGCCACAGAATGAGCTGCTCGGAGCCCGAGGTCGCCAGATAATCGCCATCGGCGGTCCAGCCGAGCGAGCGCACGCGCGCCGAATAGCCCGACATGCGCATGTTTTTAGCGTCGACGATGCGCCAGCCATGCAGCGTGGATTCCTGCATGCAGGTGATGAGGAATTTTCCGTCCGGGCTGATGGTGACGCCCAGATGCGAACCCTTCCATTCGAACACCTGCGGGCTCGCGCCCGTGGCATTGGGAAACCAGAACGTCACGCCATTGTAATGCGCAATCGCCAGCCGCAGGCCCTTGGGCGCGAAACACAATCCGGCGGCGGTCGAAGGCGCGTCATGGCTGCGCAATTCGCCTTTCTTGGTCAGCACATTTGCGGTCTTGCCGGCCGACCAGGCAATGGCGCCGTCGGGGCCGAGCGCGACCTGATCGATCCAGCGCTTTTTGGCGTCGACCGCGATCTCGTTCGGCGCGCCGCCAACATCGGTGGACATCAGCCGCCCGTCGTCGCCGCCGGTGACGATGCGAACACCGTCAGAGGTGCTGGCGAGGATGGCGCCGGCGTGAATGTTCACCCTCTGCTCGCCTTGTTCGGGCGCAAAGAGCAATTGTTCTTCTCCCAGCACGAACACCGGCGTGTCGCGCAGGAAATGCACGCCGACGATGGCGCCGCCGGCCTCTAAGCGGCGGGCGCGGTCGGCGAGCGAGGGGATCGGGGCGGAGGTGTCGGTCATGTGGCGGGAGGCCCCAGCGGTTCCGCGGTGTCCTCATACATCCGCCGGCAAGCGTCAAGCGTTGCGTCGTGCGGCCGGTCAGCCGCCCGGCCCAACGCGCAAAAAAAACAAGCGGCCGCACCGGACGGCCGCCTGTTCCGAATGAGGATTCCGGCTTTAAAGATTTGGCGCAGACTGAAGATAGATCGTCCGGTTAGGCAAGCCTCCGGCCCAGGATTTGTCACAGTCACAATACGCGCCGAATTTATAATAGCAGGAATTATTGACTCCATCGGCCGAGCCACCGCTCTTATCGCCCCAAATCTTATTACGGAAGGTGCTGGCGAACGACTCGCCCTGATCGACGCAGTTGCTGCCATAACAATAGCAGACCGTTCCAATAGCGCCGCCAAGATGGCAGTCGTCATCCGTTCGGCAGCCTGTCTTGGCCAAGCGGCAGCGATAGGTTTCGATGCCGAGCGAGTTGCTGCTGTCGACCTCGAAGGCTTGATAGCTCATATTTTGGCCGTCGATCTGCAAAGTGCAGCCGATGGCGGTCCAACCTTCGAAGGCGGCCTGCAGATTTACCGCACGCTGCAAATTATCGCAGGCCGCCGAGCCTTTGCCGTCTTTGCCGCAGAGCGGCTGATAAATCTGGATCAGCAATTGCCAGATCGGCTTGAAAACGAAGCGGACCGCGCCGGTGCCTTTCTCGGCGCCATCGATGAAGCCTTCGAGCGTTTCCTTGGTAACGGCCTTGGTTAAAGCCCCCCGGGCCTCATCGGTACTGCCGAGGATGAGGCGCTGCGTTTGGCTTGAGGTCCGCAAGGATTCTTGTTTTTCTTGGCTGTTGTAGGCGCCGCAGACATTGACGCTCCAACCGCCGTCTTGTTTGGTGCCCTCGACCTCCGCACAGGCTTTGATCTCCAATTTTTTGGCAATATCCGAAGAAGACGAATCGGTGCTTTCCCATTGTTGAAACCGGCTGCCGATCAGCTGCTGCATCATGATATGCGATCCGATGCTGCTCAGAAATTCGACATAACTATTCCACTGCGCCGCTTCGTGGGCGATGGACCGGTTGATTTTAGGCAACGATTCGAAATTCCGGACGAACTGCGGATCGAGATTTTGCGCCCCAAAGCAGCGCGAATTCTGTTGGAAGTCGACCGCGGAGGTGACGACGGAGATATCCATGTGCGTCGAGTGGAGCGATTTTTCGGTTTTCAGTTCATAGCCGGTCATCGACTTGGCAGTGCCTTTCACCGTGAGCGCGCTGGTCTGATAGCTGCCGCTGAGATTGGCCTCGGTCATTACCTGGCTGACGAACTCATCCCAACTATTGGCCGCTTTGAACGTGTTATTATTTTCTTTGGCTTCGCTGACCAAAGCGCAGTCGCCGAGCCCGCGCTCTTTAAAGAAGACCGATCCTCCAGTTCTAACCGCTAGGGCGTTGCCGTCGGGCAGGTAGAAGGCGTTACCAAGACCGGGGCATATATTGTTTGGGCAGGCGGGTGACGACTGGACCTTGGCTGGATGTTCGCCTGGCAGATTGAGCGTGGGCACGCTCTCCGCCGCGGCAAGCTGGTCGATCGGTGGGCCGGTCAAAATGATCGATAACAGAATGGCGGCCGTGGTCACGTTTGCGACGCGTGGCATGTTTTTCCCCCGTGGCTATAGATCCACGAAGATATTTGAAATCCGCCGGCAATGCACTTATAAATATGTATTATTTAATAATACAACCTAAAGTTTTATCGACGAAAGCGTACTGCGCCGCCAATCGGTTACGCCACGCAACCCGCGAACCCCTGGCGAATCTTTTCTTCCGGCAACTTGCGCCCGATGAACACGATGCGGCTGTCGCGCGTCTCGTCGTCGCGCCATTTGCGCTGGTGATCGCCGTCCAGGATCATGTGTACACCCTGGAACACGTAACGTTCTGGGTCATCCTTGAAATTGAGGATGCCCTTGCAGCGCAGAATATCCTTGCCTTCGGTCGCCACCAGATTCTGCACCCACGGGAAAAACTTGTCGGCGTCGAGCGCCTTGTCGGTCTTGATCGAAATCGATTGCATGTCCTCGTCGTGATAATGCTTCAAGCCCCCATGACTGTGATTGTGATGGTGCGCGTGATCGTGGTGATGGTCATGCCCATGATCGTGATCGCGACCATGATCGTCTTCGGCGGTGAGAAATTCGGGTTCGATGTCGAGAATGCGGTCGAGATCGAAGGCGTTGCGCCCTAACACTTCGGCGATGTCGATCTTGGCGCGCTCGGTCCTGTGCAGACGCGCATAAGGATTGATGCCGCGAATGCGCGCTTCGATTTCTTCGAGCTCGCCCGGCGTCACCAGATCGGTCTTGTTGAGCAGGATCACGTCGGCAAAGGCGATCTGGTTCTTGGCCTCGGGCGCGTCGCGCAACCGATCCTTGAGCCATTTGGCGTCGGCGACCGTGACGACGGCATCGAGCTTGGTCTTGGCGCCGACATTCTCGTCCATGAAAAATGTCTGCGCGACCGGCGCGGGATCGGCGAGCCCCGTGGTCTCGACGATGATGGCGTCGAACTTGCCCTTGCGGCGCATGAGCCCGTCGATGATGCGCACCAGGTCGCCGCGCACGGTGCAGCAGATGCAGCCGTTGTTCATCTCGAACACTTCTTCGTCGGCGTTCACGACCAGCTCATTGTCGATGCCGATTTCGCCGAACTCGTTGACGATGACGGCGTATTTCTTGCCGTGCGGCTCCGACAGAATGCGGTTGAGCAGCGTGGTCTTGCCGGCGCCGAGATAGCCGGTGAGCACGGTGACGGGGATTTTGGCGGGGGTCGGGGTCGCTGGGGGCATAAGGAAGGGGCTCCTGTGAGGAGGAGATATAGGGGGTGCGGGGCGTGGGTGCAAAAGGGGTTCTATTTCAGCCAAATAGCGCATCACCTCGACAAGATGTATTCTCGGACAAGTTGAAATCCAACAGATTGTAACTAGCTTATGCGCACCTAAAAGATTGAGGCGTAAATTGTTTTCAGCGGTTCGGATTGGAGCAGGCGAGCTAAATGTCGGGGCCATAGCCGAAGCGATGATTTATTACGGCCGTGTGAACGTATTTGTAAGAGGT
>CAWEDE010000038.1:0-54906 GCA_963807665.1 uncultured Alphaproteobacteria bacterium | reverse complement strand
GCCCCACCATCTTCGCGCTTTCCTCCGGCCGCCCGCCGGCGGCCATTGCCGTCATCCGCATATCCGGCTCGCGCGCGGGCGATGCGCTCAAAAGCCTGACCGGCAAAATCCCCGCCCCGCGCCTGGGCGCGCTGGCCCGTGTGCGCGATCCGCGCACCGGCGAGATCATCGACGAGGCGCTGGCGCTGTGGTTTCCCGCGCCCCACAGCGAGACCGGCGAGGACACCGCCGAGCTGCAACTGCACGGCGGCCGCGCCGTGATCGCCGCGGTGCTCGATGCGCTGGGCCCCATCGAAGGCCTGCGCCCGGCCGAGGCCGGCGAGTTCACGCGCCGCGCGTTTCGAGAACGGCAAGCTCGATCTCACCGCGGTGGAGGGCCTCGCTGACTTGGTGAGCGCCGAGACCGAAGGCCAGCGCCGCCAGGCGTTTCGCCAGATGAAGGGCCTGCTCGGCAACCGCGCCGAGACCTGGCGCCAGCGGCTGATTCAGGCGCAGGCCCAGGTCGAAGCCGGCATCGATTTTTCCGACGAAGGCGACGTGCAAAATAGCGCCCAAAATAGCGCCGATGGAAATCTGGCGGCGGGCGCGCTCACGATTGCGCGCGAGCTGGCGGACGAGATCGCGCAGGCGCTGGCGAACAGCGGGCGCGGCGAGCGATTGCGCGAGGGCCTGGTGGTGGCCATCGCCGGCCCGCCCAATGCCGGCAAGTCGACGCTGCTCAACTTGCTTGCGAAGCGCGAGGCGGCGATCGTCTCGCCTTATGCCGGCACGACGCGCGACGTCATCGAGGTGCATCTCGATCTCGCCGGCTGGCCGGTGACGCTGCTCGATACCGCCGGCATCCGCGACAGCGACGATCCGGTCGAGCGCGAGGGCGTGCGCCGCGCGCGCGAACGAGCGGCAAGCGCCGACCTGGTGCTGTGGGTGGTGGATGCGAGCGCCGGCTGGGCCAATGGCCGAGCCACCAATGGCCGACTGGGGCAATGCACCTGCTGATAGTGGGGATTTTGGGCGGGGCGCCGCGCCTGGCGGGGTTGGTAGGCCAATGGCGGCGTCGGCGCGCGGCGCTGGGGCGGCGGCCGGGCCTCGCGGGCCGGGGCCGAATGGTCCTGGTCGGCCACTGGCCGCGTCGGCGAGCAGCGCCGAGATGGTGGGGACGAGGTCCGAGAGCAATGTCGAGAC
The DNA here is from genome assembly GCA_963807665.1 of uncultured Alphaproteobacteria bacterium. Classification (GTDB taxonomy): domain Bacteria; phylum Pseudomonadota; class Alphaproteobacteria; order Rhizobiales; family Xanthobacteraceae; genus Pseudolabrys. The sequence goes on along the minus strand of CAWEDE010000038.1, from coordinate 53,724 downwards.
GTCGCCCCGATCTGCCAAAAACACTGAGACGACGGCGATTTCTGCGAGCGGGCCGGAAAGGCGGTCGCGCCTGGTGGGACCGGGCCGAACGATCCTGGGCGGCATTTGGCAGCGTCTGTGAGCCGCGATGGAATTGCGCTGGGCCTAAAAGCGCCGGGCCTGACGCTGCCGATTTGCCTTTAGTAGCGTCTGCGAGCCGCGCTGGAATGGCAGCCGGGCCTGACGCGGCCGAGCCAGGCCCCCTGCCCCCGCCGGTTTGGCTGATTCGCAATAAAATCGATCTGGTTCAAGTAGTTAGTAGGAATGAACTTGAAAGGCAGAGTATACGTAGTAGTGAACAAGTATTGCGAACTAATAAGACCTTAAAAACTATGGTTAATTCCGAGTTAAAACAAAGAAATGAACCTGCATTGCACACTAACAAAGCCTTAAGAACCATGGTTAATGAAAGGTTAACGACATTAACGGATAAGAATGAACCTATATCCACATTAAATGGGTTGGAATTCAATCTTTCGGCGTCGTCTGGCGCGGGGTTCGATGTTTTGTTGGACAAGTTGGCCGGCCAGGCGAAAGACTTCCTCGCCGGCGCCGAGCAGGCCTTGGTGACGCGCGCGCGCCATCGCCACGCGCTGGAAGAGGTCCTGGCGGCCCTGCGCCGGGCCTTGGGCGGCGAATGCGCCGGACGCGAGGATTTGTTGGCCGAAGAGCTGCGAATCGCCTCACGGGCACTCGGGCGCCTCACGGGCCGGGTCGATGTTGAGGATATTCTGGACGTGATATTCCGCGACTTCTGCATCGGGAAATAGCCGAATTTAGGTATTCAGGCACCCTTTGGGCCAATGTTTCACGTGAAACATTCCGCAATTCCGGGATGTTTTGACCCCTCCCCGGACCTCCGCTACAAGGCGCGAATGCGCGATCAATACCAAGCTGTCGTTATTGGCGGGGGCCATGCCGGCTGCGAAGCCGCGGCCGCCAGCGCCCGTATGGGCGTTCGGACGGCGCTTGTGACGCATCGATTCATGACCGTGGGTCATATGTCGTGCAATCCCGCCATCGGCGGCCTCGGCAAGGGCCATTTAGTGCGGGAAATCGACGCGCTAGATGGGCTGATGGGGCAGGTTGCTGATCATGGCGGCATCCAATTCCGCGTTTTGAACCGCCGCAAAGGCCCGGCCGTACGGGGCCCGCGCGCCCAGGCCGATCGCAAGCTTTACGCGGCCGCCATGCAGGCTGCGATCCGGGCCATCCCAAATCTCGACGTCATCGAAGCCGAGGCCGACGACCTGGTGATCTCGAACGGAAGCGTCGCTGGAGTCAAATTCACCGACGGCAGCGAGATCGCGACCCGCGCCGTGGTGATCACCACCGGCACATTCCTGCGCGGGCTCATCCATATCGGCGAAAAACAAATCCCCGCCGGCCGCGCCGGCGAAGCGCCGTCGCTCGGACTTTCGAACACGCTGGAAAAATTCGGCTTCACGCTCGGCCGTTTGAAAACCGGAACGCCGCCGCGTCTCGATGGCCGCACCATCGATTGGAAAAATATCGAGATGCAGCCCGGCGATGAAACGCCGGAGCCGTTCTCGATGCTGACCGCACGCATCACGACGCCGCAAATCGAATGCGGCATCACGCGCACGGTCGCAGCGACGCATGAAATCATCCGCGCCAATGTGCATCGCTCGCCGATGTATTCCGGACAAATCGCCAGCAAAGGCCCGCGCTACTGCCCGTCGATCGAAGACAAGATCGTAAAATTCGGCGAACGCGACGGCCATCAAATTTTTTTGGAGCCGGAAGGTCTCGACGATCACACCGTTTATCCGAACGGAATTTCAACATCGCTGCCGGAAGAAGTTCAGCACGCGCTGGTCGCGACAATTCCCGGATTGGAAAATGCGCGCTTCATCCGTCCTGGCTATGCGATCGAATATGATTACGTCGATCCGCGCGAGCTGCGTCCGACGCTAGAAACAAATCGCCTGCAAGGGCTTTATCTCGCCGGCCAGATCAACGGCACCACAGGCTACGAAGAGGCTGCGGCACAGGGACTTCTTGCAGGTCTCAATGCGGCGTCAAAAGCCACCGGCGGCGGCGATATCATTTTCGATCGCGCGCAAGCTTATCATCGGCGTGATGATCGACGACCTTGTGACGCGCGGCGTCACCGAGCCGTATCGCATGTTCACGTCGCGCGCGGAATATCGCTTGAAGCTGCGCGCCGACAATGCCGATCAGCGTTTGACCGAAACTGGAATTGCTATTGGCTGTGTCGGCGCCGAGCGCGCACGATGTTTCACGCGAAAAATCTTCGCGCTCAAAGCCGCGCGCGACATTCGCGGATTCAGTTTCGCTGACGCCGAAAGAAGCGGAACGTCACGGCCTCGCGCTCAACAAAGACGGCCAGCGGCGCATCGGCATTCGAGTTGTTGTCGTATCCGCATATCGCAATTTCGGATCTCGCAAAAATCTGGCCGCGCTTTGGCGAGCTGGCGACGAAAATCGCCGAGCAAATCGAGATCGATGCCAAATACGAAGTCTATCTTTCGCGCCAGGCGGCGGACGTTGCAGCATATCGGCGCGATGAAAGTTTCTCGCTGCCGGACGATTTCGATTATGCGGCGTTGCCGGGACTGTCGAACGAAGCCAAACAGAAGCTGCAAAAGCACCGGCCGCGCACGATCGGGCATGCCGAGCCGCATCGACGGCATGACGCCGGCGGCGCTCACGCTGTTGGTCGCGCATGTGAAGCGCGGCGCGAGCCGCAAACGCGCGTGATCATGAGCGGGCAGGGCGCGCTCGACCGCGAAGCCGATAAAAAACGGGCGCTTTTGCGCTCACGCCTGTTTCACGTGAAACGCAAGAACGCCTCGAGATGTTCGTTGATCTGCTGTTGGTCTGGCAGGAGAAAATCAACCTCGTCGCAGAATCGACACTTCCTCTGGTTTGGACCCGGCACGTTGCCGATTCGCTCCAGCTCTTCGTCTGGCGCCCGACGCGAGGTCTGGGTGGACTTGGCTCCGGCGCTGGATTTCCCGGCATCGCGATTGCCTGCGCGCTGGCCGGCACCCCCGGAGTGCATATTCATCTCATTGAAAGCGTTGGCAAAAAGGCCAATTTTCTTGCGCGAGGCGGTCCGCGCCATCGGATTCCAGCCACCGTGCACCACATGCGGGCTCGAGAATTTTGGGGATAGCTATGGGGATAACGATCGACGTGGTGACGGCGCGCGCGCTGTCCCGTCTGAAAGTCCTGTGCGATCAGACCTTTCCCTTGATCAAGCGAGGCGCATCGGGATGTTCCCAAAGGGACAAGATGTAGAGGCTGAATTGACCGAAGCCGCTAAATATTGGACTATTCAGGCCTCGAATTGCCCAGTAAGACCAGCCCGGAGGGCTGTATCGTCATAGTTCGCGGCCTGCAACGCTCGAAGCAAAGCTGCCAGCGGCGATCCGCCCTAGGCCCAGCCGGCATCCGAGCAATCATTGGAAACGCCAATGACCTGACATGGCCGACACGATCCACCCGCCGACCCTGCCAGCCGCCGGTACCCGTCAACGCGGCGCCAAGCCGCGCCGCCGGCCGCGCGTGCTGGCGATCGCCAACCAGAAGGGCGGCGTCGGCAAGACCACGACCGCCATCAATCTCGGCACCGCGCTGGCGGCCATCGGCGAGCACGTGCTGATCGTCGATCTCGATCCGCAGGGCAACGCTTCGACCGGACTCGGCATCGAGCGCACATCGCGCCGCACCTCGACCTATGACGTGCTCACCGGCGCCGCGCCGCATGCGCGACGCTGTGGTGCAGACCGCGGTGCCGCAGCTCTTATCGCGCCATCGACGCTCGATCTTTCCGGCCTCGAACTCGAAATCGGCCAGGCGCGCGACCGCGCCTTCCGTCTGCGCAGCGCGCTCGCCGAATCAACAGCGGCGAACGCAGTTACGATTTCACTTATGTGCTGGTCGACTGCCCGCCTTCGCTCAATCTGCTCACGGTCAATGCGATGGCGGCGGCGGATTCGATCCTGGTGCCGCTGCAATGCGAGTTCTTCGCGCTCGAAGGTCTGTCGCAACTTTTGAAAACCGTCGAGCAGGTCAAGACCACGCTCAATCCCGAACTCACCATCCACGGCATCGTGCTCACGATGTACGACTCGCGCAACAATCTGTCGAACCAAGTTGTCGCCGACGTGCGCCAGTTCATGGGCCGCAAGGTTTACGACACGGTGATCCCGCGCAATGTGCGCATCTCGGAAGCGCCATCCTATGGCAAGCCGGTGCTGGTTTACGATTTGAAATGCGTCGGCAGCGAAGCGTATCTGCGTCTCGCCACCGAGATCATCCAGCGCGAGAAGGAATTGAAGGCGGGATGAAGCTTGTCGTCTGTCATTGCCCGCGAAGGCGGGCAATCCAGTAATCGCAGTAGTCGGGCAACGGCGTCGCGACAAATCGAAATACCGGACACAGATGCCCGCCTTCGCGGGCATGACAAAATAAACAAACGAAACGACTTTTCTCAAGAGGCACGCGTGACGAGAGGTTCAGGAGCGGCGGCGATGGCGGATCATTCGCGATTGGGACGCGGCCTGGCATCGCTGATGGGCGAGGTCAGCGAGGAGTCGCCGGCGGCGGCGGATTCGTCGCGCAAGCCGCGGCGCGCGCCGATCGAAAATCTGGTCGCCAATTCGCGCAATCCGCGCCGCGCTTTCACCGAAGCCGAACTCACCGAACTGACCGCCTCGATCAAGGAGCGCGGCATCATCCAGCCGATCGTGGTGCGCGCGCGTCAAAGGCAACGACAATCGTTTCGAGATTATCGCCGGCGAGCGGCGCTGGCGCGCGGCGCAACGCGCCGGCTTGCATGAGGTGCCGGTCGCGGTGGTGGAAGCCACCGACGCGCAGGCGCTCGAATTCGCCATCATCGAAAACGTGCAGCGCGCCGATTTGAATCCGATCGAAGAGGCGGCCGGCTATCTCGCGCTGATGGAAGAATTCAACCACAGCCAGGACGACGTCGCGCAGATCGTCGGCAAGAGCCGGCCGCATGTCGCCAACATGGTGCGCATGCTCAAACTGTCGGAGCCGGTGCAGCAGCTCGTGCGCTCGGGTAAAATATCCGCCGGTCACGCGCGGCTCCTGGTCGGCCAGCCCAACGCCGAATTGATCGCGGCCGAGATCATCGACAAGGGTTTGAGCGTGCGGCAGCTTGAAGCCGATATGCGCAAGTCCGGCGCGACACAGACGCGCGACGTGCGCAACGAGGCCAAAGATCGTAATTTGGGCCATACCAGCGGGACGAAAGACGCCAATACGCGCGCGCTGGAGAAAAAATTATCCGACACGCTCGGTCTCGACGTGAGCGTCGATCACCGTGGCCAGGGCGGCACGCTGCACATCAAATATCGAGACCTCGATCAGCTGGACGAAGTGATTAGGAAATTGGGCGGGAAGTAGACGTTCGCAAAAACGAGGATGCCATGCCAAAGCCTGACAAGAAAAAAGTTAAATGCAGCAATTGCGAAGGCAAAGGGCTGATCAAACTGGGCGACAAGAAAGTGAAATGCCAGCGCTGCGGCGGCACCGGTTTCAAGCCGGCGGCGTCGACGTCCTCGGCGTGAGCGCGCTGGGTCCCCGCTTTCGCGGGGACGAACGGATGGGACTACTTCATCACCAGATTGACCGCCTGGGTGACCAATTTGTCCGGATTGGCTTTGCAATAGGTAATGACGTTGTGAATTCCGGCTTTGACCTTCGCCACGTCGATCATGCGTTTGTTCACCAGTCCGGTGCGCAAGCCGCTGTACCAGATCAGTAGGAAGTCGGCGTCTTCCTGGTAAGTGCTGGCGAGCTGGCCGCAGGTAAGTTTTTCGGAATCGATAAAGCCGGTCACCGGGTCGGCAAGTTTGGGCAAATCGACTTGCGGTGGCGCGATGGCGGCGGCTGCTTCGGACGGGCAATCGTGGTCTAGCTGCGCAGCCAGATCCATGCCCATGAAGGACCATGCCGGGACGAAATTGTGCGCCCTCCTGAACGTGGAACACGCGGCCGGCGCCGGGCACGGCGACATTGTGCATTGCCGACCAGGAGCCATCCGCGTTTTTCTGGAAGGACGGGCAAAGCGAAGTGTCTTGCGCCAGCGCGTTGCCTGCTAACAGCCAAGTTTGCGGCCAGGACGATGGCCAGCAAGCCGCAAGGAATATAATGCCGCATTGAAGTCTCCCGATTGCCCTTGCATGTTATTAGCATTTTTCGGGCCGGCTTGGCGCGGAACGTTTTGGCGCGCCTGCCGGAACCAAAATCTGGCCGACGGGTTGCCTTGTCGTAGCCCGTTTTATTGGTTCAGGACGCCAGCCATGGCAGCCCGCGCGCGTTTATCGCAAAGCTTACAGATGCTTCGGTCGTGGCTAACCCCGCCAAGCGAAGTGGCGCCGCCGAATAACCCGGAGGTCATGGTACATGACCCGGCGGCAAAGCGGGCGCACGACCTCGACGACCCGTTTTTTGACGATAAAGTGCAGGCACGCATGGCCGATGTAATCGCCGGCGCCGGGCACAAAAAATAATTTTAGGGCAGAGCTGAAACTTTAAGAACCAAGCCTGCGGCTGTTGGCGCGCACGGCCCGCCGATAGGGCGCATAGGCCTTGATGGCCGCTGCATCCAGACTGCTTCCAGTCGCCAGCGCCGTGAAGATCGCGCCTTGCGCCTCGCCGAAAGCGGCGACTTTTTCCGAAATCATGCGTTCAGCCTCGATGGCCGCTCCCGGTCCGCCCGAGGCCAGCCGCATCAGCCGCAGCGCAATGACGCGCTGACTGTCGGCCCCGAACCGCGCCGCTTCAAACCAGGCATTCATGATGTTGAACAAGGCGCTCTCCTCGTGGGGCCGCAAAGAACAACGCCTGCCGAGGGCATGTGTTCCACGGGTCCGGAGCGCCATCAGAGCGCAACCGTGCCGGCTTTGTCAAAAATTCCCAGCGACTTCTGCGCTGCTTCCGGCATTGCCGGCACCCGCAGGTTGCGGCCCATGAAGGTGGTCCAGGGCTTCTCGGCCACCGGTTGCAGCATGGCGAAAGTCCAGAATTGACGCTCGCTCATCTCGATCTCGGTGACGGCGTGGTCGAGCACCCAGTTGCGCAGTGTGGTGATGCGGCCTTGGTCGTTCTCGCCGAACATGGTCGCCGGTATGGCTTTTCGCATTGACGCTACTCCCTTTGGTGCGCGGGTATGCGCCCGGGACGGATTATGCGGCTGCCCTGCTTAACAAGGTCTGACAGGTGCCATATTCGCAGGGAATAGGGGCTTGGCGCGTTTGTTGGTACGAGAAGCCCGGCGCAATCCAGCCGGTCGCCGGGAGAAAACATCATGTTGTTCCGCAATGAGAGCAGTTCGCACCCTGCGCTGTCGCAGGCCGATGCGCTGGCGGCCAATACCGCCGATATCGTGCTGTTGATTGGGCGCATTCTGGTGGGCTGGATTTTCGTGCGCAGCGGCTACGGCAAACTGTTTCATATCGACGCCGTCGCCGCCTCGCTTGCGCCGCGCGGCATCCCAGGATTTATGGCCTATATTTCGGTGCCGGTGGAATTCTTCGGCGGCCTGGCGCTGATGTTCGGGCTGGCTACGCGTTATGCCGCGATTTTGATGGTGGCATTCACGCTGGTCGCAACATTCAGCTCGCACCGCTATTGGGATTTTACCGACGCAGCTGTGCGGCGCGCGCAGGATACGAACTTTTATAAAAACTTGGCCATGCTGGGCGGGTTCGCATTCCTGTTTGTTTGCGGCGCCGGGCGTTTCAGCCTGGACAATTGGTTGCGCAAGCGCGGCTGACGGCGGCGCGCGCTCCCATATACGATCGACGGCCCGATATGGCGCAAACGGATTTGCCGGGGAAGAACTTTTCCAACTGGCGCGCTGCGTGGAAAACTTTTTCGCGATAGGCCGGTGAAAGGTCAGCCCTTGAAGCTGTCGAAGAATGTCTTGAAAGCGCCAGCGACTTTTTCGGCGAAGGTTTCCGGCGGCGGCGTTTTCTTCGCCGGCTTTCCACCCGGTTTTTTGGTGGCGGGTTTCTTCTTGAAGCTTTTAGAAGCGGATTTCTTGCGAGCCTTCTTAGCCATCAGCAGACCCCCCGAATCGGCAAGCGCAATGAGCAGCATAAATGGGGCCTTGCAACCGCGCCAGGGGTGGCGCGCTTGGCGTGGGGCAAAACCGCGTCCGGAAGCCTGGATTGCCGCCCGCGTTAGCTGCTAATCATGCCGCAGACTAACGGCAAACAAGGAGTTCTGGCGTGCCCGCATCCATGCAAGGCGAAATGCAGCCGACAATCTATCGTTTCAAGCTAGGCGGCTTCGAAATCGCCACCATTCTGGATGGAAAGTCCATGCGCGAGGGGCTGCATCCGGCCTTCGGCGGCAATGCCAGTGCCGAGGAAGTGCACGCGCTGGCGCGCGCCAACAATATCGACACCCATCGCTTCGAGCACCCCTACATCCCGACTTTAGTCAATACCGGCAAGGAACTGGTGCTGTTCGACACCGGCAATGGCGCCCTGGTGCGCGAATATGAGCAAATTAAAGGCCGCCTGCCGCCAGGCCAATTGCTCGAACAACTGGCCGAGGCCGGTTACAAGCCGGAAGACATCGACGTCATTGTCACGACGCACTGCCATCCCGATCACATCGGCGGACTGACCGAGGCGGGCAAACCGGTATTTCCAAAGGCGCGTTATGTATTCGGCGCCGCCGAATTCGATTTCTGGAACAAGGGCGAGAACGTCAGCGAGGCGCGCAAGTTCAACCGCGTGCTGTTCATGAAAATCTGCGCGCCATTGGCCGACCGCTCGACCTTCATCAAGCCCGGCGACGAGGTCGTGGCCGGCATCACCGCGGTCGATGCCGCCGGTCATTCACCGGGATTGATGGCGTTCCACATCGAGAGTGAATGGCAAGCGCTTCATGGTGACGGCCGATACGGCCACGCAATATGTCGATGGCGGTGCAACGGCCCGATTGGCATTTCGCCATGGATGACGACAAGGATAAAGCCGTAGTGAGCCGCAAGCGCATCCTCGACATGCTGGCAACCGACAAATTGCCGTTCGTCAGTTTCCACTTCCCGTTCCCCGGCATCGGCTATGTCGAAAAGGCGCAAGGCGGCTATCGCTGGGTGCCGCATAGTTATCAGTTGAATTTGTAAGCCGACAAAATTAGCCGTCGCGCCGCCGCGCCCCCACCGCGATCGACAACAGCGTGCGTTGCGCGATGGTTTCGGCGAGCGCAGAATTGCGCCGCATGTCGAGCGAAGCCTCGGCCAGTTGCTCCATGGCGCGCAGCAGGCGGGGCGCCGTCAAGGCGCGCAGCGCCGTGCCGACATTTTTCTCACGCGTGAAATGCACCGGCGGCGCGCCGCGCTTCATGGCCCATTCGATCGAGTCGCCGCCTTCGACCGCGAGCTTCATCTTGTGCAGATTGGCGACCTGGCGGATCGCCGCCGAAATGATCGCGGCCGGCGAGGAGCCGCTGGTGCGCGCCTTGCCGAATTCGGTTTCCACTTTGCCGGTTTCGCCGGCAAAGGCGGCGTCGACCACGCCGTCGAGCGCCAGCGCCGAGGCATCGGCCACGACCGCGATGACGTCGGCAAGTTCGATTTTGCCTTGGCCCTTGCAATAGAGCGCCAGCTTGCTGATTTCATTGCGCGAGGCGAGACGGTCGCCGCCGATCAGCGCCAGCAGCGCCGCGCGCGCGTCGGGTGCGATTGTCAGCTCCGACACGCGCAATTCCTCGTCGATCAGCCGGTCGAGATCGCGTGCGCCATCGGCATAGCAGGGCAGCACCGCGACACCCTTGGCTTTTTCGCACAGCGTGCGCAGCGGCGCGGTCTTGCGCAAATCGCCGGCCTCGATAATGACGCGGCATTCGTCCGATGGCGCGATGATGATCATGTCGACCGACGCGGTTATGTTGCGCGCACCGGCCCGCACCAGCACCGCGCGGCGGCCGCCAAACAGCGGCACCGTATGGGCTTCCTCCACGAGGCGCGAGGGATTGGCGGAAAGATCCTCGCCCTCGATGCGTACAAAGGCAAAGGGATCGTTGGGATCGTCCACCGAGGCTTTCACCAGCGCATCGACGCGCTCGCGGACCAGCCCGGCGTCGGGCCCATAGACAAGCACGATCGGCATGGCCGGATCGGGGCGGGCGATGAAGCGGTCTACTTCGGAGGCTTTGATGGCTGTCATATCACCTGTCATGCCCGCGAATGCGGGCATTCCGTAATCGCAAGCGTGTCGATCAATCCTTCGGTCGGTGAGTACTGGGTCCCCGCCGGAGCCTGTCATCGGGCCGCGCTTTGCGCGGACCCGTTGGCGGGGACGACAGTATCGACTTACGTCCCCGACGTGAAATACGACGCCAGGCGCGAGCGGATGTTTTCTGCGATCACCTTGGCGGCGCGGTTCTCGGCGTCACGCAGGCCGCGGTCGCCGGCGAAACGCTGCTGCTGGCCTGGAATATTGTAGGACACGCGCGAGAAGGTCGCGCCCTTGATCACCGGCTTGCCGGTGGTGACATCGGTCAGCGTATAGGTCGCGTCGATGCCGTAATTCTGTATGTCCGGGCGCGCGGTATTGATGTCGACGATCACCTGCAAATTGGTCGAGGTCAGCCGCACGTCGAGGCGATAATTGCTCGCGGCGCCAGGACCGCCGCCGGTGAGTTCGTAAATGAGGCCGTTGCGCACTTCGACGCCGACGCGCGACAGCCGCGTGCCATTAGGCGCATCGATCGGGGCTACATCGACGGAGCTGAGCTTAGTGCCGACGCCGGAACTGCCGCCGACCATGGCCTTGTCGCCATAAAGCGGCTGGAAGCAGCCGGCGGTAAGGCCGGCGAGCGCGAGGGCTAGCAACAGGCGCGGGGCATTAGACCACGACATTCACAATCCTCTGCGGGACGACAATGACCTTTTTCGGGCTTTTGCCGTCCAGCGCTTTTATTACCGCATCGAGGGCCAAAACGGCAGCCTCAATGTCGGCTTTTCCAGCATCCCGGGCCACCGTGACATCGGCGCGCTTCTTGCCGTTGACCTGAACCGGCAAAGTGATGGTGTTTTCCACCAATAGATCCGGCTCCAAATCGGGCCAGGCCTGGCTGGCGACCAATGTGTCGTGGCCGAGCGCGGCCCAGCATTCCTCGGCCAGATGCGGCATCATGGGCGCGAAAAGCTGGATCAAGATATCGCCGGCTTCGCGCATGGCCCAGGCCAGATCGGGCGACGGCGCCGTTTCGGCCTCGCCGATGGCATCCGACAGCGCGTTGGCGAATTCATAAATGTGGGCGACGCAACGGTTGAAACGCAGCCGGGCGATGTCGTCGGAGACATGGCTGAGCGCGCTATGGGCGGCCTTGCGCACGCGCAATGCGGCGTCGCCAAATTGCGCCGGACGTGCGGCGGGAGCTGCAATGCCGGCGATCTCGCCGATGAGGCGCCACAGCCGCTGCACGAAACGCCAGGCGCCCTGCACGCCCTCCTCGGTCCAGATCACGTCGCGCTCGGGGGGCGAATCCGACAGCATGAACCAGCGCGCCGTGTCGGCGCCATAGGCGGCGATGATGTCGTCGGGATCGACCGTGTTCTTTTTCGACTTCGACATTTTTTCGATCGAGCCGATTTCGATCGGTTCGCCGGTCGAAGCGAGCGTGGCGTGGCGCGCGTCGCCGATGCCTTCGATCTTGACATTGGCCGGCTCGACCCAGTCGCCGTTCTTGGCTTTGTAGGTTTCGTGCACCACCATGCCTTGCGTGAATAGGCCGGCAAAGGGCTCGTCCATGCCGGTGTGGCCGGTCTTGTGCATGGCGCGCGTGAAGAAGCGCGAATACAAGAGATGCAAAATCGCGTGCTCGATGCCGCCGATATATTGATCGACCGGCATCCATTCATTGACGCATTTGAGATCGGTCGGCGCGCTCGCGATCCATGGATCGGTGAAGCGCGCGAAGTACCAGGACGAGTCCACGAAAGTGTCCATGGTGTCGGTCTCGCGCCGCGCCGGTCCGTCGCATTGCGGACATTTGACATTCTTCCAGGTCGGATGGCGGTCGAGCGGATTGCCCGGTTTGTCGAATGTCACGTCGTCGGGCAGCGTCACCGGCAGGTCGTTAACCGGCACAGGCACCACGCCGCATTTTTCGCAATGGATGATCGGGATCGGGCAGCCCCAATAGCGCTGGCGCGAAATGCCCCAGTCGCGCAGGCGGTAATTGACCTGGCGCTGCGCCACCGCGCGGTTGCCGGCACTGGTCTGCTCCAGGCGCTTGGCGACTTCTTCTTTGGCTTCGTCGATGGTCATGCCGTCGAGGAAACGCGAATTGATCATGCGGCCGTCGCCGTCATAGGCGGTGTCGGTGACGACGAAGGTTTTCGGATCTTGCCCGGGCGGGCATACCACCGGCGTATTGCCGAGGCCGTATTTGTTGACGAAATCGAGATCGCGCTGGTCGTGCGCCGGGCAGCCGAAAATCGCGCCGGTGCCGTATTCCATCAAGATGAAATTGGCGACGTAGACCGGAAGTTTCCAGCTCGGGTCGAACGGATGCACCGCCTTGATGCCGGTGTCGAAGCCGAGTTTCTCAGCCGTATCGATGGCGGCCTGCGAGGTGCCCATGTGGCGGCACGCCTCGATGAATTCGGCGAGCTTGGGATTTTTCGCGGCCGCCGCCGCGGCCAACGGATGATCCGGCGAGATCGCCATGAATTTGGCGCCGAACAAAGTGTCCGGCCGCGTGGTGAAAATCTCCAGTTCATTTTCTTTGTTTGGCGCGGTCGCCGTATCGAGCATGAAGCGGACCAGCAGGCCTTCCGAGCGGCCGATCCAGTTTTTCTGCATCAGCCGGACTTTTTCCGGCCAGCGGTCGAGATGGTCGAGCGCCTCTAACAACTCCTGCGAATAATCGCTGATCTTGAAAAACCACTGCGTCAATTCGCGCTGCTCGACCTCGGCACCGGAGCGCCAGCCTTTGCCGTCGATCACCTGCTCATTGGCCAGCACCGTGTGGTCGATCGGGTCCCAGTTCACCTTCGACTGTTTGCGCTCGACCAGCCCGGCTTTCATAAAATCCAGAAACATTTTCTGTTGGTGCTTGTAATAGCTCGGGTCGCAGGTCGCGATTTCGCGCGCCCAGTCGAGCGACAGTCCCATGGACTGCAGCTGCTTCTTCATCGCCGCGATATTGGCGTAGGTCCATTCCTTGGGATGCACCTTGCGGTCGATGGCGGCGTTTTCCGCCGGCATGCCGAAGGCGTCCCAGCCCATCGGGTGCAGCACGGCGTTACCCATGGCGCGTTTGAAGCGCGCCACGACGTCGCCCATGGTGTAGTTGCGCACGTGGCCCATATGGATGCGCCCCGACGGATAGGGGAACATCTCGAGCACGTAGTATTTGGGGCGCGGGTCGTCGTTTTTGGTGGCGTAGATGCCGCGCGCGTCCCACAGCTTTTGCCAGCGGGCCTCGGCCTCGCGGGCGTTATAGCGCTCGTTTTTGCTCGAATTGGGGGGCATTTCCGGCTCTTTTTAAGGTGGCCGGAACAGACATGAAAGAGGGATAAGCGTCAACAAGCGGGCTTGGGGCGGCTTGACGCGAGGGCCATTTTCACTGGCATTAGAAGCATGACCGACCGTCCGCCCCAAAACGCTAATTCTACCGCCGGCCTCGCCGCCGTCCGCGCGGATATTGCGCGTGCCTGCAAGGATGCCGGGCGCGATACGGCATGATTGACGCTTGTTGCGGTGTCGAAAACGCATTCGGCAGACGTGATAGAGCCCGTGATCGCCGCCGGCCAGCGCGTGTTCGGCGAAAACCGCGTGCAGGAGGCCAAGACCAAATGGCCGGAATTGACGGCCAAGCATGCCGGTCTCGCGCTGCATCTGATCGGACCGCTGCAATCGAACAAGGCCAAGGACGCGGTGGCGCTGTTTGACGCCATCCATTCGGTCGACCGGCCGAGCCTGTGCGAGGCGCTGGCGAAAGAGATCGCCAAGCAGGGGCGTCGACCGCTGCTATTCGCCGAAATCAACACCGGCGCCGAGGCGCAAAAGGCCGGCGTGCTGCCGCAGGATGTCGACTCATTCCTGACCGCGTGCCGCGAAACCTACGGCCTCGCGATGTCGGGCCTGATGTGCATCCCGCCGGCCAACGAGGCGCCGGGCCCGCATTTCGCGCTCACCGCCAAGATCGCCAAGCGCAATGGCTTGAAGCTTTTATCGATGGGCATGAGCGCGGATTTTGCCGTGGCGATTTCGCTCGGCGCCACGCATGTGCGGGTGGGCTCGGCGATTTTCGGAGGACGAACATGACCGAAGGCACGGTACGATGAACGAGAGCGCTGGGCGAAGCGCTATACCGCGCCGGGCTATTTTTCGGCACCGCAGCCTAACGCGTTCTTGAAATCGCACGCCGATCTGCTGCGCAAGGGCCAGAGCGCTCTCGCTATCGCAGACGGCGAGGGCCGCAATGGCGTGTTCCTGGCCGAGCAGGGGCTTGACGTGTTGTCGCTGGATTTTTCCGACGTGGCTCAGGAAAAAGCGCGCGTGCTGGCCAAAAGCCGCGGCGTGGCCTTGCGCCTGCAACAGGCCGATATGACGGCGTGGAACTGGACGGCGGAAACGTTTGACGTGGTGGTGGGGATTTTTATTCAATTCGCCAAGCCGGCGGACCGCGCGGTTATGTTTGCCGGCATCAAGAAAACGCTAAAGCCCGGCGGGCCTGTTGCTATTGCAGGGCTATGGCTTGAAGCAACTCGAATACAAGACCGGCGGGCCGTCCGAGCCCGAGCGGCTTTATACCCGCGCGATGCTGGAGGAAGCCTTCGGCGATTTTACCTCGCTCGAAATCGCCGAGCACGACAGCGCCCTCAAAGAGGGCGACCACCATGTCGGCATGTCGGCGCTGGTCGATTTGGTCGGGCGGAAATAGTTACCTAAACCGCGTCGGAAAACCGGGCGTGCTGCCGGGCTGCGGATTGCCGAACGAACCGGCGTCCAGTGGCTTTTTCAGCAAACTCGAGCGCAAGGCTTCGCCGCGCGGCGACGGCGGAACCGGCACGGGGGCCGTCGGCGCAGCCGGCTGCAAAGCCGGTGCATCGGTGAAGTCGGCGTCGTCTTCGCTGACGCGATGGCTCATGGTGGCGCTGCGCCAGCGATCGATCACGGTCGTGAGCAGGTCGCGGTTCATATTGGTGCCGGCATCCGAGCGGGTATTGCCGGAAGCCTCGCTATTGGGCCGCTGCGCCGCCGGCAATTCCTGGAAGCGCATGCGGGTTGGCAGCGCTACGCCGGAGCCGAAGGTAAACACTTCGCGGGTGCCGAGCGAGGGAATGAAGGACAGCAAATTGGCGGCCGCGTCCGACACGGCCGAGCGGATCAGCGATTGGTCGCGGTCGTTCGAGAGCCGCATGACAAAAAGCGTCGAGCATTGCGAGATGATGGTCGAATCGATTTCCGCCGGGCGCTGGGTGACCAGGCCGAGGAACACGCCGTATTTGCGGCCTTCCTTGGCGATGCGCGAGAGCGCGCGCTTGGTCGGGCCAAAGCCGATATTTTTGTCGGCGGGCGCATAGCGGTGCGCTTCCTCGCAGACGAACAGTAACGGCGCGACGCCGTCGCTCCACAGGCCGAAGTCGAAGGCCATGCGGCAGAGCACCGACACCACCGAGTCCACCACCTCGGCCGGGAAACCGGCGAGCTGCATGATGGTCATCGGCTTGCCGTCGGGCGGCAGCCGGAACAGATGGCCGAGAATTTCCGCCATGGTGTCGCCGCCGATATTGGCGTTCTCGAACATGAAGGCGTAGCGCGGGTGATTGCGGAAGGTCTGAATGCGCCCGATCAGCTTGTGGTAGACGGTCGCGCGCGAGCGGTTTTCCAATTTGCCCATGCGCTCATCGAGCAGATTGATCAGGTCCTCGATGCGATAGGGCACCGGCGTGTCGGCGGTGAAACCGGTGTCGCGCGGATCGCGTTTCTTGGTGATCGCGCGTTCGGGGCCGGCGCGGTATTGCAGATAGGCGGCCTTGGCCATCGGAATGGCTTCCGAGAGAATTTCCACTTCCTCGTCGACGCCCGGACGTCCGCCGAAGAAGGCGTCGACGGTCTCTTCGAAATTGAACAGCCAGAACGGCAGGCGCAGATTGCGCGGATTGAGCACATTGGCCTTTTCGCCGAAGCAGCGGCCGTATTCGTTATGCGGATCGACCAGGAAGATGCGCAGGTTCGGGCGCGTCTCCAGAATCTTATTGAGAATGATGGCGACGCCGCTCGACTTGCCAACGCCGGTGGCGCCGAGAATGGCGAAATGCCGGCTCACCAGTTGGTCGATGTCGATGTGAACATGGATGTTGGAATTCTGCTGCAGGTTGCCGACATGAGCATGATCGGCATCGGCGGCGCCGTAGACCAGCCGCAGCTCGGCCTCGCTCAGCATGAACACGCTGTCATTGATATTCGGATATTCCGTGATGCCGCGTTGGAAGCGGGAGGCGCCGCCATCGCTGGCCAAAAGCTCGCCGATCAAATCGAGGCGCGCCACCTTGCGGAACGTTGCGCTGCCGCCGGCCGCCGCGAACAACTGCTCGCCAACCTCGGTGATCAGCCCGATAAGGACGGTATTGCCGGTCGTAATGCCCATGAATTTTCCGACCGTCGGATATTCGGCGCCGGCGATACGCGCGGCAAGTTCGACGGTGGATTGTGAGCCGGTGACGGTCGCGATCGCGGCCGACCGATTCATACTTGGCGGATGTTGCGCGCGTTGCGCTCAGGTTTGCGGTTTCCATGTTCGCCCCGGCGCAGTAGAGTTATGAATTGATTGCGCGCCACCGGCAGAGGTACCATGGAGCAATGCCTGTTTTATTAATGCGGCCGTTATTCGGGAACCTCGGCGTGCCTATGCTTAAAATTAGATTGAAAAATATCCTGGATTTCCGCCGGTAACGATTATTCAACCACGATCCGCGTGCGCGGACCCAGCCGTGCAATCAGACGGCGCAATGAATTGATCTCAAGCGCGACGCAGCCGGCGGTCGGCGCAAAGCCCGGCCGCGCCACATGGATGAAGACCGCGCTGCCGCGCCCGGCGATACGCGGGCGCGTATTGTGATCGAGCTCCACGATGAAGTCGTACAAATTGTCATTGCGTGCCAGGCGGTCGGCCTTGGAATTTTCCGGCACTTTGATGCGCTTGTTATAACGCCGGTCGTTTGGGTCCTCGCACCAGCCATCGTCCGGCATGATGCGTCGCGCCGGCAACAATGTGGCGGGCCGCGCATGGCGTGTGGCGCGCCACCACAGCCGCTTGGGGCGGAAGCTGCCGCGCGGCGTTGCGCCGTCGCCTTCGCGTTTGTTGGCCTTGATGCCGCCGCGGCCGAGCGCCACCGGCAGCGAAAACTGTCCGGCGGTGAGCCAGCCGCGCTGGGGATCGCCGGGCTTTCGTCTGACCGTCACGCGGGAGAGGGTTTTTTTTCGCATGTCTGCCAAATCGTGGCGGAATCGCCGTAAATACCAGTTCGCGCTTGCTCTTTTAGCCCTGAATGCTCTACTTCGCTATTAATAGGCGGGCGATTTTAATGCCGGCAAGGGGCCCAAAGGGGCGATTGAACGATGCCCAATTCGCGCACCATCCTGATTGTGGACGACGATGACGATTTGCGCGGTGCGCTGGTCGAGCAGTTGGCGTTGCACGAGGAGTTCGACGCGATCGCCGTCGATAGCGGCACCAAAGCGGTACAGACCGCGAAAGGCGGCCAGATCGATCTCGTCATCATGGATGTGGGCCTGCCGGACGTGGACGGGCGCGAAGCGGTGCGCATTTTGCGCAAGAACGGCTTCAAGGCGCCGATCATTATGCTGACCGGCCATGACACCGACAGCGACACGATCCTCGGGCTGGAATCCGGCGCCAATGATTACGTCACCAAGCCATTCCGTTTCGCCGTGCTGCTGGCGCGCATCCGCGCCCAGCTTCGCCAGCACGAGGCAAGCGAGGACGCGGTCTTCACCATCGGGCCTTACTCGTTTCGGCCAAGCTCCAAACTGTTGCTCAGCCCGAAAGGCAGCAAAGTGCGGCTGACCGAAAAGGAAACCGCGATTCTGCGCTATCTCTATCGCGCCGGGCAGAAGCCGGTGTCGCGCGAAACGCTGTTGCAAGAAGTGTGGGGCTATAATTCCGGCGTTACCACCCATACGCTGGAGACGCATATCTACCGGTTACGGCAAAAAGTCGAGAAGGATGCCGCCGCGCCCTCGATCCTGGTGACCGAAGCCGGCGGCTATAAGCTGGTGCCGTGAACACGTTGCCCGCAGCCACATCCCGCGCATGTCTGCGAACGCATCCATGAGCCTGGAAGACGACATCGCCTTCTTCGAGCAAGTGCCGTCACTGGCGGCACTTGGCAAGCACGCGCTGCGCATTCTCGCGATCGGTGCGGAATCCCGCAGTCTGCCGAGCGGCGCGGTGCTGTTTTATGCCGGCGAGCTCGCCGATGGCGGCTATCTCGTTCAGGAGGGTTCTTTGCTCTTGGAGCCCGGCACCATGTCGGAGGGCAAGGAATACACCGTGGGACGCGGCACGCTGGTGGGCGAATTGGCCCTGCTCACCGACCTGGTGTGTCCGGCAACCGCGATTGCCAAGGAGCCGACCGTGGTGATCCGCATTTCCCGCACACTGTTTAAGAAAATGCTGGAGGGCTACCCGCAGGCCGCCGCTAAATTGCGCGATATCATGGCCGAGCGGCTGGACGATTGGACGCGCGAACTCGGCGTTGTGAAGCGGGCGATGGAGAAGGGCGGAGAGTGATTGTTAAATCTCCACCGTCGCCGTGACCGGCACATGGTCGGACGGGCGTTCGGCGCCGCGATAGTCCTTGGAAATCTTGATCTTGGAGACGCGGTCGGCCAGCGCGTTCGACGTCCAAACGTGGTCAAGCCTGCGGCCGCGGTCGGCCAAGCGCCAATCGGCCGCGCGATAGCTCCACCAGGTGTAAAGTTTTTCCGGTTCCGGCGTGAGCACGCGCATGGCGTCGATCCAGTTACCGGCTTTTTGCACCAGGCCGAATTTCTCGCATTCGATCGGCGTGTGCGAAACCACCTTCAGCATCTGCTTGTGGCTCCATACGTCATGTTCGAGCGGCGCGACGTTGAGGTCGCCGACCAGGATGGCGTGCTGCGATTGCGCCGGCCGCAACGCGGCGTGCGCGCGCATCTCGTCGAGAAAATCGAGCTTGTGCTTGAATTTCACATTGATCTTCGGGATCGGGCTCGTCGCCGCCGGCCGGCACGTAGAAATTGTGCAGCGTCAGCGGCATCGCTTAAGCCGGCGCGCTCGCCCAGTACCACCGAGATATGACGGCAATCGGTCTTGCCGCAGAAACTGTGCACGTCGAAGCGCTCGAACGGCAAGCGCGAGAGAACCGCGACGCCGTGATAGCCCTTCTGGCCGTTGATCGCCGCATGCTCATAGCCGAGCCGCGTAAAGCGCTTGAGCGGAAAGGCGTCGTCCGGGCATTTGGTCTCTTGCAGGCAGAGCACGTCGGGCCGCGCGCTTTTCAGAAATTTGGCGACCAGATCGATGCGCAGCCGGACGGAGTTGATGTTCCAGGTCGTGATTTTGAGGGGCATGGCCCCAAGGTAAGACGCGCGGCGCCAATTGCCAACGTCTGGGCCGGGGTTTCCCCCGCCGGATTAATTGCGATATTGCGTGTAATCGATCCGGAACATCGCGGGATCGGGCCGTCTGGTTAAATCGAGATTATATACCGCGACGGTGGTGTCGTAGCCTTGCGGGTCGGTCACCGTCCATTGCTTAAGCGCCATGTCCTTGGCGGAAAACATCATCATCAAGCGGCTGGTGCCGATGAGGCCGTTCTTTTCCTCGACCACGACGGTGATGAATACGTCGTCGGCATAGACCGCGGTCAGCGTCGCGTCCTTCATCAGGTCGACATGGTCGGAGAGCAGGAAGCGCAACGGCGTTTGCGATAGCGGATAAACGTCCTGAGTCGCCAGTTTGCGGTCGCGTACCACCACCGATTGACCGTCGGCGATGAGCTCGATCGGGCTCGGGTCGTCATATTCGAAACGCACTTTGCCGGGCTTGGAAATATAGAATTCGCCTTCGGTGCGGCGGCCGTCCGGGCCGACCTGGACGAAATTGCCCGACAGTACCTGCATGTTGGAGAGATAATTATTGACCCGGTCGACGAGGGCGCGCTGCTCGGGGTTGAGTGCGCCGGATGCCGAGCCCGACTTGCCGAGCAAAGCGGCGAAGGGATTGGAGATCGGGTTGGGTGCTTGCGCCTGCGGTGCTTGCGCGCGCGCGGCAAGCGCCTGCGGCGGGATCGCCGGGCGCTCGGCGCGCGGTGTTACCGAGCCGGTGGTCATGGGCGGGCGCGGCGTCGGCAGCGGCACGCTTTGCGCCAGCGCCGGGATAGCGGTGAGGCAGACCGTCAAGCATGCGAATAACGCAGCCCTCGCCAAAGGGTACCGGCAACTCGCCTTTTCAAGTGCAACCATCATGGTCTCCGCCTATTCCCATTCGGTTTATGGGCCGGCTGTGGCTATTTCGCGGCTCGAATTATGCGCTGATTCGAGCCCATTCGTGCAGCCGGATTTCGCGGCGGCATGACCGTTCTAGTAACGGTCGTCCGCCGGATGCTCCGGGATCAGGATTTCACGTTTGCCGGCATGGTTGGGCTGGCCGATGATGCCTTCCTGCTCCATGCGTTCCATCAGCGAGGCCGCGCGGTTGTAGCCGATCTGCAGGCGGCGTTGGATATAAGAGGTGGAAGCCTTGCGGTCGCGCTTCACCACAGCGACTGCCTGGCTGTAGAGATCGCCGCCTTCGACCATGCCCATGCCGGTGGCATCGAACACCGCGCCGTCCTCGCCGTCTTCGAGATCGCCGGCGGTGACTTCTTCCAGATATTCCGGCGCGCCTTGCGATTTGAGATGGCGCACGACTTTCTCGACTTCGTCATCGGAGACGAAGGGCCCGTGCACGCGGCTGATGCGGCCGCCGCCGGCCATATAGAGCATGTCGCCCTGGCCGAGCAGTTGTTCGGCGCCCTGCTCACCCAGGATGGTGCGGCTGTCGATCTTGGAGGTGACCTGGAACGAGATGCGGGTCGGGAAGTTCGCCTTGATGGTGCCGGTGATCACGTCCACCGACGGGCGTTGCGTCGCCAGGATGACATGGATGCCGGCGGCGCGCGCCATTTGCGCCAGGCGCTGGATGGCGCCTTCGATGTCCTTGCCGGCGACCATCATCAGGTCGGCCATTTCGTCCACGATCACCACGATGAAGGGCAGCGGTTCGAGTTCGAGTTCTTCCTTCTCGTAGATCGCGGTGCCGGATTCCTTGTCGTAGCCGGTATGCACCGTGCGGGTGAGCGTCTCGCCTTTGGCTTTGGCTTCGGCCAGGCGCGCATTGTAGCCGTCGATGTTGCGCACGCCGAGCTTCGACATCATCTTGTAGCGGCCTTCCATTTCGCGGACGGCCCATTTCAACGCCACCACGGCCTTCTTGGGATCGGTCACGACCGGCGTGAGCAGATGCGGGATGCCGTCATAGACGGAGAGTTCGAGCATCTTGGGATCGACCATGATCAGCCGGCATTGCTGCGGCGACAGCCGGTAGACCAGCGACAGGATCATCGTATTGATGGCGACCGATTTGCCCGAGCCGGTGGTGCCGGCGATCAGAAGATGCGGCATGCGCGCCAGATCGACGATGACGGATTCGCCGCCGATGGTCTTGCCCAGGCAAAGCGGCAGCTTGGAAGCGTCTTCGTTGTAATCCTTGGCCGAGAGCAATTCGCGCAAGTAGACTTTCTCGCGCGTCGGATTGGGCAGTTCGATGCCGATGGCGTTGCGGCCGGACACGACCGCGACGCGGGCCGATACCGCGCTCATCGAGCGGGCGATGTCGTCGGCAAGCCCGATGACCCGCGACGACTTGATGCCGGGAGCGGGCTCGAGTTCGTAGAGCGTCACCACCGGGCCGGGGCGGGCATTGATGATCTCGCCGCGCACGCCGAAATCGCCGAGCACGCTTTCGAGCGCGACGGCATTGGCGTCGATGATGTCTTTCGACAAAGTTGTGCGTTCCGAGACGCGTTGCGCGGTCAAGAGATTGAGCGAGGGCAACACAAAGCCGGAGCCGGAGCGGCGCGGCTTTGGCGCCGCGGCGGCGCGGCGGCGCGGCGCGGCTGGCGCTTCTTGCTTCGAATTCCTCGTCATCGGCGATGGGCGGCGCGGCGACGCGGCCGAGATTGTCGAAGCGCGGCTCGTATCGCCCGCCAGCGGCGGCCGGTCGTGCGGTGCGCATGGCCGTGCGCGCCGGCGCGCGCCGCAACATCCGGCCGATACGCGCCTTGGCACTCAATAGCGCATGGGCAAACATTCCAAGCCAGGCGGAGGCACGATCTTGTTGTTCGTCGTCATCGTCGATTTCTTCTTTCTACTCACCTCTCGGGCGCGGACTTTCTCGGCGCGGCGCGGCCAATGCCAATTGGCGGCGATAACCAGCGTTATGACAGTGGCAACGGCAAATATCAGCGACAATGCAAGCCGCGTGACGCCGTTGACTGGCGCACCGATCATCATCGCCGGCAGATGCAGCAGCGCGTCACCGGCAACGCCACCCAGGCCTGTCGGCAGCGGCCAGGAGCCGATACGCGGCAGCGTCGAGGCAAAACCCGCGGCCAGTAGCGTCGCCGCGATCCAAACCAGGCCGCGCCATTTCTCGCCGATCGGCCGGTGCGACAAGAGCCGCCAGCCGAGCAGGGCTTCCGGCATCAGCAGCAGCACGCTGGCCAAGCCCAGCAATTGCATCGCCAGATCCGAAAAAATGGCGCCGGGAAAGCCAAGCAAATTATGGATCGGCGCCTGGGTGGCGTGGCTGAGCGAGGGGTCCTGCACCGACCAGGTCGTGAGCGCGATGGCGCCGATCAGCGCCAGCGTGATGAGTGCGAGCCCGGCAATTTCACTTAAGCGCCGGCGCAGAATGTCGCGGAAATGCTCCGAGACGAAGGCCACGATGTCGAGACTGCGGTCGGTTGAAGCCATCGGTTACACCAAGTTGTTTCAGTCAAGCACGGCGACGAGGCGATGCAGCGCCTCCGCCGTGGCCGCGCTGTCTTGCACCATGGCGACGCGGATATAGTCCGCGCCGGGATTGCTGCCGTCGGCCTGTTCGCGCGCGAGGTAGCGCCCGGGCACGACCCGAACGCCGGCCTCTTGCCATAGCCTTTTGGTCACGACCTCGCTGCCGCCATATTTGGCGACGTCAAGCCAAAGAAAAAATCCGCCGGCCGGGCGTTTGTAGCCGTAGCGGTCGCCGATGATCTGGTCGGCGAGGTCGAACTTGGCCGAATAAAGTTTGCGGTTTTCCTGCACATGGGTCTCGTCGCCATAGGCCGCGACGCCGACGTGTTGCGCGGGTCCCGGTACCTGCGGCGCCGAGACATTGCGCAATTCGAGGAAGGCGGCGAGAAAGCGCCGGTCGCCGGCGGCGAAACCGACGCGCAGACCCGGTAGGTTCGAGCGCTTCGACAGCGAGTGGAAGACGACGGTGTTGGCGAAATCTGGCGCCGCCGCTTCCAGCATGCCGGCCGGCTGAAACTTGCTGTAGATTTCGCAATAGCATTCGTCGGCGAACACCAGAAAGCCGAAGCGGCGCGCCAGGCCCGCAAGCCGGTCGAGATAGGCGCGGCTGGCGACCGCGCCTTGCGGATTCGACGGCGAGGCGATGTAGAGCGCGACCGTGCGCGCGAGCAGCGCGTCGTCGAGCGCATCGAGGTCGGGCAGGAAGCCGCTTTCGCGGGTCGTCGGCATGTAGACCGGCTCGCAGCCGGCGGCGAGTGCGCCGGCGCTATAGGCGGCGTAAAATGGATTGGGGATCAACACCACCGGCTTGCCAGCGCGGCGGGGAACCCAGCGCAGCGCGGCGATGGCCGCGAGGAAAAGGCCCTCGCGCGTACCGCTGAGCACCAGCACCTCGTGTTCCGGATCGACCGGCCGCGGCAGCTTGTAGCGCCGGCCTAGCCAGCAGGCGACCGCGCGGCGGAATGGCTCGCTGCCCTTGTTGGCCGGGTAGCGGCCGAATTCATTCAAATGCGCGGCGATGGTCGGTCCGACAAAGGCTGGAATCGGATGCTGCGGTTCGCCCACCGACAGATTGATCGCCGGCTTGCCCGGCTCGATGCCGGCGATAAGCTCGGTCAGGCGCACGAATGGCGAGCGGCTGTCGACGGCCGCGGCAGGTGGGGAATTCGGCTCGCGCAGGGCGGTCATCTTGAACACAGGGTTACACAGGCAGGCTCGACGCCCGCGACACTTTGGCCCCTCACAATACGGAATCCGAGGTTAAGACCCGATTAACCATCGGGATCTTACCCGCCCGCCAAGGGGTGAGATGAGGAAAATAGGCCCCAAAATAAGAGAGGCCCCCGACTCTTTCGAGCCGAGGGCCTCAACGGAAGGGACAGTGCCGGGTTTCCGCCCCAACCGCTAGCTAGGCCGGCGCATGATCCAATCGGGTCATGCGCCGGGTAAGACTTACTGTACGGTTTCGCCGTGCAGCGAGAAGTCGAGACCTTCGCGTTCCACTTCGTCGGATACGCGCAGGCCGATGATCGCGTCGATGATCTTGAGAATGATCAGCGATACGACCGCATCGTAGACGAACACGATGACGATGCCTTCGAGCTGGTTGAGTACCTGCCCAGGATTGCCCTCGATCAGGCCGGCCGTGCCGCCGTATTCGCTGACAGCGAACACGCCGGTGAGCAGTGCGCCGACGATGCCGCCGACCGCATGCACGCCGAAGCAATCGAGTGCGTCGTCGATGCCGAGCATGTGCTTGAGGCCAGTGGTGCCCCAGAAGCAGATGATGCCAGCAGCGACGCCGATCGCGACCGAACCCATCGGACCGACGAAGCCCGATGCCGGTGTGATGGCAACGAGGCCGGCGACCGCGCCCGAGGAGATGCCGATGACCGTGGGCTTGCCACGGAACATCCACTCAACGAGCATCCAGGTGAAGCCCGCAACCGCGGTGGCGATTTGGGTAACGGTCATCGCCATACCGGCTTGGATGCCGGCGGTGACGGCGGAGCCGGCATTGAAGCCGAACCAGCCGACCCACAGCAGCGAGGCGCCGATCAAGGTGAGCACCATGTTGTGGCCAGGACCCGTGTCTTTGCGCTTGCCGAGGCAGATCGCGCACATCAGGCCGGCAACGCCGGCGTTGATATGCACGACGGTGCCACCGGCGAAGTCGAGCACTTTGATCATGGCGTCGTTGTTGCCGGACGACAGCATGCCGTCCGATGCCCATACCCAGTGCGCGACCGGCGCGTAAACGACGATCGACCAGATGCCAATGAACCACAGCATCGCCGAGAACTTCATGCGTTCGGCGAATGCACCGGCAATCAGCGCCGGGGTGATGATCGCGAAGGTCATCTGGAAGCACATGTACACGGTCTCAGGAATCGTCGCCGCGAGCGGGTTTGGATGTGCCCGCGCCGGTGGCTACGTCGCTGAGTATGCCTTGCAGGAACAGACGACTGAGTCCGCCGATATACGGCGAGCCAGGCGTGAAGGCCAACGTATAAGTGAGCAATGCGTAGATGATCGTGACCAAACAAGTGATGGCGAAACTCGTCATCACGGTGTCGCCCACGTTCTTCTTGCGCACCATGCCGCCGTAGAACAGGGCGAGGCCCGGTACGGTCATCATGAGCACGAGAGCCATGGAGGTGAGCATCCAGGCAGTGTCACCCGAGTTCGGCGTGCACTTCTCGAGCACGGCTTTCTTGGGATCCGGATCGTTGGCGCAAGCCGGCGGCGGCGGAGGTGCTGCCGGCGGTGGGGCGGCGGCTGCGGGCGCAGCGGCCGGGGCTGGTGTCTGGGCGTGCGAAACGTCAAACGACGCTACGCTCAGAAAGAGACCGAGCAGAACTCCGAGGGCGAGAGCCAAGAGTCCCGCACGGGAGGGTTTCTTCAACGTCATGGTCTAACTCCTGTCCGTATTGATTGTGCGGGTGACTAAAGCGCCGCGGCGTCGGTCTCGCCGGTGCGAATGCGCACGGCGTGATCCAAACCGAAGACAAAGATTTTGCCGTCGCCGATCTGTCCGGTTTTGGCAGCTCCGGTGATGGCGCCGACAACCTTATCGACTTGGGTAGATGCCACTGCGACCTCCACTTTGATCTTTGGGAGGAAGCTCACCGCATACTCAGCCCCACGATAGATTTCCGTGTGACCCTTTTGACGCCCGTATCCCTTGACCTCGGTAACGGTCAGTCCTTGCACGCCGATGGAGGTCAGAGCGTCGCGGACCTCGTCGAGCTTGAAAGGTTTAATGATGGCCATGACGATTTTCATGGATTCGATCCCCGCTTGAGCCCGTTTTAACTTTACGCAGTGCGGGCGGTTTCACTGAGCCGGGCCCGCGAAGCTTGCTTCGCAGGCATGACCGGGGAAATAAAATCAAACGCCGTGCCAGATGGCCGCAAGCCGCCTATCCGGCTGATTCGATGGATGAAATTCCAGATTGCGCCGAGTGATCTAAATACCACTGCTGGCAGGAGCCCAAACTAGCGCCAAGACAATGGGGGCCTGCACAATAATTAGTCAGGCAAATACAATTGGAAATAGCCGCGGTGCATTGGCCATAAAATGAGAGCCGAGCACGCTGGAAGGCGGGCTCGATCAAAGGCGGAATGCCGTTTTTCGGGAACGCGACGCTAACGCAACTCTAAAGTGCGTCGTCATCGGTTTCGCCAGTACGGATACGCATGGCGGATTCGATCGGCGTGACGAAAATTTTACCGTCGCCGATCTGCCCGGTCTTGGCAGCGGCGGCGACCGCGCGGACAACTGCGTCGAGTTTTTCGCTGGCGACCGCGGCTTCGACCCGCAATTTGGGCAGGAAATTGATGGCGTATTCGGCGCCGCGGTAAATTTCCATATGGCCTTTCTGGCGGCCAAAGCCTTTGACCTCGGTCACGGTCATGCCGTGAATGCCGAGGCCAGTGAGCGCGTCGCGCACTTCGTCGAGCTTGAACGGTTTAATGACGGCAATAACCAGTTTCATGGCGTTTCCTTCCAGGCGGAAAATTTCAAGCTGCATCCATAATATATCAATACCGCGACGAGTTCCGGTCTTTCAGCGCGCATCTGAAGGTTTTTGGGCCGGTTCGGCAAGCCTAAATTCAAGTCTAAATTAGTGGCCGAAATCCTGGCCGAGACCTTCGCCGACATCGCGGATCACGCCTGGCAGCAGTTGCCGCGCATTCTCGGCGGTCAATCCGGGAACGATAAGCGGGTCATATAGTACCGTGAGCAAAACACGGTCGTAGACCGACAGGTAGCCGACCATGCGATTCTGATTGAGCGTGGTCCACGGATTTTGCTGGTCGTGGTTTGAAAGCCCGAAGGCATGCAGCAACTCGTGATAGGCGCAGTCGAGAAAGACGCTGTCGCCCTTGTCGACGATGATGAAGGAGACCGCGTGCAGAATTTCGCCTTCGGTGTTCGATTGCACGCTGGTCATGCATTGCGGATTGGTGCGGGCGATGAAGGCCTCGGTGATCTTGTCGCCGAATGCGGCGCGCAGTGCCAGCTTGAAGTTCTTCTGGTCGATCAGATGTACGTCAATATCGGCCGGCGCCGTGTTGGCGGTAAGAGTGAGATGCAGGTTGGGCACCTTGGCGGCATATTCCTCGACCACATGCGTCATGGCCGCGCTGCGCTCAACGCTGCCGCCGGCAATTACGGCCACGCGGATCGGATGATCGAAACGGCGGATGCCGCGCGGCGCGGCGCCGATGCGCAGATCTGAGCCGAATGCCAGCGCGAGAAATCCACGCTCCAGTTCGGCCACCGAGAATTTTGTGTATTGCGGCGGCGCCCCCGCAAACGAACCTGGCGGCGCCGGCTGCTTGCCGGAGGCGGCCAACGCCGTAATCGCCAGCGATAACCAGAAGGCCAATGCCGCGAATAGTTTCATGCCGGAATCAGGTTGTGCGCTTCAGGCGCACGAGGCCTTCCTGCGCCACCGAGGCGACCAGCGTGCCATCGCGCTTGAATATCAGGCCGCGCGCAAAGCCGCGCGAGCCGTGCAAATTGGGCGAATCCTGCGCAAACAGCAGCCATTCATCGGCGCGGAACGGGCGATGCAGCCAGAGCGCATGATCGAGACTGGCCGCCATGAATTCCTTTTCGAACAGCGTTCGGCCATGCGGCACCAGCGCGGTGTCGAGCAGGCCCATGTCCGACGTGTAGGCCAGCACGCATTGATGGATCGCCGGATCGTCGGGCAGCGCGCCGGTGGTCTTGACCCAGACATTGAATTTGCCGTCCGGATATTTCTTGCCGAGATAGCGTTCGAATTCAACCGGACGCAATTCGATCGGCCGCTCGCGCTCATAATAACGCCGCACCGGATCGGGCATCGACGGAAGAACCTTTGCCCGCATTTCGGATTCGCTGGGCAGCGATTCCGGATCGGGCACGTCCGGCATCTTGGCTTGATGATCAAGCTGGTCTGGCTCGTCGGTGTGGAACGACACCAGCATGGAGAAGATCGGATGGCCGTGCTGGCGCGCGGTGACCCGGCGGGTCGTAAAGCTTTTGCCGTCGCGCATGCGATCGACATCGTAAATGATCGGCACTTTGGGATCGCCCGGCAGCAGGAAATAGGCGTGCATGGAATGCGGCGGGCGGCCGGGATCGACCGTGCGCACCGCGGCGACCAGCGCCTGGCCGACCACCTGGCCGCCGAATACGCGCTGCCAGCCCACTTGCGGCGAGCGGCCGCGAAACAGATTTATGTCGAGCGGTTCGAGATCGAGGATAGTGAGAAGGTCTTGAACGGCAGTGGACATGGGGCAAATACCGGCGGCGGTTAAATGACCCGTTCAATCTGCTATGCTTGGCTGAATTTAACAAGGAAGCCCGATGGCGAAAGTGCCCAAGCAACACCGTATAACCGACCTGGTGGTCGGCGGCGCCGGCTTTGCCGGGCTGGCGCTCGCCATCGCGCTGCGCCAAGGCCTGGGCGATAGCTTTGCCGTAACCGTGGTCGATCCGGCGCTGGGGGCGGCGCAATCGAAGGACCCGCGCGCTTCGGCGATCGCGGCCGCCGCGCGCCGGCTGTTCGAGGCGATCGAGGTCTGGGACGGCGTGGCGGCCGAAGCGCAGCCGATCCTCGATATGGTGGTGACCGACAGCAAACTCGACGACGCGGTGCGGCCGACGTTTCTGACGTTTGGTGGTGAAGTGGAGGAGGGTGAGCCCTTCGCGCATATGATCGAGAACCGGCATCTGGTCGATGCGCTGGTGACAAAGGCAAAGCAACTCGGCGTCGATTTGCGCGCCGGCTCGGTCAGCGGGTTTGAGCACAAGGCGAATTCGATTGAGGTCGCGCTGGCGGACGGCGAAAAAATTTCAACGCGGCTTTTGGTTGGCGCGGACGGCGCGCGCTCGCAAATCCGCGAGACCGCCGGCATTGCGACGCATGGCTGGAATTACGATCAGTCGGCCATCGTCTGCACGGTCGCGCATGAGCGCGAGCACAATGGCCGCGCCGAGGAACATTTCATGCCGGCCGGGCCGTTTGCGATCTTGCCACTCACGGGAAAACGCGTTTCCATCGTATGGACCGAAACCGCGAAAGAAGCAGAGCGCATCCTCGCGCTGCCGGATACGGAATTCCATGACGAGCTGGAAAAGCGCTTCGGCTTGCATCTCGGCGATCTTGCAGTGGCGACCAAGCCGCGTGCCTTTCCGCTCGGGCTGCACACCGCGCGCGAATTCATTGGCGAGCGGCTGGCGTTGGTCGGCGACGCCGCGCATATTATTCACCCCATCGCCGGGCAGGGCTTGAACATGGGCTTGCGCGACGTGGCGGCGCTGGCCGAGGCGATTGCCGATGCCGCGCGGCTCGGGCTCGATATCGGCGCGCCCGATGTATTGCGAGCGCTATCAGCGCTGGCGGCGTTTCGACACCATGACCATGGGCGTCGCCACTGACGGTTTGAACCGGCTGTTCTCCAATTCGTCCGACGTGCTGCGGCTGGCGCGCGATGTCGGACTTGGATTGGTCGAGCGCATGCCGGCGTTGAAGAAGGTCTTCATCCGCGAGGCGGCGGGCTTTACCGGCGAAGTGCCGAAGCTGCTGAAGGGCGAGGCGCTTTAAGAAATTTCACGTCAGTGGAATACTGCCGACGTGATCCTGGAATGCCTTGCGCTTGGCAAGGACGTCATACCAGCGGTCGAGATTGGGCGTCGCCGGGCGGCCGGGCACCAAATGGCGGTAACGATAAGCCATCACGCCAACCGGTATGTCGCCGTAAGAAAAAGCCGGGCCGGCGAGGAAGGCGGTCTTGGCCAATTGCTTGTCGAGGATCACCATGCATTCGGTGGTTTTTTCCTGCGACGCTTTGATCGCAGCCATGTCGCGCTTTTCGGCCGGCGTGCGGATCAGACCCCAGAAGGCGGGCGTGATCGCCGGTCCCACCACCGCCAATTGCCAATCCATCCACTGGCTGGCGAGGCCGCGTTGCTTGGCGTCGGTTGGCTCAAGCACGCCGGTCTTGTCGTGCTTGCGGGCGAGATAGCGCACGATCGAATTTGATTCCCACAGCGTGAAGCCGTCTTCTTCTTCCAGCGTCGGCACCAGCGCGTTCGGGTTCATCGCCAGATAGGCCGGCTCCTTGGTTTGGCCGAAGGCGCCGCCGACATCGATGCGATTGACTTCAAGCCCCAGTTCGCCGACCGCCCACATGGCTTTTTGCACGTTGGACGAAGTGTTGCGGCCCCACATTTTGATCATGAGTTGTTTCCTGCGTTGCGTTTTTTGATGATTGAATTGCCGGCGATTAGTCGAGGCGCCGCGCTTCTTCCGGCAGCATGATCGGAATGCCGTCGCGGATCGGAAAAGCGAGCTTGGCCTTGCGCGAGATCAGTTCCTGCTTGGCGGCGTCATATTCCAGCGGACCCTTGGTCAGCGGGCAGACCAGGATCTCCAGCAGCTTGGGATCGACGCTGCCGGCGGGCCGTTCGGTGGAGGGGGTGGTGGGCATGAAAATCTCTCCCGGATTTCGCGCGGGTTATAGCACGAAAGACTACTGCAACTGCGGCTCACCCTCGATGTTTTTCTTGGCGAGTTCGATTTCGGTGATCGCCACCAGCAATTCGGCGCGGGTTTTAAGATCGGGCGCCTCCAGCAGCGCCTGCTTTTCCGGCGGGCCATAGGGCGACATCATCGACAACGCATTGACCAAGGCTTCGTTGGGCGCCTTGTCGATGTCCCCCCAGTCGGCCTTCAAGTCGTTGGCCTTCATGAAATCCTTGAGTGCGTGCAAGAGCGCCTTGCGATCGACCGCCTCCTCGCCCTTGCGGGCGATGAAATCTTCGGCGAATGGCGCATAGGTGACGCGGCATTGCCGGTAGGCGGTGTTGGCGGTCAATTCCTGCTCGACGACAAAACGCGACACGCCGGTGAGTTCGAGCAGATAGCGGCCGTCGCCGCTTTCGGCCAGTTGCGTGATGCGTCCGACGCAGCCGATTTTGTAAAGCGGCGGCTTGTTGGCGGGCCCACTATGTGCCGGGTCGGGCTGGATCATGCCGATCATGCGGTGGCCGTCGCGCAAAGCGTCGTCGACCAAGGCGAGATAACGCGGTTCGAAAATATTGAGCGGCATCTGCCCGCGCGGCAGAAGCAGCGCGCCCGCCAGCGGAAATACCGGGATCACGCCCGGCAGGTCGATCGGTCCGCGATATTCGGCGTTCATCGGCATTTATCGGCTCTCCTGTAATCGTCGGTTGCCGATCTCTCCTCCGTTCATTCCCGCGAAAGCGGGAATCCAGATTTTCGCTTAAGACTGGGTCCCCGCTTTCGCGGCGACGAACGGAAAATGGTTCACGAAAACAAAATCGACGACAGTCGCTTGCGGCCGTCCAAGGTGGCTTCGTCGGTCGGGCCCCAGGCCTCGAAGAACTGCACGAGCTGTTTGCGCGCGGCGTCGTCATTCCATTTTCGGTCGCGCTTGACGATGGCGAGCAGATGCTCGGCCGCCTCGCTGCGTTTGCCGGCGGCGCTCAAGCCGGTGGCGAGATCGAAGCGCGCCTGATGATCGAGCGGATCGGCGGCGACCTTGCGCTCCAATTCGTCGAGCGGGCCGACCTTCTTGGCTTGCAGGGCGACATCGAGCGCCGCGCGCGCGGCCGCGACTGGCGCCTCGCTGCGTTTGGCTTCCGGCACCAGATCGAGCGTCTGCGTGGCCTGTTCGAGCGCGCCGGTCGAAACGTAACAGCGCGCCAGACCGGCGAGCGCCGCGACATTGCCGCTGTCCTGCGCGACCAGTTGTCCGTAGAGATTGGCGGCCTCGGCCGCGTCGCCGGCCGCGAGCGCTTCATCGGCGAGTTTTTGCAAATCCGGTTCATCGACGCCGGGCTTGCCTTTGGTCAACCGATCCAGAAAGGCCGTCACCTGGCTCTCGGGCAGTGCGCCCATGAAACCGTCGACCGGCTGGCCGTTGGCGAATGCAATCACCGCCGGGATCGACTGGATGCCCATCTGTCCGGGAATGTCCGGATATTTGTCGATGTCCATCTTGACCAGCTTGACCTTGCCGTTCGCCGCCTTCACCGCCTTTTCCAGGATCGGCGTAAGCTGCTTGCAGGGCCCGCACCAAGGCGCCCAGAAATCCACCAGCACCGGCTGGCGCTTGGATTCCTCGATCACGTCCTTGACGAAGCCCTGCGTGGTCGTGTCCTTGACCGCGTTATCCGGCACCGCCGCTATTACCCCGTCACCCTGCAACATTGTTCCCTGTTCCTTTGGCCCAGCTTAGCGCCGGGTTCCATTCCCCAATTAAATGGGTCATCCGGCGCGTGATTGCAATCGGTTCAGGCGGCGTCTGGGGTGGTTCCAGACACAAGCTCAATCCGGGGCATATGGCCGGTGGATTCGAGGAATTTCACCAGATCGTCGCGCGCTATCGAGGTGGTCATGGTGTTGACCAGCGGATGATAATTGAGCGTCTCATATTTCATCATCGGGGCGTCGAGGACGACGGTTACGCGGGCCTGCGTGTCGTTGATGGCGCCAAACGGCGTCACCGCGCCGGGGATGACGCCCCAAACCTCAAACAGCAAATCGGCCGAGCCGAACGAAAAGCGCCCATTGGCGCCGAGCTTGCGGTGCAGGCTTTTGAGGTCGATAGCCGCGTCTTCCAGCGCGACGATGAGATAGAGCGCGTTTTTCTTGTCGCGCAGAAACAGATTTTTGGTGTGGCCGCCGGAAACCTGGCCGCGCAGGCGGCTGGCCTGCTCGACGGTGAAGACGGGCGGGTGTTTCACTGTTTTATGCGCGATGCCAAGCGCATCGAGCGCGGCGAAAAGTTGATCCGGGTGGTGGTCATACGAACGATTGAACTATTTCGGCCTGGCGGGTGTTAATAGCACTTCGAACGAAGATTGCCGGCCCAATGTAATCGCCGGCAGCCGGGGAACTTGCAACCAGAACCCGCGCTCTGAGGGTGAGATCGCGCCTCCAATGCGCGTCGACCATAAGAACGCCATACCGGCAGCATTAACGCCCCGCAATGGCCGTGGTTGCCATGCACCCATTCTATTGGCTATAGGAACGGCTTGGCGGCCGATATCGCTTGTCGGCCAATGAACTAACGGATGCGGGTGTAGCTCAGGGGTAGAGCACGACCTTGCCAAGGTCGGGGTCGAGGGTTCGAATCCCTTCGCCCGCTCCAACCTTCGCGCCTTTCGGCGCTTCGGTTGGCAAGCCGGTTTTCTCTCAAATTTCCGGATTAATAGCCCGCCGCCAGTGCGCCCCGCGTGCGCGGGTCAGAAGCGCCGACATAACTCCGCGGCGCGAATTCGGTCTTTGGCATTACTTCAATCGAATTCGCCGAGGTGAAGGGCCGCGTCGGCACGATCTTGTGGCCGCGCGCGGCAAGCGCGGCGAGCACGGCGGGATCGAAACCGGGTTCGACGAACACATCTTCCGGCTGCCATTGATGATGCAGGCGCGGCGCGCTCACCGCCTCGGCGATCGGCATGTGGAAGTCGATGACATTGATGATCACTTGCAGCACCGTGGTGATGATGCGGCTGCCGCCGGGCGAGCCGGTGACGAGGAACGGCTTGCCGTCCTTTAGCACGATGGCCGGCGTCATCGACGACAACGGGCGTTTGTTCGGCCCCGGCAGATTGGCGTTGAAACCGACCAGCCCATAGGCATTGGCGCTGCCAGGCTTGGCGGTGAAATCGTCAAGCTCGTTGTTGAGCAGCACGCCGGTGCCGTCGGCGATCAGGCCGAGGCCGTAGGAAAAATTCAGCGTGTAGGTATTCGACACCGCATTGCCGTCGCGGTCGATGACCGAGAAATGCGTGGTGTTGTGGCCCTCGAAATCGGCCGGATTGCCGGGCTTGATATCGGCCGACGGCGTCGCCTTAGCGGTGATGTTGGCGCGCAAGGCGGCGGCGTATTTCTTCGAGATCAATCCGGCGACCGGCATTTTCACCGCGTCGGGATCGCCCATGAATGTGGCGCGGTCGGCATAAGCGCGTTTCATTGCTTCGATTTCGTAATGCAGCGACTGCTCGCGCGGCAGCTTGGCGAGATCGTAGCCTTCCAGAATATTGAGCATCTCGATCAAGTGCACGCCGCCGGAGGAGGGCGGCGGCATAGAGACGATGTCGTAGCCGCGATAGGTGCCGCGCACGACCGCGCGTTCGATCGCCTGGTAATGGGCCAGGTCGTCCTTGGTCATGATGCCGCCGGCTTTTTGCACGGCGTCGGCGATCTGACCGGCGATGCGGCCCTGGTAAAATGCGCGCGGGCCTTCCTGCGCGATCGATTGCAGCGTATCGGCGAGGTCGAACTGGATCAGCCGGTCGCCGGCCTCGAGCGGCTCGCCGCCATTCTTGAGAAGAATGCCGACGTCGAAGGCCAGCGCGCCAAACGTTCGCGCGCGCGCGGCAGCGAATTGGCGAGATCGTCCTCGACCCGAAACCCCTCGCGCGCGAGCTCGATCGCGGGCGCGATCAAATCGGCGAGCGAGAGCTTGCCGGAGCCGTATTTTTCCCGCGCCATAGCAAGGCCGGCGACGGTGCCAGGCACGCCGACCGCAAGTCCAGAATTGCGCGACTTGGCCGGATCGGGATCGCCCTTGGCGTCAAGGAACATGGCGGCGTTGGCGGAAGCCGGCGCGGTCTCGCGATAGTCGATGGCCAAATCTTGACCGCCCTTGTCGCGATTGCTTTTGGCGAGATGGATCACCATGAAACCGCCGCCGCCGATATTGCCGGCGCGCGGATAGGTGACCGCGAGCGCGAAGCCTGTCGCCACGGCGGCATCGACGGCGTTGCCGCCACGATCGAGAATCTCAACACCAATACGCGCGGCGCGCCTCTCCTGCGCCACCACCATGCCGTTTTGGGCGACGACGCCACGCACCGGCGGAATGGCTGGCGTTTGCGAAACCGGCGCGACTTGGGCCGAAGCAATCTGAGCCGACGCGGCGCTAACAAGAAGTGCGAGGGTAAAAATATGGATGAGTTGGTTCATCATTTACTCGTCATGCCCGGCCTTGTGCCGGGCATCCACGCCTTACTTCGAACCAGCAAATTAAAGACGTGGATGACCGGGACAAGCCCGGCCATGACGGCGTTGATAGATCTTATCGCGCCTGCCTGTGATAGACCGGGTTCGGCCGCATGTCGGTGGCGGATGCGACGCGGTTCGACATGTTGAAGAAACCGGCGACGGCGGAAATGTCCCAAATGTCGCGGTCGGTAAAGCCGGCGCGGCGCAAGCGCTCGCGATCATTGTCCTCGACGCTCCAAGGCGAAGCGGTGAGCTTGACGGCGAAGTCGAGCATGGCGCGTTGGCGTTTGGAGAGCCGCGCCACGCGATAGTTCATGACCAGATGTTCGCCAAGCAGCGGATTGCCGGAATATTGCCGCACGCTGGCGCCGTGCGCCGTGAGGCAGTAGTAGCAGCGGTTCTGCGACGACACCGCGACCGCGATCATTTCGCGCTCGAGTTTGGAGAGTCCCGATTCGCCCAGCATCAGGTCGTTGTAGAGCGCGGCGAAGGTTTCCAGCTTGGTCATGTCGAAGGCATAGGCCAGCAGCACATTGGGCACGAAACCGAGCTTATCCTGGCATTTCTTGAAATAGGCCGACATGGCGGGCGAAAGCTTCACCGGCGCAAGATTGAGTGCGATCAACGGCATGTCGTCGGCCGTGACTGGCGCCGGTTTGGTCGCCAGCGCCTTCATCATCATGGTTTTGGACTGCGGGGGCGGCGATGGCGGTTTTGCCGGCGGCGCCTTTCCGGGCGCGGCTTTGCCGCCCTTGATGGCATGCAGGACCGGTTTGGCCTTTGGCACGAGCTTGCTTGGCTTTACGCTGGCCGCCTTGCCGGCGGTTTTGATCGATTTATTGGCCTTGGCCATTTCCTTTGCCCCTTACTGTCTTTACCCAGAACGCCAGACTACAATGTTATGGCGTTGCGCGATACGACTGCACGGCCCCGATTTCGCTTATTGTCCCAGTATCTTAAGCGGGTTCGCCAATCGGATTTCGCAGCCCCGTCACGGCTCCGTCACCAAACGGTGTGTTGATCCCGACGTTCTGTGACGGAAAATAATAACTCCAGTCCCGCCTGGTGAGGTCTTGCATGCTCGAGCGTAGCGTCCGCGACGACGATTCGATCGCCCAGGCGGCACTTGCGGATGCCGGCGCCGCGCTGGCGGCCCGCCGCGGCGAAATTCCGGCCGATTTTATCCCCGAACTTTTTGCCCACGCGGTGCCTGAGGACGTCGTGTGCTTCGGCGCCGACGATATCGCCGCGCTCGCCGAGCGGGCCTATGATTTTCTGAGCGAGCGCGCGCCGGGCGTGCCGAAAGTGCGCTGCGATTCCGTGACGCTGACCGCGTCCGGTGAGCGCAAGTCGGTCACGGCGATCGAGGTCGTCAATGACGACATGCCGTTCCTGGTCGATTCGGTGATGGGCGAGATCGCCGACCGCCGGCTCAATGTCTGGCTGGTGACGCATCCGGTATTCGGCGTGCGGCGCGAAAACGGCAAACTTCTGGCGATCGGCGCTCCCGACGGCGCCGACGCCAAGCGCGAGAGTGTCATCCACATTCTTGTCGAGCCGATCGAGGACGCGGCCGCTTGTGCCGCGCTGGTCGCCGCGCTCGAAAACGTACTCGGCGAAGTGCAACTCGCGGTGCGCGACTGGCGGCCGATGCTCGACCGCGTCAATGGCATCGTGGCCGAACTCAAGACCAACCCGCCGCCGCTGCCGGTCGACGAGATCGCCGAAGCCATCCAATTTCTGCAATGGCTGTTGGCCGACAATTTCACGTTCATGGGCGTGCGCGATTACAAGTTTGACGGCTCGGCACTGGAACCTGAATTCGACTCAGGGCTGGGCATCATGCGCTCGCGCGACATGCGCGTACTCAAGCGCGGCGACGAACTGCTTGAATTCACGCCGGAGATCATGGCGTTCCTGAAAGAGCCGCGCCCGCTCATCATCGCCAAAGCCAATATCCACGCCCGCGTGCACCGGCGCGTCTATCTCGACTATATCGGCGTCAAGCGTTTCGACGCCGCCGGCGATCTGATCGGCGAATTCCGTATCGTCGGGCTGTTCACCTCCACCGCCTATACCCGCACCGCCCACAGCATTCCTTATCTGCGCCGCAAACTGGCCGGCGTCGAAGCGCGCTCCGGTTTCGACGCCAGCAGCCATTCCGGAAAGGCGCTGGCCAGCGTGCTGGAACATTACCCGCGCGACGAATTGTTCCAGATCGACGAGGACACGCTCTATCGCTTCGCGCTCGCGATCCTGCAACTTGACGAGCGCCCGCGCGTGCGCGTGCTGGCGCGTCACGACCGCTTCGACCGTTTCGTGTCGGTGCTGGTCTATGTTCCGCGCGAACGCTACGACAGCCACATCCGCGGCAAGATCGGCGATTATCTCGCCAGCGCATTTCTCGGACGGGTCTCGGCGTTCTATCCGTTTTTTCCGGAAGGGCCGCTGGTGCGCGTGCACTTCATCATCGGCCAATCCGGCGGCGTTTCGCCCAAGGTCGAGCGCGCGACGCTGGAGAGCGAAGTTCGCGCCATTGTGCGCACCTGGACCGACGGACTCTCGCAAGCGCTGGCGCTGGTCAATCCGCCGGCCAAGGCGCGCGATTTGTTTAACCGCTATGCGCAAGCATTCTCCGCCGGTTTCCAGGAGGCCTATGCGCCGGCCATCGGCGCCGGCGACATTCGCGTCATCGAGGCCTTGACCGAGCAGCGTCCGCTCGGCGTCGATTTCCATCACCGGCTGGAAGAAGAACAGCAAGCCGTCGGCCTCAAAGTGTGGAGCTATGCGCATCCGCTGCCGCTGTCCGAACGCGTTCCGGTGCTGGAAAACATGGGTTTCCGGGTAGTGGACGAGCGCACTTACCGTATCTCGCCCGCTGGCGAAGGCGCGCCCGAAATCTGGTTCCACGACATGCTTATGGAACGCAGCGACG
Organism: uncultured Alphaproteobacteria bacterium; assembly: GCA_963807665.1. Lineage (GTDB taxonomy): Bacteria > Pseudomonadota > Alphaproteobacteria > Rhizobiales > Xanthobacteraceae > Pseudolabrys. The sequence continues at coordinate 15,098 of CAWEDE010000038.1, read as the reverse complement.
GCGGCATGATCGATCTCGACGCCGGCAAGGCGCGGCTCGAGGCCGCCTTCCTGATGGTGATGCGCGGCGCCGCCGAGAATGACGGCTATAATGCGCTGTCGCTGGCCGGCGGACTGGGCTGGCGCGACGTGGCGCTTATTCGCACGCTGTCGCGATTCTTGCGCCAGATCCGCGTGCCCTATTCGCAAGATTATATGTGGGCGACGCTGGTCAAGCATGCGGCCATCGCCGGCGAGGTGGTCGAACTGTTTCACGCGCGTTTCGATCCTCGGCCGGAGGCTGCGCAAGATCGCGTCGGCAAACAGAACGCGATTGCCACCCGTATCGAAGAAGAATTGCAAAAGGTCGCAAGCCTCGACGAGGACCGCATCTTGCGCCACTTCGTCAACGCCGTGCAGTCGGCGATCCGCACCAATTTCTACCAGACCGACAAGCAGGGCCACGCTAAAGCGCTGATCGCGGTCAAGTTCGAAAGCGGAAAATTGACCGATCTGCCGCTGCCGCGGCCTTTGTACGAGATTTTCGTTTATTCGCCGCGGGTCGAAGGCGTGCATATGCGCTTCGGCAAAGTGGCGCGCGGCGGCATCCGCTGGTCTGACCGGCCGCAGGATTTCCGCACCGAGATATTAGGGCTGGTGAAAGCGCAGCAGGTCAAAAATGCCGTGATCGTACCGGTCGGCGCCAAAGGCGGCTTCGTGCCGAAACTGATGCCGAAAGGCGCGGCGCGCGACGTGGTGCAGGCCGAGGGCATCGCGACCTATAAATTGTTCATGTCGACCATGCTCGACATCACCGACAATTATGCGCCTGACGGCACGATCATTCCGCCCGATTGCGTGGTGCGCCACGAGGGCGACGATCCGTATCTCGTCGTGGCGGCCGACAAGGGTACCGCGACGTTTTCCGACATCGCCAACGCGATTTCCATCGAGCACGACTATTGGCTGGGCGACGCTTTCGCCTCCGGCGGTTCGGCCGGCTACGACCACAAGGTCATGGGCATCACGGCGCGCGGCGCCTGGGAATCGGTCAAGCGGCATTTCCGCGAGATGGACACCGATATCGGCGTGACGCCGTTTAGCGCGGTCGGAGTCGGCGACATGTCGGGCGACGTGTTCGGCAACGGCATGTTGCGCGAAGATACGACGCGGCTGTTGGCGGCGTTCGATCATCGCGACATATTCATCGATCCCGATCCGGACCCGAAGGCGAGCTTTGGCGAGCGCAAGCGCATGTTCGCGCTGCCGCGCTCGTCATGGCAGGACTACGACAAGACGTTGATTTCAAAGGGCGGCGGCATCTATCCGCGCGCATCGAAGGAGATCCGGCTGTCACCCGAGGCGCAGAAGCTTTTTGGCGTGCCGGAAGCCTTGACGCCGCAGGACCTGATGAAAGCCATTCTCAAGGCCAAAGTCGATCTGCTGTTTTTCGGCGGTATCGGCACTTACATTCGCGCGTCGAGCGAAAGCGACGACGCTGCCGGCGACCGCGCCAATGACGCCATCCGCATTACCGGCGCCGATGTCGGCGCCAAGGTGATCGGCGAGGGCGCTAATCTGGGCATGACCCAGCGCGGCCGCATCGAGGCGGCGCTTTCGGGCGTGCGGCTCAATACCGATGCCATCGACAATTCGGCCGGCGTCAACACGTCCGACGTCGAGGTCAATATCAAGATCGCGCTCAGCGCGCCGGTGCGTTCGGGTGCGTTGACCTTGGAGGCGCGCAATACGTTCCTCGCCGAGATGACGGACGAAGTCGCGCGGCTGGTGTTGCGCAATAATTATCAGCAGACCTTGGCGCTCTCACTGGCGCAACGGCGCGGGCTCGAGGATCTCGGTTTCCAGCAGCGGCTGATGCAGCTTCTGGAAAAACGCGGCCATCTCGATCGCGCCGTGGAATATCTGCCGGACGAGATTGCGCTGGCCGAGCGGCGCAAACGCAATCTGCCGCTGACGCGGCCGGAACTTGCCGTGCTCTTGGCCTATGCCAAGCTCACGCTTTATGGCGATTTGCTCGATACCGCCGTGCCGGACGATCCGTTTCTGGGGCGCGAGCTCAACCGCTATTTCCCCAAGGAAATGTCGGAGCGCTATCCAGAAGCGCTGCATGCGCACCGGCTGCGGCGCGAGATCATCGCCACGCAACTGACCAATTCGATGATCAACCGCGGCGGCGCCACGCTGATCGTGCGCATTGCGGACCAGACCGGCGCCGCGCCGGCGGCGATTGCCGCGGCCTTCGCGGCGGTACGCAACAGTTTCGACATGGTCGAGCTTAACAGCGAAATCGACGCGCTCGACAATAAGCTGCCGGGCAAGACCCAGCTCGATCTCTATGCCGCAGTACAAGATCTATTGCTCGATCGGCTGGTGTGGTTTTTGCGCAATGTCGATCTCAAACAAGGCCTGGAAAAAATCGTCGCGCATTACCGCGACGGCATCGCGCAAGTCGCGTCCGCGCTCGACGGCGCGCTGTCGAAGCCCGCGCTCGCGGCACGCGATGCGCGCGTGGCTGCGCTCAGCAAAGCCGGCGTGCCGGCGGGTCTGGCGCAACGCGTCGCCAGTCTGAGCTGCCTGAAAGCCGCGCCCGACATCGTGCTGGTAGCCGACCGCGCCAAGAAGCCGGTGGGCGAAGTGACGGCGACCTATTTCGCGACCGAGGCTTTCTTCCAGCTCGACCAGATCGCCAATGCGGTGCCGGGCATCGTGGTGTCGGATTATTTCGACCGGCTGGCGCTCGACCGCGCGCTCGATTCGATCGGCGATGCCGAGCGCCGGCTTACGGCGGCGATGGTCGGCAACGGAAGCGCCGGCGCCGGCGCGGTCGAGGAATGGGTCAAGCCGCGCCAGGCGGAGGTCGAACGGATTCGTTCGGCGATCCACGAAATCGCCGGCTCGGGGCTGACGCTTTCGAAGCTCTCGGTGGCGGCGAGCCTGCTGGGCGATTTGGCGCGCGAGTAGTTAATGCCTGAAATGCCGCACGCCGGTGAACACCATCGCCACGTTATGGTCGTCGGCGGCCTTGATCACTTCGTCGTCGCGCATCGAGCCGCCGGGCTGGATCACCGCGGTGGCGCCGGCTTCGATCGCGACTAATAAACCATCGGCGAAGGGAAAGAACGCGTCGGACGCCACCACCGAGCCTTTGGTGAGCGGCGCCGGTAATTTCAATTCCTTGGCCGCGTCTTGCGCCTTGCGCGCGGCGATGCGCGCGGCATCGACCCGGCTCATTTGTCCCGCGCCGATGCCGACCGTGGCGAGCGCCTTGGCATAGACGATAGTGTTGGACTTTACATGCTTGGCGACGCGGAATGCAAAGCGCAGATCGGCAAGCTCTTTTTCGCTCGGCGCGCGCTTGGTGACGACCTTCAGTTCCATGTCGTCGACCACCGCGTTGTCGCGCGATTGCACAAGTAGTCCACCGGCCACCGACTTCACGGTCAGCCCCGTGGCGCGCGGATCGGGCAAGCCGCCGGCCAGCAGCAGGCGCAAGTTCTTTTTGGTGGCAATGATCTTGATCGCTTCGTCGCTGGCGTCCGGCGCGATGATCACTTCGGTGAAAATCTCGATGATAGCGCGCGCGGCCTCGGCGTCGAGCGTGCGGTTAAGCGCGACAATGCCGCCGAAAGCCGAAGTGGGATCGCAAGCCAACGCTTTATTATAGGCGTCGAGCAGGCTTGCGCCTTCCGCCACGCCGCATGGATTGGCGTGCTTGACGATTACGCAAGCCGCGGTGCGTTTGGCATCGAATTCGGCGATGCATTCGTAAGCTGCGTCGGTATCGTTGATGTTGTTGTAGGAAAGCTGCTTGCCCTGCACCTGGCGCGCCGACGCCACGCCGAAGCGCTCGACCGGCGCGCGGTAGAATGCCGCGCTCTGGTGCGGATTTTCGCCGTAACGCAGTGCCTCGGCCAATTTGCCGCCGAAGGCGCGATAATCCGGCGCGTTGTCATGAAGCGTTTCGGCAAACCAGTTGGAAATCGCGGCGTCGTAAGCCGCGGTGCGGGCATAGGCTTTCGCGGCGAGCTTTTGCCGCAACTCGAGCGACGTCATGCCATTGTGCAGCGCCAGTTCGGCCAGCACTTTTGCGTAATCGGCGGGCTCAACCACGACACGCGACATCGGCGTGGTTCTTGGCGCCGGCTCGGATCATGGCCGGACCGCCGATGTCGATATTCTCGATGCAGTCGTCGTAAGCAGCGCCTTTGGCGACGGTCGCCTCGAACGGATAGAGGTTCACGACCAGGAGATCGATCGGCTTGATGGCGTGCGTGGCCATGGCGGCGGCGTGTTCTTTGTTGCCGCGCACCGCCAGCAATCCACCATGCACCTTGGGGTGCAGCGTCTTGACCCGGCCATCCATCATTTCGGGAAAGCCGGTCAGTTCGGCGACATCGATGACCTTGAGGCCGGCGTCTTTGAGGGTCTTGGCGGTGCCGCCGGTGGAGACCAGTTCGACGCCATAGCCTCCCAGCGCCTTGGCGAAATCCAGGAGTCCGGTCTTGTCGGACACCGACAGCAAGGCGCGGGTGATGCGGCGCGGGTGGCTGGCCATGAGTGACGGGCTAGCACATGAGGTGGGCTAAAGTGTATTCGGCGGGGCTCCGTTACTTTGGGCGTCCACAACCATTGCCGGCACGGCACCCGAAAAAACCGCGCGAAGTTATCGTTCAATGACCCCGGCTTTACTGCCGGCCAAGTTGCAGCGCTAAGGGGCGATGGCGAGGCTACGGACCCCAGAGCGCGAACCCTAGGCCCATCCCAATAACGATCCCGATGATCAGAAGAATAACGAACGTCGGCGCAATTTTTCCGATCGGACACCCCCAGTTCCGCCATGGCAATCCCCTTTTGAAATAGCTCTGTCCCGAGATGGACTTAGTGCGTGTAGTAGTAGGCAATGCCCAATCCAATAAGAAACCCGACCAACATGAAGATGAAGCCGGGCACGATTTTCGCAGGCGGGCGGACGACTTCAGCCATTTGGTGTGTCTCCAATAAATACAATCTATAATAGTATTTCTAATATAGCAATCGAGAACCCGGTCACATTTCGAGTGACGAAGTAAGGATAAACTACAGCGGCAATTCCGGCTCGTCCGGCCGGACCGGCCGTGTGCCGGGCGCTACCGGCTGCGTATGGCCGAAACTCCAACGCACCTTGGGCGTTTCGCGCGCATGGCCGTAAATCACGATCTGGACGGCGCGGCGCGGGCCGTCGGTGCCGGCCAGGAACACGCTTTCCTCGATCTCCACCGCGGCGGCCAGCGTCGAGAATGTCCACACTTCGCGGTCCGGCAGCAGCAATATGACGCCGCGGCCGTCCGACAGCCTGCTCGCTTTAATCGCCGGATGCAGGTGGAAGCGAATGGCGAATTCGTCGGCCGCGCCTGCCGGAATTGCGAGGCCTTCGGACGGGGTAAAGCTGTCCTCGCCGTCGAGCGTGCGGCCATCGATGCTGAGCTGGATGCCGCGGCTATGGATCACGCCGAAATCATTGGCGTAACCGTCATGCGAGGTGCGCATCACCGTGCCGGCGGACGCCTGCTCGCGCTCGATGGTGACATTGTGCGGGCCGCCGACGATCGGCGTGCCGAACAGCAATTTGCGGAACGAACTGGATTCGAGAAATTGGCACGACGATTTGTCGTTGAACGTGACGGTCGAATGCGCCGCGGTGGCGCGCGCCACCTGGCGCCAGGTTTCTTTATTGACCGCCGGCAGACCGCAATTGATCACCAGCCGGTGCTGCTTCCACGACAATTCGAACGACAGGCAGCCGGCATGCGCCTCCTGGCTCAAGGCGATCGGCGGCGGCTTGCCGGTATCCATCAGCAGCATGGTCTGCCCGGCGTCGAGGCGCTGATAGCCGGAATGCGGCGCATTCGACACCGGCGTGCCGCGCGCGTCGTCATAGGCGAGCACGGTGGCAAGCAGATCGACCGCGGTCGGCCCCATGCCGTTGAATTGCGCAAAATTGCCGTCGCCGTGCCGGAAGAAACGCAGCATCGGCATCATGCGGTCGATGGCATTGTTGAGCGCCGATGGCGGCTGCAAATCGCGCGCGGAAAACAATTGCCGCAGCGGCAAGAGGTCCGCCAGCAATTCAATCAGCGCGCCGGGGTTGCGGCTTATATGGCCGCCGTCCGGCAAAATCTGCGAGCGCAACTCTTCGATCAGGCGGCGCACATTGCCGCGCAATTGCCCGGACTGGCCCTGAATGCAGAGCGTCGCATAATTGAGCGCGATCAAGGCCTGCAGCCGCGGCAAGCCGTCGCGCGATTGTTTGAGCGAGCGGCGCAGATAGCGCACCTGGCGCGACAGGCTGCGGATGAAGCGGCGGTAGAAGCGCGCGTCGGCATCTTGCAAGACAAACGGCGCCTGGCTCAGCCAGCACACGACGCGGCGCGACAGAATATCGAGGCGCCAGCCGACCGGATGCCAGCCGCCTTGCAGATTGATCCAGTCTTCGATCAGCGAACGCGCATTGGCGCGGGTGATGGCGCTGTCGGCGGCGCGCAAGTGACGCAGCCACGCGAAGCTCAAAAGGATCACCGCCCATTCGTCGGACGGCGGCGTCATTTCAAATGGCGAGCGCCGGTCGCAGATCACCACCTTGCCGGCAAAGGCAAAACGGCCGGCATAGATTTCGCTGGCGCGCGTGGCGTCGGCGGTGCGCAGATCTTGCGGCGCAATCACCAGCCGGTCGGTCTTGGTCGAGCCGAAGCGCCAGCGCAGCAACGGATGCACGTTGAGTCCGCCGACGAGGCTGCGGAATGCGCGGCGCCCGATAAGCACGGAGAGCCCTAATCGCTCCGCGACCGAAACCCGCATCATGAGGCTGCCCGTCCCCTGCCACGCGGCCCGAATCTCGCGCGCTTTCCACACGATAGCGAAGGGGCGGCGAACGGCCAATATGCCAGCTTGCGGCGTGAATTAAGGCGCTTTTGTAAGCCGTGCGGCATAGAAACCGTCCAGGCCGGCCCAGCGCGGATCGGGATCGGGAAGGAACTGCGGCAGTGTACGCAAATCGCCCTGCGCGGTAACGAATTCGGCGTGGCCGCACACCTCATGGGCGGCAATCGGCTTACGGACGACACCCGCATTGCGCGCCAGCAGCGCGTCGATCTGGTTGACGCCCTCTTCCGGCTCCAGTGAGCAGACGCAATAGACCAGCGTGGCGCCTGGCTTGAGCAGGCCGACGGCGCGGTCGAGCAGGCGTTGCTGCAAGGAAGTGAGCGCGGCGAGGTCGGCCTCGGCCTTGAGCCACGGCACGTCGGGATGGCGGCGGATGGTGCCGGTCGACGAGCAGGGCGCATCGAGCAGCACGGCGTCGAATAGCCCGGCAGGTTGCCACTCCAGCGCATCGGCGGTGACGGTCTTGGCCTGCAGCGACAGTCGTGTGAGATTTTCGCGCAGCCGCATCAGCCGCGCCGCCGATCGGTCGACCGCCGTGACATGGGCGCCGCCGGCGGCAAGCTGCGCGGTCTTTCCGCCAGGCGCCGCGCATAGGTCGGCGACCGAAAGTCCTGTCACGTCGCCCAGCAGACGCGCCGGTAGCGAAGCGGCGGCATCCTGCACCCACCAGACGCCTTCGGAAAATCCCGGCAGCAGCGAGATCGCGCCATGCGCAATGGTGCGCACCGTGCCGGTCGATAGCACGCGGCCGCGCAAATGTTCGGCCCACAACGCGGCGTCGCTTTTCACGGTGAGGTCGAGCGCGGGCTCGTGGCCGTTAGCCTCCGCGATGGCGCGCGCGGTTTCGGCGCCGTAAGTTTTGGTCCAGCGCTTCACCAGCCATTCGGGCGTGTCGCGCGTGACCTTGGGCCGCAGCACGGTTTCGCGGCTCTGCGCGACGCGCCGCAGTACCGCATTGATAAGCCCGGCATAGCGCACGGCGCGGCGGTCGGCCTGGGCGAGCCGCACCGATAGATCGACCGCGGCGTGGTCGGGAACTTCGAGCCATAGAATTTGCGCGGCGCCGATCAGCAGGATGGTTTCGGTGCGCGGCGCTTCAACGGGAAATCCCTTTTCGAGAAAAGTGGCGAGTAGCGCGCGCAGCGTGCCGAGCCGGCGCAGCACGGTGGCGACCAGGCGCCGCATCAGCGCGCGGTCGCGGTCGGCAAGCGTGGCGAGACCGGGATGGGCGCCTTTGCCGGAAAGTTGGTCGTCGAGCGCGATATGCCGCCGCAGCACGCCGTCGAGAATGTCGGCGGCGATCCGTCTTGCGGCGAGGCCGGGAACCTCCGGCTGAGGGGACGTGCGCGGTCGCGGCATGGCGCCATCTTTGCCATGGAATTGTGGCCTGGTCGCGGGTGTTGCGGCAAAAAAACCTGGGCGGCGCACAGCTTTACCGCCGCCAGAGGGTGGCGTTTACGGCACCACGGCGACTTTGGCGCCAATCGGCACGCGCTGAAAGAGGTCCAGAATGTCGGCGTTATACATCCGAATGCAGCCGTGCGAGACGAAACCTCCGATCGAGGCCGGATCGTTGGTGCCGTGGATGGCATAATTGCCGCGATCAAGGCCGATAGCGGCTTCACCCATGGGATTGCGCGGCGAGCCGCCTGGAATTGTCGGCGTTACGCCTGGCCGCAATGACCAGGCCGGCCGCCGATATTTTTTTGCGACATAGGCTTGGCCGTGCCAGGCCATGCCGGCGCGGCCGACGCCGACCGGATAGCGAATCGCCTGGCCGTCGCCCAGCACATAAAAAAGTTGCCGTTCGCCGGTCGCCACCACGATGGTGCCCGGCTCGTAACCCGGAAATTGCACGAGATCGCGCGCGGGTGCCGATAACGGCGCGGCCAGCGCAGCGGCCGCGATCAACGCCACGAGCGCGCGGTGCATTATTATCGTTCCACGATCACCGGCGTGCCGACCGCGACCATGCGATACAGTTCGACGATGTCGCGGTTGAACATGCGGATGCAGCCGTAGGAGACAAAGCCGCCGATCGAGGCCGGGCGGTTGGTGCCGTGAATGGCGTATTCGCCGCCGCGCAAGGTGAGCGCGGCCTCGCCCATCGGATTATTGGCGGCGCCGCCGGGAATAACGTCAGGCAAATTGGGATGTTCGCGGCGAATTTCCTGCGGCGGCGCCCAGGCCGGCCGCACATATTTGCCCTCGACGCGCGCTTGGCCGGTCCAAGTCTTGCCGCTGCGCCCGACGCCAACCGGAAAACGCAGCGCGTGCTGCTCGTCGATGACGTAATAGAGACGCCGCTCGGCGGTTTTCACCACGATGGTGCCGGGCGCAAAGCCAGAAAATGCGACGACGTCGCGATCGCCGGCCGCGGCACGCGCCGCCGCCGCCGCCAGCAGCGCCCAGATCAATACAAACGCGACAAAAAACGCCGCCCGCCGCAACACCAGGACCATTGCATTCCGCCCGCAAGAGTTAATGGCCGCGATGATAATGCGGGGCAGGGCGAACGCGCGCGAAAGCTCGAAATAGCGTAAATATTAACGCTGATAACGAAGAGGGCTATTTACCATCAATGGCGATACGGAATTGTTCCCGCGCTTGCGCGAGCCGCTGGTTCTGAACCGTCATCGCATTGAGCAGCTTGGCGACATCCGCCCTGACTTTGGGGTCGTTGGTCTGGATGCTCGATCCGCTGACCTTCACGGCCGCGCGATGGGCATCGAGATAGTCGGCCAATTGCAGCCCCGCCTGCAGGCCGTCGATCCCGACCGGAATGGTGGCCAGGAAACCTTCGGCAGGAGCAGTGACCGTGCGCTCGAAGGCCGCCGAATAAACCACCTTGAGATCGTCCGGCTGTTGCAACGCTGCTCGCTTTGCGTCGGCCTCAGTAAGGCTCTTGCGCATCTCGACCGCCGCGCCGGACATCGCCGCGGTCATGGCTTTGACGTCGGCGCGGCGGTCAAGCAATTCCTGGATCGAGCGCGGCGCGTTGGTTTGCGAAATCTTGTAAGGGCCTTGCATCGCCTTATCGATCTCGGCGTTGAAGTCCGTGATCACCGCGTAATGCCCGGCATAGGGACCGAACGATTTGGTGTCCTCGGCCGTCGGCCGTGGCACATGCGCGCCGGACTTGTCGACGATGTATTTCTGCAAAAACTGGATGAAGGCTTTGCGTTGGTCGGCTTCGCTATCGCCGCAGCCTGTTAGACAGGCGGCAAGCAGGACAAGCGCGGCAAACCCAGCCACGCGGCGGTTGATAAGGATCATGATGGCGCCCCGTCGCCGGCCGTTGGTTAGGCGGCTACTATAGCGGTATTGCGGGCGCCGGATAGCGGCGTTTAAGCCTTCGCCCCCGCCTTTTTGTTCTGCCGATTGTTCACCAGGTCATCGACCACGGCCGGGTCGGCCAGCGTCGAGGTGTCGCCGAGATTGCCGAATTCGTCCTCAGCGATCTTGCGCAGGATGCGGCGCATGATTTTGCCGGAGCGCGTCTTGGGCAGTCCGGGCGAGAACTGGATCATATCGGGCGAGGCGATCGGGCCGATTTCCTTGCGCACCCAGGCGACCAATTCCTTGCGCAATTCCTCGCTCGGCTTTTCGCCCGCCATCAGCGTCACATAGGCATAGATGCCCTGGCCCTTGATGTCGTGCGGATAGCCGACCACGGCGGCTTCCGAGACTTTCGGATGCGCCACCAGCGCGCTTTCGACTTCGGCGGTGCCGAGGCGATGGCCGGCGACATTGATCACGTCATCGACGCGGCCGGTGATCCAGTAATAGCCGTCTTCGTCGCGGCGGCAGCCGTCGCCGGTGAAATATTTGCCCGGATAGGTTTTGAAATAAGTGTCGATGAAACGCTGGTGGTCGCCGTAGACCGTGCGCATCTGGCCCGGCCATGAATCGGCGATGCACAGATTGCCATCGCAGGCGCCTTCCAGCACCTTGCCTTCGGCATCGACGATTTGCGGAACGATGCCGAAGAACGGCCGCGTCGCCGAACCGGGCTTGAGCTTGGTCGCGCCCGGCAGCGGCGTGATCAGAATGCCGCCGGTCTCGGTCTGCCACCAGGTATCGACGATCGGGCAGCGGTCGTCGCCGACGACGTGGTAATACCACTCCCAGGCTTCCGGATTGATCGGTTCGCCGACCGAACCGAGCAGGCGCAAGCTGGCGCGCGAGGTCTTCTTCACCGGCGCATCGCCGCCCTGCATCAGCGCGCGGATCGCAGTCGGCGCGGTATAGAAGATATTGACCTTGTGCTTGTCGCACGACCTCCCAGAAGCGCGACGTGGTCGGGTAATTCGGCACGCCTTCGAACATCAGCGTGGTCGCGCCGTTAGCTGAGCGGGCCATAGACGATGTAGCTGTGGCCGGTGACCCAGCCGACATCGGCGGTGCACCAGTAGATGTCGCCGTCGTGATAATCGAACACATATTGATGCGTCAGCGAGGCGTAGAGCAGATAGCCGCCGGTGGTGTGCAGCACGCCTTTCGGCTTGCCGGTCGAGCCGGACGTATAAAGAATGAACAGCGGATCCTCCGCGCTCATTTCCTCGCACGGGCAATCGGCCGGCACGGTCTTGGCGATGTCGTCATACCAATAGTCGCGGCCGGCTTGCATGGCGACGGCCGTGCCGGTGCGTTTCACGACGATAACGGAAGTGACGCCGCTGACCTTCTTGCAGGCTTCATCGACATTGGCCTTGAGCGGGATCTTGCGGCCGCCGCGCAGGCCTTCGTCGGCGGTAGATACAGTCGGATTCGCAGTCCTCGATGCGGCCGGCGAGCTGAATCGGGCGAGAAGCCGCCGAACACCACCGAATGCACCGCGCCGATGCGCGCGCAGGCCAGCATTGCGATAGCCGCTTCCGGAATCATCGGCATGTAGATGGTGACGCGGTCGCCCTTCTTGACGCCATGCGCCTTCAGCACATTGGCGAATCTGCACACCTCGGCGTGCAACTGCTTGTAAGTGATTTGTCTTGTCGTCCTTGGGGTCGTCGCCTTCCCAGATGATCGCGGTCTGGTCGCCGCGCTTGGCGAGATGACGGTCGATGCAGTTGTAGGCGACGTTGAGCGTGCCGTCCTCGAACCATTTGATCGAGACATTGCCGGTCGATAGGAGGCGTTCTTGACCTTGGTGAACGGCTTGATCCAGTCGAGGCGCTTGGCCTGCTCGCCCCAGAAGCCGTCCGGGTCCCTGATCGAGCGCGCATACATCTCGTGTATTTGGCGTCGTCGATAAAGGCGCGCTTTTTCCAGTCGACTGGAACGTCGTAAACTTTGTCGGTCATCGGAACTTCCTCCGGCCCACATTGTACGCCGCGGGCACTCATTGGCTCGTTGTTAGGCCTATTATGCGACGGCGCTGGCGCGCGCCACAAGGCGCGCATCAAACACTTTGGTCGCAGGCCATGGCTCTTAGGGACCAATCCAGGCGACAATTCCGCCGATTATCACAAGAACGCCGAGCCAATGGGCACAGTCGATCACCGTGAGCATAGGCTTGCGCCCGCTATAGGCATTGTTGATCGTGATGGTGGTCAGCACAAAGCCGAACCAGCAGAATGCGCGGTCACGATGCCGGCATGCCAAATCCACAATCCGCTATGGGTCAGGATGCCGTAAATCACCACGCCCATGATCAGCGCGCCGACGAACGACAGGATGAAGGGCGTAAATTTCGCCAGGCCCGACTTGGCGGCGAATTCTGCTTTAGAATACACGAACTGAACCAGTAGAGGACAACCCCCCCCCCCCCCCCCCCCCCCCCCCCCCCCCCCCCCCTCTTTCTCCTCTCCCCCCCCCCCCCCCCCCCCCCCCCCCCCTCTCTCTCTCTCTTCTCCACCTCTCTCTCTCTCTCTCTCTCTCTCTCTCTCTCTCTCTCTCTCTCTCTCTCTCTCTCTCGCGCGCGCGCGCGCGCGCGCGCGCGCGCGCGCGCGCGCGCGCGCGCGCGCGCGCGCGCGCGCGCGCGCGCGCGCGCGCGCGCGCGCGCGCGCGCGCGCGCGCGCGCGCGCGCGCGCGCGCGCGCGCGCGCGCGCGCGCGCGCGCGCGCGCGCGCGCGCGCGCGCGCGCGCGCGCGCGCGCGCGCGCGCGCGCGCGCGCGCGCGCGCGCGCGCGCGCGCGCGCGCGCGCGCGCGCGCGCGCGCGCGCGCGCGCGCGCGCGCGCGCGCGCGCGCGCGCGCGCGCGCGCGCGCGCGCGCGCGCGCGCGCGCGCGCGCGCGCGCGCGCGCGCGCGCGCGCGCGCGCGCGCGCGCGCGCGCGCGCGCGCGCGCGCGCGCGCGCGCGCGCGCGCGCGCGCGCGCGCGCGCGCGCGCGCGCGCGCGCGCGCGCGCGCGCGCCGCGCGCGCGCGCGCGCGCGCGCGCGCGCGCGCGCGCGCGCGCGCGCGCGCGCGCGCGCGCGCGCGCGCGCGCGCGCGCGCGCGCGCGCGCGCGCGCGCGCGCGCGCGCGCGCGCGCGCGCGCGCGCGCGCGCGCGCGCGCGCGCGCGCGCGCGCGCGCGCGCGCGCGCGCGCGCGCGCGCGCGCGCGCGCGCGCGCGCGCGCGCGCGCGCGCGCGCGCGCGCGCGCGCGCGCGCGCGCGCGCGCGCGCGCGCGCGCGCGCGCGCGCGCGCGCGCGCGCGCGCGCGCGCGCGCGCGCGCGCGCGCGCGCGCGCGCGCGCGCGCGCGCGCGCGCGCGCGCGCGCGCGCGCGCGCGCGCACGCGCGCACGCGCCCGACCGCGCCCGCCACGCGCGCGCGACGCGCGCGCGCGCACGCGCGCACGCGCGCGCGCGCACGCGCACGCGCGCACGCGCACGCGCGCGACCGCGCGCGACGCCGCGCGCACGCGCGCGCGCGCGCGCACGCGCGCGCGCACGCGCGCACGCACGCGCGCACGCCGACCGCGCCCGCGCGCACGCGCCGCCGCGCACGCGCGCACGCGCGCACGCACGCGCGCGCACGCGCGCGCGCACGCGCGCACGCGCACGCGCACGCGCGCGCACGCGCACGCGCGCGCGCACGCGCGCGCGCGCGCGCGCGCGCACGCGCGCGCACGCACGCCGCGCACGCGCGCGCGCACGCGCGCGCGCGCGCGCGCGCGCGCGCGCGCGCGCGCGCGCGCGCGCGCGCGCGCGCGCGCGCGCGCGCACGCGCGCGCGCGCAGCGCGCCTGGCTGCCTGTGGCCACTACTGGATCACCGGCCGCGTCGACGACGTGATCAACGTCGCCGGCCATCGCATCGGCACCGCCGAGGTCGAAAGCGCGCTGGTCGCGCATCCGAAAGTGGCCGAAGCCGCCGTGGTCGGCTATCCGCACGACATCAAGGGCCAGGGCATCTATGCCTATGTCACGCTGAAGGCCGGCGAGAAGCCGACCGACGAATTGCGCAAGGAACTGGTCGCCTGGGTGCGCAAGGAAATCGGCCCGATCGCCACGCCCGACCTGATCCAGTGGGCGCCCGGCCTGCCCAAGACGCGCTCCGGCAAGATCATGCGCCGCATCCTGCGCAAGATCGCCGCGAACGAGATCGGCAGTCTGGGCGACACCTCGACCCTGGCCGATCCGGCGTGGTGACGACCTGGTGGACAACCGGCTGAACAAAAAAGGCGGGGCGAAGGTCTTGCGAAATGCCGCTATCCGGCGCCCGCAATACCGCTATAAGAGCCCGGCCTAACCAACGGCCTGGCCCACGGGGCGCCATCATGATCCTTATCAACCGCCGCGTGGCTGGGTTTGCCGCGCCATTGTCCTGCTTGCCGCCTGTCTACAGGCTGCGGCGATAGCGAAGCCGACCAACGCAAAGCCTTCATCCAGTTTTTGCAGAAATACATCGTCGACAAGTCCGGCGCGCATGTGCCACGGCCGACGGCCAGGACACCAAATCGTTCGGTCCCTATGCCGGGCATTACGCGGTGATCACGGACTTCAACGCCGAGATCGATAAGGCGATGCAAGGCCCTTACAAGATTTCGCAAACGAACGCGCCGCGCTGATCGAGGAATTGCTTGACCGCCGCGCCGACGTCAAAGCCATGACCGCGGCGATGTCCGGCGCGGCGGTCGAGATGCGCAAGAGCCTGACCGACGCCGACGCAAAGCGAGCAGCGTTGCAACAGCCGGACGATCTCAAGGTGGTTTATTCGGCGGCCTTCGAGCGCACGGTCACTGCTCCTGCCGAAGGTTTCCTGGCCAC
>CAWEDE010000037.1:0-5584 GCA_963807665.1 uncultured Alphaproteobacteria bacterium | reverse complement strand
GCGCGCTCACGCCGAGGACGTCGACGCCGCCGGCTTGAAACCGGTGCCACCGCAGCGTTGGCATTTCACTTTCTTGTCGCCCAGTTTGATCAGCCCTTTGCCTTCGCAATTGCTGCATTTAACTTTTTTCTTGTCGGGCTTCGGCATGGCATCCTCGTTTTTGCGTATGTTTACTTGCCGCCCAATTTCCTGATCACGCCGTCCAGCTGATCGAGGTCGCGATATTTGATGTGCAGCGTACCGCCCTGGCCACGGTGATCGACGCTGACATCGAGACCGAGCGTGTCGGATAATTTTTTCTCCAGCGCGCGCGTATTGGCG
Source organism: uncultured Alphaproteobacteria bacterium (assembly GCA_963807665.1). Taxonomy (GTDB): domain Bacteria; phylum Pseudomonadota; class Alphaproteobacteria; order Rhizobiales; family Xanthobacteraceae; genus Pseudolabrys. The sequence continues at coordinate 5,263 of CAWEDE010000037.1, read as the reverse complement.
TCTTTCGCCCCGCTGGTATGGCCCAAATTACGATCTTTGGCCTCGTTGCGCACGTCGCACGTTTGCGTGGCGCCGGACTTGCGCATGTCAATTCAAGTTGCCGCACGCTCAAACCCTTGTCGATGATCTCGGTCGCGATCAATTCCGCGTGGGCTGGCCGACCAGGAGTCGCGCATGGCCCGCCGAAATTGTGCCGGTGCGCACGAGCTGCTTCACCGCATCCGGGAGTTTGAGCATGCGCACGGTGTTGGCGATATGCGGCCGGCTTTTGCCGACGATCTGCGCGACCTGCTCCTGGCTGTGGCCGAATTCCTCCATCAGCGAGAGATAGCCCTCCGCCTCTTCGACGGATTGAGATCGGCGCGCTGCACGTTTTCGATGATGGCGAACTGCAGCGCCTCCTCATCGGTCGCCTCGATCAGCGCGACCGGCACCTCGTGCAGACCGGCGCGCTGCGCCGCGCGCCAGCGTCGTTCGCCGGCGATAATCTCATAGGTTTGTCGCTGCGCTTTGAGCGCGCGCACCACGATCGGCTGGATGATGCCGCGCTCCTTGATCGAGCTGTCAGTTCGCTGAGTTCGGCTTCGGAAAAGCGCGGCGCGGATTGCGCGAATTGGCGACGCAGATTTTCGATCGCGACGCGCCGCGGCTTGCGCCGGACGACTCCGCCGTCGACCGGCTCTCCTGGCCGACCTCGCCGATCAGCGCGGCGAGCCCGCGTCCCAATCGCGATTATGATCCGCCATCGCCGCCGCTCCTGAACCTCTTGTCACGCGTGCCTCTTGAGTGTGGTCGTTTCGTTCGTTACTTCGTCATGGCCGGGCTTGTCCCGGCCTCTTCTTGGGGTCACCGTGCCCGCCTGCGGGTCACCGGGTCTCGGCGCTTCGCGCCGCCCAGCTGACGCAGCATCATCCCGCCTTCAATTCCTTTTCACGCTGGATGATCTCGGTGGCGAGGCGCAAATAGGCTTCGCTGCCGACGCATTTCAGATCGTAAACCAGCACCGGCTTGCCGTATGACGGCGCTTCCGAAATGCGCACGTTGCGCGGGATCACGGTGTCGTAAACCTTGCGGCCCATGAACTGGCGCACGTCGGCGACAACCTGGCTCGACAAATTATTGCGCGAGTCGTACATCGTGAGCACGATGCCGTGGATGGTGAGTTCGGGATTGAGCGTGGTCTTGACCTGCTCGACGGTTTTCAAAAGTTGCGACAGACCTTCGAGCGCGAAGAATTCGCATTGCAACGGCACCAGAATCGAATCCGCCGCCGCCATCGCATTGACCGTGATCAGATTGAGCGAAGGCGGGCAATCGACCAGCACATAAGTGAAATCGTAGCCGCGCTCGCCGCTGTTGATGATTGGCAAGCGCGGTGCGCAAACGGAAGGCGCGGTCGCGCGCCTGGCCGATTTCGAGTTCTAGGCCGGAAAGATCGAGCGTCGATGGCGCGATATAAAGCTGCGGCACCGCGGTCTGCACCACTGCGTCGCGCATGCGGCGCAGCGCCCGTGAGCACGTCATAGGTCGAGGTGCGGCGCGCGCGCCGCTCGATACCGAGTCCGGTCGAAGCGTTGCCCTGCGGATCGAGATCGACGATCAGCACATGCTCGCCGATGGCCGCCAAAGCGGTGCCGAGATTAATGGCGGTCGTGGTCTTGCCGACGCCGCCCTTCTGGTTGGCGATCGCCAGCACGCGCGGCCGGGCTGCGGCGGACTTGGCCGCCGTTTTGTTAAACGTCACCACCGGCGGCTCGGCGGGCTGGGCGGGGGGCATCATGTCGGCCATGTCAGATCCAATATGGCAGTTTCTACTGGAGTGCTCGGGCGCCCCGGCTGGGCGGCCCTGAGGGCAAAGATCACCCGCTGGGGTGAGCTTTGGGGTGTTTTAGGGCGTTAAGACTGCGAATTATGACGATGCAGCCCTCCGCGCTGGTCTTACTGGGCATTTTCGAGGCCTCAATAGTCCAATATTTAGCGGCTTCGGTCAATTCAGCCTCTACATCTTGTCCCTTGGGGAAGATTCCGAGCGCGCCCCGCTTAATCAAGGGAAAGGTCTGATCGCAAAGGACTTTCAGACGCGACAGCGCGCGCGCTGTCACCACATCGATATTATCCCCATAGCTATCCCCGAAATTCTCAGCCCGCATGTGGTGCACGGTGGCCGGAATCTGGGTGGCGGTTACAGCCTCGCGCAAAAAAATGGCCTTTTTGCCAACGCTTTCAATGAGATGAATATGGACACCGGGCGTGCCGGCAAGCGCGCAGGCAATCGGGATGCCGGGGAATCCGGCGCCCGAGCCGTAGTCCGCCCAGACTTTTGCGTCGGGCGCGAGATCGATGAGCTGGAGCGAATCGGCAACGTGCCGGGTCCAAACCAGAGGAAGTGTCGATTCCGCCACGAGGTTGAATTTCTCTTGCCAGACCAAGAGCAGATCAACGTACGTCTCGAGGCGTTCTTGCGTTTCACGTGAAACAGGCGTGAGCAAAAGCGCCCGTTTTTTATCGGCTTCGCGCTCGTGCGCGCCCTGCCCGCTCATGGTCACGCGCGTTTTCGCCCGCGCTTCACATGCGCAACCAATAGCGTGAGCGCCGCCGGCGTCATGCCGTCAATGCGGCTCGCGTGCCCGATCGTGCGCGGCCGGTGCGTTTGCAATTTTTGTTTGGCTTCGTTCGACAATCCCGGCAACGCGGCGTAATCGAAATCGTCCGGCAGCGTGAAGCTTTCATCGCGCCGATACGATTCAACATCGGCCGCCTGGCGCGAAAGATAGACATCGTATTTGGCATCGATCTCGATCTGCTCGGCGATTTTCGGCGCCAGCTCGCCAAAGCGCGGCCAGATTTTTGCGAGATCCGAAATTGCGATATGCGGATAGGACAACAATTCAAATGCCGATCGCCGCTGGCCGTCTTTGTTGAGCGAAAGGCCGTGACGTTCCGCTTCCTTCGGCGTGAGCGAAACCGAATCGGCGAATTCGCGCGCGGCTTTGAGCGCTGAAGATTTTTCGTTGAAGGCGCGCGCGCGCTCGGCGCCGACACAGCCGATGGCAATTCCAGTTTCGGTCAAACGCTGATCGGCATTATCGGCGCGCAGCTTCAAGCGATATTCGGCGCGCGATGTGAACATGCGATACGGTTCGGTGACGCCACGCGTCACCAGGTCGTCGATCATGACGCCGATGTAAGCTTGCGCGCGATCGAAGATAATATCGCCGCCGTTATTGAGGCCTTTGACGCCGCGTTGAGACCTGCAAGAAGTCCCTGGGCCGCAGCCTCTTCGTAGCCTGTTGTGCCGTTGATCTGGCCGGCGAGATAAAGTCCTTGCAGGCGTTTTGTTTCTAGCGTCGGATGCAGTTCGCGCGGATCGACGTAATCATATTCGATCGCATAGCCAGGACGAATGATGCGCGCATTTTCCAAACCGGGAATTGTCGCGACCAGCGCGTGCTGAACTTCTTCCGGCAGTGACGTTGAAATTCCGTTTGGATAAACGGTGTGATCGTCGAGACCTTCCGGCTCCAGAAAAATTTGATGGCCGTCGCGTTCGCCGAATTTTACGATCTTGTCTTCGATCGATGGGCAGTAGCGCGGGCCCTTGCTGGCGATTTGTCCGGAATACATCGGCGAGCGATGCACGTTGGCGCGGATGATTTCGTGCGTCGCGGCAACCGTGCGCGTGATGCCGCATTCGATTTGCGGCGTCGTGATGCGCGCGGTCAACATCGAGAACGGCTCCGGCGTTTCATCGCCGGGCTGCATCTCGATATTTTTCCAATCGATGGTGCGGCCGTCGAGACGCGGCGGCGTTCCGGTTTTAAGACGGCCAAGCGTGAAGCCGATTTTTTCCAGCGTGTTCGAAAGTCCGAGCGACGGCGCTTCGCCGGCACGGCCGGCGGGGATTTGTTTTTCGCCGATATGGATGAGCCCGCGCAGGAATGTGCCGGTCGTGATCACGACGGCGCGGGTCGCGATCTCGCTGCCGTCGGTGAATCTGACCCCAGATACGCTTCCGTTCGAGATCACCAGGTCGTCGGCCTCGGCTTCGATGAAGTCGAGATTCGGGATGGCCCGGATCGCAGCCTGCATGGCGGCCGCGTAAAGCTTGCGATCGGCCTGGGCGCGCGGGCCCCGTACGGCCGGCCCTTTGCGGCGGTTCAAAACGCGGAATTGGATGCCGCCATGATCAGCAACCTGCCCCATCAGCCCATCTAGCGCGTCGATTTCCCGCACTAAATGGCCCTTGCCGAGGCCGCCGATGGCGGGATTGCACGACATATGACCCACGGTCATGAATCTATGGGTCACAAGCGCCGTCCGAACGCCCATACGGGCGCTGGCGGCCGCGGCTTCGCAGCCGGCATGGCCCCCGCCAATAACGACAGCTTGGTATTGATCGCGCATTCGCGCCTTGTAGCGGAGGTCCGGGGAGGGGTCAAAACATCCCGGAATTGCGGAATGTTTCACGTGAAACATTGGCCCAAAGGGTGCCTGAATACCTAAATTCGGCTATTTCCCGATGCAGAAGTCGCGGAATATCACGTCCAGAATATCCTCAACATCGACCCGGCCCGTGAGGCGCCCGAGTGCCCGTGAGGCGATTCGCAGCTCTTCGGCCAACAAATCCTCGCGTCCCGCGCATTCGCCGCCCAAGGCCCGGCGCAGGGCCGCCAGGACCTCTTCCAGCGCGTGGCGATGGCGCGCGCGCGTCACCAAGGCCTGCTCGGCGATGGCGAGGAAGTCTTTCGCCTGGCCGGCCAACTTGTCCAACAAAACATCGAACCCCGCGCCAGACGACGCCGAAAGACTGAATTCCAACCCATTTAATGTGGATACAGGTTCATTCTTATCCGTTATTGTCGTTAACCTTTTATTAACCATGGTTCTTAAGGCTTTGTTAGTGTGCAATGCATGTTCATTTTTTTGTTTTAACTCGGAATTAACCATAGTTTTTAAGGTCTTATTAGTTTGCAATACTTGTTCACTACTACGTATACTCTGCCTTTCAAGTTCATTCCTACTAACTACTTGAACCAGGTCGATTTTATTGCGAATCAGCCAAACCGGCGGGGGCAGGGGGCCTGGCTCGGCCGCGTCAGGCCCGGCTGCCATTCCAGCGCGGCTCGCAGACGCTACTAAAGGCAAATCGGCAGCGTCAGGCCCGGCGCTTTTAGGCCCAGCCACAATTCCATCGCGGCTCACAGGCGCTGCCAAATGCCTCCCAGAATCGTTTGGCCCGGACCCACCAGTCCCGACCGCCTTT
>CAWEDE010000036.1:0-52142 GCA_963807665.1 uncultured Alphaproteobacteria bacterium | reverse complement strand
ACTCGACGACCTAACTCCTGACCAGAGATTCTTCGTGGGCTATGGGCAAAGCTGGTGTGGAGATCCTGTGATGAGACCAAACGGCTGCGCGCGACGGTGGATCCGCACTCTCCAGAGAAATACCGAACTAACGGCGTGGTCTCGAACATGCCGGAATTTCAGGAGGCATTTCACTGCAAGGCGGGATCGCCGATGGTGAATCAGAACCGTTGCCGGGTGTGGTAGGGAAGCTCGTTCGCGGCTGCCCGCTGTTAGCTCCGCCGAGAGAAGAACGAGTTATTGCATTTCGTCTTTCGTGGGGTTGTAGAAGAAGCGGAAGCGAAGAGCGAGATACGGTCCGCTAAATTCGCTGGGTAGGGGAGGAAATGGGTCTGACCCCACGATGCCGGCCCAGGCCCCATGTCCTCGGCGTCGAAGACGACCTTGTCACGGCGATACCCGTCGCAGGCGGTGGACTCGAGCACCTCGAGGTCGAGCGGCACGGGTTGGGGGTCTGGACCCAGGAGCTCGGCCAGGACCCGGCGCCGGCGTTCGAGCCACGGGGCGAACGCCCCGGGGTCTCCTTCGGGCAGTGGATCCTCGTGCACGACCGCATTGAGGCGGGTCATCCACTGATACCAGGGCGAGTAATTGCGCCGGTGGGGCCAGGACGGTGTCCCCGGCCCGCCCCGGTGTCATCGCTCATGCCGGTCCCTTTCGTGTGCTGGCGGTCGGTGGTCCGACAATGTAGGCGTGGCCGGCGGACGGGGCCGGATTGAGGAGGGGGCGCCGGCGGCAGCATCTGCTGGTGACCCTCGCCACCAGCATCGGTGTCCATCCCATCTCCCCCACCATCGGGGCCGAGATCAGCGGCGTGGACCTCTCGGTCCCGCTTGCGCCCGAGATCGTCGCGGCAATCCGCCACGCCTGGACCACCCACCATGTGATCTTCTTCCGGGACCAATCGCTGACGGCCGACCAACAGGCTGACTTTGCCCGCCAATTCGGCACCGTGACCGAGGCCCACCCGGTCCTCCCCTCCATTGACGAGAGTCCCGAGGTGCTGGCCATCGACGGTCGGGTCGACCGGGCCGAGTTGGTGGCACACCGATGTCACCTTCTTGCAGACGCCGGCGATGGGTTCGATCCTCTACATGCTCGAAGCGCCGGAGGTCGGCGGCGACACCATGTGGGCCAGTCTCCAAGACTCCTACGACGGACTGGCCGAGCCGGTGCGCACCATGTGCGACACGTAGGATCCGATGCGCGCCGCTGTGACGATGGCCTTGGCGCCGATCTTTTTGAGCGCTGCCGTCATTTCCTGCGTGCGCCAAAGCAACGGCAGCGGTGCTGCGATCATTCCGGCGCGCAATACGCCGAGTAGCGCGATTGTGCTCTCGACCGTATTGGGAAGTTGCGTTGCGACCACCGTGTCGGTCGGCAGGCCGAGCCGGCGCAGTTTTGCGGCAAAGGCGGATATGGCCCGGTCGGCTTGCGCAAAAGTCAGCCGCCGCGGTGCGCCATCGGTGAAGCTTTCGCGGTTGGGCGGATCGGCCAGCGCCAGCGCGTCCGGGTTGCGCACGCCGGCCCGGCGGAACAGGTCGTCGAGGGTCGTGCGCTCGCTTGCCGCCTCGCGATCGTTGCCGCCCAGGATCATTTGGCGTCTTTCTGCCACCACGTTTCCGGCAAATAGCCGAACAATGAGGTTGTGGAGGGATGCTCGATTCGCGTCCAGCGCGCCACCCATTGCTTGGGCGGGAAATAAAGCGGCACCACGTAAAAGCCCGACAGCAATACGCGGTCGAGCGCACGGGTGGCGGCGACAAAGTCGTCGCGGCGGGTGGCGCTGAGCATGGCACCAATCATGGCGTCGATCGCCGGTGACTTGACGCCCATGTAATTGCGGCTGCCTTGCTGGTCGGCAGCTTGCGAGCCCCAATAAAAATATTGCTCGTTGCCGGGCGACAGCGATTGCTCCCAGCGATATTGCATCATGTCGAAATCGAAACCGATGCGGCGGCGCTCGAATTGCGTGGCATCGACGCTGCGCACCTGCGCATTGATGCCGGCGCGCTTGAGGTTGCGCACGAAAGCCAGCGCGAGGCGTTCCTGGTCGCGGGTGGTGGTGAGAATCTCAAATGCGAAGGCCTGGCCGCTGGCGCGATGCACCAATTCGGTGCCCTTGAGTTCGTAGCCAGCTTCGCCAAAGAGCGCGAGCGCGCGGCGCAAGCCGGTTCGATCCCGCCCCGAACCGTCGCTGACCGGCGGCGACCAGGTGCCGTCCATGATGTCGGCGCGAACGACGCCGGGAAACGGCGCCAGCATTTCACGTTCGAGTGCGCTCGCCGGCACGCCATGGGCCGAAAGATCGCAATCGTCGAAATAACTGGCAGTGCGTTTGTAGAGGTTAAAAAAATAAGTGTGGTTGATCCATTCGAAATCGAACAATTGCAGGATTGCCTGGCGCACGCGAATATCGGCGAATATCGGCCGGCGGGTATTGAACACAAGGCCTTCCATGCCCTTGGGTAGGCCATAGGGAAACTCTTCCTTGACCACCTTGTTTTCGCGCAAGGCCGGAAAATCATAAGCGGTCTGCCAGCGCCCCGGATCGGTTTCGACGCGCAGGTCGTAGCTGCCTTTTTTGAAGGCTTCGAAATTCGTATTGCCGTCGCGGTAATAGTCGAAACGGATTTGATCGAAATTCCATAAGCCCCGATTGATCGCCAGATCGCGGCCCCAATAATTAGCATCGCGCTTGAAAACGACGCTTTCGCCCGGCTTTACGGCACTCACCGTATACGGTCCGCTACCGAGCAACGGTTCGAAGCTGGTGTCCTCGAATGTGTCGAGCTTGACGGCGTGCTTGGCCAAAATCGGCATGAGCCCAATGATGAGCGGCAGTTCGCGGTCGCCGCCATCGCCCAGTTCAAAGCGCACGGTGCGGAAATCAATGGCAGTCGCCTGCATGATCTTGGTGTAATAAGTGCCGAATAGCGGCCGGCCATGGTCGCGCAGCAATTGCCACGAAAAAATCACGTCGTCGGCCGTCACCGGCTTGCCGTCGGCAAACCGTGCTGCCGGATTGATGGTGAAGGTAACGAAGCTGCGCGCAGCATCGGTCTCGACGCTGTCGGCGATGAGGCCATAGAGCGTGAACGGCTCGTCATAGCCGCGCGCCAATAAGCTCTCGATCACATAGCTGCGGATATTGGCGGCCGGCAGTCCTTTCACGATGAATGGATTGAGGCTGTCGAAGGTGCCCAGCACGCCTTGCACCAATTGTCCGCCTTTGGGCGCCGCCGGATTGGCGTAAGTGGGATGACCGAAATTCGCCGGCCAAGCCGGTTCGCCATGCATCGCAATGGCATGGTGGGCGGCATTGCCTTGCGCCTGTGCGCGCCCATATCCTGCCGCGGTGAGGATGGTTCCTAGCGCGCCGAGCATGACGCCGCGCCGGGACGCAACATAATGCGTTCCCCTGGGGCGAGCGAAAATGGGCGCAGGCAAAGGTCGAATGCGATTCGGTTCCGGTTTACGGTCAATTTAACACATGGCGCCGTGGCAAAGGCCGCGCGGACCCCTATTTTGGGCACATTCGTGGCTTTATTGCAGGCGCAATATCGGCTATCACGCAGCCGCATGACCACGCTCCCGCCCGATTTCGCGGGGAAAGACCAATCTCATAGCGACCGACGTCGGCAACCGTGAGCCCGCCAGCGGTTCGAAAAAAGGACTAACTGCATGCATTATCTGTTCGCATCGGCCCGCCCATTGGGCCGGTCGCTGACGGCCATTATGGCTGCTGCCGGCTTGATGGCCGCCATGACGATGGCGACGCCTGCATTGGCCCAGACCCCGCCGGCCCCCGCGAAAAAAGACACGGCGAAACCGGCGGCCCAGAAACAGGCGCCTGCCGCAAAACCCGCCGCCGGAGCGGCGCAACCGGCGCCGGCCGCGGCACCGCCCGCCACCGCGGAAGCCCCGCAACTCATGTATTCGCCTTGGATGAAAGTCTGCGGCAAAGGTCCCGACACCAATAATAAGCAGGTTTGCGTCATCACCAAAGACGGCCGCCTCGAAAATGGCATGCCGGTCGCGATCGTTCAGTTGTTCGAGCCGGAAGGCGAGCAAAAGGTCCTGCGCGTCACCGTTCCGCTCGGCATGCAACTGGTGCACGGCACCCGCATGATCATCGACCAGGGCCAGCCGGCGCAGGAGCCCTACAAGATTTGTTTCCCGGTCGGCTGCATGTCCGATTATCCGGTCACCGACGAGATGGTGGCGCAGATGAAAAAGGGCCAGATGATCACGGTACAGGCGGTCAACATGCAGGGCACGCCGATCAGCCTGCCGCTGCCGCTTGCCGATTTCGCCAAGGCCTATGACGGTCCGGCCACCGATCCCAAGGCCTTCGAGGAGCAGCAACGCAAATTACAGGAAGAGCTTCAGAAGAAAGCCGAAGAAGCGCGCAAGAAGCTGGAAGCCTCGCAGCCAGCCGCACCAGCAGCGCCGCCGCCGGCGAAGAAATAATCCAGCGCGCTTAAGCGCCAAAATATAAAAGGCGCGGTTTCGACCGCGCCTTTTTAATTCACGTCATGGCGAATTGAAATCTGGCGCGAAACGCGATCAGTTCAACTGGCTTTGGCGCGGCCGGTAGGCGCCACTGCGGTCACGCACAAATACTTCCGCCACCTGCGGATGGCGGATCGGCATGTCGGAAGTGTCCGGCAACAGGTTCTGCTCCGAGACATAAGCGACATATTCGGTGTCGGCGTTTTCCGCGAACAGGTGGTAGAACGGCTGGTCTTTGCGCGGCCGTACTTCGGCGGGGATCGACTGCCACCATTCCTCGGTATTGTCGAAAACCGGGTCGATGTCGAAAATCACGCCGCGGAAGGTGAACAGGCGGTGCTTGACCACCTGGCCGATGGTGAATTTGGCAATGCGCATCTTGTCCATGTCAGCAACCCGATACGATATCAACGCGCCATTGGCTAGTTCGTTCGCTCAAAGGCCGTAACGCGCTGCCATTTCAGGGTCCTTGGCTCGCCACCAGTTTGGCGAGATCGAGCAGCACTTTGGCCTGTTTCCAGGTGGCGTCATCCTGCATTTTACCGTCGATCATGACCGCGCCGGCGCCGTCCGGCATCGAACTCGACGATTTTCTTGGCGAAAGCGACTTCGGCCGGATCGGGCGCATAGACTTTCTTGGCGATGGCTATCTGCGAAGGGTGCAGTGTCCAGGCCCCGACACAACCGAGCAGGAACGAATTGCGGAACTGCGACTCGCAAGCGGCCGCGTCGGAAAAATCGCCGAACGGGCCATAGAACGGCTTGATGCCGGCAGCCGCGCAAGCATCGACCATCTTGGCGGTCGTGTAATGCCAGAGATCCTGCTGATAGGACGCCCGCGGTTTATCGCCATCGATCTCGGGTTTACCCGAGATCGAATCTTTTGATTGCGCAGGTCGGGTAGACCCGACCTGCGGTGCGTCAGCCAGCACTTTATATTCTGGATGGCCGCCGCCGACCCGGGTGGTTTTCATGGCGCGCGATGCCGCCAGATCGGCCGGACCGAGGCTCATGCCATGCATGCGCGGGGAGGCGGTAGCGATCGCCTCGACATTATTGACGCCCTGCGCGGTTTCCAGGATGGCGTGGATCAGAATCGGCTTTTTGGTTTTGTGGCGCGCTTCCAGCTGCGCCAGCAACTGATCGAGGTAATGGATGTCCCAGGGACCATCGACCTTGGGCAGCATGATGACGTCGAGCTTGTCGCCGATGGCGCCGACGATCTCGATCACATCGTCGAGCGCCCAGGGCGAATTGAGCGCATTGATGCGCGTCCACAACCCGGTCTGGCCGAAATCGACCGCTTTGCCCATTTCGATGAAGCCTGCGCGCGCCGCCTGCTTGGCCTCGACAGGAATGGCGTCTTCAAGATTGCCCAGTACGACATCGACCTGTTTGACCAGGTCAGGCACCTTGGCCCGCATCTTTTCCATATGCGGCGGCACGAAATGGATCATGCGCTCCAGCCGTACCGGCAGATCGCGCATGGGCGTGGGCGCGCCGATGGCCAGCGGCTGAAAAAACTGGCGTGGAAGCTTCACGGCGGTCAGGTCCCTTCCAAAAGGCCAATCTGGCGTTTAGAGCAATGCAAAGGGCGCGCCAAGTAGCTAAGTTTCAAGGCCGCGCCGGAGCCTAGTGCAGCTTCGGAATCGGGACACTCGAATGATCGACGTTCTCAATCTGGCACTGCCGTTTTTCGGTCTCATCTTTATCGGTTTTGCCTGTGGCAAGATCAAGCAGATACCCGATACCGCGCTGGCCTGGATGAATTTTTTCATCGTCTATGTGGCGCTGCCGGCGCTTTTCTACCGCATTCTGGCGCAAACCCCGCTCGAACAACTAGCCCAGATCGATTTCGTATTCGCCACCACTTTGGCGACGTTCTGGGCCTTCGCGGTATCGTTCGCCATCGGCATGGCGATCCGCCACGGCAATATTGGCGAGTCCACCATTGCGGGCCTGGCCGGCGGCTATGGCAATATCGGCTATATGGGCCCTGGGCTCGCTCTGGCGACGCTCGGCCCAAAGGCGGCGGTGCCGGTGGCGCTGATATTCTGCTTCGACACTTTGCTGTTGTTCACGATCGTGCCGTTCCTGATGGCGCTGGCCAAGCCGCAACAGGTGAGCGTCGCTGCCGCCGCCGCCGAGGCGGTCAAGCGCATCGTCACCCATCCGCTGGTGATTGCGACCTTTGTCGGCATTCTATCGGCGGCCATCCATTTCCAGCCGCCGGTCGCGCTCGACCGCTTGATGCAGTTCCTGCAAAACGCGGCGGCGCCTTGCGCGCTGTTCACGCTCGGCGTGACGGTTGCGTTGCGCCCGCTCAAAAAGATGCCGTGGGAGGTGCCGTTCCTGACCGCCGTAAAACTCATTCTCCATCCGGTATTGATATTTCTGCTGCTGTCGCTGTTTGGGCCGTTCGAACAAACCTGGGTCTATACCGCGGTGCTGATGGCGGCGTTGCCGCCGGCGCTCAACGTGTTCGTATTCGCGCGCCAATATGACACCTGGGTCGAGCAGGCTTCGAACGCGGTGTTGCTCGGCACCATCGTTTCGGTGCTGACGCTGACCAGCGTGATGTGGATGGTGAAAACCGGTACGCTGCCGCCGCTGTTGTTTCAGGTAGCCTATATGCAGCCTTTGTCGGGCCTACTCGTTTTGGATTTCACCACGCTGCTGCCGGGACCGCTGGCGGCCTTGATGCTGGCGGAGGCCGGCGCCGAGGTGATCAAGATCGAGCGGCCGGGCGGCGAGGATATGCGGCGTTTTGCGCCGCTGGTCGATGGCGAGAGCGCGCCGTTTGCGATGCTCAATCGCGGCAAAAAACTTCTCACGCTCGATTTAAAAAACGACGCCGACCGCGCCAAACTCATACCGCTCATCAAGCGCGCCGATATTCTGATCGAGCAATTCCGTCCCGGCGTGATGACGCGGCTGGGTCTGGGTTATGACGATCTGCGCGCCATCAATCCTAAACTGATCTATTGCTCGATCAGCGGCTACGGCCAGAGCGGACCGCGCGTCCATGAGGCCGGCCACGACATCAATTATATCGGCGCGACCGGGCTGCTCGATTTGCAGCCGGGGCCGATCGAGCACCCGGTGGTGCCGCCGATGCTGGCCGCCGACATCGCCGGCGGCAGTTTTCCGGCGGTGATCAATATTCTGCTGGCGTTGCGCGGCCGCGACCAAAGCGGGCAGGGCTGTTTCATCGACATCGCCATGACCGACGCGATGTTCACCTTCGCCTGGTACGCGCTGGCGCTGGGCCACGCGGGCGGCAAGTTTCCGAAACCAGGAGAAATGTGGCTGGCCGGTTCATCGCCGCGCTATCAACTCTATCCGACCAAGGACGGCAAGATTGTCGCCTGCGGCGCGATCGAGCAGAAATTCTGGCTGGCATTCACCGCCGCGATTGGGCTGGCGCCGGAATTCATCGATGCGCGCGCCTGCGCCGACGCGTGACGCCGTCGCCAAATTGATTGCCGCGCGCACGGCGCAGGAGTGGCGGCCGATCCTGGCTGCGGCCGACTGCTGCGCAACAATCGTGACCTCACTGGAAGACGCCATGCGCGATCCGCATTTTGTCGAGCGCGGTCTTTTTGCGCATAACGTCGAAACGGCATCGGGCAAGACCATGCCGGCTTTGCCTTTGCCGATTGCGCCGGAATTTCGCGAAGCGCCCACCGCGAAAAAGGCGCCGCCTTTGGATAAAGCCTAAAGAACTTCGCCGCGCATCAGCCGCGGCTGCGCGGCAACAGGCGCAACGCCTTCGCGCATGGCGGCGCGGCGCAACGGCCCGATGCGGTCGAGCATATAGAGACCCAATCCGCGCATTCCCTGTACGGGGAGAAAATCGGTGAGCAGCGTGCGATTGAGCAGATCGATGGCGAGCGTGCGGCTACCCACATCAGTACGGCGCAGTCTGTCGTATTCCGCAAGAACATCGCCACCGCCTAGGTCGCGTCCATCGCGCTGCGCGGCGATGGCGATCTCGCCGATGGTCGCGGCATCGCGCAAACCCAGATTAAGCCCCTGCGCGCCGATTGGTGGGATCACGTGAGCGGCCTCGCCGACCAGTGCGATACGTTTTGCCGCAAAGTTTGCGGCGGTGGCAACCGCGAGCGGAAATATTCCGCGACCTGGCTCCAATTCGATCTTGCCGAGGATCGAATGCGATGCGCGCTCGATCTTTGTAGCGAGCTCGGCATCGTCGAGCGCCGCGATCTCGTCGGCCTGAACCGGATCGAGAACCCAGACCAGGCTGGAGCGCTGACCCGGCAGCGGCACCAGCGTGAAGGGCCCGCTCGGCGGTATGAAATTCGGTCGAGGTGTCGCGGTGCGGACGCGAATGTTTGATGCAAACCGTGAGCGCCATCTGCTTATAGGCACGCTCGTCGAAAGCGATGCCGGCGGCGGCGCGGCAAAGCGAGCGGCGCCCGTCCGCGCCGATTACGAGCGAGGCGACCAAACGAGCGCCGCTCTTGAGCGAAACAGTAACCGCATCGCCAACCGGCTCAACCGCCGCGACTTCGTCTTCGATCATGCGCAGATTGGCGAGCGTGCCGGCGAATGTCTCGAGCGCCGCCACTAAATGACGGTTTTCGATATTATAGCCGAAGGCTTCGAGATCGATCTCGCTCGCCTCGAATTTCACTTCCGGCGCGCGCCACAGCCGCCCGGTGTCATCGACAATCCGCATGGTCTTGAGCGGCGCTGCTTGGGCCGCGCAGTGTTCCCAAACGCCGAGCGTCGAAAGCGCCGTCACCGAGCCGGCAAGCAGGGCCGTGGTGCGGTTATCGGCCCGGGCCGGGCGTTTGCCCACCAGCACGGTAGCGATACCGCCGAGGCTGAGCGCTATCGCGGCCGTGAGGCCGGCAGGCCCGCCGCCCACAACAATGGCCGCGGCGGCTTCGCTATTGGCGTTTTGTTCCGGCATTAAGCGCGTCATCCTGTTGGGGTTTAACTAGCATGGCGCGATGCGCTATGCACGGGTGCCGCTTGAAGGGCCGCGCATGACCGAAGCTGCCAACCGCGATCTGAGCTATCTGTCGCCCGCCGCCCATGGGCTGGGCGCGGTCTTTGCGCGGCCGAAATTAATCGCTTTCGCCTGCATCGCGGCGCTGGCCGGGCTCGGCTGGTTCGTGCTCGGACTGCAAGCTGCCGGCGTCGGGCTGTTCGAGGTCTTGTGCCGTCCGCTTGCCACCGGCGGCGCGGGCGACGCGTTCCTTATTGCCGGCATGTGGAGCGCCATGACGCTCGCCATGATGCTGCCGAGCGCGGCGCCCATGATTCTCACTTATGCCGAGATCGCCGATACGGCCGCGCGCAAGGGCGAGGCGATCGTGTCGCCTTTCGTGATCGCTGCCGGTTACACTGCCGTGTGGCTTGGCTTTGCCGGCGTCGCCGCGCTGGCTCAAATTATGTTTGCGCACGCCGCTCTGGCCGGCGCCGGGATAACGCCGGCGAGCGCTTTGTTCTCGAGCGCAATATTTATCGGGGCAGGCCTATATCAATTCTCCGCGCTTAAACATGCCTGCCTGACGCAATGCCAGCAGCCGTTTTCGTTTTTCTTTACGAATTGGAAAACGACGGCGCGCGGTGTGTTTGGGCTCGGATTACGCCAGGGATTGTTTTGTCTCGGTTGCTGCTGGGCGATGATGCTGCTGATGTTTGCGACCGGCGTCATGAACGTGATCTGGATGGCGGCGCTCGGCATGGTGATGGCGCTGGAAAAGATCGGCACCGGCAAACGCTTTTCCCATATCGTCGGCATTGTCTTGATAGCGTTTGGCGCAGGCTTTCTGATATCGGCGCTCGGCCATTGGCCGGGCCATCTGATTTAAGCTAGAAAAACAAAAAATCCGGGAGTGAAACGTTGACGGAAGCTTGGACATTAAAAGGCGAGATGGCGCTGTCATGCAGCTGCACGGTTTTTTGCCCCTGCGTGCTCTCGCTTGGCGATCATCCGCCGACCGAGGACCGCTGCCAGACCTGGGCCGGGGTCCGCATCGACGAAGGTCACATCGACAGCGAAGATTTATCCGGCCTCAAGGTCGGCCTGATGATGGATCTGCCGGGCATCATGTCGCGCGGCAACTGGACCGCGGCGCTGTTCGTCGACGACAAAGCGTCGGCCATGGCGGTAAAAGGCCTCACGCGCATTTTCACCGGCCGGGTCGGCGGCACCACGCATTTATTGTCGATCCTGGTCGGACAGTTTCTTGGCGTGCGCCAAGTGCCGATCTCTTACGAGACGCAAGGCGAGACGCGGCTGGTGCGCATCGAGAAATATGTCGACGGCGCCATCACGCCGGTGCGCGGCAAGGATGCGGGCAATGTCGTGATCCGCAACAGTGAATATTGGATCGGGCCGGATGTCATCGTTTCGCGCGCCGACAAATCCCGCTTCCGCGGCTTTGGCCGCAATTGGAATTTGGCGGGGCGCTCGGCCGAGATCGTCAAGCTCGATTGGGGTAATCAATAACAATTGAGCATGATCTCGAAAAGTGCGAACCGGCTTTCGGATAAGATCATGCGAAGGTAAAAAGTATGTCATTTGCGCGCTTTCGCGCTTTTACAATTCATGTTTTCACTGCCTGCGGCACGGCGCTGGCTTTTCTCGCGCTTATTCTGGCGACCGGCGACCATTGGGCGGGAATGTTCTTTTGCCTCGGCATGGCGCTGGTGGTCGACGGCATTGACGGGCCGCTCGCCCGCGCTTTCAAGATCAAGGAAGTGCTGCCGCGCTGGTCGGGCGAGCAGCTCGATTTCGTTGTCGACTTTGTCACTTACGTCTTCGTCCCGGCCTATGCGATCGCCGCCAGCGGGTTCCTCCCGGATGCCTTGGCCATACCCGCCGGCCTTGTCATCGTAATTACCGGCGCCCTGTATTTCGCCGACCGCGAGATGAAGACCGGCGATAATTATTTCCGCGGCTTTCCCGCCCTGTGGAATGTCGCGGCCTTCTACATCTATATTTTGCAGCCGCCTGGCTGGTTCGCCGCCGCTTTAGTGGCGCTGCTCGCGGCTTTGACCTTCGCGCCGATTCGTTTTGTGCATCCGCTACGGGTTGCGCATCTGCGTATGCTCAATGTCGCGCTGATGGTGGTCTGGGCGGTGCTGGCGGCAATCGCCGTGATCGACAATCTCGACCCGGGCCCCTATGTGGTCTGGCCGCTCTGCGCGATTGCGGTTTATTTTTTCGTTGCTGGACTTTTACGCAAATAAACGGAGTCTCGAATGCCACGGCCAGTCCTTTTGATCGCCGGCGGTAGCCGGGGCATTGGCGCTGCGACCGCGCGGCTTGCCGGCGCGCGCGGCTATGACGTAGCGATTAATTACAATACTAATGCCAATGCGGCCGCCAGCGTGGTCGCTGCGGTGAAGGCAAGCGGCGGCGAGGCCGTCGCGTTGCAGGGCGATATGGGAATCGAGGCTGACATCGAGCGCGTGTTCACGAATGCGACCGATGCGCTGGGGCCGATCACGCATTTCGTGCATAGTTCCGGGATTATCGGAAACAATTCGCGGCTCGACGAAGCCACCGCGCAAACCATCCGTGAAGTGCTTGCGGTCGATACTTTCGGCGCTCTGATCGCGTTGCGCGAATGTGTGCGGCGCATGTCGACCAGGCATAGCGGTAAAGGCGGTTCGGTCGTGATGGTATCATCGATGGCGGCCACGCTCGGCGGCGCCACGGAATGTGTGTGGTACGCGGCGGCCAAAAGCGCTGTCGAACTCCATGGTAATCGGCGCCGCCCGCGAAGTTGCCAAAGAGGGCATGCGGATCAACGCCGTCAGTCCCGGTATGATCGACACCGATATCCAGGCGCCGGGGCGCATCGAGCGTATGATGCCCATGATCCCTGCCGGCAGGGCCGGCGAGGCCAGCGAGGTGGCCGAGGCCATTCTGTTCCTGCTGTCGGATGCCGCGTCTTATATCAATGGCGCTAACCTGCGGGTTTCTGGCGCGCGCTAAACTGTCGGCTTACGCCTTGTGTTCGGCGCTTGGCTGCCTATGATCCCGGCCGAAACCGGTCCACATAACAATCCTAGCTATTTACAGGGGTGAAACATGGTCGCAGCAGTGCGCGTACACAAACATGGCGGTCCCGACGTTCTGACGTTGGACGATATTGAAGTCCCGGCGCCGGGGCAGGGCCAGATCAAGATCAAGCAATATGCCAGCGGCGTCAATTTCATCGACACGTATTTCCGCGTCGGCATGTATCCCTCGCCGGTCGGCATGCCCTTCGTCTCCGGCAATGAAGGCGCCGGACAGGTGACCGCGGTCGGCCCCGGCGTCACCGACGTCAAGGTCGGCGACCGCATCGCCTATGTGGTGCCGCTCGGCGGCTACGCGGCCGAACGCCTGCTGCCGGCCGATCGCGCGGTGAAATTGCCGGACAACATTACCTATGAGCAGGCCGCCGCGATGATGCTCAAGGGCATGACCGTGCAATATCTGCTCAACCGCACCTTCAAGGTCGGCAAGGGCACCATCGTGCTCATCCATGCCGCCGCCGGCGGCGTCGGATTGATCGCCTGCCAATGGGCCAATCTTCTCGGCGCCACCGTGATCGGCACCGTCGGCTCCAAGGACAAGGCCGAACTCGCCAAGAAGAATGGCGCGCATCACACCATCCTCTATCGCGACGAAGATTTCGTGGCGAAGGTTAAAGAGATCACCAGCGGCAAGCTGTGCGACGTCGTCTATGACGGCATTGGCAAGGACACGTTCCCGGCGTCGCTCGATTGCATTCGTCCGCTCGGCATGTTCGTGAGTTTCGGCAGCGCTTCGGGCGCGATCGAGGCCTTCAACATCAATCTGTTGCAGGCCAAGGGTTCGCTGTTTGCAACCCGGCCGACGCTCAACCATTATGCCGCCAAGCGCGAAGATCTGGTCGCAACCGCCAAGGACCTGTTCGAGAAGGTCGGCTCCGGTGCGGTCAAGATTCCGGCCAGCCACAAATATGCCCTCAAAGACGCCGCCCAGGCACACAAGGACCTGGAAGGCCGCGCCACGACTGGCTCGGTGGTATTAATCCCTTAAGCGCGAACGCACGGAAATTTCGCAACTCGGGCAGACCCGAGTTGCGAAGGCCGTCTTGTTTATGTAGGCAGGGCTTGCGCCATGCCTCATTTAACCACCCATGTGCTCGATACCGCGACCGGCAAGCCGGCGGCGGATGTGGGCGTGGTGTTGCGCCGTACCGATGCGCCGGCGGTGCTTGCGCAGGCGGCCACCAATGCCGACGGCCGGCTCGACAAACCGCTTTTGGATGGCGACGCCTTCACGCCGGGAGATTATGAAATCGCCTTTCACGTCGGCGACTACTTTCGCCGCCAAGGTGCAACGCTTGCGGACCCGCCATTCCTCGACGTAGTGCCGATCCGTTTTTCGGCGGCGCCCGGCCGCGATTACCATATTCCGCTGTTGATCTCGCCGTTCGGCTATTCGACCTATCGCGGGAGCTGACACTTGGTGAACCTGTTGAAGGCGCGCAAGTGACCGTGGACATCGGTTCTCATAATCCGAAACCTTGGGGCCGGATCGCGACCTTCGGTCTCGGCTTTGTCGCCATGCTGGTCGCCCAAAGCGCCGGCCTGATGGTGTTGATCTGGTGGTTCGGCGGCAGCTTGCGAAACATGCCGGATTTCTCCGGCGACGGCGTTGCCATCACCATCATCATTTTTGTGTCGACGCCTATTCAGCTCCTGCTGCTGATGGCCTTCACGCAGCGCCGCGGCGGCAATCCGGTGGCCTATCTGGGCCTGATCTGGCCGCGCGCGGAGCGAAATCGTGTTCGGCGTCGCCGCGGTCATTGCCCTGATTATCGCCGGCAACACGCTGAGCTGGCTGCTCGGCAATAATATCGTCACGCCGTTCCAAAACGATATATTCCGCACCGCCAACGCGGCCGGATGGCTGCCTCTGCTGCTATTATGGCTCGCCATCGTGGTGCTGACGCCGATCGGCGAGGAGACGCTGTTTCGCGGATTTTTGTTTCGCGGCTGGCTGCAATCGCCGCGCGACGCCTGGGTGGTTATCGTCGCCACGTCGCTGTTATGGGCCCTCATTCATGTGCAATACGACTGGTACGTGACTGGCCAGATTTTTGCATTCGGATTGGTGCTGGGCTGGATGCGTTGGGCCAGCGGGTCGACCGTCTTGACGATTTTTTTACACGCGCTGATCAATTTTGAAGGCATGCTGGAAACTCTCGTGGCGCAGAAATGGCTGACATGAACTCAGGCTCGCTCGACATACCAAGCCTAGGGGTGCGCGCCGAGCATATGATCAAGACGCTGGCGTCGGTGTCGGCCGAGCCCAATCGTCTGGTGCGCACTTTTCTGTCGCCCGAACATCGCGACGCCGCCGATCTGATTACGCGCTGGATGCAAGACGCCCAGCTTGAAGTCTCGGAAGACGCGCTCGGCACCGTGCGTGGCCATTGGGCGGGCACTGGCAAAAAACGTCTGCTGATTGGCTCTCACATCGATACGGTCGTGGATGCCGGCATGTTTGACGGCCCGCTCGGCGTAGTCGCCGGCATTCTTGCCGCCGGGCATTTTGCGCAATCGGGGCGCAAGCTTGGCTTTGGCATCGACGTGCTGGCCTTTGCCGACGAGGAGGGCGCGCGCTATCCCGTGACGCTGCATTCTTCGCTGGCGGCCGCCGGTGCTTTCACTTTCACCTCGCTTGAAGTCGCCGATGCCGACGGCGTGACGTTGCGCGAGGCCATCACGCGTTTTGGCAAGAATGCCGACGATATCCCGGCGGCGGCCTATGCGCGCGACGAGGCCGCGGCCTATGTCGAAGTTCATATCGAGCAGGGGCCGGTGCTCGAACATCGCAATCAGCCGCTGGGAGTGGTGAGTTCGATCGCCGGGCAGACGCATCTCAATGTCGAATTGCTCGGCGAGGCCGGTCACGCCGGCACCGTGCCGATGTTGCTGCGGCGAGACGCGCTTGCCGGCGGCGCCGAAGTCATATTGCTGGCGGAGCGGCTCGCGCGCGAAACGCGCGGTGAAGTCGTCGCCACCGTCGGTCACATTAATATTCCGGCCGCCGCGTCGAATGTCATTGCCGGCAATGTGGCGCTGATCGTCGATATCCGCGCTGGCGCCGACCAAGCGCGCCTGCAATTCATCGAGCGCTTCAAGGCCGAAACGCGCATCATCGCCGAAAAACGCCATTTAGGATTGCTGGTAACGACCACGCGCGATGTCGCCATGACGCCCTGCAATCCCGTCCTGCAAGAAGGCTTCGCGGCGGCGGTTACCGCGGTCGGCGGCCAGCCGATGTATCTTGCCTCCGGCGCCGGTCATGACGGCACCGCCATGGCCAAGCTTTGCCCGATCGGCATGCTGTTCGTGCGCTGCCGCGGGGGCGTGAGCCACAATCCGGCCGAATATGCCAGCCCCTCCGACATGGGCCTCGCGGTGGCCGCACTCATTAAATTCATCGAGGGTTTCAAGCCATGAACGGTTTCATTGACCGCAATTTCGCGCGTGAAGTCGCCTTCCTCAAAGAATTGGTGCGCGTGCCGTCCGACAATCCGCCCGGCGATTGCGCTCGCCACGGCGAAAAATCGGCCGAACTGTTCGAAGGCCTTGGCTTTACGGTCGAGCGCCATCCGGTGCCGCAAGCTTTGGTGCAGCAATACGGCATGAAGTCGGTGACCAATCTGGTGATCCGGCAGAAATTCGGGTCCGGCAAAGGTCCCGTGATTGCGCTCAATGCCCATGGCGACGTGGTGCCGCCGGGGCAGGGCTGGCATCACGACCCCTACGGCGCGGAGGAAAAAGGCGGCGCGATTTACGGGCGCGGCGCGGCGGTGTCGAAATCGGATTTCGCCACGTATGGCTTTGCGCTGCTGGCGCTGATGGATAGCCCCGCCGGTCTCGACGGTACGATCGAGTTGCACATTACTTATGACGAGGAAGCCGGAGGCTATCTCGGGCCGAAATGGCTGCTCGACGAGAAAATTACCAAGCCGGATTTGGCGATCTCGGCCGGGTTCTCTTACGCCGTGGTGACCGCCCATTGCGGCGTGGTGCACATCGAAGTCACGGTACATGGCAAGCAGGCGCATGCCGCCATGCCGGATACCGGCGCCGATGCGCTCGAAGCCGCCAGCCACGTTCTTGCCGCGCTCTACGCCGAACGCAAAAAACTGAAGAAGAAGAAATCGAAATCCAAGGGCATCGGCTCGCCACAGCTTACTGTTGGGCTGATTTCCGGCGGCATCAACACCAATGTCGTGCCCGACAAGATCGTCATGCGGCTCGACCGCCGTCTGATCCCGGAAGAGAACGGCAAGAAGGTGGAGCGCGATTTGATCGCGTTGATCAAACGCGCCGGCAAAGCCAAAGGCATCACTGTTGCGTGTAAGCGGGTCATTCTCGCCGACCCGCTGACGCCAATTAAAGGAATAGAGAAACTGGTCGAGCCTTTGACGCGCTTCGGCAAACGCGAATTGAAGACGAAAATCGATGTGAAGGGCGTGCCGCTTTATACCGATGCGCGCCATTATAGCGTCGCCGGCATTCCGACCGTGCTCTATGGCGCGGGACCGCGCACCATTCTCGACGCCAATGCGCATGGCGCCGATGAGCATTTGAAGCTCAGCGACCTCAAGGCCGCGACCAAAGTGATCGAGGCGACCTTGCGCGAATTGCTGACTTTAAAGTAGCGCGGCAATTTTCGCGAAAGCCGGATGTTCGGTGATGCCACCCGGCAGCCGCGGCAGGCCGATGACATCGACGTCGTTCGAAAAACGCGCGATGCTGGCGACCGTGTCCTCGAGTTCGACGGTGCCGCGTTCGCTCTCGCTCACCACGATGGCCGCGATCTTGAGTTTGCGCTGCGCCAGCACGTCAAGCGCGGTCAGCGTGTGACTGATGGCGCCAAGATAGCTTCCGACTACCAGTAGCAGCGGAATATCCAACGCCGCCATCCAGTCGAGCACGGTGCGCTTGCCGTCGAGCGGCACCATGATGCCGCCGACGCCCTCGATGAACAGCATTCCGTTCGACGTCTTGGCCGCCGCGCGACTAAACGCGATCAGCGCGTCGAAATCGATAGCGCGGTTTTCGCGCGCGGCAGCGATGTCGGGCGAGAGCGGCGCGCGAAAACGCCAGGGCGCGATGCGCGCAATCTCGTCCGCGGACACGGCGCGCCCAAGCGCCTTAAGCAGTACCGCCGGATCGCTGGTTTCGACCACGGAGGAGATCGTAACCGCTCACGACCGGCTTTAGCGCTTCCGGCTTGGCGCCGGCATTGCGCAAATAGCGGATCAATCCGGCGGTGACGAAGGTCTTGCCGATATCGGTGCCGGTCGCGGTGACGAAGTAGGCGCTCATATTGTCTGACGCATGATCTTTTCCGAAAACCGGTTCCCACCCCGGGTCAAGCCCGAGGGCATGCTTTTCGGGATCATTCGTGCACCAAAATGCGTTCGCGCACTAATTTCGCCAGCCGTTCGATGGCGTCGTCCGGGTGCTTCGCGGTAAAGGTCAGGCGCAAACGCGCGGTCCCGGCCGGCACCGAAGGCGGGCGAATGGCGGCGGCGAGATAACCTTCATCGGCCAGCATTTGAGAGGCCGCGAGCGTTGCGTCCTCGGCGCCGATAATCACCGGCACAATCGGGCTTTGCGCCTCCGGCAGTCTGGCGGCCTTGGTGAAGGCCTTGGCCTTTTGCACCGGCAGCGCCGCATAGCCCGGCTCACGTTCAATAATATCGAGCGCCGCGATGCTGGCGGCGACGCAGGCCGGCGGCAGGCCGGTGGAATAGATCAACGTGCGTGCGCGGTTGCGGACCAAATCAACGACCGCATTCGATGCGCACAGATATCCGCCATAAGCGCCGACCGCTTTCGACAGCGTGCCCATCTGAAGCGGAACCGGGATATGGGTATTGCCGGTGAAACTGGAGCCGCGACCGCCGCCGACGACGCCGAGCCCATGCGCGTCGTCGGACATCAGCCAGGCGTCATACTCATTGGCCAGCGCATTCAGCTCCGCGAGCGGGGCAAGGTCGCCGTCCATGGAGAAAACGCCATCGGTAACGATCAGGACATGGTCGTGGAGGGAGCGATGCTCGGCCAACAGCTTGCGCAGATGATCGAGATCGTTATGCCGGAATGTTAGCACCTTGCCGCGCGACAATTGCGCGCCGGCGAACAAGCAAGCATGCGACAGCTCGTCCGCCAGCACCAGCCCGCCGCGTCCGATCAGCACCGGAATGATCCCGGCATTGGTGAGATAGCCGGAACCGAACACGACGGCCGCCTCGGTCTGCTTGATGCGCGCCAGCCGTGTTTCGAGTTCGGCGTAAAGCGGGTGATTGCCGGTGACCAGGCGCGAGGCGCCGGAACCCGCGCCATATTTCTCGATCGCGCCCATGGCCGCCTGCTTGACGGCGGGATGCTGGGTCAGGTTGAGATAGTCGTTGCAGGAAAACGACAATAGCCGCTGGCCGCCGTGCTCGACCCAGATGCCATACTCGCGCACGGTTTCGGCCAGCGCCCGGCGCAGGTGCCGGCGCTCCAAATCGTCAAGTTTACTTTGCGCGAATTGATCGAGCGTGTGCACGGGTGTAGGAAAGCGCCAAATGGCGGCCGATACCAGCAAAAAGAGCGAACTGCCCGGCTGGCATGCCGGCGGCCTCCAGCATGTCTGGCTGCCCTACGCGCAAATGAAGACGGCGGCGGTGCCGTTGCCGGTCGTCGGTACGCAAGGCTCGCGCATACGCCTGGCCGACGGACGCGAACTGATCGACGGCATCGCCAGTTGGTGGACCGCCTGCCACGGCTATAGCCACCCCCATATTCGCCAGGCGGTCGAGCGCCAGCTCGCGCACATGCCGCATGTGATGTTCGGCGGGCTGGTGCATGAGCCGGCGCTGCGGCTTGCACAACGGCTGTGCGCCTTGCTGCCGGGCAATCTCACGCGTGTTTTCTTTTCCGACTCCGGTTCGGTCGCCGTCGAAGTCGCGTTGAAGATGGCGGTACAATATTGGATCAATCGCGGCGTGAAAGGGCGCACGCAATTCGTCGGTTTCAAGGGCGGCTACCACGGCGACACCACCGGCGCCATGGCGGTGAGCGATAGCGAAGGCGGCATGCATACGCTGTTTGCCGGCTTGCTTCCTGAGAATTATATCGTCGATCTGCCCGACACGCATGAGCGCGCGGCGGCGCTCGATAAATTGCTGGCGCAACACGCCAGCGACATCGCCGGCATCATTGTCGAGCCGCTGGTGCAGGGCGCCGGCGGCATGATGTTTCACGATGCGGCGGTGCTTAAAACATTGCGCCGCCTCGCCGACAAATACGACGTGCTGCTGATCTTCGACGAAATCTTCACTGGCTTTGGCCGCACCGGGACGATGTTTGCGTACGAGGCGGCCGGTGTTACGCCCGACATCATCACATTGTCGAAGGCGCTCACCGGCGGCACGTTGGCGCTGGCGGCGACGATCGCGACTAAAAAACTGTTCGATGCCTTCTGGTCCGACGATCCGAAAAAGGCGCTCATGCATGGGCCGAGTTATATGGCCAATGCGCTGGCATGCGCCGCCGCCAATGCCTCGCTCGATCTGTTCGAGCGGGAACCAAGGTTGGCGCAAGTCGCAACTGTGTCCGCCGCTATGTTGCAAGGGCTTGCAGCCTGCCGCAACTTGCGCGGCGTCAAGGATGTGCGGGTGAAGGGCGCCATCGGCGTCGTCGAGATGGAACGCATCGACAACCTCGACGCCATGCGCGCGCGCTTTGTCGAGGCGGGCGTGTTCGTGCGCCCGTTCGGCAATGTGATTTATCTGACGCCTGCATTCACCATTCCGGCGGATGAGTTGGCGGCGCTGACCGATGCCATTGTCGGCGTCTTAAAATAATCGGCGCAAGCGTGGCCCGCAGGCGTCAATAGCCGACGACTGTTCCGTGCATATCATATTCGTCGGCACGCTCAATCTTCACTGTCGCAATTTCGCCGACGCGTAACGGCCGGCGGCTGGCCACATAAACCGCGCCGTCGATTTCCGGCGCGTCGGCCATCGAGCGGCCTTTGGCGACCGAGGGCCCGGCCTCATCGATGATGACTTGCT
Organism: uncultured Alphaproteobacteria bacterium; assembly: GCA_963807665.1. Classification (GTDB taxonomy): domain Bacteria; phylum Pseudomonadota; class Alphaproteobacteria; order Rhizobiales; family Xanthobacteraceae; genus Pseudolabrys. Next base: position 31,476 of record CAWEDE010000036.1, on the reverse strand, counting down.
GGCGCGTGCCGACCTTGCGTTTGAGTCGGCGCGTTGAAATCTTCTGTTGCGCTTTCATGAAGCGATGCCAGCGGTCTTCCTTGATCTCGTCCGGCACGGCCGCGCCCAAGTCATTGGCGACCGCGCCGCGCACCGGCTCGTATTTGAAACAGCCGACGCGATCGAGCGCGGCTTCGTCCAGCCATTGCAGCAGGAATTCAAAATCCGCTTCGGTCTCGCCGGGAAAACCGACAATGAAAGTAGAGCGCAGCGTGAGGTCGGGGCAAATCTCGCGCCAGCGCGCGATACGCTCCAGCGTATTGGCTTGCGCAGCCGGGCGCTTCATGCGTTTGAGCACATCGGGCGCGGCATGCTGAAATGGAATGTCGAGATAGGGCAGAATTTTTCGCTCCGCCATTAGCGGAATGACGTCGTCGACATGAGGATACGGATAGACGTAATGCAGCCGTACCCAAATGCCGAGTTCACCCAGCGCGCCGGCCAGATCGATGAACTTGGCGCGCAGCTCGCGGCCGCGCCATTGGCTGGCGGCATATTTGATGTCGAGCCCATAGGCCGAAGTGTCCTGTGAGATGACCAGCAATTCTTTGACGCCGGCGGCGGCTAGTTTTTCCGCTTCACGCATGACGTCGCCGGCCGGGCGCGACACCAGATCGCCGCGCAACTTGGGAATAATGCAGAAAGTGCAACGGTTGTTGCAGCCTTCGGAAATTTTCAGATACGCATAGTGACGCGGCGTCAGCTTGATGCCTTCCGGCGGCACCAGATCGAGAAACGGATCGTGGATCGGCGGCAGCGCGCGGTGCACGGCATCGACCACGCTCTCATACTGCTGCGGACCGGTGATCGCCAGTACGTCGGGGAAAGCCGACGAAATGCTCTCGGGTTCGGCGCCCATGCAGCCGGTAACGATGACCTTGCCGTTTTCCTTGAGCGCTTTGCCGATCGCGCCCAGCGACTCCGCCTTGGCGCTGTCCAAAAACCCGCAAGTGTTGACGATGACCAGATTGGAACCGACATGGTCACGCGACAGTTCATAGCCTTCCGCGCGCAGGCGCGTGATGATCCGCTCTGAATCGACCAGCGCTTTCGGACAGCCGAGCGAGACGAAGCTGACTTTGGGCGCGGCTTTGCCGCCGGTTTTGGGGTCACGGTCCAACATTTGACATGGAGCTAACCGCGATCCGGGGCGATAGCAAGGCGGCCGGCGTTAATGATTGCGCAGCGCCTCGGCTTCCTCGTAAAATTTCTTTTCCCAGGCCTTTTGGTTGTCGGTGCCCTCGCGGATGAAAGGCGTGAACACGGCCAGACGCAGCAGCAGCCAATTGAGAAAATTGGCGGGGAACCGCAGCGGCTTGCGAAAATCGACGAACAGCACCACGCGCGTGTGCTGGGTTTTGTTCCAGGCTTCGTGTTCATAGGCGTCGTCGAAGATGACAGCGTGGCCTTCCTTCCAGCGATAGAGTTGCCGGTCGACGCGGATGCCGAGTTGATCGCGCGGCTCCGGCACGATCAGGCCGAGATGCAGGCGCAGCACGCCGTTATAGGGCCCGCGATGCGCCGGCAAATGCTTGCCCGGCTCGAGAATTGAAAACATCACCGTGATCAGGCCGGGAATTTTCTGGCATGCGGCCCAGGTCCGCGGACAAAGCCTGACATTGGCATCCGACTTGAATCCGTAGCCGGCCAGCAGAAAAGTTTTCCAGCCACGGTCCTGGCTGATGGTGGCGACGTCGGCGGAAATTTCGTGGAAGCCGGGCAGGTCGGCCTGGCGCAACAATACCCGATCGAGCTCGGTGCGGATCGCGCGCCATTCGTGCTCGACGTCTTTGACCCACGGAAATACCGCATTGTCGTAGATCGCCGGATTGCCGACTTTGCTATGGCTCAAATTGAGTCGCTCGACGAAGGCCACCACGCGCATGAAAATGCGGGTGATGCGGCTGGCGCGCGCCAAGGGCTTGATGCCCTCGGTGGCGAAACGCTGGGCCGCAGCTTGATCGGGCGCGGTTTGGGTTTGCTTTTCTGCGATACCAGGCACGGGATATTTCCTCGGTCGATGCGCCCCCAATGCACGGCAGCGATTCTTGTTTTGCCACCCTAGCAAGTGGCGTAATGCCGGGTAAGTTCCAGGCTTATTTAGTTTCGCCCGGTTGCTATTGCCGATTGGCCGCGGCCGGGATCGGCGCTATCGTGGCGTCGGCGGGAGAGCCATGAAACTATCGATTATCCTCATTAGCCTGTTTTTATGCGGTATTTTTATGCCGCCTGGACAAGCGACCGCTGCCGATGTGAATGCGTCGCCCTATAGCGCACAACGTGAGCCGCTGCCGTTCCCGCGCAGCGAACGGGCGCAATCGGTCCGCGCTTCCGGGGTTTGCTGGAGCGATTGCGGCGCGCATTGCGCCTGGGGCATGGCCGGCTGTCTGACGCATGACGCGCAAGGCCAGTGCCTGAAACTCACCGACGCTTGCGATCGTTATTGCCAACGCGAATGCCGCGGCAGCGGCGGGCCGCTGTTGCCGATCGATTTATTCTGGGAGTAGGGCGCCTACAGCGCAGGCTATACGAAATGCGCCGGCGAACCGGCAAGCGTCGGAACCGCCAGCATCAATACACAGCCAATGGCGAAACCGGCAAAGCGCACCGGCGTCGTTAAAATTTCGATGGGCGAGCTTTTGCGGTAGATCGCCGCGCCGCCTTCGAACACAGCGACCGCGATCAACACCCAAAAATACGGCTTGATAAAAAATTCGCCGGTCTGCGGCGCGATCACCAATAGGGCGCCGCTCGCAAGGCCGACCAGCGCCATATAGGCCAGGAATATTCTTTGGATCGTCATGAAAGCCCCCAAACTCGCGCATTGAGAGATGGTCTCTCAGGCTTATAACCTGGCGGAAGGGGTGAGATTCGAACTCACGGTACCCTTGCGGGTACGCCGGTTTTCAAGACCGGTGCCTTAAACCACTCGGCCACCCTTCCAAACATGCACGTAGCCTATTTCAATCAAGCGCTTGGCTTTGATTTTGGCTTCGATTGAGTTGCATCAAACAAAACCCGTGCCGATCTATTGGCGCAGATAGCCCCTCCAGTGCAAGCCTAGGCTGGCCCGCGCCCAAGTTATTGGCGCCGTTACGGCAGCCTCTAGAGGCGACGGCAAATCAATCGATCGAGTTGTAAAATTACCACTTTAAAAAGTGGCATTTAGGTAATCCACTGCCTTTTACCGCCAACATGTAGACACCAGAAAGGTTGTTTTTTAAGCATCACTATACCTGCGCCGTTATTGGGGGGCATGGATCATGCCGAGCGTAGCGCAGGGGATAAAATGGGGGCTGCCGATGCGTCGGTTTAAACCTGTGTTGCTCGCTTGTGGTATTGCAGTCGGGTTCGCGGCGATCGCGTCGGCGCAAGACTTGTCCGCGCCGCCCCCGCTGGACATCAATTTTAAGCCGCAAGACCTCAGTCTTGATCCACCGAACCTCAATTTTAATCCGCAGGACCTTGCTTACAGCAAAAAGCCGAAAACGACGCCGGTCTTCATCCAAGGACCGCCCCCCGCGGCTATGGATTGGACCGGCGTGTTTGTTGGGGGGTATTTCGGCGGCGGTTATCAAGCCGGCAACACCACACAAAACTTCAATCCGATTGGTGCCAACGCGGTTGGAATGGTTGATCCGAGCGCGTTGCCGGGCGGCGGGTTAGGGTCTCCAGCCTCCGCGCCAGGGACTCAGGCTTTGTCTTCAACGACTTACAATGCTGGGAATGCTTACGCCCGCACTTTGCTGGGCCTCCCAAGCGGCAGCTATAGCCCGGTATCGTATCCCGGGTCGCCGACGACGTTATCTGGGGACTTTCTGAAAAGACTGTTGGGACTGGGCGGCGTGGAGCTTGGATTTAACAAGCAGTTCGGCAGTATCATTTTAGGTGTCGCAGGCGATTTCTCGTTTCCAGGAGCCGCTTCGTCCTCGGGGACAGGGAGCTGGAACAGCGCAGGTAGTTATGCTGGATCTGGAACAACTTACGACTACGGCGCCTGTGGCGGCGGCTGCGGCGGCGGCCCCTTCGTCGATGGCACGCTGAACCAGCAAGCCAACGGCGTGAGCCAAGCTTACGGAACAACGAGCGCTAATTTGACATGGCTGGGAACTGCTCGCGGCACTATTGGCTTTGCCGACAATCGCATGATGGTTTACGGCACCGGCGGTTTTGCTTTTGGCCGCATTAATATGAGTTCGTCGGCGAATTGGTCGGACACTAATGTGTACACCTGTGCGCAAACGGGCACGTATGCAGTGGCAGGAACCTGCGCAGGCCTTCCCCAAGGTAACACCACGACGGTCGCAAGTTGGGCTGGCTCCCAAACCGGTATGAAATACGGGTATGCCGCCGGTGGTGGATTTGGTTATGCCGTAACGGACCACTTAATCGCGAAGACTGAGGTCTTGTACTATGATCTGGGTAGCTCAACGCTAACGGTCAACGGTACAGGCACACGCACAGTGGGAGGCGGGAGCATCAACATCCCAGCTCCGAACACGTCTGCGGCGGTTGCGGTCTCCAGTTACACAGTGACAAAGCAATTCAACGGCGTGGTTGCCAAGCTTGGCTTGGCCTATAAGTTCTGAGCCGATTGCAAGCTATGAACTGAGAGAGGCCGCCTGCGTTGGCGGCCTTTTTCATTTTCGAACAGCTTCGCTCGTGCGTCCAAATCGATTGATGCCCTTACAATAATGCCAGCCGGAATGTCCAAAGACATTTTTGCCATTTTGTAAAACTTCCACCCCGATACCGCCTCGACATTCCTCCGATTCGCTTTCTACCTCAGGTTACCCGCGTGGTTTTGGGGGGCGTAAAAAACGCCGAACGTTGTGCAACGTTCCACACGGGGGATTTATGCGCGATTTCCGCACTGCTTTACTCGCCACAGCGATGGTATTTGGACTGGCTTCGGCCGCGTCGGCCGGCCCCGGTGCGGTTGATTGGACCGGCGTTTTCATCAGCGGCCAGATTGGCGGCGGTGGTGACGTCAACAAGGTTCTGCAGAATTTTAATCCCTACACATTCGGCGGCACTACTGTTGGCGCCGTCAACCCATTGACCGACGCTGTTCCTGGTGTTGGCGGGACAAGCAATACCCCTGTTCCTACACCAAACGGCTACCAATCACTGACATCGCAGACTTTCAGCACCGGTGCCGCGATCGGCCAAGCCCTGACGAACACAGCCAATCCGGTCAATCAGCAGTCCATCACTTACGTGAACGCACCCACAACTCTTGGTGACAGAAGGGTGTTCGGCTCGGGCGGCTTGGAATTCGGTTATTTGAAGCAATTTAATAACATCGTCGTTGGCGCAGCCGCCGATTTCAATTGGCTAGCCAGATCAAACGGCGACGGCTCGTGGATGTCGAACGGCGGTTACGCAGACACCGTGATTTCGTCGGGCGCCGGCGGCAGCACGTGTCCGAATAACAATTATTCGGTGTGCACGGTCTCTGGAACCTCGGCGGCTTCCGGAAGTGTGCAGGCGACTGCAAACTGGCTCGGGACCTTGCGCGCAAAAATAGGTTTCGCAGGCGACCGCTGGTTGGCCTACGTCACCGGCGGCTTGGCCTACGGCCAAGTTCGCTTGGCATCGTCTGCCACTTATGCGGATGGAAATTTCTATAACTATACGGCGTGTGGCGGCGGCTGTGGCGCACCTGCAACCTACATTGTAGCGCCCTCAACGGCGGCAAGTTGGTCGGGCAGTATGACCCAGACCAGGACCGGCTGGGCCCTTGGCGGTGGCCTCAATTACGCACTGACCAACAACTTTTTCGTCAAGACCGAAGGCATCTACTACGACCTCGGAAGGTCGTCTTTGACGGTGAGTGGGACGGGCACGACATCCTGTATCACGGTGGGCTCAGTCGCGGGCTGCGGCGGCGCCAGCTACGCAGGAGTGGCTACGCCGGTTGCCGGTTATACCGTCCAGCGCCGCTTCAACGGCGTTATTGCGAGCCTCGGCGCCGGCATCAAATTCTGATCGCGCCGATCAGTTTATAAGAAGGGCCCGGCCTTACCGCCGGGCCTTTTTTGTTGTGCCGGGCGTCGTAAGACACTAATAGAACCAATTGTTTACCACGACCCTTCGCCAACCGTTCACGGATTGGCGGTTACACGCTAGTCTAGTCGTTCCGCATCGGGGATTTCTCTCAGTATGAGCGTATTCGGGGGCAATGGCCGGTTATTGCGCCAGGCGCAGGGCGTAGCCAAAAGCGCGGCCCTTGGCGCGGCCTGCCTGGCGCTCGCCAATTGCGCCGGCGGCGGCAGGCTCGACCCCAAATATGGCGTTTCGGCTAGCGCGCGCGTTGTGGAACCCGGCGAGCCGGTTCCCAAGGGCGGCGGCACCTACCGCGTCGGCAAGCCCTATACGGTCGCCGGACGAGTCTATATCCCGGAAGAAGACGTCAATTACAGCGCCGTTGGCATCGCATCCTGGTACGGCGACGATTTCCATGGCCGTTACACCGCCAATGGCGAAATATTCGACATGAATTCGATCACGGCGGCGCATAAGACGCTGCCGCTGCCGTCTTATGTGCGCGTCACCAATCTCGCCAACCACCGCTCGATTGTGGTGCGGGTCAACGACCGCGGGCCTTATGCCGCCGATCGCGTCATCGATCTGTCGGTGAGAACGGCCCAGCTTCTGGGTTTCTACGGCCATGGGCTGGCCAAAGTGAAGGTCGACTATGTCGGGCGGGCGCCGCTGGCGGGATCCGATGACGCCAAGCTCGCCGCGACCTTGCGCGAGGGCACGCCCGATACATCGCCCGTGCGGCTCGCCTCCAATAAACCATTCGCGCCGGCTTATTTCGATGCTCGCCCGTTGAACGAGATCGCTACCCAGGCGCCGACGCCGCCGGAGCGGCCATACCGGCTGGGCGAGGGCGCCCGCGAGGTGCCGGGCCAAATCGAGCCTGATACCGCCGCCCGCGCGCCCACCATGGAATTGGCGGCCGCCACGCGGCCTCATTCGGTCGAAACCGTCACACGCAGTTCCCTGGAGCCGCCGGAGCCCGCGGTTTCGCCGGTTTCCGCCTATGCCCCGACCCGCTATGATGCGCCGGCGGGGTTCATGAGCGGCCGCGGCCTTTACTGAGCCGCATTCTTCGGCCACAGCGCCGCCATTCAACCACGCATTTTAGGCCAACCGGATTGGGCCAAACCGCATGGGCGTTGACGCATGATTGGGCGGAAACTTCAGATTGCAGGCTTGCTGGCGGCGGCGGCTTTGGCCGCTTCGCTATGCACGGCGGGCTTTGCCGCGCCCAAGAAGCAGGGCGCCGTCGCCGCCCAGGCGCAGAAAAAGGCCGCCGCCAAGAAGGATGCCCCGAAAAAGGATGAGCCGCCGATCACCGCGCCGCATGCCATCCTGATCGATGCCGAGAATGGCGCCGTGCTGTGGGAGCGCGACCCCGATCAGCTGATTTTCCCGGCCAGTCTCGGCAAGCTGATGACGGTCGAATATGTTTTCCATGAACTCAAGGAAGGCCGCATCAAGCTCACCGATGAATTCACGGTAAGCGAAAATGCCTGGCGCAAAGGCGGGGCGCCCTCGCATGGCTCCACCATGTATGCCGCCATCAACAGCAAGATCGCCGTGAGCGATCTGCTGCACGGCATGATCGTCCAATCGGGCAACGATGCCTGCATCGTGCTGGCCGAGGCGCTTGCCGGCAACGAAGCCGAGTTCGGCGTCAAGCTCACCCAGCGCGCGCGCGAGATCGGCCTGACCAAATCGGTGTTCACCAATTCGAACGGCTTGCCGGATCCGAACGAGAAAGTGACGACGCGCGAGCTTGGATTACTGGCGCGCTATATCATTCACAATTATCCGGAATTTTATCCGATCTTCGGCGAGCGCGAATTCACCTGGAACAAAATTCGTCAGCAGAACCGCAATCCGCTTTTGGCCATGGGCATCGGCGCCGACGGATTGAAGACCGGCTTCACCAGTGACGCCGGCTATGGCCTGGTGGGCTCGGCGGTGCAAAACGGCTTGCGGCTGGTGGTCGTGGTCAACGGGCTCAAATCCGACAAGGAGCGCGGCGAGGAGGCCAAGAAATTGCTGGAATGGGGATTCCATAATTTCGAGCAGCGCATTTTATTCGCGGAAGGCCAGACCATCGGCCAGGCCAAGGTGTTTGGCGGCGCCAGCGGACATGTGCCGCTGGTGGCAACCGGATTGGCGCGCGTCATGGTGCCCAAGAACGGCCCCGAAAGACTTATCGCGCGCATCGTCTATACCGGTCCGGTGCCGGCGCCGGTCGCGCAAGGCCAGCCGATCGGCACGCTCAAAGTTTGGCGCAACGACGTCGTCATCCTTGAAATGCCGCTCAAGGCCGCCGAAAGTGTTGGCAAGGGCAACATGCCGCAGCGCGCCTTCGATGCTGTGACTGAAATGATGATCGCCCTGTTCCGCGCCGGGGCCGAGCGGCTATGATCGCGCTTCACGCCGCCCATTATGCGGCGCCGAGACAGGATTAGATGCGCGGACATTTCATCACCTTCGAAGGCGGCGAAGGCAGCGGCAAATCCACCCATGCGGCGTTGCTGGCCGCGCGGCTTAAATCGCTGGGGCGCGATATCGTGCTCACGCGCGAACCGGGCGGCTCGACCGGCGCCGAGATCATCCGCCACATTCTGCTGTCCGGCATCGCCAAACCGCTCGGCGCGGAGACCGAAGCTATTCTTTTTGCCGCCGCGCGCGACGATCACGTGCGCAGCATGATCCTGCCGGCGCTCGCCGCCGGGCAATGGGTGATCTGCGACCGTTTCATCGATTCCACCCGCGTCTATCAAGGCATTCTCGGCCATGTCGATCCGCGCCTGATCCGCGGCCTTGAGCGCGTGACGGTGGGACCCGCGGTGCCCGATCTTACTTTCATTCTCGACGTTCCGGCAAAAATCGGGCTGGCGCGCGCCAAGCACCGGCGCGGCGCCGATGCGGTCGACCGCTTCGAAGCGGAGTCGATTGAGTATCATGAGAATTTGCGCGAAGCCTATCGCGTACTCGCCGAAAAGGAGCCCAAGCGTTGTTTTGTGATCGATGGCCGTGCGCCGCGCGAAGTGGTGGCGGAGCGCATCTGGAGCACGGTCGAGCAACGCTTGCATCCGGGGCTTGAGCAGTTGATCGCGGAGACCGCCGCGCCATGAGTTCAACGCCATGAGTTTTACGATATGAGCGACGACGGGTCTGACGAGCGCGCTGTTTTGCTGCCGCGTGAAACATCCGTCCTGTTCGGTCATGCCGAGGCCGAGCTTGCGCTGCTGGCGAGCTATCAAGGCGGGCGCATTCCGCATGCCTGGCTGATCGGCGGGCCGCCGGGGATTGGCAAGGCAACGTTGGCCTATCGGCTCGCGCGTTTCGTGCTGGCCAATCCCGACCCGAAATTGCCGGCGGTTGCCAATGCCGGTTCGCTCGCGCTCGATCCCGAGCATCCGGTCGCGCGCCGCGTCGCTGCGCAGGCGCAAGGCGATCTGCTGGTGCTGGAGCGCGTCATCAACGATCAGACCGGCAAGCTCTACACCGTGATACGCGTCGAAGACGTGCGCCGCGCGGTGCCGTTTTTCGGCTCGACCGCGGGAGAGGGCGGCTGGCGCATTGCCATTGTCGATGCGGTAGACGATCTGGAACGCCCCAGCGCCAATGCGCTGTTGAAAATTCTCGAGGAACCGCCGGCGCGCACGCTGTTGTTACTGATCAGTCACGCGCCTGGCCGCGAATTGCCGACCATCCGTTCGCGCTGCCGGCGTCTGCTGCTGCGGCCGCTGCCGACGGCCGATGTCGCGCGCGCGGTCGCTGTAGCGGCTCATCGAAACGCCGGCGATGCGGATGTAATAGACGCGGCAGCCGCGGCCGATGGCAGCGTCGGCCGCGCATTGCGATTTCTCGATGGGCCGGCGCTGGCGTTGCGCCAGCGCGTGCTCGACCTGTTTGCGCAACTTCCAAATCCCGATCCGCGCGCTCTGCACGCACTCGGCGACGCACTCGGCGGCAGCGAGCCGCAAACGCTGGCATCCTTCATGGATATGGTGGACGGCTGGCTGGCCTCCCAGCTCGAGTCCGGCGCGGCCGGTCAAAATTCAGCGGAAAGTCCGCGCATGGCTCGCGTCGCGCAAGCCTGGGAGAAAATAAATCGCAATGCGCGAGATGTTGAAACATATAACCTAGAGAGAAAGCCCCTGGTATTCGCGGTTTTTGGCTTGCTCGCGGAAGCCGCGCGGGCTTAGCGGGTATTTTCGTACCGGGAAGCAATTTCGAGAATCTGGTCAATTTTGCTCAGCGCGGCAGCTATTTCGCTGCCATGTTTTGTCCCATGGAAATCGGGCAGCCGGTTGAAGCGCACGAATAAGCACGCTGAAACTGGATGCATGGCGAGGTGTCCGGGTGCTGATGCCGAAGCCAATAAACCGCTCCGACTACGCTTGAAGCAGCGTTGAAAGTTTTTTTGGCGTGTACGCATCGGACGATCGCAACAGGTCCAAATCGCCCGTTTGAGTACATTGCCCAGCAAGAGGGCAAACATATGAAATCTTTAGTCGTGAAACGCTCTATCGTGATCGCCGGGCACAAGACCAGCGTCAGCCTCGAAGAGCCGTTCTGGCTCGGGCTGAAAGAAATTGCCCAAGGCCAACACGTGACGTTGTCGAACATGGTCGGCGATATCGACACACGGCGCCGGCAGGGGAACCTGTCCTCCGCGATCCGGCTATTCGTCCTCGACAATGTGCGCACGCGCGTATCTGGCTTCAATGGAACTCGCACAGCGGCGGACATCGTGTCGCTGGAACCCGCTCAAAACCACGGCTAAAGGGCTGTTGGTACCGGGTTTTGCTGGTGTACCTAAATCAAGTTGGCGTATACATTCGTGCTCGGGCACTGTAGTGCCTGGGCACGCGCCAATTCTGCGGCCGGCCGCCGCAAATTGCATCAGGTGTAAGATTGGTCGAACAAAAAGTCATGGCACTGCGAGCACCCCACGTCTTGCTCGTCTATCCTCGCTTTGCGCAGGATACGTTCTGGAATTTTGAGGCGACCTGCAAATTGTTCGGAGCGCGGTGCCCCGCAGCTCCGCTCGGCTTGATCACTATGGCTGCGATGCTGCCGCCGGATTGGGTGGTGCGGCTGATCGACCGCAATGCCGAGGAACTCACCGCCGAAGACATTGCGTGGGCCGACTTGGTCATGACCGGCGGCATGTTGCCGCAACAGCGCGATACGCTGACCGTCATCGATCTCGCGCATGCCCAAGAAAAACCGGTCGCTGTCGGCGGCCCCGCCGTCACTTCAACGCCGCATGTTTACGCGAGCGCCGATTTCCGCGTTCTTGGCGAAGCCGAAGGCGTCATCGATCAGTTCATCGCGGCCTGGGAGGCGGGCGAAAAATCCGGCACCTATGAGGTCGAGAAATTCACCGTCGACGTGACCAAGAGTCCGATCCCGCGCTTCTCGCTGCTCAATTTCAACTACTACCTCAATATCGGCGTGCAGTTTTCGCGCGGCTGTCCTTTCACCTGCGAATTCTGCGACATTATCGAACTCTATGGCCGTGTGCCGCGCGCCAAGACCAATGCCCAAATGCTGGCCGAGCTCGACGAACTCTACCGGCTCGGCTATCGCGGCCATGTCGATTTCGTCGATGACAATCTGATCGGCAACAAGAAGGCTGTGCGCACGCTCATGCCGGAATTAAGCGCCTGGCTTGAGCGCCATGATTATCCTTTCGAGTTCACCACCGAGGCGTCGGTCAATCTCGCCGACGACGACGATTTTCTGGCCGCGATGAGCGCCGCCAATTTTGTCGGCGTGTTCATGGGTATCGAAAGTCCCGACACCGCTACGCTGATCGCGATGAAGAAGAAACAGAACACGCGCCGCAGCCTGGCCGAAAGCATTCACAAGGTTTACGCGGCCGGCATGTGGGTGACCGCGGGTTTCATTGTCGGTTTCGACAGCGAAAAAGGTTCGGTCGCCGACGGAATGATCGAGTTGATCGAGGAAGCCGCGATCCCAGTCTGCATGGTCGGCTTGCTTTACGCGCTGCCCAATACCCAGCTCACGCGCCGGCTCGAAAAAGAAGGCCGTCTGCATCCGGCACCCGATGCGCGCCTGGGCGTCGCTGGCGACCAATGCACCGAAGGACTAAATTTCGACACGTTGCGCCCGCGCACCGAAATCCTGGCCGACTACAAGCGCGTGCTCGAGAAGGTTTACGATCCGGTGGCCTATGCGGGACGCATGACGCGGCTCAATGGCATGCTCAAAAGCGCTGGCCGCACCCCGCAAGCGCGCGCCAATAAATCGGGGCGCATAACCTCGCGCGCCGACCTGGGCCAACGCATCGCCATGAATTTGCCGGAGCCGCGCGAGATCTTTTGGCCGGTCTTCAAACAATGCGTTTCGACCAACCCGAAAGCGGCGCACTGGATCGGCGCGATAACCGCGCTCTACCTGCATCTCGGTCCGTTCTCACGCTATGTCATCGGCAAGGTGCAACAGAAGATCGACGGGATTTCGCAACAGCCTGTCCCGGTCAAACGCGCGGTGTCGGCGCACTGACCGGCGGCTACCGTTTGAAAAATCGATTGTGGGACGGCCGGCGACACCCCTTTCGCGGGGCAGGGATTGCTGCCTATCATCCGTGCAATTGGCGCGGATGACGCCTTACGGGGGAAACATGAAAAAGCTCGTGGTTGCGGCGGCGCTGGCGCTTTTGGCCGGCGCTGGATTGGCGCAGGCGCAAACCTATCCGGCACGCCCGATTACGCTGGTGGTTCCGTTTCCGCCGGGCGGATCGACCGATATTGCCGCGCGTATCATGGCCGAGCGTATGCGCGCCCCGCTCGGGCAGTCGGTAATCGTGGAAAATGTCGGCGGCGCCGGCGGCAGCATCGGCGTGCGCCGCGTCGCGCGCGGCGTACCGGACGGCTACACCTTCGACATCGGACAATGGGATACCCATGTCGGCAGCATCATCTACCAGTTGGATTACGACCTGCAGAAGGATTTCGAGCCGATCGGCCTGATCACGGTCAATCCGCAGCTCATGGTCGCCACGAAAAATCTGCCGGCCAATAATCTAAAGGATCTGGTCGCCTATATGAAAGCGAACCCGGGCAAGATCAATTTCGTCAACCAGAACGCCGCGGCCAATGTCACGGGCGTGCTGTTCGAGAATCTGACCGGGCAGAAAGTCCAGTTCATTCCCTATCGTGGCGCGGGGCCGGCCATGACCGACCTGATATCGGGCCAAGTCGATCTGCTGGTGGTGCAGGGCGCCGTGGCGCTGTCGCAAATTCGCGGCGGCCGCATCAAGGCGATCGCGAATTTGTCGCCGCAACGCTCGTCGTCGATGCCGGATATCCCGACCGCGGACGAGAGTGGCGTGCCGGGACTTTACATGGCGGGCTGGTTCGGTTTCTGGGCGCCCAAAGGCACGCCAAAAGATATTATCGCCAAACTCAACAGCGCCATGATGGAGGCACTCGCCGACCCGAATGTGAAGGCGCGCTTCACTGACCTGGGCCTCGACATCGCGCCGCACACGCTGCAGACCCCGCAAGGGCTCGCCAAGTTTCAACAGGCCGAGATCGACAAATGGTGGCCGATCATTAAGGCTGCCGGTATAGGCGCGCAGGCGCAGTGAGCATTCGCCCATTTAACCAAATGGAGGTCTTTATGAAACTGGGGTTTATCGTTGCCATTGCAGCGATCGCGGCTCTGCCGGTTTGCGCGCAGGCCTCAACAAAAGGGCACACCGAAAGTGACCAAGGCGGACGCGCAAAAGGTCGTCACGATGATCGGCGGCGACAAGGCAAAATTGAAGATCTACTGCGATATCGCGGCGCTCGGCGACCAAATCGACGCCGCGGCGCAGAAGAAAGACGAAAAGAAACTCGACGAGCTATCCCAAAAGGCAGACGACCTCGGCACCAAGCTCGGCCCCGAATATGTTGCCTTGATGGACGGGCTCCAGGAGATGGATCCCGATTCCAAAGAGCAGGCGGATATCGGCGGCATGCTCGAGGCGCTCGACAAGCAATGCGGCAAATAGTGCTGCGATAGCATCGCGCGGCGGCTTGTGGCCCGGCGCTCGCGCAAATCTCAATAGCCGCGCCGGCGGACCTTTTTGGCGGCCTTGCGCGCAGCGTAACGGGCGTCCCGCTCGGCCTTTTTCTCGGCTTCCAGCGCCAATTCACGCTCAGCCGCCTCAGCCGCAACCAAGGCTTGCGCCTGTTCGATCTCGCGTTGCGCCTGCGCGGCGCGTTCGGCGGCCAGTGCTGCTTCCTGCGCCAATTCAGCCTCGCGCAGCTTCTTGGCGGCTTCACGCCCTGCCACACGGTCGGCGCGCGCCTCGTTGATGGCTATTCTGTTGAGACGCTGCTGTTCAAGGGCGGGGTCTTGCGAGGCCGCGCGAAATTTTTCCAACATCGCCTTTTTGACCGCGGCGGCATTATTCCGGCGTTCGAGAACGTCGGGGCTTCTAAAGTTGCTCATTCATGCTCCTGGGAGGACTACGGCTTGCTGCGTATATGGCCTGCCGCCGCGCCATCTACAACCATGCACGGACAAGGATTTACCACTTTATAAGGCCGCAACCCGGTCAACATGGACGTGCCCAGTTTTGCAATTTTAAGCCCGTCCGAGGGAGTTTCGATAATGGCCTGCATGTTAGGCGCTCATATGCCCCTTTCGATCGATAAGGACGCGATGAACGCCTTTTTTAGTTCGCAGCTCGACTTCATACTTTTCTTTTACGGGCTGGCATTCATTCTGCTTGGCTCGATCTGCTTCGGCATCGCGCGCGGCGGTCAGAAGGGTACGCCCTGGCTTGTGCTCGGGTCGTTCGCATTTGTCCACGGCACCAGCGAATGGCTGGATTTGTTTGCGCTGATTACGGCCGACAGCCCGGTTTTCGCGATTTGCCGGACCGGCGTCATGACCCTGTCATTCATGATCCTGGTTGAATTCGCCAGGCTTGAGGGCGCCAGGCTCGGAACTCAAGGTTCCTGGACGCTCGATCTATGCGCCACTCCTTCTGATGGTCGCCTGGGGCGCCTATCTGAGCGGCTTGAATGGCGCCAATGCCTTGGCCCGGTACGCTATCGGACTGCCGGGCGCTTTGGCGACCGCCGCGGTGCTGGCATTACATGCGAAAGACGCTTCGGCTGCCGAGCGGCGCTGGATCTTTGGCGCCGTTACCTGCCTCGTCCTTTACGGCATCGCCGCCGGCTTCATCGTGCCACCGACCGCGAATTGGGAAGGCGACATTTTCAACTACGACGACTTCAGCAACCTCACCGGCATGCCGATCCAGTTCCTGCGCGGGCTGTTGGCCTGCGGCATCGCATTCTCAATCTGGGGCTTCTGGGGGCAGCGGCTCGCGCGCGATGTCGCGTCCGCGCGCTACACCAAGTTCATGCACCAGCAGTTCACCTGGACCCTGATCACCATGAGCGCGATCCTGGTGCTTGGTTGGGTGCTTACCGAATATCTGGGCGGCATTTATAAAGAGAATATTCAGGCGGAAGCGCGGGGCGATCTCGATTTGATCTCGGACCGGCTGATCGCAGAAACCCGCACGTCGGACGGTATCGTCAGGCTCTTGGCCGGCTCGCGCGAGATCGATGGCTTATTGATTGATGGCGACAAGCGTTACGAGCCGCGCGTCAAATCGTTGTTGATGCTCAACAGCGAGGTGGCGGGCGCCAGCGGAGTCTATGTTCTAGATCGCAAAGCTAAGGTGATTGCCAGCTATAGCAACGATTCCGAAAACACCGCGCCGGCCGTGTTTTATCCGGGAACGTCTTATTTCAAATCCAGCATGTCCGGCGAAGCTGGGCATCGGTTCGAGGTTTCGGAGCATGGTAAATCGCGCGACTATTTAACGAGCTATCCGGTGCGCGACGAGGCCGGCGACGTGGCAGGCGTCGTGGTCGTGAAAAAGTCGCTCGACAAATTTGCCGCCGACTTGCAGCGCTTCGATGTGTCGTTCTATTTGATCGACGTACACGGAGTCGTTGTCGCCACCAATCGCCCTGAGAGCCAATATCAGACCCTATGGCCGCTAGCGCCGGGGATAGCAGCGTCGCTGACGTTGCAATACGGGCCCTTGAATGCCGTACCGCTTCTCAAACAAGAGGTTGTCGGCGCCAGCTGGACAATGTTTCGTGGCGCGCGCGCCTTTGTGCAACGCCGCCCTGTCGCCAATAGCGATTGGTCTTTGGTTACGGCGATGGCGCCAAGCGGGATATTTGCCAGTCGCGTGCTGGGCATCATCATCACTTTGCAGATGACGACCTTGGCGCTGGTCTATCTGGTCGGACGCGAACGCTGGGTTCACGACAATGTGCAACTGCAAAAGCGGATCGAACTAGAGGAGCTGGCGCGCCACCTCGATTACCACGCCGCCACCGATCCACTTACCGGGCTCTACAATCGCCGAAAATTCGACCGCGAATTGTCGATCGAGATGCGGCGGTCGCAGCGCTATCACACGCCGCTCGCCTTGACCTTGTTCGACGTCGACCATTTCAAGGTCATCAACGACACCCACGGCCACCAGGTCGGGGACAATGTGCTGGTCGAGTTGGCCCGTTTCGTCTCGTCGCGATTGCGCTCAACCGACGTATTCGCCCGTTGGGGTGGCGAGGAATTCGTCATTCTCACTCCCGCGGTCGATGCCGGGCGGGCCTGCCAGCTCGCGACCAAACTGGGCGCCGCCATTCGTGGCCACACCATGAATGTCGACCATCCGATCACCTGCAGTTTTGGCGTCACCCAGTTCGAGCCTAGCGACACGGCGGAATCGCTGATCGCGCGCGTCGATGAGGCGTTGTACCGGGCGAAAATCAACGGCCGCGACCGGGTCGAATTGGCGGAGCCGCCGGCGATCGAGGGGCCCAATCTGGTGCCGGCGGTATAGAGAAGGCGGCTAAATAGCGCGGCCCCGCGCTAACCAAAAGCCGCGCCCGCAAGGCCGCTCCGCGCTCCGGCGCAGGCGTTTACGGCTGTTTAACGTTACCCACCGCATAGTCATAACCGCCTCGCATGCGGTGAGGCACCGGCATGTTTTGCCGGCGCGGCCGGTATCGGCGTCATTGTAACAGTCGAGTTCGAGTGGCGTTGATGAAGTGTGCGGCCGCGACCTATGACCGCGTTTCTACTTATGGCGGCGGCGCCGTCTCGTCGCGCAAACCGCGCCGCGTGGCGCGCGCAATCCGCACTAATTTGGTCATGGCTGGCGCCGCTACCGGCGCCGTATTCCTGTTCGGCGCGGCCGCCACGCTGGCCGCGATCTGGATAACCGGCAATACGCTCACCAGCCGTTACGACAATTCGCGCGGTTCGTTCATGAGCGGGCCGGGGACATTGGCGCTCGCCAGCGCCGACCCAAGGCTCGCCATGGCTGCCGATAATGCGGCCTCCTCAACTTTCCAAACGCGTTGGGCCGATGCAACGGCGGGCGCTTTGCATCCGCCCGTGGTGATTGCGGATTCGGCTGTGAAGGCCGCGCCAACTTCCGTACAGATGGCCAAATTGGAACCTGTGAAGCGCCGACCCCGTTGCCCGCGCCAAGGCCTGCCATCCAGCACGCCAACGCGGTGCCGATGCCGCTATCCCGCCCGGCGATGCCTGAAATCGCGCGCGCGCCCGTTGTCGAAGCCGCGCCCAAGCTCGCCATGGTCACGCCCGCGCCGCTGCCGCCTGCGCCCGAGACGCGTGTTGCGCCAAAAGAGGCCCATAACCGGGATTTGCCCGCGCCCGAAATTGGCAGCCGCACCGCGGTCTATGATATTTCGGCGCGTACCGTCTTTTTGCCGGACGGCGAAAAGCTCGAAGCGCATTCGGGCCTGTACGACAAGATGGACGACCCGCGCTATGTCGCCGTGCGCATGCGCGGCCCGACGCCGCCCAATGTCTATGACCTGACGCTGCGCGAGGAGATTTTCCACGGCGTGCGCGCCATCAGGCTTAATCCGGTCAACGAAGACAAGATGTTCGGCCGCGCCGGCATGCTGGCGCATACCTATATGCTCGGGCCCAATGGCCAGTCGAATGGCTGTGTGTCGTTCAAGAACTACGACAGGTTCCTGCAAGCCTTCTTGCGTGGCGAGATCGACCGCCTGATCGTGGTGCCGGAAGGCGGCACCAAACTCGCGCTCGGCAATCAGGCCGCGCCGCGATCGCCCGGGCCGTTATGCGGCCTATGATCCGATCCGCGATGCGCGAAGCCAACGCGTGGTAATCCGGCTGGTTTGAAGGGCAGGGCGCCCGACAAGGCTGTCACTTCCGTAACTTGCCCCCGCCGCCCGCGGTTGTTACCTAACCCCCTAACTTGTCATGGCCGGCCTTTCCGGCATTCCATGCTTTAAATAAAGCCGAAAATGCCCGACAAATCCGCTTTCTACATCACCACCGCGATCTCGTATCCGAACGGTCCGCCGCATATCGGCCACGCCTATGAGGCGATCGCGACCGACGCCATTGCGCGCTTCATGCGGCTCGACGGCTACGACGTCTATTTCCTCACCGGCACCGACGAGCACGGCCAGAAGATCCAGCAGACGGCGGCCAAGGAAGGCCTGACCCCGCAACAATTGCTTGACCGCAACGTTCCGCGTTTTCAGGCCATGGTCGAGCGCATGGGCTGCTCGAACGACGATTTCATTCGCACCACGCAAGAGCGCCATCACCGCTCGTCGGAGGAAATCTGGCGGCGTATGGAGAAGAACGGCGACATCTATCTCGACAAATATGCCGGCTGGTATTCGGTGCGCGACGAGGCCTATTACGCCGAGGACGAAACGCATCTCAACGAGCACAAGGTTCGGCTCGCCAGCAAAACCGGCACGCCGGTCGAATGGGTCGAGGAGGAGAGCTATTTCTTCCGCCTCTCGGCCTATCAGGACAAGCTTCTCAAGCTTTATGCCGACGTACCGGATTTCGTTTTGCCGAAAGAGCGGCTCAACGAAGTCGCGAGTTTCGTGAGCGGCGGCCTGCGCGATCTGTCGCTGTCGCGCACGACGTTCGACTGGGGCATTCGCGTGCCGGGCAATGCCAAACACATCATGTATGTGTGGGTCGATGCGCTGACCAATTACATCACCGCCGTCGGCTTTCCCGACGATCAAAGCGCGATGTTCAAGCGCTATTGGCCGGCGGCGCTGCATGTCATCGGCAAGGACATCGTGCGTTTCCACGCGGTCTATTGGCCGGCGTTTCTGATGTCGGCCGGCATCGCGGTGCCGAAGCGCATTTTCAGCCACGGCTTTCTGTTCAATCGCGGCGAGAAAATGTCGAAGTCGGTCGGCAATGTAATCGATCCTTTCGCGTTGGCCGACGCTTACGGCGTCGATCCGCTGCGTTATTTTTTCCTGCGCGAAGTGCCGTTCGGCCAGGACGGCAATTACAGCCACGAGGCCATCGTCAACCGCATCAATGCGGATTTGGCCAACGATCTCGGCAATCTGGCGCAGCGCTCGCTCTCGATGGTGGCCAAAGCCTTTGGCGGCGTGCTGCCGGAGCCGGGCGAATTCAGCTCGGAGGACAAAACCATTCTCGCCGCCGCCGACGCCATGATTGGCATCGCGCGCGAGCACATGAAAACGCAGCAATTGCATCAGGTGCTCAACACGGTCTGGGCCGTGGTCGCCGACGCCAACCGCTATTTCGCCGCGCAGGCGCCTTGGGCGCTGGCCAAGACCGATCCGAAGCGGCAGGGCACGGTGCTTTATGTGACGGCAGAGGTGCTGCGAAGAATAACAATCTTGTCGCAGCCGACGATGCCGAGCTCGGCCGCGAAGTTGCTCGACCTTCTCGCTATTCCGCCAGAGCAACGCAACTTCGCTGCGCTTGATGGCGCAACGCGCATTGCCGCGGGTGTGAAATTGCCGCCGCCCGTGCCGGTGTTTCCGCGCTACGTCGAACCCGAAGCAGCGGCTTGAAAATGCTGGTGGATTTAGCCATTGCCACCTGGATTTTCCGGATTTCGCCAGCGAACTCGACGCCGTTGTGGCGCGTGCGCGCGAGGTTGGCATCGGCCGCATGGTGACGATCTCGCACGCGCGTGCGCAAACACGCGCAAGTTCTTGCCGTCGCTGAGAAATTTCCAGACATATTTTGTTCGGTCGGCACCCATCCGCATAACGCCCACGAGGAACTCGATATTGATGCGGCAGCCCTAATCGAAATCGCCAAACATCCGAAGGTCGTTGCGATCGGCGAGGCGGGGCTCGATTATCATTACGATAACTCGCCGCGCGACGCGCAAGCGCAAGGCTTGCGCCAACATATTGAGGCGGCACGCGAAACCAAACTGCCGCTGGTCATTCATGCGCGCGAATGCGATGCCGACATGATGCGGATCTTGCAAGATGAAAGCGGGAAGGGCGCCTTCCCGGCTGTGCTGCATTGTTTTACCGGCTCGCGCGAACTGGCTTTCGCCGCGGTCGAATTGGGCCATTACGTGTCGTTTACCGGCATCCTGACGTTCAAGAATTCGCAAAATCTGCGCGATATCGCAGCGGAACTTCCCGCCGACCGCGTGCTGGTGGAAACCGATGCGCCTTATCTCGCGCCGCTGCCGTTTCGCGGCAAACGCAACGAGCCGTCTTATGTGGTCAAAACCGCCGAGGTTCTGGCCGCCACGCGCGGCGTTTCGCTCGACGAAATCGCGCGCCAGACCACGGAGAATTTCTTCCGGCTATTTGCCAAAGTGCCGCGCGAACTCGGGCCAGGCCGCGTCATGAGCCTGACTTTCACCATTCTCGGCTGCGGCTCGTCGATGGGCGTGCCGCGCGTCGCGCTTGGCTGGGGCTCGTGCGATCCCAACAATCCGAAGAATCGAAGGCGGCGTTGCTCGCTTTTGGTCGAACGCAAGAGCGCTGCCGGCGTCACGCGCGTTCTGGTCGATTGCACGCCCGATCTGCGCGAGCAATTGCTGGACGCCCAGGTCGATTGGCTCGACGGCGTGCTGATCACCCACGAACATGCCGACCATACCCATGGCATCGACGATCTGCGGCCTTTGTTCGTGCATAAGCGGCGCCGCGTCGATGTCTATATGGACGAGCCGACCGCGCGTGCCATGCATGCCCGCTTCGGCTATTGCTTCACCTCGCCGGCCGGCAGCGACTATCCGCCGATCCTGAGCGCGCGCAGCCTAACCCCGGGCCAAACGGTCACAATCGACGGGCAGGGCGGCCCGATCGAAGTCCTGCCCGTGCTTCAGGTTCACGCCGATATCCCCTCGCTGGGCTTCCGCTTCGGCACTGTGGCCTATTCCGCCGACATCAAGCGCCTGCCGGATGAAAGCCTGAGCCTCATGAGCGGGCTTGAGGTCTGGATCGTCGATGCCTTGCGCAAATCGCCGCATCCCAGCCATTTCAATCTCGACGAGGCGCTCGCCTGGATCGGACGTATCAAGCCCAAGCGGGCGATCCTGACCAATCTGCACACCGACATGGATTACGCCGAACTGTGCGCGGCTTTACCGGCCGGGATCGAGCCGGGCTTTGACCGGATGCGGTTCGAGATTGGTTGATGTTTTAGCTGAGGATAACTCATTATCTATCTGATATAATATGACAAAGACCTGTGACGACTGGTATCCCGTCGGATTGATCGATTTTATGAATATTTCAGCTAAATCAAAACAATACCGTCTTATCTTAATGTTGGCCCGCCCATTTCAACCATCCATTCTCATGAATTGAGATATTCCATAATATGTCTTATGCGAATCTCTTGTCCAAATTCGCGGGCCGTGGCCAGCTTTGCTAGCGTCGATTTTTAGCCTCCAGACAGCCCCGGCCACCGTGAAGCCCTCCAGCGACATTGCCCGCCTTATTGAGATCATGGCGGCGCTGCGCACGCCCGGCAGCGGCTGCCCGTGGGACCTGGAGCAGAACTTCGGCACGATCGCGCCCTACACCATCGAGGAAGCCTATGAAGTGGCCGACGCCATCGCGCGCGGCAATCTGGACGACCTCAAAGATGAACTCGGCGACCTGCTGCTCCAAGTCGCCTTCCACGCCCGCATGGCGCAGGAGCAAGGCGCTTTCGATTTCGGCGACGTGGTCGAGGCCGTCACCACCAAGCTGATCCGCCGCCATCCTCACGTTTTCGCCGATGCAGATGGCAAGACCGCCGAGGCGGTCAAAGGCCTGTGGGAGCGCATCAAGGCCGAGGAGCGAGCCGGGCGCGGTGAGGCGGAGCCGAAAGGTGCGCTCGCCGGCGTTCCGCTCGCCCTGCCCGCGCTGACGCGCGCCTTGAAGCTACAGGACAAGGCCGGCCGCGTCGGTTTCGACTGGAACGACCCGCGCGCCGTGCTCGCCAAAATTCGCGAGGAAGCCGGCGAGATCGAAGCCGAACTTGATAAGGCCGACAAGTCGAAAGCGTCGGCCGAGGTCGGCGATTTGCTGTTCGCCGTGGTCAACCTCGCACGCCATCTCAATGCCGATCCGGAAGACATTCTGCGCGCTACCAACCGTAAATTCGAACGCCGTTTCGCCTCGATCGAAGCGGCTCTGGCGGCGCGCGGAAAACGGCCGGCGGATGCGACGTTGGCCGAGATGGACGCGCTTTGGGATGCGGCGAAGGCGGCGGAGAAATAGTGGATTCGCTCTCGCTTGCCCAATGTCATTCCCGCGAAAGCAATCCGGCCCTTCGCTTTTAAGAGATGGATCCCCGCTTTCGCGGGGACGACACCGGAGGATCGCTCTCATCATTATCTAAGTCGGAAATTTCGCCTTCACGCGCGCGACCTGATCGGGATCGGCGCGCACGGTGACCGCGAGCCGGCCGGCCTCGTTCATGTCCTTGGACAGAACTTCGGCGTGCCGATAGAGCCAGCTCAGGCCCGCGCCGTCCGCCGGATCGAGTGAGAGATCGATGGTGAGACGGCTTTCGCCCAGCCGCCCTTCGATCGTGGCAATGAGATGATCGAGCCCCTCGCCGCTTATTGCCGACACCGGTACCGGACGATTTTCCGCCGCCTGGCGCTCGGCCAAATTAAGAACCCGCGCGCGGCCTGGCGCGTCGAGCCGGTCGATCTTGTTCCACACTTCGATCAGCCGCCGATCGGTGGCTTCGATGCCGAGTTCGCCCAGCACCTTTGCAACGTCGTGCGATTGCGCGCCGGCATCCTCATGCGACATGTCTCGAATGTGCAAAATAATATCGGCCTCTATCACCTCTTCAAGCGTGGCGCGGAACGCCGCCACCAGCATGGTCGGCAAATCCGAAATGAACCCGACCGTGTCGGACAAGATGATGCGGTTGCCGAGCGGCAGGTCGATGGCGCGTAAGGTCGGATCGAGCGTGGCAAACAACATATCGGCCGAGAGCACGCTCGCTGCCGTCATGCGGTTGAACAGCGTCGACTTGCCGGCATTGGTGTAACCGACCAGCGCGACGATCGGATAAGGCACGCGCTTGCGGCTGTCGCGATGCAGTTTGCGGGTGCGCTTGACCTTGTCGAGATCGACTTCGATGCGCGCGATACGTTCTTCGAGCATGCGCCGGTCGGCCTCGATCTGGGTTTCGCCCGGGCCGCCGAGAAATCCGAAACCGCCGCGCTGGCGCTCAAGATGGGTCCAGGAGCGCACCAGCCGGCTCTTCTGGTAATTGAGATGGGCGTGCTCGACCTGCAACGCGCCTTCGCGCGTGCGCGCGCGGCGCCCGAAAATTTCCAGGATCAAGCCGGTGCGGTCGATGACTTTCGCGTTCCAGGCTTTCTCCAGATTGCGCTGCTGCACCGGCGAGATCGCGCAATCCATCACCACGACCGAAGCGGAAAGGCTCTTCGTGAGCCCCGCGATTTCGTCGACCTTGCCCTTGCCGAGAAAAGTGGCGGGACGAATATTATTGAGCGTAACGAGGCCGGCCTGCACCACATTGAGCTTGATGGCGCCGGCCAAGCCGACGGCTTCGGCCAGCCGCGCATCGGGCGTGCGCGTATCGGCGGCCGAACGCGCCGAAATGCCGCGCGCGGCGGCGTGTTTGAGAGTCGGCTCGATGACAATGGCGCGGCCGCTTTCGGCGTCCGACGCCGGCGTCAGGAGATCCGTGCGCTCATCGCGACGGCGCTGTTCCAACTTAGAGCATGACCCGGCTTGGACAAATCATTGCGCGCCTAACATTTTGTTTGGCGCATGATCTTAGCCGAAAACCGGTTCCCATCCCCGATCGGGGTCGAGGACAAGCTTTTCGGGATCATGCGCTAGACCTTATCCGCGCCGGGCTCTTCGCCGCCTTCGAACAGTTGGATCGGGTGACCCGGCATGATGGTCGAAATCGCGTGCTTGTAGACGAGTTGAGAATGCCCATCCCGGCGCAACAGCACGCAGAAATTATCGAACCAGGTCACGACGCCCTGCAGCTTGACCCCGTTGACCAGAAATATGGTGAGCGGGATTTTGCTTTTTCGGACGTGATTGAGAAAGGTATCTTGCAGGTTTTGAGCGCGTTCGGCTGCCATGGCCGTTTTCCATTTTTTGCCCGCGTCGTTTTGCGCGAGAGTTTATTGCCCTGGTTGCTTCGCCGGTGACTTTCACCTCGCGCCGTTTCGCCCCACGCAAAAACGGTTCAACGTCCAGGAACCGCTATTAGATGACACGCGTGCGCCGCACGCAAGCACAAGTTAAAGACACCCGCGCCAAGATGCTGAATTTTATAACTTTTTGCGGCCTTTTTGGGCGTTCGCGGCGCAAGGCGGCGCGGCTCTGCCATGCAGGTCAGGTGATTTCGGCGTAGCGATGATAGGCGGCGCGCAACTGGGACGCGATCAAGCCCGGCGCGCCATTGCCGACCGGCCTGCCGTCGATGCTCACGACCGGCAGCACGATCTGGCTCGCCGAGGTTACGAAGGCCTCGCGCGCGCCATAGGCTTCCTCAACGCTAAAGGCGCGCTCCTCGAAAGAGAGCCCCTGCCCTTTGATGACGTCGATCACGACCGAGCGTGTGATTCCCGACAGGATATCGCGCCCAAGCGGATGGGTTATGAGCGTGCCGTCGCGCGAGACGATCCAGGCGTTCGACGAGCCGCCCTCCGTGACGAAGCCTTTGGCATCCACCAGCCAGGCCTCGCGCGCGCCCTGCTCGCGCGCGGTCTGTTTGGCCAGCACATTGGGCAGCAACGCCACCGATTTGATATCGACCCGCTGCCAGCGAATATCGGGCACAGTCACCACGGCGATGCCTTCCGCCGCCATTTGCTCGAGCCGGGCAAGATCATTGCTGCGCGCGGTGACGATGACCGAGGGCTTCGTGCCGGCGGCGGGGAATGCAAAATCGCGCCGCGCCACGCCGCGCGTGACTTGCAGATAGACGATGCCGTCGCGCACGCGATTGCGGCGCAACGGTCTCGCGCAGCACGACGGATAGCGCCGGCGCCGACATCGGCCGCGTTATGCGCAATTCATTGAGTGAGCGATCGAGCCGCGCCATATGGCGGCGCTCGTCGACCAGGCGGCCTGAGCGCACCTCGCAGACTTCATAGACGCCATCGGCGAATTGGAACCCGCGGTCCTCGATGGCGACCTTGGCTTGCGCATGCGGCAGATAGCGGCCGTTCACATAGGCGATGCGGGACATGCTTATTCCTTGCGCATGATTTTATCCGAAAACCGGTTCCCACTTTTCGGGATCATGCGCTACCCAATGCCGAGCGCCTTGAGCTTGCGATGTAGCGCCGAGCGTTCCATGCCGACGAATTCGGCGGTACGCGAAATATTGCCGCCGAAGCGGCTGATCTGCGCCACCAGATATTCGCGTTCGAACACTTCGCGCGCGTCACGCAGCGGCAGGCCCATCAACTGCTCGCCGCCATTGCCGTTCGGCATTGTCGGCACCATGGAGCCGACATCGGGCGGCAGCATGCTGGCGCTAAGCTCGGCGTCGGGATCGCCGCCGGCCATGATCATCAGCCGTTCGATATTGTTGCGCAACTGGCGCACATTGCCCGGCCAATTGTGCGATTGCAGCACGGCCATGGCGTCGGCGCCGATGCGGCGCTTTGGCAGGCCGGTCGATTGCGAAATCTGCTCCATGAAATATTCGACCAGTTCGGGAATGTCGTTGCGCCGCTCGGAAAGCGGCGGCACACGGATCGGCACGACCGAGAGCCGGTGAAACAGATCCTCGCGGAACGTGCCTTCGGCAATTGCCGCTTCGAGATCGCGCGCGGTCGAGGACACGATGCGCACGTCGACGGCGATCTTGGCGGAACCGCCGACGCGCTGGAAGGTCTGGTCGACCAGCACGCGCAATATCTTATTCTGGGTTTCGCGCGGCAGGTCGGCGATGTCATCGACGAATAACGTGCCGCCATCCGCTTCTTCCAGCGCGCCGGCCTTGCGGGTTTCGGTACCGTTGCTGTGGTCGACGCCGAACAGTTCTATTTCCATGCGGTCGGGCGTAATCGCGGCGGCATTGATGACGATGAAGGGACCGTTGGCCCTGCCGGACAATTGGTGGAGCGTGCGCGCGGCCAATTCCTTGCCGGCGCCCGAGGGGCCGACGATGAGAACCCGGCTATTGGTCGGCGCCACCCGCTCGATAGCCTGGCGCAATTGCGCGACGACGGCGGATTTTCCCACCAGCGTGGACGGGATCGGCGTCAACTGCTTGAGCTGCTTGACCTCGCGCTTGAGCCTTGAGGTTTCGAGCGCACGGTCGGCCACCAGCACCAGCCGGTCGGCCTTGAACGGCTTCTCGATGAAATCATAGGCGCCATGCTTGATGGCGGCGACCGCGGTTTCGATATTGCCGTGGCCTGAAATCATCACGATCGGCAAGTCGGGATGTTCCTGCTTGATCACGTCGAGCAATTGCAAACCGTCGAGCTTGCTGCCTTGCAGCCAGATATCGAGAAAGACAAGGTTGGGCCGCCGCGTCGCGATCGCCAATAGCGCGTCGTCGCTATTGCGAGCCGTGCGCGCACTATAGCCCTCATCCTGCAGGATGCCGGCCACCAGATCGCGGATATCGGCCTCGTCGTCGACGATTAGAATTTCACCCAACATTACTTCACTCACTTGAATTCATTCATTTGGCATCGCTCATGACAACGTTCGGCCGGACGGCGTCCGGCGTTTCCGGTTTGCCGGCGGAGGCGAATTGGATACGCACCCAGGCGCCGCGCTGGCCCGGAATTTTGTCGGCGGCATCGCGCAACTCGATGCTGCCGCCGTGGTCTTCGATAATGCGTCCGACAATGGCGAGGCCTAAGCCGGTGCCCTTTTCGCGCGTCGTGACATAGGGCTCGAGCAGCCGGCTGCGGTTTTCCTTCGGCAGGCCGATGCCGTTATCGACGATGTCGATGACGATATTCTCAGCCTCGCGCGTGACGATCACATGGATGACGCCCTTGCCGAGTTCGTCCGGCGGTACCGCGGAAATGGCTTCGGCGGCGTTCTTGATGACGTTGGTCATGGCCTGCGACAGCAGGCGGCGGTCGAAACGGGCCGGCATCGGATCCTCGGCGATCTCGACGTCGATATCGATGTCCGAATTGCCGACGCGCAACAGGAAGGCGGAGCGGCGCACGGTATCGGCCACGTCATCGGCGGCGATCACGGGCTTGGGCATGCGGGCAAAGCGCGAGAACTCGTCGACCATGCGCCTGATATCGTCGACCTGGCGCACGATCGTGTCGGTGCACTGTTCGAACACGCCGTCATCCTTGCCGATGAGCTTGCCGTATTTGCGCCGCAGCCGTTCGGCCGACAATTGGATGGGCGTGAGCGGGTTCTTGATTTCATGAGCGATGCGGCGCGCGACATCGGCCCAGGCGGAGGTGCGCTGCGCCGCCACCAGTTCGGTGATGTCGTCGAGCGTCACCACATAGCCGTGTTCGGATTCGGCCGACTGTTCGCTGGTAACCCGCACCGACAAATTGCGCTCGCGGCCATTGCGGCTGATGGTGACCTGGTCCTGCATGCGTGCGCCGGTTTGCGCCGCCACCATGGTATCGGCGAGTTCAGGAAAAACGTCGACCAAAGGCTGGCCGAGCGCCTCGGCCTCGGTGCTGCCGATCAACTTTTCAGCCGAGCGGTTGAGGATGCTCACGCGGCCATTGCCATCGACGCCGATGACGCCGGCGCTGGCGCCGGCCAGCACGGCCTCGGTGAAACGCCGCCGGCTGTCGATGAGATCGCGCGCGCGCACGATGTCGTCGCGCTGCGTGCGCAATTCCTGCGTCATGCGGTTGAATGTCTCGCCGAGCTGGCCGAGATCGCCTTCCGAGGCGCGCACCGGCACGCGCACGTATAAATTTCCGGTCGAGACGAGATTGGCTGCGCCGATAAGCCGGCGAATCGGCGCCACCAGCCGGTTTGCGAAATTCGAGGCCGATCCAGACCGCCGACAACAGGACGATGAGCGCGATAACCGTATACATCAACGCAAAGGCCACCTGCACGCCGAAGCGGTGCCCCTCGATCGCGGCGTATTCGATGACGCTCTCGCGCGTCGCCTGCAATTGCGGCACGACGCGCGGATCGAGCAGCCGCGTCACATAGAGATAATCGTTGTCGTATTTCTGCAGCTTGATTACCGCGGCGACGTAATTGGTGTCGGGCAGCAGAACGATCTGGGGATCTTTGTCGGTGATATGCGGCAGCGCATCGCGCGGCGGCAGGGCAAATGTCTGATTGGATTTGAGGTCGGCGCGCGCGACGACGTTAAGATTTTCGTCAATCACCATGGCGGCGGCGAGCCCGCGAACCGAAGCCTGGAAGGTGAGAAATTGCCGAAGCTTGTCGCGGTCGTTTTCGAAAACCGGCTTGTCGCGCGCGATCTCGAATCCCATCAACATGATGTCGGAGCGCACGATCTGTGCGTGATCGCGCAAATAGGCTTCCGCCACGATCAGCGAATTCTCGATCGCCGCGCGGGTGCGCGTGGAGAAAAGCCGGTCGAGGCCGCGGTCGAGCGTGACGCTGGCGACAATCGCCACCAGGATCGCGGGCGCGGCGGCGATGATGGAGAACACGCCGACGATGCGCACATGCAGCCGCGCGGCGGCCCGTCCGGCGCGGCGAGCCTGCACCACCTGCCAGACTTCCCGTATGATGATACCGAGCAGCAGAACCACGGTGACCGCGTTCGCCAGCAACAGCGACACCACGACGTAATGGGTGGGCGAAATCGGCGTGAGATCGGCGAGGACGACGAAGGTGGCAAAGGCCGACAGCAGCGCAAGTCCGACCGCGATCGGACCGAGCACCCACGCCCATCCTCGCCTAGGAGAAGGCCCGGCAAGCGCGGCGTCTGCGATGGCGGTCTGTTCGACGTTCATTGAGCTCCGGCGGGTGGCAATGGACGAAATGGCGGTAATATTGGCCTGTCAGGCGCACCAAAGATGGCAGTGCCTTCCCGGGCACTGATGCTTTTATACAACAATGTTGCCGAATTGCGACAAATCCGCGGCTTAAGGTTAAGGCACCGGGCTCAATTGCCCGCTACGGAAGACCCTTATTCGAAGGCATCGACTGGCTTTTGCCTCTTGCGCCATCCAACCATCACGCCGCGTCTGCCGGCCGCACCCGCTTAATTATTTCGACGCGCTTCAACAAGCGGCCAGTATGGGAAAATGGGGGCATTTTCATCCTGTGTGATAATCGACCATTTCGACGTCGTAGGCGTCGCCGCTGCGGAACGCGAAACAAGTGCGCCAGCGCTCATTAACGATCATCTCCCATTGCCCTTTGCGATCGCCCTTCAGCTTATACAGGCCGACACTTTGGTGCCGTCCGGAATTTGGGGTTCCATTATGGGAACGATCCGCAAAGTTAAATGTTGGGAATCGCAACCCTCGAACAGAGCCGAACGATGCCAGTTCGTTCACCCGACGAGTCTCTTTGCTGCGCCTCGTGGCGCACGGTTCATGCTCTGAGCGGGCCTGATCAAGCTGCCATGGCAGAGCTGCGTACCATCGCCGGCCCCAACAAGGGTAAGCTTCGCGGCATCGCGGCCCGCCCGGTTTTCGAGGACATGATTCGCCACACCGCCGAGCCGCAAGGCGTTCGCTATCGCGAAGATCAGGTCGCCGGGGTTGCCGGCTGGTGGTGCGAACCCGATGACGCCCTGGCGGATCAAGCCATCCTCCATCTGCACGGAGGATGGTTCAATTGGGGAACGGCTAAGTCCTACCGCGCGCTCGTCGGACATATCGCGCTCAGCGCGAACGCGAACGCCTTCATCCCCGACTATCGGCTGGCGCCGGAGCATCCCTTCCCCGGCGCTACTATCGATGCCAGCGCCTGCCTCAGCGGACTGCTCGAACGGCGACCAAAGGCTGTCGCAGTAACCGGCGACTCGGCGGGCGGTACCCTTGCCCTACTGTCGGTGACGGGACGGTCCGCTGCGCACCAAGCCCGTATTGTAGGGGTCGTCGCGCTTTCGCCGGTAACCGATCTGACCCTAAGCGGTCAAAGCTGGGCCAGCCGTGCCAATGCCGATCCGTTCTTCGTGAAGGACCAGGCCCAGGGCTTGGTCGACGCTTATCTCGCCGGTCATGCGCCATCGGATCCGGCCGTCTCCCCGCTCTTTGCGGACCTCTCGGGTTTCCCGCCGGTTCGGATCCATGTCGGAGGCGCCGAGGTGCTGCTGGACGACTCCGTTCGCTGGACCGAAGGAGCGGTCGACGCCGGGGTCGACGCTAGGCTTGATGTCTGGGAGGGCCTGCCGCACGGCTTCATCGGCAGTATCGGCCAGATGCAGGGCGCGGACGCGGCGCTGACGTATATCGGCGCCTTCCTGACGGAGCGTTTCGCGGCGCACCGCTGAGCCTTTGGGCAAAATAAAGCCTGCAGACCGAAAGACAGGACCATGGATGGCAAATCGGCAGCCTTGGCGCGCATTGTCGGGGTGGAAGAGCACATCTGCTATCCGGAATTGAATGACCGCCTGCCGCAGGCCGCCGTGATTGAACGCGGCTACTTTTCGCGGGACGAACCCTTCGGACGCTTCAGCCTGACCGACAAGATGAGCGACACGGAAGGTCGGCTGAAGGATCTCGACGCGGTCGGCCTGACCGTCCAGGTCCTCTCCTATCCAGAGGCGGGCGGGGAGGTTCTTCGTCCCCGCGAATCCGCCGCGTGGGCGCGCGGCGCGAATGGCATATTGGCCGAGCGCATTCGGGCCCACCCCAGCCGCTACGCGGGCCTGGCGCACTTGCCGATGACCGACCCCGATGCTTCGGCGGATGAACTCGAACGGACAGTTGTCGATCTCGGCTTTAAGGGGGCCCTGGTCAACGGCTCCACCGACGGTCGCTATCTCGACCACACGTCCTATGCGCCGCTGCTGGCCCGCGCCGAGCAACTGGATGTTCCCATCTACCTCCATCCGGGCCCACCACCGAAGGCGGCGCGAGAGGCGCTCTATAGCGGTTTGCCAGGCGACTTCGGCTTCTGG
>CAWEDE010000035.1:0-33322 GCA_963807665.1 uncultured Alphaproteobacteria bacterium | reverse complement strand
AAATCCTGCGGCTGGCAGCTGAAAACGGCCTCTACGAAGATCAGGGCGTGCGCGTGCGCAAGGATGGGACGCGGTTTCTGATCCGAAGCACGATTACGGCCTCGCGCACCGCGGCTGGCGAGCTAAGCGGCTTCAATGCGATCAGCCGCGACCTCAGCGGCACCAAGGAGTCCGAGGCGAAATATCGCGGCCTTATGGAAGCCGCGCCCGATGCCATGGTGGTCGTTAATACCAGGCGGCGAAATCGTGTTGCTGAACGTCCAGGCCGAAAAGCAATTCGGCTATCGCCGTGACGAATTGCTCGGGCAGAAAGTCACCAACATTATCCCTGAAGGCTTTGCCGAGCGGTTGATCGCCGATGACCTTCGATCCGAAAAAGACGCGCTGGCGCAGCAAATCGGCACCGGCATCGAACTGATCGCGCTACGCAAGGACAAGAGCGAATTCCCCATCGAAATAATGCTGAGCCCCTTGGAAAGCGCTGAAGGCACGCTGGTCACCGCCGCGATCCGAAATATCAGCGTGCGCAAGGAAGCCGAAAAATTCCTGGCGCAGATGGAAGGTAAATATCGCGGGCTCCTGGAGGCGGCGCCGGACGCCATGGTGGTCGTCAATCAAGCCGGCGAGATCGTGCTGCTCAATATTCAAGCCGAAAAACAATTCGGCTACCGCCGCAACGAACTCCTGGGCCAGAAGGTCAAGAACATCATACCCGAAGGCTTCGCCGAACGGCTGGTCGCCGATGGCTTGCGCTCGAAGGCCGATGCGCTGGCGCAGCAGATCGGTACCGGTATCGAATTACATGGCCGCCGCAAGGACGGCAGCGAGTTTCCAATCGAATTGATGCTCAGTCCGCTCGCCAGCGACAACGGAATTCTGGTCACTTCGGCGATCCGCGATATCACGAAGCGCAAGAAGGCCGAAGTCCATCTCATGCAGAAGATGGACGAATTGAATCGCTCCAACGAGGAACTGGGCCAATTCGCCTATATCGCGTCGCACGACTTGCAGGAGCCGCTGCGCATGGTGGCGAGCTACACGCAACTTCTGGCGCGCCGCTACAAGGGCAAGCTGGACGCCGACGCCGACGAGTTCATTGCCTTCGCCGTCGATGGCGCCAGCCGCATGCAACGTTTGATCCAGGATCTGCTGTTGTATTCGCGGGTCCAGACCAAGGGCATGGAATTGCGCGAGACATCGAGCGAAGAGGCCTTCGAGCGGGCGCTTCGAAATCTACGCGGCTCGATTGAGGAAAGCGGCGCGGTGGTGACGCATGACGCATTGCCGAACGTGCAGGCCGACGAAATGCAGTTGGCGCAATTGTTTCAAAACCTGGTCGGCAACGCCATCAAATATCAAGGCCCCGGCATCCCAAAAGTTCACGTCTCCGCCAAGATGAACGGCGGCGACAAATGGATGTTCTCGGTCAAGGACAACGGGCTCGGTATCGACCCGCAGTATTTCGACAAGATATTCGGCATGTTCCAGCGCCTGCACAAACGCGAAGAGTTTGCCGGCACCGGCATCGGTTTGGCCATCTGCAAGAAGATCGTTGAGCGTCACGGTGGCAACATCGCGGTGGAGTCCCAGCCAGGACACGGCTCGACGTTCAGCTTTGCTTTGGAAGACAGCCAGAGCACCACATGAGACGTATTGGAGAAGACGGAATGCCCATAGAGGTCCTCCTTGTAGAAGACAGCCCCGGTGACGTGCGGCTGACGCAGGAGGCCTTCCGTCGAGGCAAACCCCACCGTTCATCTAAATGTGGCGGTCGACGGCGTCGAAGCCATGGCGTTTCTGCAGCGCCAGGGCAAGCACGCCGACGCGCCGCGACCCGATCTTATTTTGCTGGACTTGAACCTGCCCAAAATGGACGGCCGCGAGGTGCTCGCGCATATCAAGGAGGACGACAGCCTGAAACTCATCCCGACGGTCATTCTCACGACCTCGGATGCCGAAGCCGACATCGTGAAAAGCTATCAGCTGCAGGCCAATTGCTATCTCACCAAGCCGGTCCAGCTCGAAGAATTCGAGGTGCTGGTCAAAAGCATCAATGATTTCTGGCTGAATCAGGTCAAATTACCGCAACAATTGCAGTTCTAGCGCGATGGAAGAGGCCGCCGCACATAAGCGATTTGTCGAAGTGCTTCTGGTAGAGGACAATCCGGCGGATGCCAGATTAGCGAAGGAAGTATTTCGCGACGTGAATAGTTCCGTCCGCCTGCATTTCGCCAGCGACGGATTGATCGCCATGGAGTTTCTCAAGCGCGAAGGCATTTATGCGGATGCGCCAAGGCCAGATTTAATATTGCTCGACCTCAATATGCCGAAGATGGATGGCCGCGCGGTGTTAGCCCGCATAAAAGAAGACGACGATCTGAAAATCATCCCGACCGTGGTGCTGAGCAGTTCGGAAGCGGATGCCGATGTTCTTATCAGCTATCGACTGCGCGCGAACTGTTATCTCAGAAAGCCGGCGCAATGGGATGAGTTCGATCACATCATACGATGCATCAATGCCTTCTGGTTGAGCAAGATCAGGTTGCCGCGGCAGTTGGAAGCGCCAGCATGAAACCAATCGAAAATATTCTCCTCGTCGAAGATAACCCGGGCGATGCGGTTTTGCTGCGCGAGATGTTCAATGATGAACATGCCCGGCATTGCAAATTAAAGCATGTGTTGTCGATGAAGGATGCCGAAGCCAGTCTGTCGCAGGGCCCGGTCGACGTGATCTTGCTCGATCTTGGGCTCCCCGATTCCGACGGGCTGGAAGCGATCCGGCGCATCCGTGGCGCCGCGCCACGCGTGCCGCTCGTGGTGTTGACGGGCCTGGACGACGATTCGATTGCCGCGCAGGCCTTGCAAGAAGGCGCGCAGGATTTTCTCATCAAGGGCCAGATCGAGACGCGCGGGCTTTTGCGCGCCATGCGTTACGCCAACGAACGCAAGCGTCTCGAATGGATGAAGGATGAATTCGTTTCCTCGGTCAGCCATGAACTGCGCACGCCGCTGACATCGATTTCCGCCTCGCTCGGCCTGCTGATGGCCAATGCGGCGGGCACATTGCCTGAAGCCGCGGTTCGGCTGCTCAAGATCGCCTATACCAACAGCCAGCGCCTGGTACGTCTGATCAACGACATCCTCGATATCGAGAAGATGGAATCCGGCCAGGTCACCTTCGCTTTCAGCCGCGTCGAGGTTCGCGCGCTGGTCGACGAGGCAATCGACGCCAATAGAGGATTTGCAGAGACTTCCGGCGTTCGTATTCGGCTGGCCGACGACCAAAGCGCCTGCGACGACGCGCGAGCCGACCCGGACCGGCTTTCTCAGGTCATCACGAACCTACTGTCCAACGCCATCAAGTTTTCGCCGCCGAAGGGTGAAGTGGAGGTGGCGATCGAGAACGGTCCCGGCACTGTCCGCATTTCGGTGCGCGACCATGGCCCCGGCATTTTAGCCGCCTTCAAGCCGCGCGTATTCGAGCGCTTCGCCCAGGCCGACGCCTCCGACGCGCGGTTACGCGGCGGCACCGGCTTGGGGCTGAGCATCGTCAAGCAGATTGTCGATCGCCTCGGCGGCTCGGTCGATTTTGCCGACGCCCCCGGCGGCGGAACGATCTTTAGCGTGACGTTGCCGTGCTGGGTGGAAGTGCCAAGCGCGGCAGCCGAGAGTTCGGCGCAATCGGCGCCCATGCAGTTGTCGCACCGCTGAATTGGGCGCGCCGTGCTGCGGCCGGAGCCTGTCACGAGCGAGCCGGCGAAGACGAGGACGTAACCATGCGCGCGCAATCAACGATCGGCCGGCCGCTGACACCAGGCAAATCCTATGCCGTATTGTTCGAACGGGCCGCGCGCGCCGGCGCGTTGCTGGTCGTCTTGTTGGGTGCCGCTGTCATCCTCGGCTGGTTTTTGAACATTGCGTCGCTCAAGAGCGTGTTGCCAGGTCTTGCCACCATGAAAGTGAACACGGCGATCGGTTTTGTCGCCGCCGGTGTGTCCCTATGGCTGTTGCATACCGGCGCGCCGGGTTCGCGATCGTTTCTGCTGGGACGCTGCCTCGCCATTGTTGTCGCCGTACTCGGCGGGCTCACTCTGGCTGAGGATGTATTTGGACTTAATCTTGGCATCGATCAATTTATCATGCGGGACGATTTCATGGCGATCGATACGCCAAATCCGGGCCGCATGTCGCCGGCTACCGCGTTCAACTTCGTCTTTGTCGGATTTGCCCTTCTCAGTCTCAAAGCACGCCACTACGGCATTGCCGTTTGCGCCCATTGGCTGGTGGTGCCGCCGCTGTTTATCGCGACGCTCGCGGTCGTCGGCTATACCTATGGCGTAAGCTCGCTGTACCAAGTGTCCTTTTTCAGTTCGATGGCGCTACATACGGCGGTGGCCTTTTTTGTAATCGTCGTTTCAATCCTGGTCGCGAATGTAAGGTTTGGCTTTGCACGTATCGCCACCAGCGACACCATGGGCGGCTTGCTGTCGCGATGGCTGCTGCCGACTATTCCCATCATGCTGTTCACGCTGGGCTGGCTACGCCTGGAAGGCGAAAAGGCGGGCCTGTATGAATTCCAGTTCGGCGTCGCCCTCATGGTGCTGATGAGCATCGTCGTGTGCGTGATCGCGGTGGCATGGACCGCGATTATTCTGCACCGCATCGACATTACGCGCCAAAAGGGCGAGGCCGAGATCAGGGATCTGAATGCCGGGCTCGAACAGCGTGTGCGCGAGCGCACCGAGGAACTCGGAAAATTGTCGCAAGAACTGAGTAACGCCAACAGGGCGCTTGAGCGGCTGTCGCAAGAGGATGGGCTAACCGGGCTCGCCAACCGGCGTCACTTCGACACCTATCTGAACAACCAGATCGCAATCGCGCGCCGCTATAGGCGTCCACTCGCGCTTGTACTTTGCGACATCGACGCGTTCAAAGCCTTTAACGATAACTACGGCCATCCGGCCGGCGACGAATGCTTGAAGAAGATTGCCGCGGCTTTGCAGACGTGCTGCCGCCGACCGTCCGACATGGTTGCGCGCTATGGCGGCGAGGAATTCGCCATCGTCCTCCCCGATACCGATCTGGCCGGCGCCGGGCGGATTGCCGAAACGGCACGCGATGCCGTAGCCCAACTCAATGTCCCGCACGCGCATTCGCCGGCGGCGGCCTATGTCAGCATCAGCGGCGGGGTTGCCGTGGCACTTCGCGATGCCGAAAACGCCGAGCAGCTGATCGCGGTCGCCGACAAGGCGCTGTATGACGCCAAGCACCAGGGCCGCAACCGCATGGTGCGCGCGCAAGTCGAAGCCGCCAATTTGCCGCGCGAGGGCAAAGCGTTTCGTGGCAAACCCTGGTCTTGCCCTAATCAAGCCTAGTCAAGCCTAGCGCGCTGGCTTATCGTGGCGGCGAACTGGCCTGCTCAATGGCCATACGTAAACCTGGGAGGAATTCATGTTCGCGCGCATTTTTCGACGAGGAATTTTCAGAAATCTTGTCGCCTCGTTTGCCGCACTCATTTTGTCATCCGGCCTGGCGCTGGCGCAATCGAAAGTGACGATCGCCGTCGGCGGCGCCTCATGCCTTTGCTATCTGCCGACCATGCTCGCCGAATCTCTGGGCGAATTCAAAAAGGCCGGTGTCGAGGTCGAAGTCATCCAGTTCAAGGGCGGTTCGGAGTCGCTCAAGGCCGTGATGGGCGGCTCGGCCGATGTCGCGTCCGGATATTTCGATCACTGCGTCAATCTCGCCGCCAAGGGTCAGCATTTGCAATCCTTCGTGGTCTATGACCGCTTCCCCGGCTTCGCGCTGGTAGTGTCGCCTAAGCACGCCAGCGAGATCAATTCGATCAAGGATCTTGCCGGCAAGAAAATCGGCGTCAGCGCGCCCGGTTCATCGACCGACTTCTTCCTCAAATACACGCTGAGCAAGAATGGCGTCGATCCGAACTCGATCGGCGTCATCGGCGTGGGCCTTGGCGCCACCGCGGTCGCCGCCATGGAGCAGGGCGAGATCGATGCCGCCATCATGCTCGATCCGGCGGTGACGCTGCTGCAAGGCAGCAACAAGGACCTCAAAATTCTCAGCGACACGCGCAGCCAGAAGGATACGCTCGCGGTGTTCGGCGGCGAATATCCCGGCGGCGCGCTTTACGCCCAGACGGAATGGATCGCGGCGCACGAAAAAGAAGTGCAGGGCATGACGAATGCCATCCTATCAACCTTGAAATGGATTCACAGCCATTCGGCCGAGGAGATCACGGAGAAAATGCCGCCCGAACTCGTCGGCAAGGACAAAGCGCTCTATGTCGCCGCGCTGAAAAACACGCTGCCGATGTATTCGGAAACCGGCCGCATGGATCCCAAGGGCGCCGCCGCTGTGCTGGCCGTGTTCAGCCAGTCGTCGCCCGACGTCGCCAAGGCCAATATCGATCTATCGAAGACTTACACAAACCGGTTTGTCGAGGCCGCCGGCAAGACCACCGGCATGAAATAAAGTCCGATAACCGAATTCTAAAAACAGGCGTACGGCGGGGAATTCCCCGCCGTTTCTGTTAGCATCGCTGCATGAAGCGTTCGCCAATATTGTACCGAATCGAGCGGCTGGAATTGCGCTTTGTGCCCAAGCCCTGGGCTTTCGCGGTAGAGCGGCGCGCCGAAATCGACGCTTATTTTGCCGGGCTGCAACGCGATAAGCCGGCAGTATGGAACGGCCGCGTGTTGTTGCTGCACAGCCAGGAAACCGCCGACGGAGTTTTTCGTGGCGACTATCTGGAAACCGATTATGCGAGCTTTACGGCCTGGGTTCATTGGGGCAGGCCGGAAACCTTGGTGCATGACTGTTTTGGCGCCGCCGCGGTTCTGTCGAGCGACGGCGCGTTTCTGTTGGGGCGCATGGCGCCGCACACGTTTAATGCCGGCAAGATTTACTTTCCGTCCGGCACGCCCGATCCCGCCGACATCGCCGGTGGCAAGGTCGATCTCGAATTCAGCATCGGCCGGGAACTCCTGGAAGAGACGGGTCTTGACGCTGCGGAATTTACCGCCGAACCGGGCTGGACGGCGGTGGTCGATGGCGCGCTGACCGTGCAGATAAAGGTGTTGCGCTCGAACCTGAGTGCCGAGGTTTTGCGGGCGCGCATGTGCGGTCATCTTGCCCACGAGGCGCAAGCTGAACTATCTGAAATTTGCATTGTGCGCGGGCCTGCCGATTTTACCGCCGCCATGCCGGCCTTCGTCACGGTCTTTCTGGCGCATTGGTTTAAGGGCGGCCGCGATACCCAATCATAGGGTGGGGGCGGCCCTTGCGTTGCCCGGCTTCGATCCGCTAAAAGGCTCCCGATACCCAGGGTTAACGCCGGTTTAAGTGGTTTGCGTCACCTTGGCGGTCGAAAACGAGGGTTACAGAGGCAAATGTCGACGCGGCAGACCATCTGCGCGATCGGACCGGCGGCCATCAGGCCTTTGCCGGTTGCCTCCCTCATTCTGGGAACGCTGCTGCTCCTTATCCGCCCCTGAGGGCCGGCTGGGCATTTTTGCCTGGGCACTCTGGGGATCGACGGCGACAGAAAAGCACCCATAGAGCGCCGAGACGGCGCGTTCGACCAGAAGGATGAATCCCATGAGCACCCCGACCCAGTCCGAAAAGGACCGCGTCGTTATCTTCGATACGACGTTGCGCGACGGCGAGCAGTGTCCCGGCGCCACCATGACCCATGAGGAAAAGCTCAGCGTCGCCGAACTGCTCGACGACATGGGCGTGGATGTGATCGAGGCCGGCTTCCCGATTGCGTCCGACGGCGACTTTGCCGCCGTCAACGAAATCGCCAAGCGCTCCAAGAATGCCGTGATCTGCGGCCTCTCGCGCGCTTCGCCCAAGGACATCGACCGCTGCGCCGAAGCCATCCGCCCGGCCAAGCGCAAGCGCATTCATACGTTCTTGTCGACCTCGCCGGTGCACATGAAGTAGAAACTCCAGAAGGAGCCGCACGAGGTCTTCGAGATGGTGATCGGCCAGGTCACGCGCGCGCGCAGCCACACCGACGACGTGGAATGGTCGGCCGAGGACGGCACCCGCACCGAGCACGATTTCCTTTGCCGCTGCGTGGAAGCCGCCATCAATGCCGGCGCCACCACCATCAATATTCCAGACACCGTGGGCTACACCGTGCCGGAGGAATATTTCGCGCTGTTCAAGATGGTGCGCGAGCGCGTGCCGAATTCCGACAAAGCGGTGTTCTCGGTGCATTGCCATGACGATCTCGGCATGGCGGTGGCGAATTCTCTCGCCGGGCTGAATGCCGGCGCGCGCCAGATCGAATGCACGATCAACGGCATCGGCGAGCGTGCCGGCAATACCGCGCTGGAAGAAGTCGTGATGGCGATGAAAACGCGCAACGATGTGTTGCCGTACTGGACCCACATCAACGCGGCCATGCTCACGCGTGCGTCCAAGCTTGTGTCGGCGGCGACCTCGTTCCCGGTGCAATACAATAAGGCGATCGTCGGCCGTAACGCCTTCGCGCATGAAAGCGGCATCCACCAGGACGGCATGCTCAAGAATGCGCAGACCTACGAGATCATGACGCCGGAAAGTGTCGGCGTGAAACAGACCTCGCTGGTCATGGGCAAGCATTCCGGACGGCACGCCTTCGTGCACAAGCTGGAAGAGCTCGGCTATGAATTGGCGGCCAATCAGCTTGAGGACGCTTTCGTGCGCTTCAAGGCGTTGGCCGACAAGAAGAAGCAGATCTACGACGAGGACATCGAGGCGCTGGTGGACGAGGAAATCGCCACCGCGCACGACCGCATCAAGGTGTTGTCGCTCACCGTGATCGCCGGGACCATGGGCCCGCAATCGGCGACCCTCACGCTCGACATCGAGGGCCAGCACATCACCACGCAGACGACCGGCAACGGCCCGGTCGACGCCATCTTCAAGGCGATCCGCGAACTGGTGCCGCATGAGGCGACGCTCGAACTCTACCAGGTGCATGCCGTCACCGAGGGCACCGACGCGCAGGCCGAGGTCTCGGTGCGGCTCTCGGAGCAGGGCAGGTCCTACACCGCCAAGGGCGCCGACCCCGACACGCTGGTCGCGTCCGCGAAGGCCTATCTTGGCGCGCTCAACAAACTGACCAGCAAGCGCAACCGGGTTCCGGGCATTGAGAGCCGGATTCATTCGACTGACGTTGGCTGAAGTTCCTGACGGTAATGAAATGCCGCGCCTGGCGACGGGCGCGGCATATTGCGTTGCGGTAGAAAAATTCCTGCGCGGCTGCGCTGAAATGCCCGGGCCGGTTCCGGTGCCGCCACCTTTTTGCGCTTGACGGGTGAGCGCGCCAATGCTGCCTATGGCGCCAGTCGCCGGAAACCGGTTAAATGTCACCTTAACCGGCTGAAAAAAAGCCGGATTTGGATCAAACCTGGAGGATAATGCCCATGCGTAAATGGCTACTTGCGGCCGCTACGGCCGCCGTTATCGCGATTCCTGGCGCCGCGATGGCGCAGTCCCCGATCATTATCAAATTCAGTCACGTCGTCGCCAACGACACGCCGAAAGGCAAAGGCGCGCTCAAGTTCAAGGAGCTCGCCGAGAAATACACCAACGGCAAGGTCAAGGTCGAAGTCTATCCGAACTCGCAGTTGTTCAAAGACAAGGAAGAGATGGACGCGCTGCAGCTCGGCTCGGTGCAGATGCTGGCGCCTTCGACCGCCAAATTCGCTCCGCTCGGCGCCAAGGAATTCGAGGCGCTCGATCTGCCCTGGCTGTTCAAGGACGACGCCACCTACGCCAAGGCCATGAAGGGCCCGGTCGGCAAATATCTGTTCTCCAAGCTTGAGCCCAAAGGCATCCACGGTCTGGCCTATTGGGACAACGGCTTCCACATGGTCTCGGCCAATCGTCCGCTGTTGATGCCGGCCGACTTCCAGGGCCTCAAGGTGCGCATCTCCGGTTCCAAGGTCGCCGATCAGTATTTCCGGTTAATGGGCGCGATTCCGCAGATCATGGCCTTCTCGGAAGTCTACCAGGCGCTGCAGACCGGCGTCGTCGATGGCTGCGAAAATACGCCTTCGAACTACCTGACCCAGAAGTTCGACGAAGTGCAGAAGGACATCACCGTCTCCAACCACGCGCATCTGCAATACGCGGTGATCGTGAATTCGAAGTTCTGGGCTGGCCTGCCGGCCGATATTCGCGGCCAACTTGAGAAGGCAATGGACGAGGCGACCGACTACACCAACTCGATCGCCCATGAAGAAAACGTCGACGCGCTTGCCGAGATCAAGAAGAAGGGCAACGCCACGCTGCACTACTTGACGCCCGCGCAGGTCACTGCCTGGAAGGCCGCGATGGCGCCGACCTACACCTGGGCCAAGGGCCGCGTCGGCCAGGAAGTCCTCGATGTGCTGTCGAAGGAACTCGACATCAAGATGAACTGACGGCCGATCGCTAAATAAAACAACAATGTGGCCGGGGGTGTGGAACTCCCGGCCGATTTCGGTCGCGAAGCGGGGATTCACGTGGTTTTGCGTGCGCTCGATCATCTGGAAGAATGGCTAATCGCCACGCTGATCGCGGCGGCGACCGCCTTGATCTTTGTCGCGGTGGTGCAACGCTACGGCACCGGCGTCGCCATCGATCTGTCGAAATGGGCGACGGCGCATGACCTGACGCTGCTCGCGGCCGGGCTGCTGGCGGTCTTTAAATGGCTTAGTGCCTGGGACCTGTCATGGGCGCAGGAATTGTGCATTTACATGTTCATCTGGATGGCCAAGTTCGGCGCCGCCTATGGCGTGCGCACAGGCATCCATGTCGGCGTCGATGTTTTCGTCAACATGCTGTCGCCGACGCTCGCGCAAGCGTGTGGTCCTGTTCGGCCTGCTGTGCGGCGCGCTGTTTACCGCGACCGTGGCCGTCTTCGGCGGCGCTTTTGTCGTGGAAGGTTTATCACACCGGCATCACGCTCGAACGATCTTGAAGTCAGAATGTGGATCGTGTTCTCGGCGATCCCGCTCGGCTCCGGGCTGATGTGCTTCAGGTTCCTGCAGGTCGCTTGGTGGTTTTTTTGGACCGGCGAACTGCCGCATCACGACGCCAGCCACGTCGAGGGCGTCGAAGAGGACAATCTTCATCCCGAGCCGGTGGCGGCGGAACACGGCCAGGAGGATACACGCTCGCTCGGCCTGATCATTATGCTTGTCCCGCTGCTGATCGTGGCGGTGTGCTTTGCTCACCAAGCCGGGCTGGTGGCGCTGCCGCAGGGTCTGCGCGCCTTCATTCTGTTCGCGCTGCTGATCGCGCTGATGTTTACCGGCATGCCGGTGTCGATCGCGCTCGGCCTCACCGTGCTGACCTTTATGTTCACGCTTACCGAAGTGCCGACCGAATCGGTGGCGCTCAAGCTGTTTACCGGCCTTGAGAGCTTCGAGATTATGGCGATCCCGTTCTTCATTTTGGCCGGGACTTTCCTCACCCACGGTGGCGTCGCCAGACGCATGATCAATTTCGCCACTTCGATGGTGGGGCATTGGTATGGCGGGCTCGGTCTCGCCGGCGTCGTCGCCTGCGCGCTGTTTGCCGCGGTGTCCGGTTCTTCGCCGGCGACCGTGGTGGCGATCGGTTCCGTGATCATGCCGGCGATGGTGGCGCAAGGTTTTCCGAAGCGTTTCGGCGCCGGCGTCATCGCCACGTCGGGCGCGCTCGGCATCCTTATTCCGCCGTCGATCGTGATGGTGCTCTACGCGGTCGCGACCAATTCCTCGATCGGCAAGCTGTTCATCGCCGGAATCGTTCCGGGCATCGTGCTCGCCACCATGCTCGGCGCCACAACTTGGTACCGCGCCTGGAAGAACGGTTATCCGCGCATGCAGCGCGCTACGTTCAAGGAGCGCCTCTACGCGTTCCGCGAATCGGTCTGGGGCCTGTTGCTGATTGTGATCGTGATGGGCGGCATCTATTCGGGTCTGTTCACGCCGACCGAGGCCGCCGCCATGAGCGCGGTCTATGCCTTCATCATCGCGGTCTTCGTCTACAAGGACCTCAAGCTTTCCGACGTGCCGCGCGTGCTGCTGTCGTCGGCAAACCTGAGCGCGATGCTGCTCTACATCATCACCAATGCGATCCTGTTCTCGTTCCTTCTGACCTACGAAAATATCCCGCAGGAACTGGCGCAATGGATCACCTCCATGGGCCTTGGCTGGGTAACCTTCCTGTTGGTGGTCAACCTCATGCTGCTGCTGGCCGGCAACGTGATGGAGCCGTCGTCGATCACGCTGATCATGGCACCGATCCTGTTTCCAGTGGCGATCAAACTAGGCATCGATCCGACCCATTTCGGCATCTTAATGGTCGTTAATATGGAAGTCGGACTTTGCCACCCGCCGGTCGGGCTCAATCTTTACGTGACGTCCGGAATAGCAAAAATGGGCATCACTGAACTCACCATCGCGGTACTGGCCGTGGCTGCTAACCATGTTGGTGTTCCTGGTCGTGGTGACGTATTGGCCCGGGCTGTCGCTATGGCTGCCGCGCATGCTTGGAATGATGTAATCGCCGCAGTCGTCGCGATTGTGCGGCGCGCTAAATGAACGCGCGTAAATCAACATTGCGCGCAATTAATCTCTGTCCAAACCTTAACTTGATAAGGCCGTGCGGCGATCTTTAATGGGAACTATCGAAAACCCCGTTGGAGGAAACCCATGTGGAAGTCTGTTCTCGCCGGCACAACCGCGCTCGCGATTGCCGGTGGTTCGTTTGCCTACGCGCAGCAGGATACGGTTAAGTTGGAACGCGCCGGCCACTGGCGGCCAAGCGCGCAAGACATCAGTGCGTTCGGCGATGCCCGTATCGCCGCTATCCATGCCGGACTAAAGCTGACCGCGGATCAGGAAAAAAACTGGCCGGCGGTGGAAAGCGCGCTGCGCGATCTTAACACGCAGCGTTCCGAACGCTTTGCCGCGCGCGCCAGCGCCGATCGTCCGCAGGATCCGATCG
The DNA here is from genome assembly GCA_963807665.1 of uncultured Alphaproteobacteria bacterium. Taxonomy (GTDB): domain Bacteria; phylum Pseudomonadota; class Alphaproteobacteria; order Rhizobiales; family Xanthobacteraceae; genus Pseudolabrys. The sequence continues at coordinate 20,329 of CAWEDE010000035.1, read as the reverse complement.
AGCGCCTGTCGCTGCGCGCCGATGGGATGGCCAAGCGTGGCGAAGCCCTCAAGAAACTCGCCGACGCCACCGGCCCGCTCTACAAGAGCCTGGACGAAGGGCAAAAGCACCGCTTCGTCATGCTCGCGCATCTCGAGGGCCGCCACTTTGGCGGCGAACGCGGCGAGCGCGGTCATCGTGGACCGGGCGGACCCGGCGCCATGCACCGCGGCGGCCCGATGGGCGGCGAGCGCGGCCCGCAGCCGCAGTAACGCTCTCACGAGGTACCGGAGTGGCTGGCGTGGTCTCCCCCCGACGCGTCATGCCGACTTCGCAACGAAGCCGCCGGGTTCGCCCGGCGGCTTTTTGTTGGCGCCAGCCGGTGCGATTGTTCCCATTCTGGCGCGGCTGGACACCCCGGCCTGCCTTTGCTAAGCGAACGACGCCTGACGGGACTTCTCCCGCCGACGGCAATCCGGGCGCATAGCTCAGTTGGTAGAGCAGCTGACTCTTAATCAGCGGGTCCCAGGTTCGAGCCCTGGTGCGCCCACCATTTCCTTCCGGCACATTCGTTGAAATTGGCGAGGGTCGCGCGCGGCGCAACGCGCACGCTCAACGGCCTTGATAGGCCGGCGTGCGCACGACCAGACCGTTAAGCGCATCGCTCACCTTGATCTGGCAGGACAGCCGCGAGGTCGGCTTCACCTCGAAGGCGGAGTCGAGCATTTCCTCTTCCTCGGCCGAGGGCGGCCCGACCACGGCGAACCAGGCCTCGTCGACATGCACCAGACAAGTCGCGCAGGTGCAGGAGCCGCCGCATTCCGCCACGATGCTCGCGATATCGTTGCGCAAGGCGGTTTCCATTACGGTCGAGCCGATCTCCGCCTCGACCGTATGCACGGCGCCGTCATGTTCGATAAAGGTGATTTTCGGCATCAAGCGACGCCGAGCTTTTTTTGCAGGCTCGTCGATGACGTCGTGTACTGGAACACCAGCCGCTTCTCCGGATGCACGTAATGATGCGCGCGCTGCGCCATCAGCGCGGCTTCGTGGAAACCCGACAGGATGAGCTTGAGCTTGCCCGGATAGGTGTTGATGTCGCCGATCGCGAACAGGCCGGGCTTGCTGGTCTCGAAAGTCGCGGTGTTGACCGGGATGAGCTCGTCCTCAAGGTCGAGACCCCAATCCGCCACCGGGCCGAGCTTCATGGTGAGGCCGAAGAACGGCAGCATGGCGTCGATTTCGACGCGCGTCACCGCGCCGTCATTGGCCTTGATGCTGGCGGCGCTGAGCTGCGCCGTCGCCGCCTTCAAGAAGCGAAACCTGGCCGATCTTCAAGTCCATGGCGCCTTCCGCGACCAGAGCGCGCATTTTGCTCACATTGGCCGGTGCGCCGCGGAACTCGTCGCGCCGGTGCACCAGCGTGAGGCGCTTGGCAATTGGCTGCAGATTGAGCGTCCAGTCGAGCGCGCTATCGCCGCCGCCGACAATGAGCAGCCGCTTGTCGCGGAACATGTCCATCTTGCGCACGGCATAATGCACCGATTTGCCTTCATAAGGCTCGATGCCGGCAATCGGCGGGCGTTTGGGCTGGAACGAGCCGCCGCCGGCGGCAATCGACCACGGCCTTGACCTCGAACACCTTGCCGCGGTCGGTAGTGACGCGGAATACCGGATCGCCGATATTCTCCATCGTCGTCACCATCTCGCCCAGATGGAATGTCGGGTTGAATGGCTTGATCTGTTCCATCAAGGCTTCGGTCAGGCCGTGCCCGGTGATGATGGGCACCGCCGGAATGTCGTAGATCGGCTTTTCCGGATAAAGCTCGGCGCATTGGCCGCCCACTTTGTCGAGGATGTCGACCAGATGGGCCTTGATGTCCAGAAGGCCAAGTTCGAACACCGCGAATAGCCCGACCGGCCCCGCGCCAATGATCAGAACGTCGGTCTTGATAGGTTTCGCTCATGGTCTTAACCCCGGAATATCGGCGGGCGGGCGCGTCATGCGATTATCGGGAAGCGCGATCAAACGCAACAGTTCCGCCAGATTTTGCTCCGGCGTTTTGCCGGTGGTGGTGAGCGCAGCCTCCGCTTTGGCATAAAGCGGCTCGCGGCTTTTGAGAATGGAGATCAGGTCGTCCATGGCGCGCGCGCTATTGGCCATCGGCCGCATGTCGCCTTGCGCCATCACGCGCTTCATATGCTCCTGCGGATCGGCGCGCACCCACACCGTGAAGCAGGACGACAGCAGCAATTCGAGCGTGCCCGGTTCGGTGACGATACTGCCGCTGGTGGCGATAACGAAATCCTTGTGCTGGCGTAATACATCGTTGAGCGCCTCACGTTCGGCGCGGCGGAAGGTTTCCTGGCCGAACATGTCGAAGATTTCGCTTAAGCTGGCGCCGCTGCGTTTTTCAATTTCGCGGTCGAGTTCGATGAAGGGCACGCGAAGGCGATCCGCCAATAGCGCGCCCAAGGTCGATTTGCCGCCGCCGCGCAGCCCGATGCAGCGCAATTCGGCGACTATGCCTGCGACGGCGAACCGAATTGCTCGATCACGAGCTTGCGGGCTTTCAAGAGCATGTCGGGCGTCAGCCGTTCGAGAAATTGCGTCAGCAATACCAGATCGAGCGGCGGTTCGGCGCCGTCATGCACCAGCTGGGTGACCGGCAGCCCGATCGCCCGCGCGATCCGGCGCAGCAGCACGATCGAAATATTGCCTTTGCCGGCTTCCAGTTGAGCCAAATAGCGCTGCGATACATCGGCATGGCCTGCCAAGGCCTTGCGCGTCATGCCGCGCTGATTGCGCAACGTCCGCACGCGCTCGCCCAAAAGCCGCAAATAGGCGTCGCTGTCCTGGTCGGAGGATTTGCCCTGGAATGCTTTGGCGCGGGCGGCTTTCATGTCCCATCGGCTAACATGCATTATAATGCCACGCAAGCGTAGATTATCGGCTCCCCCGCATTATGGCCATTGTAATGCGGCTTTAGCAATGATAACAATGTGCAAAATAATGCATAGGGAGAGGGGCGCGGGTGCAACAAAGCCCGCGTTCAATGCCGGCCATGTCAACCATCGATTTTCAGACCGATCCTTCACGCTACCGCCATTGGCGCATCGAGCGCGATGGCGACGTGGCTTATCTGATCATGGATGTCGATCAGGCCGGCGGCCTCGACGAAGGCTATGAGCTCAAGCTCAATTCCTACGACCTCGGCGTCGATATCGAACTCAACGACGCGGTGCAGCGGCTGCGCTTCGAGCACCCGGAAGTGCGCGCCGTCGTTATCAAGTCCGGCAAGGACAATGTATTCTGCGCCGGCGCCAATATCCGCATGCTGGGCAAGGCGACGCACGGCCATAAGGTGAACTTCTGCAAGTTCACCAACGAAACGCGGCTGGCGATCGAAGACGCCATCGGAGAATTCCAAGCAGACCTATATCTGCGCGATCAATGGCAATGCCGCCGGCGGCGGCTATGAACTGGCGCTTGCCGCCGATCACATCATGCTGGTCGATGACCGCCGCTCCGCAGTGGCGCTACCTGAGACGCCGCTGCTCGCGGTGCTGCCGGGCACCGGCGGTCTCACGCGCGTGACCGACAAGCGCAAGGTGCGGCGCGACCGCGCCGATGTGTTCTGTTCCATCGAGGAGGGCATGCGCGGCGCCAAGGCGGTCGAATGGCGGCTGGTGGACGAGGTAGTGCCCAATTCAAAATGGAAAGAGACGGTGGCGGCGCGCGCGCACGAGATTGCCGAGCGCTCTGACCGGCCGAAAGACGGCAAAGGGATTTCGCTGACGCCGCTGGCGCGAAAAATCGAAGGCGACCGGATTACGTATTCCAACGTCGATGTCGAGATCGACCGGCCGCGCGGGCTTGTCACCATCACCGTGCGCGGGCCCTCGCAAGCCTTGCCGGCATCGCTCGATGCCGCTCATGCGCTGGGCGATAAATTCTGGCCGCTCACCGTGGCGCGCGAATTGGAAGACGCCATTCTGCATCTGCGCGCTAATGAGGCAGCCATCGGCGTCGTCCTGCTGCGCACCGAAGGCAATACGCTGGCGGTGCTGGATTACGACGCGTTTCTGAGCCAATACGATAGCGACTGGTTGATGCGTGAAATCAGGCACTACCTCAAACGCACGCTCAAGCGCATCGACGTAACTCCGAAAAGCTTCATTGCCTTGATTGAGCCCGGTTCCTGCTTTGCCGGCACACTGGCCGAACTCGCCTTTGCCGCAGACAGGTCCTTCATGCTGGTCGGCACGCGTGAAGGCGGCAACCGTGAGCCCGCCGCAATCGTCCTCGGCCATGTCAATTTCGGGCTCTATCCGATGGGCAATGGTTTGACGCGGTTGCAGACGCGTTTTCTCGGCGAGCCCGACACGCTGAAAATCGCGCAGAGTAAAATCGGCATTGCGATGGAAGGCGAGACCGCCGCCGAACTCGGCCTGGTCACCGCGGCCTACGAGAATTTCGACTGGGACGACGAATTGCGCGTCATGCTGGAGGAGCGCGCCAGCTTCTCGCCGGACGCCATGACCGGCATGGAGGCTAATTTGCGCTTCGCCGGCCCCGAAACCATGGAAACCAAGATTTTCGGGCGCCTGACGGCTTGGCAGAACTGGATTTTCCAGCGTCCCAACGCGATCGGCGAACAAGGTGCGCTCAAGCTTTACGGCAGCGGCGTGTCGCCGACTTTTAATAAAGAGAGGGTGTGATTCTTGCCCCGGACGCGGTGCAGCACAAGCGTCAGCGAAGTGATGCACCGCAGAGCCGGGGCCGTTAAGTATTCGGAAGGTGTAACGATCCCGGGTCTGCAACGCACCGCAAACGCGCTGCGCTGCGCCCGGGAAAAGTTGAAAGGAAATCGCCATGAACATCGCAGCAGTCGACTATGACGGCTTGATCCCCAACAATGTCGCGCTCGGACAAGACGAACGCGTCAAGCGCGCGCTGGAGAAATGGCATCCCGGCTACATCAACTGGTGGAACGACATGGGGCCGGACGGCTTCCAGGAGTCGCTGGTTTATTTGCGTACCGCGGTCAGCGTCGATCCCAAGGGCTGGGCCAAGTTCGATTATGTCCGGATGCCGGATTACCGTTGGGGCGTGCTGCTGGCGCCGGCGCAGGAAGGCCGCAAGATTCCCTTCGGCCGCCACAAGGGCGAGCCTGTCTGGCAGGAAGTGCCGGGCGAATATCGCGCTATGCTGCGCCGCCTGGTGGTGATCCAGGGCGACACCGAGCCTGCTTCGGTCGAACAGCAGCGCCATCTCGGCAAGACCGCACCCTCGCTTTATGACCTGCGCAATCTATTTCAAGTCAATGTGGAGGAGGGCCGTCATCTATGGGCGATGGTCTATCTGTTGCAAAAATATTTCGGCACCGATGGCCGCGACGAAGCGGAAGCCCTGCTGCAGCGCCGCTCCGGCGATGCCGATACGCCGCGCATGCTGGGCGCCTTCAACGAAAAGACGCCGGATTGGCTGTCGTTCTTCATGTTCACGTTTTTCACCGACCGCGATGGCAAGATGCAGCTCGAGGCGCTGGCGCAATCGGGCTTCGATCCACTCTCGCGCACCTGCCGCTTCATGCTCACCGAGGAAGCCCATCACATGTTCGTGGGCGAGACCGGCGTCACGCGCGTCATCCAGGCGACCTGCGAAGCGATGAAGAAGGCCGGCATAGAGGATCCGAACAACATTGCCGAGGTGCGCAAACTCGGCGTGATCGACCTGCCGACAATCCAGAAGAAGGCAAATCTGCACTTCTCTTTGACCCTCGATTTATTCGGCAACGAGATTTCCACCAATGCGGCCAATGCTTTCCATGCCGGCATCAAAGGCCGCTATCGCGAGGACCGGCTCAAGGATGACCATCTTTTGGAGGGCACGACATACCCGGTCTTGCGGTTGGTTGACGGCAAAATACAAAATGTCGATGCGCCGGCGCTTTCCGCGCTCAACATGCGGCTGCGCGACGACTATGTCGTCGATTGCAATGTCGGAGTCGGGCGCTGGAACAAGGTGATCGCCGAGCACGGCATTGCGTTCACGATCAAGCTGCCGCATGTCGCTTTCCACCGCCATATCGGCGAGTTTGCTTCGATAAAAGCGGATGTCGACGGCAACATGGTCGATGACGCGGAATGGAGCTAAGCGCCGCGGCGAATTCCTGCCGTCGGATGGTGACAAGGACTTCATCGAAAGTCTCATGCAATCGCAATTTGAACCAAACAAATTCGCTAGCTGGATCGCGTCGCCCAGGGTCGGCATCGACAACAAGCCGGGCGATTTCGAGTACGTGAAGATCGCGTAGGGTCAAGCAGCCGGGGGCGTCGGATGGGTGCGGAAGCGCTGGAAAGCTATTTCGGCGGAAGATGGTCGCGCGGGCAGGGGGTCGAGACCGAATTGGTCGACCCGACCAATGGGGCGTCGCTGGCCACCGCCAGCGCGCGCGGACTCGATTATGCTGCCGCTTTGACCTTTGCGCGCGAGCGCGGCAGCCCGGCGTTGCGAGCATTGAATTACGAAGAGCGAGCCAAGCTTTTGGGCGCCATTGCCGATGTGCTCGCCGCCAACCGTGCCGGATACGAGGAAATCGCGATCGCCAATTCCGGTAATACCAAGATCGACGCGGCGATCGATATAGACGGCGGCATCGGCACGCTGAAATATTATGCCCGGCTCGGGGCGCCGCTCGGCGCGGCCAAGGCGCTGACCGACGACAAGCCGGTTCGGCTGGCGAAGGCTGAGAACTTCCAAGCGATGCATACGCTGGTGCCCCGCCGCGGGGTCGCGGTGCACATCAATGCCTTCAATTTTCCCAGTTGGGGCCTTTGGGAAAAGGCCGCCTGCGCGTTATTGTCCGGCATGCCGATATTGGCAAAGCCAGCTTCTGCCACCGCCATGCTGAGCCACCAGATGGTGCGCGACGTGGTCGCGGCCAACATACTGCCACAAGGCGCGATCAGCCTCCTATGCGGCGGTATCGGCGATTTGCTCGATCATGTCGGACCCGAGGATGTGATTGCCTTCACGGGTTCATCGGAAACCGCCAACCGGATTCGCAGCCACCGTAATGTGTTAGCGCGCGGCGCCCTGGTGAATGTGGAAGCCGACAGCGTCAATGCCGCGCTACTTGCGCCGGGAGTAACAGCCGCGACGCCGATTTTCGATGCTTTCGTCAAGGAAGTCGCGCGCGAGATGACCTCGAAAGCTGGGCAGAAGTGCACCGCCATCCGCCGTGTGCTGGTGCCAGCCGCGCTCGCCGGCAATGTCGTCGAGGCGCTGTTGGCGCGGCTTGCCAAAGTTGCGGTCGGCGATCCGCGCAACGAAACCGTGCGAATGGGGCCCTTGGTGACGCGCGCACAACAGGCCGCAGCGTTTAACGGCATTGGCAAGCTCGCGAGTGCCGCAACACTTCTTTGCGGCGGGATAACCGCACCCAAACTCGACGGCATCGACGGCACGAAATCCGCATTCGTGGCGCCCGTTCTGCTCGAGGTTGCCCGTGGCGAGACGTCGTCATTGGTCCACGATACTGAGGTGTTCGGGCCCGTCGCGACGGTGATCCCTTACGAAGACGAATCCGAAGCCTTTGCCCTGGCGGCGCGCGGCGGTGGCTCGCTGGTGGCTTCCGTCTTCGCAGACGACCAGGATTTTCTCGCCCACGCAGTCGAAGAATTGGGGCCTTCGCACGGCCGGGTGCTGGCCGTCGATCCATCGATAGCCGACGCCCATACCGGCCACGGCATTGTCATGCCGCAATGTCATCACGGCGGTCCGGGCCGCGCTGGCAATGGTGCGGAGCTCGGCGGCCTCTACGGGTTGCGCCTCTACCATCAGCGCACCGCCGTACAGGCATCGTCCGGTCTCTTGACGGCTCTGCAAGGAAAATCGGCGGCGCTGAATTTATAGTCCGGGCAATCAAGGCGCCCGCGATTGCAGATCTTCGTCGCGTAGCTTGAAGCGCTGGATTTTGCCGGTGGCAGTGCGCGGTAAATCGCTTCGCAATTCGATCCAGCGGGGATACTTCCAAGAACCGGCCCGCTCTTTGACGTGTAGTTTCAACGTCTCCATGAGTTTGTCGTCGGCAACATAGCCGGTTTTGAGCACGACAAAAGCCTTCGGTTTGACCAGTCCATCGGCGTCCTGTCTGCCGATCACGGCAGCGTCTAAAACCGCGTCGTGCGAGATCAGCGCGGCTTCAACGTCGAAAGGCGACACCCACATGCCGCTGACCTTGAACATGTCGTCAGTGCGGCCGCAGTAATAGTAATAACCTTCCGCGTCGCACCGGTATTTGTCGCCGGTGTATGTCCACTCGCCGGCAAAAGTACACCGGCTCTTGGCGCGCTGGTTCCAATAGCCATCCCCGGCTGATGGGCCGCGTACGACCAATTCGCCAATTTCGTCGGTACCGAGGCTGACGCCCTTGTCGTCGACTATCTTGGCTTCGTACCCTGGCACTGGTTTGCCGGTCGAACCGTACCGGATGTCGCCGGGGCGGTTGCTCAGGAAGGTTTGCAGCAGTTCGGTCGAGCCGATGCCATCCAGCACGTCGACACCCACGGTTTCGCGCCATCGTTCGCCGATATGGGCCGGCAGTCCTTCGCCCGCCGACACACAGATTCGCAGTCGCCTGGAGCCGAGGCCTTTCTTAAGGTCATCGTGGGCGAGCATGGCTGTGTAAAGCGACGGCACGGCGTACAAGATCGTCGGCTGGTGCCGCCGCATCATTTCAAACACCGATTCCGGCGACGGCCGTTCGGGCCATAGTGCCGCGGTGGCCCCGACCGACATTGGAAACGTCATTGCGTTGCCGAGGCCGTAAGCAAAGAACAACTTGGCAGCCGAATGCACCACGTCATCTTCGCGAATGCCAAGCACGCCCTGCCCGAACAGCTTGGCGGTCGCCATCAGGTTCGAATGGACATGGCGCACGCCTTTCGGATCGCCGGTCGAGCCGGATGTATAGAGCCAGAATGCAACCTCGTCCGACAACGTGTTGGCGGTGAATGGAGTCGCGCTTGCGCCTTCTATGATGGCCTCGAAAAGATGGACGTCGCGGCCGGGGAAGGCGGCTTTGTCGTCGGCTATGGCACCGACAAGAATGATGGTTCGTAGATGGGCTAGTTTGCTAATGACCGACCAGATTGCCTGCGCTAGTGGTGCCGCAACAACTAGCGCCGAGGCGCGCGAATCGGAAAGTACATAAGCGTACTGCGGCTCGTTCAGGAAGGTGTTAAGCGGTAGTGCAATCGAGCCGGACCGCACTGTGCCCCAGAAAGCCACCGGATAGTCGACAGTATCGTGGAGGAGCAGCGCGACCCGTTCTTCCTGTCTCAGGCCAAGTGCGCGAAGTGCGTTGGCAAATCGCACGCTGCGGGTCTGCAGGTCGCCGTAGGTGAGGGAGCGATCGGGATCAACGAAGGCGATTTTGTCGCCAAGTCCACGAGCGACGTTAGAATCGACGAAATCGAAAACGGCGTTGTAGGGACGGCGCTCGGTAAAATCATCCAGCACGCCGGTCCCCCGTATCGACTAACTCTCGAACAGTCGCAACACCAATCGCCGCGCCAACACGGCGGCCACCCGCCGGCGATAATGGCCGGGCGTGAATGTCGTTTTCATCGGCATAATCTGGTCGCGTACCAGCGCATCGAGACCTTTGAACACCCGCTCGTCGAGGCCGCCGCCCGTAAGAGTGGCGGTGCCCTCGAGCAGCACCGGGCGCGGATTGGTCCCGGTAAATGCAATACGAAGGTCGGCTAGCGAGTCGCCGTTGCGCCGCAGCGCCACCGCCGCGCCGGCCACCGGATATTCAATCGATTTGCGAATCCGAACCTTGTCGTAGGCCGAGCGCAGGCCGGCCGTCCGGCGCACGCGAACTGCCGTGACAATTTCGCCGGGGCGCAGCGACAGGAAAAATTTGCCGTCGCCCTGCGTTTCGGTCACAGGCACGTCCTGACGTGCATATCCGATATAAAGTTTGTTAAGCGGTATACTGCGCTTACCAGTAGGCCCAGCAATGTCTATTTCCGCGTGCAACGTCAGAAGCGCGGGGGCAAGATCGCCGCTAAATGTGGCAAAGCAGACGCCGCGGCTTTTTGGTGCGACGTGGCACATCGTGCCGGTCGTTTTCAGGCAATGATTATTGGAGTCGCGCCACCATTCGCTCTGATTGTAATAGATACAACGCGTATCGAGGCAGAGATTGCCGCCGACCGTCCCCATGTTGCGATGGGTCGGTCCCGCGATGCAAGCCGCGGCTTGCGATAGCACCGGATAATGCGCGATCACCTCCGGGTGTTCGGCCAAGGCGACAAGGGTCACCGAAGCGCCGATCTCCAACATGTCGGCGTCGGCTTTGATAGTGGAAAGGCCCTCGACGCGGTTCAGGTCGATCAACACCGGCGGAGCGACAATGCCGCGCCGCATATTGACCACGAGATCGGTGCCACCGCCAAGTGGCTTACTGGCGGGGTTGGCGGCGCGCGCCGCCAACGCGTCCGCGAGCGTTGTCGGATTGAGTACCCGGAATTCTGGCAGAGCATCCATCAGGCGCCCCTGCTGCTATTACGTTTGCGCTTTTCGATGGCCTCGAACACGCGGTCCGGAGTCACAGGCAGTTCGTTAAAGCGAATCCCAATAGCGTCGGCAATGGCATTGGTAAATGCCGGCAGGAACGCGGCTAGCGAACCTTCGCCGGCCTCTTTGGCGCCAAACGGCCCGTATGGATCGTTGCTCTCAATAATCCCAACCTCGATCGGCGGCGAGTCCTGGATTGTCGGCACGCGGTAATCGAGCATATTAGCCGTGAGCAAAAGTCCGTTGTAAAACGCAGTCTCCTCGCTCATGGCTTGACCCATGCCCATCCAGACCGACCCTTGCACCTGGCCTTCAACCGTGAGCCGGTTGAGCGCCCTGCCGCAATCGTGCGCGACCCAAACTTTGTCGACCGTGACGACGCCAGTTTCCTCGTCGACACTCACCTCGACCACCTGCGCCGAATAACTGTAGCCCATGGTCCCGCCAATCGCCGAGCCGCGGTACTTCTTGCCACCGTGCGATTCCGGAATAGTCGAATAATTGCCGGTTACGGTTATGGTGCCGGAATCTTTCAGTGCCTCGGTCACCACCTCGTCGAAAGTAGCGCCTTTGTCCTGCGCTCCGGCGCGATAGAGTTCGCCCAGGCACTCGATATCTTCGGGCCGGGCTTCCAGCTTGCGAGCGGCAGCGGCGGTAAGCAGGCTTTTGAGATTGCGCGCGGCATCGAGCGCAGCGTTTCCGACCATAAAGGTCACGCGCGACGAATACGAGCCATTGTCCTTCGGCACCACCTCGCTGTCGCCGGTCACGACGCGCACGCGCGACAAATCGAGACCCAGCACCTCGGCAACCGTTTGCGCGAGAATAGTGGTGGAGCCTTGCCCGATATCCGCGGCGCCCGAAAGCACGACGATCGAGCCGTCGAAATCGAGTTTGATTTTGACGGTTGCGTGCGGCTCGCCCGTCCAGTTCACGGGTTTCGATGCGCCGCTGATATAATGCGAACAGGCCATCCCCAGACCTTTTCGCACGCCCTTTTCTTTTTGCGGTTTGCCCTTGCGTTCGCTCCAGCCGCTCTGCGCCTCGACCCAATCGAGACACTCCGGCAAGCCATAACTGTTCACCATCAGGTCGTTGTCAGTGAAGGTTGGCGCATGCAGTAGATTGGCACGGCGTACCTGGAACGGATCGAGCCCCATTTCCGTCGCCATTTGGTCGATCAGGCTCTCGAAGGCAAAGCGAATATCGACGGTGCCGTGGCCGCGGAAGGCCCCGCAAGGCGGCGTATTGGTCAACACGCGCCGGCCGACATATTTGACGTTGTGCAAGTCGTAAATGGCATAGAGCATCGAACCCGCATACAGAATCGTCACCACGCCGTAGCCAGAATGGGCGCCGCCTCGCTGATCGCATTCGCATTCTACCGCGGTGATCCGGCCATCCTTGCGCATGCCAATCTTCAGGCGAATATCGGTCTCCGGCCGGCCGCGATGGGTAATGAAGGTCTCCTCGCGGTTTGTCACGATGCGCACGGTGCCATTGGCCTTGCGCGCCAGCAGCGCCGCGATCAGTTCGATGTTTAACGTCTCTGTGCGGCAGCCGAATCCGCCACCAACATGCGGCTTGATCACGCGTATTCGCGACATTTCCATGCCGAGAATTTGCGACAGCATGAGATGGACGTAATACGGCACCTGGGTCGATGCATGTACCGTCATACGTTCCCGCACCGCATCGTATTCCGCGACGGCGGCGTGCATTTCCATTTGGTTTTGGCATACCTCGGCGCAATTATAGGTACCCTCGCGTACCAAGTCGGCGTCGGCAAATCCATTCGTGACGCTGCCCAACTCGAACAGCACATCGCGCTCGAGATTGCCCGGCTTCTTCTCGTGCAGTGCAACTGCGCCGGCCGCGAGTGCGGTAGCGGCGGTATAATAGGCAGGTAGTTCGCGAACTTTGAATTTAATCAGGCGCAATGCTTTGCGCGCGGTGGCATCGTCGATTGCGGCAACAGCCGCCACCGGTTCGCCGCGGTAGCGCACACGGTCACGTGCCAGCGGATGCTCACTGCGCGCAATCGGTAGAACGCCAAAGGTCTTGTCGCAATCGGCACCCGTAACGACGGCTTTTACGCCGGGCAGCCTGAGCGCCTCGGAAACATCGACGTCCAGGATTTCGCCATGGGAGTAGGGACTGCGATAGATATGACCGGCAAGTTGGCCCGGCTGAATTAGATCGGCGGTATATTTTGCCCGGCCGGAGACTTTCTCCGGCCCGTCGATCATCGGCACGTAGCTACCGATATTGTGCGCCGGGACAATCTCGTTCACGGCGACATCCCTTGGGCGTGAAGTTTCGCTGCGTACTGCACCGCTTCGATAATTTTAACGTAGCCGGTACAGCGGCAGATATTGCTGCCAAGAGCTTCGATAATTTCGGATTCTGTCGGGCTTGAATTTTTCCGCAACAAGCCCGCCGATGCCATGACGAAGCCCGGCGTGCAATAGCCGCATTGGGAGCCGAGCTTTTCGTGAAAGCCACGCTGTACCGCGGAAAGTTGCCCGTCGTGACCGAGCGACTCGATTGTATCGACGGTTCGTCCGCCCGCAACCGACGCCAGCGTGAGGCAGGACAGCACTGGCTTGTCGTCAATAAGAACGGTGCAGGCGCCGCATTCGCCGCCATCGCATCCGGTCTTGGTGCCAGTCAACCCGACTTTTTCGCGCAGATAGTCGAGCAACAGGACATTGTCCGCGACCGCGTCGGCGCGGTAACTGCCGTTGAGCGTAAATTCAAGGATCCGAGGCAAGTATTTCTTCCCTTATCAAGTGCTTTTGTTTCTCACTTATTTTGCAACAATATCTTCATTATAGAGCAGCGTGGCAAGCCCCATAGAGCAGCGTGGCAAGCCCCAAAGTCAGGCTAATTACTTGAAAAGCATGGGGTTTAGCCGAACCGGGCTATGACATCAGCCGGGATTGCCACGCCGGCGATTTTTTCGGGATCGTCTTTGGCGCGGGCCGCCCAAACCCTGGTCTCCGAACCCTCCACTGCAATTTGCCCATCGATTGACAACTGGTGCTCGACGTCGAAGCTGGAGCGGCGGAATGCCTTTACGCGTGAACTCAATACTATGTCATCGCCGAATTTAACCGGCTTAATGAAATTCGCGCGGACGTCGACCAGCGGGATACCCATGATACCGAAGGCCGTGGCCAATTCGTGCGGCTTCACACCAAGAGCAGCCTGGAATAGAAGCCAAGTGTTGGCATCGAACAATTCGAAAAATCGGCTGTTGAAGACGATACCGGCCGGATCGCAATGACCCCATTCGATAGTTAGTTCCCTACGGAAAGTGAAAGATGAAATGCGCAAATCCTCCAATTTAGCTGGCCTTCGATAATAGCTGATGTCTGCGGCGCCGCAAATTAATGCGATTCATAATTTTGAGCGCTTATAATTCCCTGCCGATAATAAATTTTACTTTCGGTACGGCTCGCTTTTGGTTCGAATATGGCAGGAAATTGTCTATAGGTGCGCGGACGAAGCAAGACATTACCTGTGTGTACCGAAAACCTCATCCGGCGATGATTGCGGTTTTGCCCGGTAGGCTGCTCAGCCTAACTAAGCGGAAGCGGCGCTAGGACTCGAACGCCATCTTGGAATTAAAGCGTGATTTCAATAACATAAGGGTTCGTAGTTTTATTCTGACTGGCTCGCCAACGGGAAGTCCCGGCCGCGCGTCCAAACCAATGTTTGAAGGTCTAGCTCGGCGCCGTGAACGCATTCACGGATTTGCTTCATGCCGTCGCGCGGTCCATGGGCACATCGGACCATGACCCGCCAACCCAGTGAATACGCTTCCCCGATGGACTCGACTGCCATAGGAACAAAATGCGAACATAGGCTTCGGTCGTCAATAGGCTGTCGGTCAAAAGTTGTTTTGAAGTGGATCGGCCGGGAACGGGACGCGACTCGTCTATCCTCGGTACACGTGCCCCGTGCACAATCATTCAATCAACGGAAGCGACGCGCGTTCGAGCGCGCAATGTGCGCGGCGGCATGACATGAAGGAAGGGCGAAGCGGTGGCCAATGAAGTCGCGCCAGTTCGAGCCAAGTCGGTGTCGCGAAAGCCCGCGCGAGCCGTAGTTGTTGATGCCGCATCGAACGAAGTCGTCTTTGCGGTTGTCGGTTACGTCGGATCGGGCACCAGCGAAATAGCAAAGGCGCTCAAGGGACTCTTGGAGCAAGAGAAGTTGGATGGCGGCAATCGACGTTGAGATTCTAAAAGCACGCGCCGTTATTTCTGCTTGGGCGACGCAACAGGGAATTCAGCCGCCAACCACGGCCGACAATAATTTAAAAACGACCAGTGCATTTCAGGACTTGGGAGACAAGATGCGCTCCGGTGGCGATCACGCCATTGTTGCCCGAGAGCTAATCCAACAAATCAGGCTTACTCGCGCCGCGAAACTTGGAATTAAAGACCCCGGCGAAGAACCTGTGCGACCTGATGGGGTGCGCCGAGCGTACATAATCAATTCCATACGACATCCTGCCGAAGTCGAACTTCTCCGCCGCATCTACCAAGAATCATTCGTTCTTGTCGGGATTGTTTGCGACGCAAAAGTTCGCCTCCAAAGGATTACCGCAAAATACAGCAATGCTGGCGTTGCCGATGCTGAAGTGTTCATGGCGCGCGATTCGCGTGCCAAAGAAAAATATGGCCAGCGTGTACTTGACGCTTTTCACATGGCCGATTTTTTCGTCGATAACGCTGTACCTCAGTATATCGACAGAGAGCCGAATGAGGAATGGAACATCGCCCTCCCCGGAAAAGCCAGAAAACATTGACGATTAGCGTGGCGTTAGGTCACGTTTGACAACGTTTGCGATTGCCTCACTCGTTACTTTGTTTTCGCGACCCGGCGTGCGGCCGGCACCGGCCATTCCGTCACGTCTTGCGACTTCAATTCGACCCGGGCCATGCGACGGCGGCGCCGCAATGCGCTTGTCGGCGCCAATGGCACATGGGGCGACTCGTCGACCTTCGTCATCAGCCAGTCCAGATCTTCCGGCGCGATCAACCAGCTCTTGGGTGCAACCCGCGTGAGCGAATAGGGCTTGGAAAAAGCCGTCATCGATTTCTTGCCGCCATTGAGGCAATATTCATGCGCATAGCTCATGGCGAGTTCTCGTGGCGAGCGATAAATCGGATCGCGCCAGCGCAACACGGCGTGATTGGTCTTGCTGATCGCGCCCCACAGCCCGCGCTGCTTGAACAGCGTCACGATGTGATCCTGGTCGCTCGGCAAGGCCTGGATGTCCATCAGCCAGGCATCGTGTCCGTGATAGATCAGCACGGCGGCGGCAAACATCGCGGCTTCGGCGCAATGGCATACGCCCGCCTGCATCATGCGGCGCGGTGACATGCAGGTTTCGCCCTTGAGCTCGTAATTTGGCGTCATCTTTTCGATATAGATCTGAATTTTTTGTGGCGTGTCGAGGCGTTCAAACAACCGTCGCTCGACCGGCGTCAGCAGCGCGCGCAGCGTTTTTCGGTACGCGGGGGGTGGCATGCGGGGTGTCGTCCTCAAGGCAGCGCGTCGGATGCATGGTTTCGCACATAAAAACCGGCCAAACATGCGGTAGCAGCGTTCTCCACAAGTCCGCGCCGAGGAGAAATAACGGCGACAAGACTAGCTAAAACAGTAATTTCCTTCTTATGTTCTGACATTTATAGCGGCTGAACAGAATAGTCTTCTATTAAGTCGCTCCTGTGGATTGTTCCGCAGCCGGTGGATTACGAAAATCGTCCGCGATCCGCAACGTGTCTCGCTGGCGCCGCGAGAGTCGCTTACAACTAATAATATTGCTGGGCCTGACGGATTTTAGGTCCGCGGTGCCGCAAAGGGTTGGGCCGCGGCATCGGTACAATGACCGGGTCCGCGTCGGCCGACGGCAACTGTGTAACGGCAGGTTCCGGCATGTGTAGCGGAGCGAGCGAAGCGACTGGTGCCGGCGGTGCCGGCACAAAGGTCTCGGGCGAATAGGCGTAGCTATCATATTGATTGTTGAGAATCGGCGGATTGGCTTCCTGGATGATGCGGTCGCCCTCGCGCCGATTCTCGTAAGCGCTACCCCGCCCGTTGAAGCTGACCGCAAAACTGGGCTTGGCCATGGCCGGAATATCGGTGGACGCGAGGCCGCGGTCGAAATCGCCGTTGGCGACGCCGCGGTCGAGGAACGCGTTGGAGAAGTTCGGGTTGATCTTGATCGCCTGGTTCATGTCATGGGTGGCGCGTTCGAAGTCGCGGCGGTCGTAGAACGCGAAGCCGCGATTGTAGAGCGCCAGTGCATAATTCGGATTGATGCTCAGCGCCTGGGTATAATCGACGATGGCGTGGTCAAAATCGCCGCGGTTGCGATAGGCAAAACCTCGATTGTTGAATGCGCGCGCGTTCTTGGGGTCGAGCTTGATCGCCTGGCTGAAATCTTGGATCGCGCCGTCGAAGTCGTGCTTGTCATCGCGGGCGATGCCGCGCGCATTATAGGCGGCGGTGAAACCGGCATCGAGCTTGATCGCGGCGTCGTAATCCTTGATGGCGCCTTCGAGGTCGCGTTTCCCGTAATAGGCGGCGGCGCGATTATAGAACGCCGCCGTGTAGCTGGCATTGAGCTTGACTGCCTCGCTGAAGTCCTGGATAGCGTGGTCTAGGTCGCCTTTGTTTCGATGGGCGATACCGCGGTTATTGAACGCGACGGCATTTTTCGGGTCGAGCTTGAGGGCGGCGTCGGTATTCGAAGTGGTCGTAGAAGCCGTTCAGCAGATCGGTCCACTTCTCCGTGCCTTCTTCAATGTCATCCAGTTCCGTTTCCAGCTTGGCGGTGTACGTGGTGTCGAAGATGTACGGGAAATTTTCGATGAGCAGCTCGCACACCACCACGCCGATCTCGGTCGGATAGAAACGTCCGCGCGAGCCGCCGTGCTTGACTACATATTCCCGGTCCTGAATGGTGCTGATGATCGACGCATAGGTCGAAGGCCTGCCGATGCCGCGCTCTTCCAACTCCTTCACCAGCGAAGATTCGTTGTAACGTGGCGGCGGCTGCGTGAAATGATCCTCCGGCAGCAGCTCGTCGCGTCCCAGTTCCTTCACTCGTCGAGATTCGGCAGCCGGTTGGCGCTCTCATCGTCGTCGTCCTTCTTGTCCTCGGAAACTTCGTAGACCTTCAGGAATCCGTCGAAGCGCATCACCTCGCCGCTCACGCGGAAGTCATAAGTCTTGCGGGTAGTTCTCGAAACCGCGGCGATGGTCGCAGTGGTCACGTCATAGACTGCGGGAACCATCTGCGACGCCACGAAGCGGCGCCATATCAGCGTGTAGAGCTTCAGTTGTTCATCGCTCAGGTAGCGTGCAATCGATTCCGGAGTGCGCGCAGCATCCGTCGGCCGGATGGCCTCGTGCGCGTCCTGCGCGTCCTTCTTGCCCTTGTACGTGTTGGGCGCGTCCGGCAAATACTGGCTGCCAAGCTCCTTGCCAATCCACTCCCGCGCGCCTGTTACTGCTTCAGGCGACACGCGCGGCGAATCCGTACGCATATAAGTGATGAGGCCGGTCGTACCCTCCGTGCCCAGGTCCACGCCCTCATAAAGCCGCTGCGCCACGCCCATGGTGCGGCGAACGTTGAAGCCCAGCTTGTTGGCGGCGTCGCGCTGCAGTTGGCTGGTGATGAATGGGGCCAGCGGCCGGCGCTGCTGTTCGCGCGCCTGCACGCCGGTGATCGACCATTCCGCCTTTTCCACCTACTGGAAGGAAGGCGTTTACGAAGGTCGATACGACCACGCAAGCCGCTCACCATCGACTACGCCAACACCGCGGTCACCGCGGTTCCTTACGCGCCGGTGATCACATCCGACGTCCTCAACGGCGCCGTTGCGACGCTGAGCGGGACCGCCGAGTCCAACAGCACCGTTTCCAGTCTATGACGGGTCGACGCTGCTCGGCACGGCGAAGGCGGCGGGCAGCGGGAGCTGGAGTTTCCAGACCGGCGCGCTCACGACGGGGACGCATAACTTCACGGCGACCGCGAAGGACTCCGCGGGAACGTCAGCTCGGCGTCGCTTGCGAGTTCGCTATCGATCGCCCAGACGTCGCCCGGCGGGTCTGGCGGGTCCGGCGGGCCCTACACCGTCGCCACCTATCTCAGCGAAGCGGCTACGCTCGACGCTACGGCTCGATCTCCATCAGCGACACCGCCGCAGCGGTCTCAGCGGCGATCGACACGATCAACGCCGATTCCCATGTGTCGGCCGTAACGCTTCTGGGTACGCCTTTGCTCGGCCTCAGCGTAGCGCAAGCCCTCGACGACACGCATGCGTTGAGCGCGATCACCAATTCGAGCTACCAGATAGCGGTCACCGATACGGGCGCGAACGTCGCCGCGAATTTCGACGCTCTCAACGCCGATACATACATCTCCACCATCGTTGCGTCGGACGGGGTGCAGAACCTCGACCTCACAGTGACCCAGATGACGAACGATACGCACGCGATTTCTCTGCTCGATCCGTTCAGCATCACGGTGATGGACACGTCCGCCAATCTCAACGCGCTTTCGAGCGCCGAGTGCGACTTCGCAGCCGACGGCGTGAGGCAGATCGAGGCGACCGACGCCGATCTGAGCCTGCCGCTCGCCCAAGAGATGGCGCTCGGCGCCAACGGCATTAGCGTCATGCAGCCCTACTCAGGGGGAACGACGGAGGTAGTGACCTACGCCAGCACCGGCGCTATTGCGAACGTTCTCTACCAGGGCGTCACGGGCCAGCCCTACACCTCTTACACGGTCGTTTACGGATCAAACAACAAACCCGCGAGCGCGAAGTACAGCAATGGCATGACCGAGACCTGGACCTACAATACGGATGGGTCGTCGAGCATCGTTTTCAGCGGCGTCACCGGTGCGTCGTACACTTGGAGCGAGGCCATGTACAACAAGGCCGGAACGGCCATCGGCTCCGCCCTCGATCTGACGTCTGGCGCCGGTCGCTCAGCCTGGTTCTCAACAAAGCGACGGTGACTTCCGCTTCCGGCGTCTTGAGCGTGGCGTCCGGGGCCGATACATTCGCGCTGCGCGCGCACACCACCGAGACGATCAGTGTCGCCCATGGCGCGGCGAGCCATTCGACCTTGGAGCCGGATTTGGCTCCGAAACCGTGTACGGTTTTAACTCCAAGGGGTCCTCCGCCGACGTGCTTTCCTTCCACCCCTCGATGTTCAACGGGCTGAGCAGCGCCAACACCGCGGCGCAAAACGTCGCCCTGCTGATATCCGAAAACGCCATGGTGCAGTCCGGGTCAAACGTTATGATCACGGATGCGCACGGCGATGTCCTGACGCTGGTAGGGACGCACGCCTCCACGCTGTCGCAATACGCGCAAAACGTCTTCAAGTTCGCCTAGGTCGGGCGCGCCAGATCGTCCGCGCGGCGGTTCGGTTCGGTCCGAGCCGCCGTGCGTCAGCGGGAGACGCAGTTTTGCTTCAGCACGCTAGATGTCTGCTGGTTTTATCACATGGTTGGAATGTATAATGAGAGCACGGCGACGCGGCGCGCATCGGCGCGGTTGAGGACGGCCGCGGCCAGGCGCAATTCGTCGGCGGAACAACGAGAATGTTCATGTTTTGTTCTTTTTTTTAGGGCGAAACCTCCTTGCAGCGCCCGGACGGTCCGCACGCGATGGCGCAAGGGATTGTTTGCGTGGACGACCGCTGCGATCGGGGACGGGCTGC
>CAWEDE010000034.1:0-6842 GCA_963807665.1 uncultured Alphaproteobacteria bacterium | reverse complement strand
CCATTGCGTGACGGCGCCCCACGTGGTCCTCTTCTTGCTTGTTTAGGAAGCAGCGCCGCAACAAATCGAAAGGTTTGGCCAATTCCGGCGTGGACCATTGCTTGTGTGACGGTGCAAAATTTGGCATGGTCCATTAGGACAGCAATGCTGTCCTAATGGACGTGTGGCCCGCCGGTGGCCTTGCGGGCAAAGTGGGTACGCCGGACGCCAAGGTTTTCGAAAATTTGGCACCGGCGAGGCAGGACGGGATGGGCGAGCGAAAGAGTAGCACCGGATTTTTCAAGCTCGCGGCCGCGCACCGCGAGGCTAAATGGCTTTTAGGCGACACCGCCAACCCCGATACGCAACTCGCGCAAGGCCTGTACGATCCGGCGCTCGACAAGGATTCCTGCGGCGTCGGATTCATCGCCGACATCAAGGGCCGCAAGACGCACCAGACCGTCGAAGACGGCCTGCAGATCCTCTGCAATCTGGAGCATCGCGGCGCCACCGGCGCCGACCCGCGCATGGGCGACGGTGCCGGCATTCTGGTGCAAATCCCGCACAAGTTTTTTGCCAAGGAAGCCGCGACAACTCGGCTTCGCTTTGCCCAAGCCCGGCGAATACGCGGTCGGCCAATTGTTCCTGCCGCAAGATCCGAATTGGCGGCAGATCATCCGCGACATCTATGCGGAGATGATCGCGCAGCGACGGGATGAAGCTCCTCGGCTGGCGCGACGTGCCGAAGGACAATTCCTCGCTCGGCAAATCGGTCATTCCGACCGAACCGGTGCACATGCAGGTGTTCATCGGGCTCGGCAAAAAGAAGCACGACGAGGCCGAGTTCGAACGCCGGCTTTATATCCTGCGCAAGTCGATCTCCAACGCGATCTACCGGCAGCGCGAGCGCCGCATGTCGGGCTATTACCCGGTGTCGATCTCCTGCCGCACGGTGATCTACAAGGGCATGTTCCTGGCCGACCAGCTCGGAAAATATTATCCCGATCTGCACGATCCGGATTTCGAAAGCGCAATTGCGCTGGTGCACCAGCGCTTCTCGACCAATACCTTCCCGGCCTGGTCGCTGGCGCATCCTTACCGCTATGTCGCGCATAACGGCGAAATCAACACACTGCGCGGCAACAACAACTGGATGGCGGCGCGACAGGCCAGCGTGACCTCGCCACATTTTGGCGCCGACATCACCAAGCTGTGGCCGATCTCCTATGAAGGCCAGTCCGACACCGCTTGTTTCGACAACGCGCTCGAATTTCTGGTGCAGGGCGGCTATTCGCTCGCGCATGCCGTGATGATGATGATCCCCGAGGCCTGGGCCGGCAATCCGCTCATGAACGAAGAGCGCCGCGCTTTCTACGAATACAATGCCGCGCTGATGGAGCCGTGGGACGGCCCGGCAGCCATCGCCTTCACCAACGGTCACCAGATCGGGGCGACGCTCGACCGCAACGGCTTGCGGCCGGCGCGCTATCTTCTCACGCGCGACGGCCGCATCGTGATGGCGTCCGAGATGGGCGTGCTGCCGATTGCGGAAAAGGACATCGTCAAGAAGTGGCGGCTGCAGCCCGGCAAAATGCTGCTGGTCGATCTCGATGAGGGCCGCCTCATTCCCGACGAGGAATTGAAGGCGACGCTGGCGAAAAAGCATCCCTACAAGGAGTGGCTGCACCGCACGCAGATCGTGCTGGAGGAGCTTCCCGGCACCGCCAATATCGCGCCGATTTCCAACCTGTCGCTGCTCGATCGCCAGCAGGCCTTCGGCTATACCCAGGAAGACCTCAAGCTGCTGATGACGCCGATGGGCACGCTCGGCGAAGAGGCCATCGGCTCCATGGGCAACGACACGCCGATTTCGGCGCTGTCCGACAAACCCAAGCCCCTGTTCACTTATTTCAAGCAGAATTTCGCACAGGTGACCAACCCGCCGATCGATCCGATCCGCGAAGAATTGGTGATGAGTCTCGTCTCGATCATCGGGCCGCGGCCGAACCTGTTCGATCTGGAAGGCCTGTCGCACACCAAACGCCTGGAAGTGCGCCAGCCGATCCTCACCAATGTCGACCTGGAGAAAATCCGCTCGATCTCCGAAATGACCGGCGACCATTTCAAGTCGCTGACCTTCGACATCACCTATCCGGCCGAGCATGGCGCCGCCGGGATGGGTTTTGCGATCGAGCAACTCTGCGTGCGCGCCGAAGAAGAAGTGCGCAAGAGCTGCAACATCATCATTTTGTCGGACCGCAAGGCCGGCGCCGACCGGATTCCGATCCCGGTGCTGCTGGCCTGCGCGGCCGTGCATCACCATCTCATTCGCGCCGGCTTGCGCACTTCGGTCGGCTTGGTGCTGGAGACCGGCGAGCCGCGCGAAGTGCATCATTATGCCTGCTTGGCCGGCTACGGCGCGGAAGCGATCAATCCGTATCTTGCATTCGAGACACTGATCTCGATGCGCGACAGCCTGCCGCAAAAGCTCGACGAGAAGGAAATCGTCAAGCGCTACATCAAATCAATCGATAAAGGTCTGTTGAAGGTCATGTCCAAAATGGGCATCTCGACCTACCAGTCCTATTGCGGCGCGCAGATTTTCGACGCGGTCGGTCTGCGCCAGGAATTCGTCGATACCTTCTTCACCGGCACGCATACCCGTATCGAGGGCGTGGGACTGGCCGAGATCGCGGAAGAAAGCGTTCGCCGGCATGCTTCGGCTTTTGGCGACGCCCCAATATACAAATCGATGCTCGATGTCGGCGGTGACTATGCCGTGCGCGTGCGCGGCGAGGACCATGTGTGGACCGCGGAAACGGTCGCGCAACTGCAGCACGCGGTACGCGGAAATTCGCAGGACCATTACCGCGCCTTCGCCAAGATCGTAAACGAGCAGAACGAAAAGCTTCTGACCATTCGCGGGCTGTTCAACATCAAGACGGCGCATGACACCGAGCGCATGCCGGTGCCGCTCGACGAAGTCGAGCCCGCCAAGTCGATCGTGCGGCGCTTCTCCACCGGCGCCATGTCCTACGGCTCGATTTCGCGCGAGGCGCATACCACGCTCGCCATCGCCATGAACCGCATCGGCGGCAAGTCGAACACCGGCGAAGGCGGCGAGGAGAGCGACCGCTTCAAGCCGCTGCCCAATGGCGACAGTATGCGTTCCGCCATCAAGCAGGTGGCCTCGGGACGGTTTGGCGTGACAACGGAATATCTCGTCAATTCGGACATGATGCAGATCAAGATGGCGCAAGGCGCCAAGCCCGGCGAAGGCGGCCAGTTGCCCGGCCACAAGGTCGACAAGACCATCGCCAAGGTGCGCTATTCGACGCCCGGCGTCGGCCTGATCTCGCCGCCGCCGCACCACGACATTTATTCGATCGAGGATCTGGCGCAGCTCATTTTCGATCTCAAAAACGTCAATCCGACCGGCGACGTGTCGGTCAAGCTGGTCTCGGAGGTCGGCGTCGGCACGGTCGCCGCCGGCGTTTCCAAGGCGCGTGCCGACCATGTCACCATCGCCGGCTATGAAGGCGGCACCGGCGCTTCCCCCCTCACCTCGCTCAAACATGCCGGTTCGCCGTGGGAAATCGGCTTGGCCGAAACCCACCAGACGCTGGTGGCCAACCGCTTGCGCGGCCGCATTGCGGTGCAGGTCGACGGCGGCATTCGCACCGGGCGCGACGTGGTGGTGGGCGCGATGCTGGGCGCCGACGAATTCGGCTTTGCGACCGCACCGTTGATCGCGGCCGGCTGCATCATGATGCGCAAGTGCCATCTCAACACCTGCCCGGTCGGCGTTGCCACGCAAGACCCGGTGCTGCGCAAACGCTTCAAGGGCCAGCCCGAACACGTCATCAATTATTTCTTCTTTGTCGCCGAGGAAGTGCGCGAGCTCATGGCCGAACTCGGCTATCGCAATTTCAACGACATGGTCGGCCAGATGGACATGCTCGACCAGCGCAAGCTGGTGGAACACTGGAAGGCCAAAGGGCTCGATTTCTCCAAACTGTTCATGAAGCCGGTCGCCGCCGCCGACACCGCGATCTTCAATTGCGAGAAGCAGGATCACCACCTCGAGAAAATCCTCGACCGCAAGCTGATCGCGGAATCGCAAGCGGCACTCGACCGTGGCGCGCCGGTGCGGCTGCAAACGACCATTCAAAGCGTCAACCGCGCCGCCGGCGCCATGTTGTCGGGCGAAGTCGCCAAGCGTTACGGCCATGAAGGATTGCCGGATGGCACCATCCATGTCCGCCTGACCGGCACCGCCGGCCAAAGTTTCGGCGCCTGGCTCGCCCGCGGCATCACCTTCGAACTGGAAGGCGAGGCCAACGACTATGTCGGCAAGGGCCTGTCGGGCGGCCGCATCATCATAAAGCCGCCGGCCGACAGCGGCATCGTGCCGGAAGAATCCATCATTGTCGGCAATACGGTGCTCTATGGCGCCATTGCCGGCGAATGCTATTTCCGCGGCGTCGGCGGCGAACGCTTCGCCGTGCGCAATTCCGGCGCCACCGTTGTGGTAGAAGGCACCGGCGACCATGGTTGCGAATATATGACCGGCGGTGTCGTGGTCGTGCTCGGACAGACCGGCCGCAACTTCGCCGCCGGCATGTCGGGCGGGATTGCCTATGTGATCGACGAGGACGGCACGCTTCGAGAGCCGCTGCAACATGGCGATGGTCGAACTCGAGCCGGTACTGGCGGAAGAACAGCTCGCCGAAAAGGAATTCAACCTGCTCAACGATCTGGAGTCGCATGGCCGCGTCGATGTGATGGCGGATTTGACCGGCAAAGATGCTGAGCGGCTGCACACGCTGATCGCCAACCACGCGCGCTACACCGGCTCCAAACGCGCCGCTGAAATTCTCGCCGATTGGGCGCGCTATCGTCCGCTATTCAAGAAAGTGATGCCGGTCGAATACCGCCGCGCGCTCGCCGAAATGGCAAAGGAAAAAGCCGCCACCATGCAGGCGGCGGAGTAGCATGGGTAAGGTCACCGGGTTTCTCGAAATCGACCGGCACGATCGCAAATACGCCCCGGTCGCGGAGCGCATTAAGCATTGGCACGAATTCGTCGTGCCTCTGCCGGAGAACGAAGTGCGCGAACAGGCCGCGCGTTGCATGGACTGCGGCGTACCCTATTGCCATGGCACCAGCAGGCTCACCGGCGCGCCCACCGGCTGCCCAGTCAACAACCAGATTCCGGACTGGAACGATCTGGTTTACCGCGGCAACTGGGACGAGGCCGCGCGCAATTTGCATTCGACCAATAATTTCCCGGAATTCACCGGCCGCGTCTGTCCGGCGCCGTGCGAAGCGTCTTGCACGCTCAATATCGACGACAATCCGGTCACCATCAAAACCATCGAATGCGAGATCGCCGACCGCGCCATCGCGCTGGGCCTCAAACCGGAACTAGCGCCGCACAAGACCGGCAAAAAAGTCGCCGTCGTCGGCTCCGGGCCGGCCGGCATGGCCTGCGCCCAACAGCTCGCGCGCGCCGGCCATGACGTGCATCTCTATGAGCGCTGGGCCAAGGCCGGCGGTCTGCTGCGCTATGGCATTCCCGATTTCAAGATGGAAAAGAACCACGTCGATCGCCGAGTCGCGCAGATGGAAGCCGAGGGCGTGGCGTTCCATTACGGCGCCGATGTCGGCGTCAATCTGCCGGTCGAGAAACTGCTGAAAGACCATGACGCCGTTGTGCTCTCGGGCGGCGCGGAAAAGCCGCGCGATCTGCCGATACCGGGCCGCGAGCTCAAGGGCATCCATTTCGCCATGGATTTCCTGCCGCAGCAGAATCGGCGCGTCAGCAAAGAGCCGCTGGGGCCGGTAGAGCCTATCCTCGCCAAGGGCAAGAAAGTCGTGGTGATCGGCGGCGGCGACACCGGTTCGGACTGCATCGGCACTTCCATCCGCCAAGGCGCCACGTCGGTTGTCAATTTCGAGATCATGCCGCAGCCGCCCGAGCACGAAAACAAACAGCTCACCTGGCCCGATTGGCCGCTCAAGATGCGCACCTCATCGAGCCACCAGGAAGGCGTCGAACGCGACTTCGCGGTCGGCACGCAGAAATTCACCGGCGAGAACGGCGCGGTCAAAACGCTGCATTGCGCACGTCTCGATGCCAAATTCAAGCCGATTGCCGGCACCGAATTCGAGATCGAGGCCGATCTCGTGCTGCTCGCGATGGGCTTCGTGCATCCGCTGCACGAGGGCATGGTCAAATCGCTGGGCGTGACGCTCGACCATCGCGGCAATGTCCACGCCGACACCAATGCCTATGCGACTTCGGTGCCCAAGGTTTTCGCCGCCGGCGACATGCGCCGCGGCCAGTCGCTGGTGGTGTGGGCGATCCGCGAAGGCCGCCAATGCGCCCACGCGGTCGATAAATTCCTGATGGGAACGACGTTGCTGCCGCGCTGAATTATTCTAGCGTAGCCAGTCGAACGGGCCCGGCCGCCGGGACGGCGGCGGCGCCAATTCGCGCTGCGGGCGTACAACGCGCTCTTCCGCGCGGCGCTGCCTTGCCCGCTCCTCGGCCTGCGCGCTTTTTGCGCCCTTGAGGTTTTCCTTCGAGCCTTCTTTGGCGCTTTTAGGATCGAGCGGCTTTTTGCCGGCTTCGGCCGGCGGGGCCGGATTGGCGGGCAGCGCCGCGACCGGCGCAAGTACGTTGGGATGCGCGTTGGGCTCGCCGCCTTGCGGCCAGGTAAAATCGTCGGCGCGACCGGGTGGCGCTGGCACCGGCTCGCCCTTGACCAGCACGCGGGTCGCGATGGCGTCGCCATGGGCCGAAGCCGAGCCCGAGCCGCCCAGCAATTCGTCGGAATTTCCCGGCGTCACCGTTAGCG
>CAWEDE010000033.1:0-12845 GCA_963807665.1 uncultured Alphaproteobacteria bacterium | reverse complement strand
AGGCGAAAAACTGCTTCTGCTGCTGCCCGGCACCTTCATGAACGAGTTCGGGACGCGCGGTGGCGGATGCGCTGAATTTCTACAAGCTGGAAGCCGGCGGCGTCGTGGTGT
The DNA here is from genome assembly GCA_963807665.1 of uncultured Alphaproteobacteria bacterium. Classification (GTDB taxonomy): domain Bacteria; phylum Pseudomonadota; class Alphaproteobacteria; order Rhizobiales; family Xanthobacteraceae; genus Pseudolabrys. The sequence continues at coordinate 12,734 of CAWEDE010000033.1, read as the reverse complement.
TGCACGATGAGGCCGAACTGGCGCCCGGCAAAGTTCGGGTGAAGCTCGGCGGCGGCAATGCCGGCCACAATGGCCTGCGTTCGATCTCCGAGCATATCGGCAACGACTATCGCCGCGTGCGCCTTGGCATCGGCCATCCCGGCGACAAGAAATTGATGGAAACCTACGTGTTGCAGGATTTCGCCAAGAGCGAGCGGCCCTGGGTCGAGGCGTTGTGCGACGTCGTCGCCGACAATGCCGGCTTGCTGATCGAGGGAAAGGATTCGACCTTTCAAAACAAAGTGCATCTCGCCATGGACGCCAAGGGCTTTGGCGCGGCGGACGAAGGGACTTCTGTAAAATGGGATTTAAATGCGGCATTGTCGGCCTGCCGAATGTCGGCAAATCGACGCTCTTCAACGCGCTCACGCAGACGGCGGCGGCGCAGGCGGCAAATTATCCGTTCTGCACCATTGAGCCCAATGTCGGCGAGATCGCGGTGCCGGATCCGCGCCTGGAAAAACTTGCCGTGCTGGGCAAGTCAGAACAGATTATTCCGACCCGCATCACCTTCGTCGATATTGCTGGCCTTGTACGTGGCGCCTCGAAAGGCGAGGGGCTCGGCAACCAGTTTCTCGCCACCATCCGCGAAGTGGACGCCATCGTGCATGTCGTGCGTTGTTTCGTCGACGACGACATCACCCATGTCGAGAACAAGATCGATCCGGTCGCCGATATCGAGACCATCGAGACCGAATTGATGCTATCCGATCTCGACAGTCTGGAAAAGCGCGTTGATGCGCTGGAGAAAAAAGCCAAGGGTACTGGCGAAGACGCCAAGCTTGCCAAAGAAATGCTGGCGCTGGTCAATAGCGCGCTTGTGCTGTTGCGCGAGGGCAAGCCGGCGCGCATGGTTGAGCGTAAGCCGGACGAAGAAAAACTGTTTCATTCGTTGGGGCTGCTCACTTCGGCGCCGGTGCTCTATGCCTGCAATGTCGAGGAAGCTTCCGCCGCCAGTGGCAACGACTTTTCCAAAAAGGTTGAGCAACGCGCCAAGGCCGAAGGCGCGGTCGCGGTGGTGATCTCGGCCAAGATCGAGTCGGAAATCGCGACATTGCCGCCGGCCGAACGCGCGGATTTTCTTGAAGCCGTGGGCTTGGCCGAGACCGGGCTCGATCGGCTGGTTCGCGCCGGCTATGCGTTGCTGCATCTGGTGACCTATTTCACCGTCGGCCCGAAGGAGACGCGGGCCTGGACCATCACCCAAGGCACCAAGGCGCCGCAGGCGGCCGGGGTCATCCATACCGATTTCGAGCATGGCTTCATCCGCGCCGAAACCATCGGCTATGCCGATTACATCGCGACCGGCGGCGAAGTTGGCGCCAAGGAGGCCGGTAAAATGCGCCTGGAAGGCAAGGAATATCCGGTCGCCGACGGCGACGTGATGCATTTCAGGTTTGCGAACTAAGGGGGTCATGCCCGCGCAGGCGGGCATCCAGTAGCCCTCGGCGTTTCGATACAATATTAAGAGCGGTGTTTACTGGATCACCCGCCTTCGCGGGTGATGACGGTGGGTGATTATGCCGAAGCTCCATTGGGAAGATTTCCAACCTGGCACAGTCGCCGTTTACGGACCGCGCCTCGTCACGCGCGAGGAGATCGTCGCCTTCGCGGCCGAATTCGATCCGCAGCCAATGCATCTCGACGAAATGGCGGGCAGCGCCACGCTGCTTGGCGGGCTAGGCGCGTCCGGCTGGCACACTTGCTGTTTGATGATGCGGATCATCGCCGACGGTTTCCTGCTCAATTCAACGTCCATGGGCGCGCCCGGCATGGAGGAAGTTCGTTGGCTGGCGCCACTGCGGCCCGGCACTAATATCCGCGTTCGCTCGACCGTGGGGGAAAAGCGCGCCTCGAAAAGCCGCCCCGAAATGGGCCTGGCGAAAATGAGCTTCGAGGTGCTTGACGACAAAGGCGCCGTCCTGATGGCGGCGACGACGACCTTCATGCTTGGCCGCCGCCAGCTCGGAGCTGGCGCATGAAATATTTCGAGGACATTCAGGTCGGCGACGCTGACGAGGTCGGCCGCCATACTTTCAATGCGGCGGAGATCAAGAGCTTCGCCCGCCGCTTCGATCCACAATTGTTTCATCTTGACGAAGCGGTGGCCGAGCGCTCGCATTTCGGTGCGCTATGCGCCTCCGGCTGGCACACGGCGGTGGTGTGGATGCGGCTGATGGTCGATCATCGCCGCGGCATGATTGAGGCTGCGCGGGCGCGCGGCGAGCCGGTGGCAGGCATCGGCCCCGCGCTTGGCTTGCGCGATTTGAAATGGCTCAAGCCGGTCTATGTCGGTGACACCATTACCTATAAGACCGAGGTGATCGAGGCGCGTGTCTCCAACAGCAGGCCGGGCTCCGGGCTGATGACGTTCCGCTCGACCGGGATCAACCAGAACGGCGAGCCGGTAATATCCTTCCTGAGCACCACCTTCGTCGAACGCCGACCGGAAAAGGCATGACCGCGCTCACCGCCGAACTGCGCAAGAGCGACGAGCGGCGCGCCATGGGCGTGGCCTGCGGCGCCCATGCGCTGCACGACGGCTATACCGACCTCATTTATGTGATGTTGCCGATCTGGCAGCACGAATTCGGCCTCGGCTTTGCCGCGCTCGGCCTGATGAAGACCGTGTTCTCCGGCACTTTGGCGGGCTTTCAAATTCCGTCCGGGTATCTCGCCGAACGTTTCGGTGCGCCGATCGTGCTGGCGCTCGGCACCGCATTGGCCGGCATCGGCTATTGTTTCGCCGGCATGAGCAATGGCGTCATGCTGCTGGTGGCTTCGCTGTTCGTGGCCGGGCTCGGCGCCAGCACGCAGCATCCGCTGGCGTCGAACCTCATTGCCCATGCGTTCTCCGGCGCGCGTTCGCGGCAAGCGCTCGGCACCTATAATTTCGCCGGCGACATCGGCAAGATGACGCTGCCAGCGGCAGCGTCGCTGATGTTCGTTGTGCTGCCTTGGCGCGAATTGGTGGCGATCCTTGGCGTCGTCGGGCGTGCTGGCGGCGATCGTGATTTTCGTGGCCGTGCCGCGGTTCCGCGACGAGGTAGCTGCGCCGGAAAAAGCCAAGCCCGCCGGCCGCGCAGCCGGCAAGCTGCATAAATATGGATTTCCGCTGCTGTTGTCGGTCGGCGTCATCGACAGCGCAACGCGCATGGCCTTTCTTACGTTCCTCCCGTTTGTGCTGACCGCCAAAGGCGCCAGCCTGCCGACGATCGGCTTTGCTTTGACGCTCGTGTTCGCCGGCGGCGCGGCCGGCAAACTGGTCTGCGCCTATATCGGCGCGCGTATCGGTGCCGTCGCGACGGTGTGGCTGACCGAAACGGTAACCGCGCTTGGCATCGTCGCTTTGCTGCCGCTGTCGCTCGAGGCCGCGTTGATATTGTTGCCGGTCGTCGGCGTCGCGCTCAACGGCACTTCGTCGGTGCTTTACGGCTCGGTGCCCGATCTGGTCGCGCCGGCCAAGCGCCAACGCGCCTTCGGCATCTTCTATACCGGCACCATCGGCGCCGGCGCGGTGTCGCCGGCGATCTATGGTCTGCTCGGCGATGCGGCCGGCATTCCGATGACGCTCGTGCTTGTCGCCGCGGTGGTGTTGCTTACGCTGCCAATCACGCTGCTGTTGCGCCCGGCGCTGACTATCGAGCCGGCGTCCTGATCTTGACCTGCTGCACGACCGCCGACGGCAGCACGTCGAGATAGGGCCCGAGCAGGAACGCCTCGCCTGAGCCTGCGCCATACATGCGGTCATGCGCATCGATCATCGCGCGCACCGGGCGCGCGCAGGCGGCAATCGAGTTGACGATGATGTCGTTGATATCGCCCGGCCGCATGTCGGCGCCGTAGCGCGGGTCGGCCGTGACCTTGCGCACGACGCATTCGGTCGCCCGGTGCACCAGCGGCAACAGGGCCGCGTCCTTGCGCTGCACCGACATTTGCAGCCAGGTGGCCGGGGCGGGCGACGGCGGCGTTTGAGTATCAAGCGAGACATTCAACACAAGCGACAACCCGAACAGGGATTTGAAAATCATCTCTTGGTTCTTTCTCGTTCTTTTTTGGGCCTTTTTTGAGCCTCGCGAATCAAAGTCTTCAAAGCTGGTACCAAGGAGCGAGTCGCGCTGCACGAAAAAATTGAATCGAATGCGCGCGATCGTGCCGCTGTTGAATCCGAGTCACACTGGTGCCATTTGGAACGAAACGAGTCCGAAACGCGCTAAGCGATTCAGAACATGAATGTTTTCATCAAATGACGGAACCGCGGCGGGCCTGCCGGGTTGACGCCCCGCCATGCAAAATAAATCGACCGTCAAATCGAAAGACGAACCGGCTATCGCTGCCCTGATGACCGCCGAGCAAAGCGGCGGCTAAAAAAGCTCGCCCATGATGCTTACGATTTGGAAGCATTTCACCCGCGATTGACGCAAGCGCAGGCGCAAACGCGCATCGTGAGCCTTCACGCCAAACTTAAGTTACAGGACGGCCCGCCCCACACATTATGAGCGCGGATCTTCGCGGCCTTGATCGTACCATTCATGGTGGTGAACGATCAGGCTGTACTGGGCGATCCGGCGAGGTCGTGGCCGAATTGGCGAATTAAACAGACGTCGTTGGCGCTTGAGGCGGCCCGGCATTGCCAGCGTCGGGCCGTGGCACGCAATATTTCGGTGTACAGCGTTTACCTTTTCCAGGCCGGGCTGACATGCACGCGCTGTAAACGCTGGATTTTCCGCGCTTGCGGGGCCATATTAGGCGCCCAGGAGCTTTGAGTTATGTCGATGATCAACTACCGCGCCCCTTCGGAATTATTTCCCAGCCGCAGCCGTAAATCGCGCCGCCCGATCGGCTACAAGCGCTTTCCCACGGCGGCGGAAGCCATCCGCTTTGCCATCGAGGAATTGCCGCCGGAATTGCTGCTCGGCGCCTATCTCGAGGTCGAGGAAAAGCGCTTCGACGGCAATGGCATACGCCAGCTCTATGAGAGCACCGACTATCCGCTGCCGCGCAAGGCCGTAAAGCCCGCCAAAGCCGCCGCTTCCAATTGATTTGACGCCAATCGAGGCAGCGCAGGCATTTCCTTGCGCCAGCGAGGAACCCGTGCGCCTTTGGCGCGTTTAATCGGTCACTTACCACGCGATTTTCGCCACGCGATTTTCGCCAGATTATTGGGGGCCGGCCATGGCCGACAGAAATGCGCTCGGAAAAATCGGTCTAATGCTGGGCGCGGCCACCATGATGGTGATGATGGTCGGCGCTTTTGTCGTCACCGATCATCTGACCGGGCGGCTGCATATCGACGAAAGTATGGGTATAGCGAGCCTGCCGTCGAACGCACGCTAAGGTCTCCCAAAAGATCCTTGGTCTCACAAAAAGCCCTTGCCAAAAAACCCGCCGAAGCGGGGGTTGAGTTTGGTGGGAGGAGGTCCGAAAGACGCCGCCGGGCAATGTGCCGAATCTGGCCGCTTTCGAACCAACGCACCGTAGTTCTCCGGATTCGATGGGTGACGGTTGCCGGTTACGGTCGGCCGGTAATCCACAGCAATAGTCGTTCAAGGCGGCTGTGCCCGGCTGACGCTATAAACCCGATTTAATGCAACCCCGGGGCGTCTCAGCCGTTGGACTTACACACCTTTGGAGGCTTCCCCGTGAAAACCTTACATCGCAATCTCATGTTGGCGACCGCGCTGGCCGCTGGCATCGCCGTCGCCCCTCTCGCCGTGAGCCAAGCCAACGCTACGGACGGTACGTCTGTATCGACCGACCCGGGTTTCAATCCCGATACCGGCCAGATCAATCCCGGCTTCGACAAAAAGAATCCGACCACGGAGCAGCCGCGCAAAATCCCCACGCCGGCCGAAATAGCCGCGGCAAAGGCGATGCCGTTCTCGACCCAACCTTCGCTTGGCACCGGAGTACAGGCAACGCTTCCAGCGGCCGATAATATGCGCCCCGCGACCAAGGACGGTCAGGCCACGGCCGGCGGACCGCAAGCGACTAACGCCGGTTCCGATGCGATGAAAAACGGCTCGCAACCCAGTTCGAGCAATAAACCCTCGACCGTAGGCGCCGCCTCGAACGACTCCGGCGCTTCGGCCACACCAGCAGCTCAAGCGCCCGCACTGGCCGCTCAAGGCACCGAGCCGCACGGACCGATCGGCGCCTTCGATCAGACCATGCCGGCCAAGTTCTCCGCCCGCAACGAGGTGCTCGACCGGGTGCCGCTGATGAATATCGCATTGCCGCTTTCCAGTGAACAGCGCCAGCAAATCTATCAGGCGCTGATGCAAGGCGATGCGCAGCCGTCGGCCGATGCCGGCGCGCTCGGACCCACGAGCGTCTTGTCGGGCAACTTGTTCCTCAACGACATGCACGAGATGCCCGCCAGCCTGAGCGGGATCGCCGCGTTGCAAGGGCTCAACTTCGTGAAAGCCAAGAATAAGATTTTGCTGGTGCGGCCGGAAAACCGCACGGTGATCGACGAGATCACTTCCTAAATAGCGCATCGCTATGAACCGCCATCGCCGGCAATGCCCGGCGATGGCGGTTTGTTGAATAACTAGACCGCCGAGCGCTCGCCTTGCGGGGGCGCGCTTTTCCAATGCATCAGGCTGTCGGCGATCACCGTCATCGCGGTCATCGAGGCGTGGCTCAAGCTGGCATAGCCGGCTATTTCGCGGCTCACCCGCTCGCCTTCTTTGCGCAACATGTCGCGCACGCCTTGCAGTTCGTGAATGACCCGGTCGATTTCCTCCATCGACGCGCCGGAGACTCGCCGGATCAATGCGTTCAGGTTATCGGCGACCGGATCGGGCGCCGGTTCGGCCTCGTTGCGCGGCCGCCGCAAAACCGAAACGTCGCGCCGGACGAATTCACGGATCTCACCCTCGAATGCGGTCGCCGCCGCTTGGTCGATCTCGCTCAATTTTTCCGGCTTGTGCCGTGCCGGAGCGAATTTCTCCGGACCGGATTTTTCGGGCTTGTCCTTGCCAAGTCTTTCCATATCGAGCGGTCTAATGGCCGTCATGGTCTACTCCTGCACAGGCGCAACTGCGCGACGCTCCCCAGTGGAGAGATTTCAGCCTGTGACTTGGGCGGCGGTGCGGCGGCCGGGCGGCGGCTTGATGGAACTTTGCGGCCGATCGTGGCCGGCGGGCGCGCCGAAAACCTACCAGTTGAGCTTGAAACCGGCGGTGATACTTTTACTGGCGGTCGGCTGACCGAGATCGCTCATGGCGGTGGTGACGTGCAGCGCGCCGTAGATTTTCTGCTCGGCGCTGAGCGTGTTGTGCAGGACCGGATCGTTGCTGATCGAGGCTAGCTTGGCGCCGAAGCTGGTGCCGGTCGGTAGAATGTCCAATTTGGCGGTCTTCTCGCTGCCCCAAACCTGCGGCATGGGCACGGCCGGCGCAACCGGCGCGGCCATCAGCGGCATATCGGACGATGCCGCCGTCGATGCGCTAAACGTCTCGGTCACCGAATAGCTGTCCTGCAAGGTCACGGCGAATTTGCCGCCGAGCGGCACCGAATGTTTGAAGGTGGTGCCGAGCGTGCCTTGATCGTTGCCCGGATCGACGCGCGCATCGACCGTGGCGAGATTGGGCAAGAGGCCAACCGACGCCCAGGCGGCGCCGGTGCTACGATTGTCGCGCACTCCCGGCAGCGGCTGGCCGGGCTGGTAGTTTTGCGGCGCGCTGGCGGCCAGTCCGAGATCGGCGCCGACCTTGGCGTCCCATTCGGTTTGCAGCGGCTGGTTCAAGGTGACGGCGCTGGAGCCGTCCGGCTTCTGGACGGTCTTGATGTTGAGGCCCTGCTGGAACGTCCGGCTCGGCAGACGCAGCGGCTTGGCCGCCGCCGTGCTGTCGGACGTGGTTGGATTGGGTGTCAGCGCCTGGTCGAGCAGGGCGCTGTCTTCGGGGCTGAGTTCGCTCTGGGCCGGCGCGGCCGGCTGATCGGCCGGATCGTTAGAAGGCGAGGTGGAGGCATAGGCCGCGGCAGCCGAATCCTGGGCTTGCACCTGATCTTGAGCCTGCGCTGCGCCGGGCGCGACGGTAACGGCGCACAGCAACAATCCAAGACCCTGGATTAGACCCGCCCGCATTCGCAAAAACTCCCCCGTCCTGCCCGCACCGGCCGCAACCTTTGCGCCTGCCGGTTAAACATTGGTTGCGGTTCTGGCAGGGAACTTGGGCAAAGGTGTGAACGCCGCCTGCGGCTTTGGGTTAATTGCCGCAATTCATGTGCGGGACGGATTAATTGGAACTAGGATGCAACCGGAACTTCAGCCGCGCGTTCAACCAAGCGCGAGGAAATCCGAGGGAGATGCGCCATGCCGGGGCTACTGCCGATTTTATTGGCTGGATCTTATATCGTTCTGGCGGCCGACCGGGTGCCTGAACTCAATATCGAGCCCAGTTGCCGCGCCGCCGCCAACGCCGCTGTCGCCGTCAACCGCAACGAAGATAGCTGCAAGCGCGACGAACAGGATGCGCGCGGCACGCTCGAACAGGAATGGGGGCAGTTCACCCAGGCGCAGCGAACGCAATGCGTGAATTTGTCGTCGCTCGGCGGCTCGCCGAGCTATGTCGAATTGCTCACCTGCCTGGAACTGTCCAAGCAGGCCAAGGCGTTGCCCCAAACCGAACTCAACGTCGCGCCCGGCAAATAGCGCCTATTTTTTGGCGTAGGGATTGGCCGCCGAACTGCCCTGCATCTGCGACAGTTTGTAGGCGGACATTTGCTTGGGCTTGTCCTTGTCGGCCTTCGGTTTCTTCTTTTCCTTGACCGTTCGCGTCTGACCCTTGGCCATGACGGCCTCCTTTGAAGGTTACCGCCCAATGCTGGTACGGCGCGCGGCCGTCCGCAAGCGGAACTTTAAGTTCCCCCCGCCGTTGTCGCGGGTGGAAAGCGCCGGGCGTTTTGCGTCGGATCGGCCGATGCAGCCTTGCGCCGAGGGAGCCGGGAAATGCGTTATTTGGCGATAGCTGCCGCGGGCGTTTGCCTGCTGGCGATGAGTGCAACGGCCGGGATTAATCCGGCTTCCGCCGCCGGTATCAGCGCGCCGGCGCCGATCGTGATGGCGCAAGCCGACACCAAGAAAGAGACCACCACCCAAAAGGTCGAACGCAAGGTCAAGAAAGCCTGGAAGCGCATCGCCGGCTATAAATTCGACGTCGGCTGCCCGGCCTTGATCCCGCTGTCGCATTCGACCTGCACCGAGACCGGCAAGAACCGCGACGCCGCGCGCGCCAAGTGCCAGTCGGCCAATCCGCTGTGCAGCGTTACGGCGGTGAAGTAAATTCTAGTCATTCCGGGACGGCGCACTTTGCGCCGGACCCGGAATCCAGAGCAACCCGGACTGACGGCCATCAGCCCTTCGGCGCGTCCTTCGCCGTTTTCATTTTGTCGTCGATACATTTGCTGACGTAGTCGGCGCGCTTATCGAGGCTGGCGTCCTTGTAGCCCTTTTCGACGCTCATCCAGCAATCCGACGCGGCGCGCGCATGCGTCATCGGCGGCTCCGGCGGCTTTTCCGGCTCGGCGGGTTTCGCCGGCGTCGACAGCGCGGCGAGCGGGACCGGGCGAATTGCTGTCGGTTTCGCAGCCGGCCAATAGCCCGGCCGCGGCGAAGACAAGAATAAAGGCGCCCGCTTGGCAGGCCCGCGCGTTTGAAATTTTCATGGTCGCACTTCCAAATGGCACCAGCCGCCCCCTGCCAACGCATCGCGATTGCGGCGAATAAGGCATATAGGCGATTTGCTGGCGTCCCCGCAACGGCGCCGGCCGCGCGCCGCGTTCACGTTTCCGATTCGGTTTTCAAAGCTACCTCCCCTTATTCTTAAACCCGCCCCGCATCCCCGGCCTGCCCAGCTTGCTCCTCGGCGAATTCGCGCCGCGGGTTTCGACCGGCGGGGATTTGGGCCGCTCTGGCAGGGCGCCATCGCGCAACGGCTTGACCTCGTGCCAGGTGCCGATGCCCATTTCGTCGAGCAAAGGTTTGTGGGGGCGGTTCACCCCACCCCCCGCGCTTTGCGAGCTCGGCGGGACCCTCCCCCTCCAGGGGAGGGTGAAGAGGACGCGCCGCGCGTTTCCGGCGACCGCGCGCCGCAATTTCGAATCCTGCCCGATCATCACATTGCGCACGGTCGGATCGTCGACCACCGCCAGCTCGGTCTGGCGCAGGCGCTTGATCTCGTCGCGCAGCCGCGCGGCCTCCTCGAAGTCGAGATCGCCCGCCGCCGCGCGCATGCGCGTTTCCATGTCGGCGATCACGGTCTCGAAATTATGCCCGATGGTGGCGGCGTCGCCGAATTCGCCTTCGGCGCCGCCGGTCGAGATCAGCACATGGTCGCGCTCATAGACGCTGTCCATGATGTCGTGGATGGTGCGCTTGATGCTCTCGGGCGTGATGTTGTGGGCGGTGTTGTAGGCGACCTGTTTTTCGCGCCGGCGGTTGGTCTCGCCGATGGCGCGCTCCATCGAGCCGGTGATCTTGTCGGCATAGAGCACGACCTTGCCGTCGACATTGCGCGCGGCGCGGCCGATGGTTTGAATGAGCGACGTCTCCGAGCGCAGGAAGCCTTCCTTGTCGGCGTCGAGAATGGCGACCAGCGCGCATTCCGGAATGTCGAGGCCCTCGCGCAGCAGATTGATGCCGATCAGCGCGTCGAAGGCGCCGAGCCGCAGATCGCGGATGATCTCGATGCGCTCCAGCGTGTCGATGTCGCTGATGCATGTAGCGCACGCGGATGCCCTGTTCGTGCAGATATTCGGTGAGGTCCTCGGCCATGCGCTTGGTCAGCACCGTGACCAGCGAGCGGTAGCCGGCCTTCGACACCTGGCGGATTTCGCCGACCAGGTCGTCCACTTGCGTGCGCGCCGGGCGGATTTCGACCGGCGGGTCGATCAAGCCGGTCGGGCGGATCACCTGCTCGACGAAGACGCCGCCGGACTCGTTCATTTCCCAATGGCTCGGCGTCGCCGAGACGGCGAGCGTCTGCGGGCGCATGGCGTCCCATTCCTCGAAGCGCAGCGGGCGGTTGTCCATGCAGGACGGCAGGCGGAAGCCGTATTCGGCCAGCGTCGCCTTGCGGCGGAAGTCGCCGCGGATACATGCCGCCGAGCTGCGGCACGGTGACGTGGATCTCGTCGGCGAACACCAGCGCATTGTCGGGGACATATTCGAACAAAGTCGGCGGCGGCTCGCCCGGCTTGCGGCCGGTGAGATAGCGCGAATAATTCTCGATGCCGGCGCAGGCGCCGGTGGCTTCCATCATTTCCAGGTCGTAGCGCGTGCGCTGCTCCAGCCGTTGCGCTTCGAGCAGGCGGCCGGCGGCGTTGAGCTGGTCGAGGCGCAAGCGCAACTCGTTCTTGATGCCGAGCATGGCCTGAATCAGCGTCGGGCGCGGCGTGACATAGTGCGAGTTGGCATAGACCTTGACGAATTCCAGCTCGTCGGTTTTCTGCCCGGTGAGCGGATCGAATTCGTGGATCGACTCGATCTCGTCGCCAAAGAGGGAGAGCCGCCAGGCGCGGTCCTCGTAATGCGCCGGGAAAATCTCGATGACGTCGCCGCGCACGCGGAACGAGCCGCGAAAGAAGTCGGCCTGCGTGCGCTTGTATTGCAGCGCCACCAGGTCGGCCATCAACTGGCGCTGGTCGATCCTGCTCGCCGCGCTTGAGCGTGAAGGTCATGGCCGAATAGGTTTCGACCGAGCCGATACCGTAGATGCAAGAAACCGAGGCGACGATGATGACGTCGTCGCGCTCCAGCAGCGCAGCGCGTCGCCGAATGGCGCATGCGGTCGATCTGCTCGTTGATCGAGGATTCCTTCTCGATGTAGGTGTCGGTGCGCGGGACGTAGGCTTCCGGCTGGTAGTAGTCGTAATAGGAAACGAAATATTCCACCGCGTTGTCGGGGAAGAACGACTTGAACTCGCCGTAGAGCTGCGCCGCCAGCGTCTTGTTGGGCGCGAGGATGAGGGCCGGGCGCTGCGTCGCCTCGATTACCTTGGCCATGGTGAAGGTCTTGCCCGAACCGGTTACGCCGAGCAGCACCTGCGTGCGGTCGTGGCGATTGACGCCTTCGACCAGTTCGCGGATCGCTTCCGGCTGGTCGCCTTTCGGTTCGAAGTCGGACTTGATGACGAACTTCTTGCCGCCTTCGGATTTTTCCGGCCGCGGCGGGCGGTGCGGCATCCAGGGTTGCGCGGTGAATTCCGGCCGGCCCTCGCGCAACAGGTCTTCGAGCGCCTGCGCGGTGGCAGCGACGCCCATGGAGGCGAGCCCGCCGGGCCCGGTCGGCAGATCGGCCTTCGGCAGCCGGTATTTGGGATCGCCGCCGCGCGCGATGCGCGCCGCTTCGCGTTCGGAATGCGCGTGCGGGTCGGGCGGCGCGTCGGCGCCAAGCCCGAGTTCCTGCGCCAAGGCCGGATCGAGCCCGGTCACCGGCGCGCCGGTGTATTCGCCTTGCGGCGCTTCGGCGAAACCATCCTGAGCCGATTTGCGCGCCAGATGCGCGGCGGAAAAATCCTTGCGGCGGTCGTAGGAATTATCCGGCGGCGGCTGAATCCCGGTGCCGGAACCCAAGCCCGCGGTTCCCTTGCCGATGGCCGGATTGAGCAGGTCGTCGAGCGCCGGGTCGGGCGCCGGCGCCTCGGGCCGCGCGGCCTTGGACTTTATTGGGCGCGCAGGATCTTTC
>CAWEDE010000032.1:0-5096 GCA_963807665.1 uncultured Alphaproteobacteria bacterium | reverse complement strand
ACATGTCGGCGCCGGAGGCCTTGACCTTGTTGAGCAGCGGTCCGGCGTCGGCGAATTCCGGCAGAGATGGCTCGAACAGCACTATCTCTACGCCCTCGCCGGGCGCCTGCTCCTTAAGACCGTTGGACGTCGAGGTACCGAACGCAGTGTTCTCGAATACGACGGCCACTTTAGGCTTATCATTCACCAGTTTCGACATTTGCAGTTGCGCCTTGGCAAATTGCGAGGCGCGGGCGAACGGCGTGAACGTATAGTGGCGTCCCTTGTTGAGCATGTCTGAGCTGGAACCGGCGATGATCGCGACCTTGGCCCGTTCGGCGACCTCACTCGCGATCAGCGTCAAAGCGCTGGCGTAGCAGCCGAGAATTGCCGCCAATTTATTGCCTGCTGATCAAACGATCGGTCTCGGTGCGCGTTACCGTCGTGTCGCTTTGCACGTCGGAGAGGATCAGGTTGAGCTTGGCGCCACCGAGCGACTTGATGCCGCCGGCCTCATTGACCATCTCGACCGCGAGCTTGGCGGCATTGACGCAAGCCTGGCCGATTTGCGCGAAGCTTCCGGTCACCGGGTAAAGTCCGCCAATGTTGACCGGTTCTGCCGCCCGCGCTCTGAGCGGGACTGCGCCGAAGGCTATCGCTGGCGAGCGCGCCACCCGCGCCTTTGAGGAGGAAGTCTCTGCGACGCAACGATTTTGACGGAGTCCGGCCCCGGGCTGTTTTCATCTTCGCCTCCCTATAACGTTAAAGCGATCATGTTCCCCGCACGGCCGCGTGGCGAAAACTTCACCATCTTATTGGCCCTACCGACGTGACTATTGCGCCTGTCCACCGTCACACGAAGACGGGCTCTAAATTGTATACAAGATTATATCTAAGATTGCAAACAAGCAGCTTTTATATTATCAGCTTCGTTCAGGTTGTTTAGAACCCCAATGGACTAAAGCGTTCGCATGACTGTCAACAAAACGCTTCGGCAAAAGCCGGCGAAGCGAAGATTGATTGCGCCGGCAAAGCGACAATTGCGCAAACCGTTGCCAAAACGCCGCGCGCGGCAACCGGCGGTCGCCGACGTCATCGCGACGAGCCTAGAAGAGGACATCGTCCTTGGTCGCCGCCACCCGCGCGAGCGGCTGGTCGAGCAAGATCTTTGCGAGCAATTCAACACGCATCGCGCCGACGTCAGACTTGCGTTCTTCGAACTCGAGAAAAAGGGGATTATTCAGCGAATCCCCAATCGCGGCGCCATCGTGCGTGCCCTCACGCCTAACGAAGTGACACAGATTTACGCGGTGCGTGAGGAATTGGAAGTTATGGCGGTCGGATCCTGCCATTCCCGGTTGCCAGCGGAGATATCGAAAAACTTGACGGCGTCCAGCAAAAGCACAGCTTGGCGATCGACAGCGGCAATCTGCTGACTGTTTTCTATAGTAATCTTCAGTTTCATCGGACATTATTTGAGCTGTGCGGCAATACGTGTCTAATCGAGACGATTGAACTGCTTGCGCAAAAAGTCTACGGCATCCGTTCATATGCCAACGCCTTCGCGAATGCGCTAGATCGCGCGCGGCGCGACCACGTCGACATTATAGCGGCATTGCGGAACTCGGATCGCGACGCACTGATCGCGCTTACACGACGCCATCTGGAACCCTCGCCCGCAGCCTACATCCGGGCTTACGAACGCCGCTTTGGCGACGCTGGATGGGTGCCGCCCCCTGGTCCTGCGCCATGACACCTTAGTCCCAGTACGCCAAACGACCGTTTGATGACACAACCAAACAATCGGCATCTTTCCGCCGCAAGCAGACAATTCAGAGTAGACCATGACACGTATCATGATCACCGGCGCCGCCGGTAAAATCGGCAACGCATTGCGCCTAGGCCTGCGCGGCAGTTATTCGGTTATTCGCCTCGCCGACATAGCCCCACTCGGCACGGCCACAGCCGGCGAAGACATTGCAACGACGGATATTCGCGATCTGGGGGCATTGGAACGAGACATGGCGGGAATTGACTGCGTCGTGCATTTAGCTGGCGTGTCTGAGGAGGCCGCTTGGGAGACGGTACTACCGCTGAATATTGAAGGTTGCTATAATGTGTTTGAGGCAGCGCGGCGCCGCGGCGTCAAGCGCGTGATCTTTGCCAGTTCAAATCATGCCGTCGGATTTCATCGGCGCGAGCGCGTCCTCGACAATACCGTCGATCCCCGGCCAGACTCACGATACGGGGTGTCGAAAGTATTCGGTGAGGCGGTTGGCCGCCTTTATGCTGATAAGCACGGCTTAAGTGTTGCGTGTCTTCGCATTGGTACCTTCCGCACGCCTGACCGGCCGGTCGAAGCGCGGCAATTGCTCACCTGGATCAGTCACCGCGATATGGTGCAGCTCGTGCGACGCTGCATCGAACATCCGAACTACCACTTTGTGACAGTCTACGGTGTTTCCAACAACCTACGCAGCCGCTGGGACAATACAAACGTAAAGTTTCTTGGCTATCGGCCCGAGGACGATTTTGAAATATTTGCAACTGAGATCTTGGCCCGTGGCGCGATGGAAAACGAAATCGCGGCGCAGTTCCACGGCGCCCATTATTGTCCGATGGAATTCATCGGTGACACTTCGCAGATCGATTGATCTCGACAGTAAATCCTTCGCTGGTAGAGAGCGAAACTTGCCGCTGGTGTGCAGACCTGACGTCCGCTTTGGGTCATTCACGTCGTAACCGGAGCGGGCCAAAATCGAAGTTTGTCCGCTCTTACCCCAAGAGCGACCAAAAATGGCGTGTCGCGGCGAACTTGCTCGCCTTCATACAGCTTGCGTCAATCCGGCTATGGCTGCGCGTTAATGAGTCCGCGCCCTAGCTCTCCTCGATCTCGAGCCCAAGAATCAAATAGCTCCAGGACTTGCCGTGCGAGTCGAGATTGAGCGAGCGATTGACGCCGCCTTCGAGCGCATCGTGCATCACGAAATTGAGCCCGTGCAGATGCTCGATGACGTAGCGCTCGACCTTGCCGAGGATAAGATCGGGAAACGCCTGCTTGATCCGCTCCGCCGTCAAATTGCGCTTGAGCAATTCGAAATCGGCGGCGTCATAGGCCCAGACATTGACGTTTGACGTGTTGCCCTTGTCGCCGGCGCGCGCATGGGCGATGTCGCGAATGATGCGGCGCGCGTTTCGACCGGGCGCGTTCATGCGACCGCCATCGTAAATGTGGGTTTGACGCGTTCGCGCTCGATCAGCACCGATTTGGTCATCACGCAGGGCACGATCGAGCCGCGAAAGCCGCCGCCGCCGGCCGGCCCGCAGCACAGCAGCGACTCGATCTCCCACAGCATGAGTTCGGCGTCTTCCTTGGCGCGCGAACGCAGCGTCACATGCAGCCGCACGTCCTGCGCGTCATAGGCGCTCACGCCGGCGGTGGCGAACAGCGAACTTACGCCGATCAGATCGACGCGCAGATCGGATGCGATGCCGTGCACCTTTGAGAGCCGCTCGCGCACGACCTCCGCCGCCAGGCGCCCGCGCTCCTGCGCCGCCGGGCCCGCATAGCTCACGCCCGCCTCGCCCTGGAAGCCGCCGTCGAAACCCACCGTCACCTTGAGCGTTTGCGGGCGCGCCGTGCCGGAGGCCTGCGAGACCTGGACCCGGTCGGTGCCCGCCGCGGCAATTTGCACGCGGCTGAAATCGGCGGTCACGTCGGGCGTCAGGTACCGCGCCGGATCGTGCACCTCGTAAAGCAGCTGCTCCTTGACGGTTGCCGGCGTGACGCAGCCGCCGGTGCCGTCCAATTTGGTGATGATGGCGCGCCCGTCGGCTTGCACCTCGGCGATCGGGTAGCCGCATTGCGCGAGGTTAGCGACATCCTTGACGCCGGGATCGGCGAAATAGCCGCCGGTGATCTGCATGCCGCATTCCAACAAATGTCCGACCAAAGTGCCGGCGCCCATGCGCGGCATGTCGGTAGCGCCCCAGCCGAAGCGATGCGCGAGCGGCGCCAGGAACATCGATGGATCGGCCAATCGTCCGCCGATAATGACATCGGCGCCGGCCTGCAACGCCGGCACGATCGCGTCGGCGCCGAGATAGGCGTTCATGCCCACGACCGGCATGCCGACATCGGCGAGCGTGCCCGGCTCATCCATCAATGGCTGGTTGGCCGGCACCAGCGCGGATACGTCATCGCCCTCGATCCAGGCGACCTTGAGACCTGTGAGCCCGAGCTCGCGCGCAATCTCAAGCGTGCGCGCCGCCGCCGCGCGCGGATTGGCCGCGCCCATATTGCTGATCATCGTCGTGCCGGCCGCGCGGCAGGCCGGCAGCAGCGCCTGCATGCGCCGCCGCAGATGCGAATTGTAACCCTTTTGCGGGTCGGCCATGCGGTCGCGGTGGCTAAAGGCCACCGTGCGCTCGCCCAGGCATTCCAGCACCAGCACGTCGAGCTTGCCGCGCTTGACCAGATCGACCGCGGGATCGAGCCGGTCGGCGGAAAATCCAGCGCCGGTGCCGATGCGAAACGCCGGCACCCTCAGTCGCCTTTTTCCGGCCCGCGATCGGGGAAGAACAGATCGTCGATCGACGCCGGCGCCTGCTTGATCGAGCCGATCTTGGCCATGAATTGCGCGGTTGCTAAAACCTTGTCCGGCCGTAGCGTGTAGGCGTAGTCCTTGTCGGAAATGATCGCCAGAATGTCGTCGACCGAATTCTTGGTGTCATGCGCGGCTTCGAGATAAAGCTTGGCCGCGGCGCGCTTGTCCTTGTTGATGGTGGTGATCGCCTCGCTGAGCGCGTCGAAAAACGCCTTGGCGGCCTTGGGATTGGCGTCGCGGAATTTTGTGCTGGTGGTCAAGACCAGCGCGGTCGCCGGGCCGCCGAGAATTTCGTAGCTGGTCGTGATCAGATGCGCGCCCGGCACTTTGATTTCCTGTTCGTAGAATGGCGAGGTCGAGAAATGCGCGTTCACGCCGGCGGTATTGCCGATGAAGGCGAGCGTGGCATCCGGGTGCGAGAGCGAAATCGTCAAATGATCGAGCTTGGCGTAGTCCTTTTCGCCGAAGACCTTGGCCGCCGCCATTTGCAGCATGATGGCCTGGGTCGAA
>CAWEDE010000031.1:0-16779 GCA_963807665.1 uncultured Alphaproteobacteria bacterium | reverse complement strand
TTGCGCTTACGACGATCTGGCACTGTGACGGCCCAGAAAGGCAGCCTCACACGGGCGATCGGCCGCGAACGCCCATGCACGACCCTGCATACTCCCCAAAACCTTCCCAAAAACCGGGTGCGGGAGCTTGCAAATTCAACTAAGTTATTGATTTAACTGGCGCTCCCTAGGGGACTCGAACCCCTGTTTTCGCCGTGAGAGGGCGACGTCCTGGGCCGCTAGACGAAGGGAGCTTGGGCCACGCCGTTACGGTTAGCCTCCATCACCGGCGCGTGCAACCGTCAAATTCTTGAACGGGAAAGCGGTTCGCCTAGGGCGCTTTGGTGATCGGTGCGCTACCCAATGATTTGAGCGTATTGAGGTCGTAGCTGCGCAATTCAAGCGCGCCATTGATCTCGACGGTGAGCACAATGCGGCCATCGCCGACCGCGCTCGATATGACCTTGGCGCCGGGGGGTAAGGCCGCCGAAACACTTGCCTGCGCTTGGGCAACTTGCGGCGCCCTTCCCTCCAGGTGAAAAACGCGATAGCCGATGACGCCTAGCACCACCGCGACCGCGACGAAGGTGGTCGCGCTCGCGATCAACATCAGCCGGCGCACTTGCGCCAGCGCGCGCGCCTGTTCGGGATCGAGTGGTTTTTCATCGTCGGACATAAAGCGAGCCGTATGACGGAGAGCGCGACCGAGACAGTCACGATTGCCGCGGAAGAAGCCGGCCAACGCATCGACCGCGTGCTGGCCGCGCGTATTCCTACGCTGTCGCGCTCGCGGCTGAAAGCGCTGATCCTGGATGGCCAAGTCAGCATCCAAGGACCGCTGGAAGCGCGCAAGATCGATGATCCGTCCGCCGCCGTCAATTCTGGCGATATCGTCATGGTCAATTTGCCGCCGGCGCAAGAGGCCAATCCCAAGGGCGAGGATATCCCGCTTAACATCGTCTACGAAGACAACGACACTGATCGTCATCGACAAGCCGGCCGGCCTGGTGGTGCATCCTTCCGCGGGGCACGCCACCGGCACGCTGGTGAATGCGCTGATCGCGCATTGCGGCGACAGCCTGTCGGGCATCGGCGGCGTCAAACGGCCCGGCATCGTGCATCGGCTCGACAAGGATACCACCGGGCTTTTGGTGGTGGCCAAGAACGACCGCGCCCACAAGGCGCTCTCCAAGCAGTTCGCCGATCATGGCCGCGAAGGCCCGCTCAAGCGCGGCTACCTGGCTTTCGTCTGGGGCGCACCCGACCGGCCCAAAGGCACGATCGACGCACCGCTCGACCGTCACCCGTTTTCCCGCGACAAGCGCGCCGTGCGTCCAGATGGCCGCCAAGCCATCACCCATTGGCAGTTACTGGAGACCTTCAAAGGCAAAGACGGCAAGCCCGTCGTCAGCCTCATCGCCTGCACGCTGGAAACCGGCCGCACCCATCAGATCCGGGTTCATATGGCCCATATCGGCCATCCAATCCTGGGCGACGCCACTTACGGCACTGGTTTCAAGACCAAATCCGGCCTTTTGGGCCCGCAAGCCAAAGCCGCCGTGGAGGGCCTTGGCAGACAGGCTTTGCATGCTTATTTACTGGCTATTGAACACCCCGATTCCATCGCTTCTGGCCAGAACCTGGAGTTCCATTCGGAACTACCGGGCGACTTGGCTCGTTTACGTGATGCCCTGGTCGCGAATGGCAACGATTCAAGGCCAGAACGCTCTAAATAGATCAACCAACCCAATGGCTTGGTCGCATGCGGCAACGCATGGCTGGGTCACGGCGACGTGACGGCGAGATGCTTTATTTCGCTCCCCCGGTCCATTATGCTGCAGTTGCGAAAGCGCGCTGTCGGCTCGGGGAGCGATAGCGACAACCGCCTGCCGATCCGTCGGGGGCAAACGTAAGGAGGGCGCTATCATGGCCCGTTCCGCCGCAATGCCGGCACTCAAGGCCGAATCCGGCCTCTCTCACTACCTGGAAGAAATCCGCCGGTTCCCGATGCTGGAACCGCAGGAAGAATACATGCTGGCGCGCAGCTGGCGTGAGCACGGCGATCGTGACGCCGCGCATAAACTCGTCACCAGCCATCTGCGTCTCGTGGCCAAGATCGCCATGGGCTATCGCGGCTATGGCTTGCCGATTTCCGAAGTCGTGTCCGAAGGCAATGTCGGGCTGATGCAGGCGGTCAAACGCTTCGAGCCCGAGAAGGGCTTTAGGCTCGCGACTTACGCCATGTGGTGGATCAAGGCCGCGATCCAGGAATACATCCTGCGTTCGTGGTCGCTGGTGAAAATGGGCACCACCGCCAACCAGAAGAAATTGTTCTTCAACCTGCGCAAGGCCAAGAGCAAAATCTCCGCGCTCGAGGAAGGCGACATGCGGCCCGATCAGGTCAAGCTGATCGCCAAGCGCCTCGGCGTCACCGAGCAAGATGTCGTCGATATGAACCGGCGTCTGGGCGGCGACAGTTCGCTCAACGCGCCGATCCGCGACGATGGCGAGAGCGGCGAATGGATGGATTGGCTCGTCGACAACCAGCCAAGCCAGGAACGCGTGCTGGCCGATCACGAGGAAAGCGACAACCGTCACAAGGCGCTGATCTCGGCGCTCGACGTGCTCAACGAACGCGAGAAGCGCATCTTCGAGGCGCGCCGTCTTGCCGACGATCCGATCACGCTCGAGGATCTCGCCACCGAATTCGGCGTCTCGCGCGAGCGCGTGCGCCAGATCGAGGTGCGCGCTTTCGAAAAGGTGCAGAAGGCGGTGAAAAACCGCATCGCCGTGATGGAACAGCCGGGTGGCACTGAGGCCATCGAGTCCGCGACGATGCATTAAGTTCGGCATCGATTTCGTCACCACAAAGTTAGATGGCCGGGACATTGTCCCGGCCATTTTTGTTTTCGAACATGCAAAAGCGCCCGTGTTTTTTACCGGCCCCGGGTAGGCCGTCGCTTGAAATCTCCGGCTCCCCTCAATCCGAGGGCGCGCGGAACGCCAAGGGTCCGTGATGGACCCACGCGCCTCGACGCCTCGCGACATCGAGGCTTGTCGAAGCTGCTTAGAAACGCAAGTCCACCAAACCAATGGCGTCCCGCGCGCGGTGTTTGATGAGGTTTGCTCCGCGCCGGTCTCGGTCGGACGACCCGTTCGTTCGCTGCGCCCGTTACGACGCCACGACGCTCCACCGGCGGACCCCGGCCACTCGGTCTCGCATTGCGCATGACATGCATGCAGATCGGCCTAGCCCGGGCCGTCAGGGGTTGTCCCCCGCCCGCGTGCGCTGCACGCCGGTACTCACGCGGCCTGGACCGCCGGCGGGGAATTCTGCGTCGCATCTCCAACGCCCCCAACCGGCCACCGGCTCCCGCCTCAGCATCTGGAGTGCTGATCAAACGCCCCTCGGTGAGCCAGGCGGGATACTGGAATATAGGCCTAGTGTGGGATTATAGTCAAGAGGCTTTTCGAAATTATTTCCGCTCGTCCCGCGCAAGCGGGAATGAGCGGAATCATGGCTGGCGGGAGATTAGGCCGCGGCTGCGCTACTCGCCCCAGGCGCGGAAGGCTTCCTCGAAGGCGCGGGCGCCGGGGCTGCCTTTTTCGATTGCGAGAATAGCGCGTTTGCCGCTGGTGTAGACGATCGGGATGTCGAACCAGTCGCGCTCCTTGAGCAACTGGATATTGCGCTGGACATCGACATCGACGGCGGAGAGGCCGATCAGGAAATAGCCGTTGGTCACCTTGACGGCGAGGCCGGCCAGCGGCGCGCCGCGCGCCTGCTCGGTCTGCTTCATCAGCACGCCCGGCACATTGGCGATGCCGCCTTCGGCGAAATCGGCGCCGAGGGTGAACATGATCTCGATGGTGTGGCTTGCCGGCAGCGCCTTGTCGGTGTTGCGGCGGAGCGACCACGTCATGCGCAAATGCCGCTCGGGAATCTCGACATCGCAGCGCACAGCGAGTTCGGGCGCGAGGCCGGGTCCCGGCGATACCGTCTCGGTGCGCCAGATGGCGGAGCCGACGTAACGCTTGCCCTGCGGATCGTTGGGATCCTCGTCATAGAGCACGACCTTTTGCGCGACGGCGGCGGCCGGCGCATTGGCGGAATTGCCGGCGGTGTCGCCGCCGCCAATACGGTCGGCGATCTTGGGCCGCCCCGCCGGTTGGGCGGCTTCCGTCGGTTTGGGCGCGCTGGCCGGGCTGCGAAGGTTCGCCACCATCGATACGATCGCGTGGCGCTGCCAATAAGCACCGCCGGCAAGCCCGCCGAGCACCAGCAGCAACAGCACGAGCTTGATAAGGCGGCCATAAGAGCGCGGCGGCCGCGCATAGCTCTCTTCGTCGCCGCCATAATGTGGCTGCGGCGGCGGCGCCCAACCGCGCTCAGGCGGCGCGGCAAGATCGCCGGTCTGTTCGCCATAATGCGGCGGGTCCTGCGACACGGCGCGCTCTGCCGGCGATTCAAGCGGGGGCTCAAAGGGCTCGGCCGCGGGCGGCTCGAAATGAGGATCACTGACGCGGCCGGTGTCGCCGAAATTCGGCTGATCGCCAGGCACCGCATCGTAAGTCGCGCGCGCCGAACGATTGGCGTCGGCGGCGGCATCGCCGAGGCCTTGCACTTCGGCCACGGTGTCGCGGAAATCGCGCAAGCCCTGGTCGCGCAGCGATGGCCGCCCGTCGTCGCCTTCGCCCGCGTCGGCCCGCAGACGTTTGGCGGCTTCCGCCTCCACTTTGCGGATCGACTCTTCGAGCGCCAGCCGCTCGCGCGTGATGTCGGATTCATCGAGCGCCGGTTCGACCCCGCGCAATTGGGCGACCAAAGCGCTGCGCGCGCGCTCATACAAGGCACGGCGGTTTTCGCCGGTGTTCTTGTCGAGACCGGAAACGGCGCGGGCGATCAGGGGGTAATAGTCAGCCATTGCGCGTCTACTTCACTCTCATTCGTGTCTTTGTCATGGTCTGCCGGCGGAGCATCTTATCGCAATCATGCGCGTTCATATTTCAAACGGGTTGGTCATCAAGATGGTGTCCTCGCGCTCGGGGCTGGTCGAAAGCAAGCGCCGCCGGGCAACCGACCAGTTCCTCGATTCGCCGCACGTATTTTATCGCCTGGGCCGGCAATTGCGCGAAGGAACGCGCGCCCGCGGTGGGCTCTTTCCAGCCGGCAATCGTCTCATAGACCGGCTCGACGCGCGCCTGCGCCTGCTCGCCGGCCGGCAGATAATCGAGCTCGCGGCCGTCCAGCCGATAGCCGACGCAGACCTTGAGCTCGTCGAAACCGTCGAGAATATCGAGCTTGGTGAGCGCCAGCCCGTCGATGCCGCAGGTCCGCACGGTCTGGCGCACCAGCACGGCATCGAACCAGCCGCAGCGCCGAGCGCGGCCGGTCACCGTGCCGAATTCGCGGCCGCGCTCGCCCAGCGTCTTGCCGATGACATTGTCCATCTGGTCGGTGGGAAATGGCCCGAGGCCGACGCGCGTGGTGTAGGCCTTGCAGATGCCGAGCACATAATCGATGGCGTTCGGCCCTAGCCCTGAGCCGGTCGCCGCCTGCGCGGCCACGGTGTTGGATGAGGTGACGTAGGGATAAGTGCCATGGTCGATGTCGAGTAGCGCGCCTTGCGCGCCTTCGAACAGAATACGCTTGCCCTCGCGCCGCTTGCCGTCGAGCAGGAGCCAGACACTATCCATATAGGGCAAGACCTTGGGCGCGACGGCGGCGAGATATTCATAGATGGCTTTGCCATCGAGTTCGGGAAGCGAGAGGCCGCGGCGCAGCGCATTGTGATGCGCGAGCAAGCCGCTCGATCTTTTCGCCGAGCGCCGGCAGATCGGCGAGATCCATGAAACGGATGGCGCGGCGCCCGACTTTATCTTCGTAAGCGGGACCGATGCCGCGTTTGGTGGTGCCGATCTTGGACGTGCCGGCTTCGCGGATGGCGTCGAGCTCCTGATGCAGCGGCAGGATCAGCGTCGCGTTCTCGGCAATGCGCAGATTTTCCGGCGTCACCGCGACGCCCTGTTTGCCAAGCGTGGCGATTTCGTCGAGCAGCGCCTGCGGGTCGATCACCACGCCGTTGCCGATGACCGACAGCTTGCCGCCGCGCACCACGCCGGATGGCAGCAGTGACAGCTTGTAGGTGACGCCGTCGATCACCAGCGTATGGCCGGCGTTATGGCCGCCCTGGAAACGGACGACGATATCGGCCTGTTCGGAAAGCCAGTCGACGATCTTGCCCTTGCCTTCGTCGCCCCACTGAGACCCGACTACCACGACATTCGCCATAACGACTTGTTCCTGCGCCGGTTTACGGACACTGGCGCCGGCGATCCCGGGCAGGTCCACATTCGGATAACGGATGCAGGGAGCGGAGGCAAGGCAAAGCCGCCGGCCCCTAAACCGGGCTCAACAGGCTGATATTACGGCCGTTTCGTCAGAAATGCAGCGGGCTTCTAGAAGTGAAGCGGCCGTGCGCTTTGCACCTGCGGCAGCGCTCGGACTTTGGCCAGGACCGCCTCGGGCAATTCGCCATCGATCTCGATGAGCGCCACCGCCGAGCCGCCCGGCGCTTCGCGCCCGACATGGAAGGTGGCGATATTGATGCCGGCCTCGCCCAGCGTCGAGGAGAAGCGGCCGATGAAACCCGGCTTGTCGAGATTGGTGATGTAGATCATCGACGGCCCGAACTCGGCGTCCATGCGGATGCCCTTGATGTTGACGATGCGCGGGCGGCCGTCGGCGAAGACCGTGCCCGACACCGAACGCGTCTGCGCCTGCGTCACCACCGTCACCGTGATCAGGCTGTCGAAGTCACCCGCCATCTCGCGCGTGGTTTCTTCCACCACGATGCCCCGTTCTTTGGCGACGATCGGCGCCGACACGACATTGACGTCCTGCAGCATGGGTCGCAGCAGGCCGGCGACCGCGGCGGAAGTGAGTGCCCTGGTGTTCATATGCGCCACCGCGCCTTCATAAGTGAGCTGCACTTTGCTCAAGCCGGTTTCGGTCAACTGGCCGGCAAAAGAGCCGAGCTTCTCGGCGAGCGCGATAAAGGGCTTGAGCTTGGGCGCCTCCTCGGCGGTGATCGAGGGGAAGTTGACGGCGTTGGAAATGGCGCCGCGCAACAGATAATCCGACATCTGCTCGGCGACCTGGAGCGCGACGTTTTCCTGCGCTTCCGAGGTGGCGGCGCCCAGATGCGGCGTCGACACCACATTGGGATGGCCGAACAGCACGTTCTCGGTCGCGGGCTCGGTGACGAAAACGTCGAAGGCGGCGCCCGCGACCTTGTTGGCATCGAGCGCCGCACGCAGCGCCGCTTCGTCGACCAGCCCGCCGCGCGCGCAATTGATGATGCGCACGCTCGGCTTCATCTTGGCCAGCGCCTTGGCGTCGATGATGTTCTTGGTCTTTTCGGTGAGCGGCGTATGCAGCGTGATGAAATCCGAGCGCTTGAACAAATCATCGAGTTCGACTTTCTCGACGCCGATATCGACGGCGCGCTCCGGCGACAGGAACGGATCGTAGGCGATCACCTTCATGCGCAGGCCGAGCGCGCGGTCGGCGACGATCGAGCCGATATTGCCGCAGCCGATGATGCCGAGCGTCTTGCCGGTGATTTCGACGCCCATGAACTTGTTCTTTTCCCACTTGCCGGCTTGCGTCGAGCGATCGGCTTCCGGGATCTGGCGCGCCAGCGCCAGCATCAGCGTGATGGCATGTTCGGCGGTCGTGATGGAGTTGCCGAAGGGCGTGTTCATCACGATGATGCCCTTGGCCGTCGCCGCCGGGATATCGACATTGTCGACGCCGATGCCGGCACGGCCGATGACCTTGAGGTTTTTCGCCTTCTCAAGAATCTTCGGCGTCACTTTGGTGGCGGAGCGGATAGCGAGGCCGTCGAAACCGCCGATAATTTCGGCGAGTTTGTCCTTGTCCTTGCCGAGATTAGGCTGGAAATCGACCTCGATGCCGCGATCCTTGAAGATCTGCACGGCGGCTGGAGAAAGGGCGTCGGAAATGAGAACTTTGGGCATGGTCAGGCGGCCTTCGGCAATGCCGCTTTGGCTTCCGCGAAGGCCCAATCGAGCCAGGGCGTGAGCGCTTCGACGTCGCGCGTCTCGACGGTGCAGCCGCACCAGATGCGCAACGAGGCCGGCGCGTCGCGGTGATTGGCGATGTCATAGGCGACGCCTTCTTTGTCGAGCATCGCCTCGATCTGCTTAACGAAGGCGAGCTGCGCTTCGGCTGGCAATTTCGCCACCGCGGGGTCGGCAAGCTTGAGACAAACCGAGGTGTTCGAGCGCGTCGCCGGGTTCTTCGGCAAATGCTCGATCCATGGAGTGTGCGCCACCCAATCCGCTATGACTTTGGCATTGGCGTCGGCGCGGGCGCGCATGGCGCGGGCGCCGCCGGCCGCTTTCGCCCATTGCAGCGTGTCGATGTAGTCCTCGACACAGAGCATCGAAGGCGTATTGAGCGTCTCGCCGGCGAAAAGGCCTTCGATCAGCTTGCCGCCTTTGGTCATGCGGAAAATTTTCGGCATCGGCCACGCCGGCTTGTAAGTCT
This sequence comes from uncultured Alphaproteobacteria bacterium, assembly GCA_963807665.1. GTDB lineage: Bacteria > Pseudomonadota > Alphaproteobacteria > Rhizobiales > Xanthobacteraceae > Pseudolabrys. Next base: position 8,225 of record CAWEDE010000031.1, on the reverse strand, counting down.
CCAGCCGTTCGACCGCGCGCGGCGACAGAATCAGCATGCCGTGCGCCGCCTCGCCGCCCATCGCCTTCTGCCAAGAGAAAGTGACGACGTCGAGCTTTGGGAAATCGAGATCCTGCGCGAAGGCGGCCGAGGTCGCGTCGCAAATGGTCAGGCCCTTGCGATCGGCTTTGATCCAGTCGCCATTGGGCACACGCACGCCGGAAGTGGTGCCGTTCCAGGTGAACACCACGTCGGTATCGCCATCGACCTTTGCAAGTTCGGGAATTTCGCCGTACGGCACCTTGAGCACGGTGACGTTTTTGAGCTTGAGTTGCTTCTCGACATCGTTGACCCAGCCGTCGCCGAAGGATTCCCAGGCCAGCATGGTCACGGGCATGGCGCCCAGCATCGACCACAGCGCCATTTCAACCGCGCCGGTATCGGAAGCCGGTACAATGGCAATGCGGTAGTCGGCGGGGACTTCGAGGACTTCGCGGGTGAGATCGATGGCGCGCTTGAGCTTCGCCTTGCCGATCTTGGACCGGTGCGAGCGCGCGAGCACGGCGTCGGTAAGGGCTTGCAGACTCCAGCCGGGGCGCTTGGCGCAGGGGCCGGACGAGAAGTGCGGTATTGCCGGCCGCACGCCGGGCTTGGTCGCTGTCATGGTCTATCCTTCCAGATAGGTGCCTCCCGTTGGGGGGAGGTGTCCCACTGGCGGGGATAGGCGACTTATGCCGCCCGGTCAACAGTCACGATCTGGGATGGGGAACAACGCAGCGGCGCGGCGTATCGGACGCGAGCCTACGTCCGCAAGAAGACTAGAATTTGATACCGACGCCGACCCGGCCGGTATTGGTGTCGGTCCTGATGCCGCCAACCGGCGCGAATGCGACAAATTCCCATTCGGCGCGCAGGAACACATTGGGAAGCACCGCCACGTCCACGCCGAGCCCAACCATGAAGCCGCCGACGACCGCATTATTTTTGCTGTTGGATTGCGTATCGGAGTTGGGACCGTAACTAGGCGGGTTGGCCGTGGTGCTGGTGCCGCTGTAGATCGTCGTCTCGGTGGTAGCGTAATTAAACCGGCCGGCAGCACCGCCGATCACGGCGTAAGGCAGGAACTGGCCCATTGCATAGCCCAAGCGGGCGCCGAAGGTTGCGTAGTCGATCAACTTGACCGACGACTGCGCCGTGATGTCGATCGTGTTGGCGTAAGTATCCGACGTCGTGGAAATGCGGTTGATATGATCGCTTGCACTTGTTTGCAAGGATGAGACGCGATTGTAAGCGCCCTGGAACCCGATGACGAGTTGTTCCCACTGCATGTTGTAGCCGATGAAGCCGCCGTATTGGCGGCCGTTGGTCGTGGTGTTAGGCAGCGTCGTCCAGTTTGACGGAGCTAATTCATTTTCGATCGTCGTGTCGCGCAGACTATAGGCGATCAGCGAACTCGCGCTGTTGCCGAAGTCAGTATTCATGTTCGAGAAGCCGAATGTCGCGCCGAAATTGACGCCGTCCCACCGGCTGTAGCTTTGTGGGCTCAATGTGCCACGCAAGCCGGTCGTATCGAGCCAATCCGCCGAAGCGCGATCGGCAAAGGCCAGCGCCAGCAGAAATCCTGCCGCGCAGACGCCTAGCGGCCGCGCGCGGCGCCGGGCGCCGCGTTCGCCGCGCTTGGCGCTTGCGCTAGCGGATCTGGTCCAGATCATCGAAACTCCAACGCAGTCCGACTCGCACTTCATGCGCGTAAACATTCTTGAGCGTCATGGCTCCGTTTGTGTCGGACGCGGATTTGAGGTTGCCGAAATTGATGTAGCGGTAGCCGATATCGATCTGCGCGTTGGGCGCGACCTTGATGGCCACGCCAGCCATGGCGGCCCAGGCGAATTGCCATTGATCGTTCGACAAGCCGGCGGTGAACGGGGGCGCCACCGTGCTCTGGTAGTCGGACACGCGCATACGGGCGGCACCGGCGCCGGCGCCGATATAAGGAACGGTGCGGTACCAGGTGCCGAGATCGAGATAGCCGTTGAACAGCGCGCTCAGCCCGGAGACCTTGGCGGTGGTGTCACCCGAGGTCGCGACGGAGCCCTGATAGGACATCGGGGCGTAATAATCGACGGTGACGTCGGTGCGCACCCATTGGGTCTTGATGCCAACGCCCAGCCCGCCGGTCATGCCGTTGCCGAGCGTGTTGGAGGTTGGGTTGGGAAAGCCGAGCGCCGAATTCGCGCCGCCGATCTGGCCCCATTCGTAACCGATGTCGCCGCGCAGGTACCAGCCGGAATAAATGTCGGTGAATTGCGAGCGCGGGCGTTCCACGAGTGGCAGCGGCGCGGGCGCCAGCGTGTTCGGCATGTCCGCGGCCATGGCGGCCGTGACCTGCGCCGCTAGGATCGCGGCAGCGGCGGACAGCTTCAACCGACTCATCACCGCAATCCCTTTGCCGATACCGCCGGCACCTGCCGGCGGCAGTTGTTTTGCGCGTCCGTGAGACGATGCAGGAGAGAAGTTAAGGCTGGATTAACTATAAATTTTCACCATAACGGCCGGCCGTTAACCCGCGCGCACTAACCCTTGCTGCGCAACGGCGGCGGCGGCACGTAGACCGGCGGCGGCGGCGTATAGTAGTAGCGCGGCGGTGGCGCCGGCGTATCGCAGCAGGTCCAGCGCAGACCGAGCTTGATGTCCTGCGAATGGATATTGCTGAATTTGTAGGAATCCGGGTTGCAGCCGCCGACGCAATCGATGGTGTCAGTGATCGACCCGAGATTGAGATAGCGGTAGGCGAGTTCGACCTTGAAATTTTTGGTCACGTTGTAAGCAACGCCAGCATGCAACGCCCAGGCCGTATGCCATTCGCTGGTATCGCGGCCATAGCCGCGGCCCGACGTGAAGAGCCCAGTGTCGGTGAAATCGTTAAGCGTGTTGCGCGTGACGCCGATGCCGGCACCGACGAAGGGCGTGAGGCAATTCCAGGTGCCGAGATCGATATAGCCATTGGCCAGGAATACCCAGGAATTTAAATAGCCCTGGTACACATCGCCAAACGTGCCGCCGCCGAGCGTATAGCTGCCGACCGCGTTGACCGTGGTCTTGGCGCGATATTCGCCGGTGACATCGAAGCGCAGCCAATTGTTGAATTCGTAGCCGACACCGCCGCCGATAAAGAACGCATCGCCCATCGAGGAATGCTCGATAGCGAAGTTACTCGAATTGAGCGGGTTCTGGATAAATTCAAGCTGGTTGGCTTTCATCATGCCGATGCCGACATCGCCGCGCAGATACCAAGCCGAGGCATATTCCTCGATCACCTGCGGCGGCGACTGGATGTAAATCGGCTGCGGCGGCGGCGCGTAATCGGCGGCCTGCGCTGCGCCGGCTGCCAGCGAAACAGCCGACGCCAATCCCAGTATTGTAAGACGCGCAGCGAGCATGCACTCGTCCCCCATCGAATTCGCGGGGCTAGCCCAACGGCGAAAGATGCGGAACGATGGCAGTAAATCCTTAAGTGGCTCTTAACCTTGTTCTTTAACCACGCCGATTAACGAAATTACCGCCGAGGCCACGGCCACGCGCGCAGCCGAAATGGATTCCGGCATGAGAGAATTACCGATTAGGAAATTGTTAGTGAATTTGGCAGGGACGAATTCAGCGCGCGCCGGCAAGCCAAATTCTACGCCTCACCGAGGCCTTTGGCGCGCTGCGCCCTGCGCACCCAGTCGAAGCTGACGAGGCCCTCGGCCAAGGTGATCAGCGCGGCACGGCCTTGCGCGTCCTCGATTGCAAGGAATGCCTCCATCAAGCGCACGGCTTCGCGCATGCGTGGGTCGTCCGGGCTACCGGCGGGTGGCGCCGAGCCGGCCGCGTTGCCGGAAAAATCCCAGGTCGGCGCCCGGTTTTCGACAGGTTTCGAAGACATCCGCACGACATTATCGCCGGGCTTATAAGGAGGTTTGCGCATGAATTTCGCAACTTCGCCGCTGTCGCCTGGGCACGCCTTCGTTTGGTGGCATCATCAAGCTTCGCGCAACGAAGCTAAGCGCGAGTGGCAACCCAGCGTTGAGATTTGCCCGAAGCCGCCGGATTGTCATTAGCGGCGATCTCGCGTTTTATGAGTTTATATCTCATAATGCCTTCATGGAATTACGCCACCTAAAATACTTCGTCGCGGTCGCCGAAGAGCTGCATTTCGCCCGCGCCGCCGCCGCCTCAATATCGCCGCGCCGACGTTGAGCAATCAAATTGGCGCGCTTGAGACGATTCTCGGCGCGAAACTATTCACCCGCAAGACCAAAAGCGCGGTGACGCTCACCCATCCCGGCAAGCGATTTCTGGTCGAAGCCAAGGCTACGCTCAAACAGGCGACCCACGCCGAGTTGGTCGGCCGGCAAGCCGCGCGCGGCCATGCCGGCTCGATTGCGGTGGGATTTATTCTCTCAGCTGCCTTTAGCGGAATGGTCTCATCGACCATGTCCACATTCAGGAAGAGTTACCCCGACGTTTTGTTTCACGTCTCTCGGATGATTACGTTTCAGCAGTTCAATGCCTCATCGACGGTTCACTCGACGTTGGTTTTACCCTGGCACCACAAAGTTATCCGGCCGGTCTGACAGGTTTCATCATCAGCCGGCAGCCGTTCTGGGCAGTCCTGCCGCAGGGCCATCGCCTCGCCGCACGCAAACATGTCACGCCGGCGATGCTGGCCGACGAAGACTTCATCGGCTTGCCGCTGGAAATGGAGACGGGCATTTGGCAAAATCTCGCTGCCGTTATGCCCCCTGGTAAATCGCCACGCATTGTTCAGCGCGCGTCCGATGCTTCCGTAATCTTGGCGCTGGTGGGCGCCGGAATCGGCATTAGCATTCTGTCGGAGGCATTTACGCGCGTTTATATGCCGGACGTGGAATTTCGCAAAATAGTCGGCGCTACGCGGGCGGCCGAACACTGCGTCGTCTACCGCAAGAACGAAATTGCTCCGGCTGTCATGGCCAATGTGAAATTCCTGCGCACGCAGGCGCCCTCACGCTGAATGGGTCAGGTGACGCTCGTACATGGCAAAAATCTCGCGCCAATCGGTTTCGACCGCACCTCGATCGTAGACATCGCGATCGGGCAGCGCATAGCCGTGGTTGGCGCCGGCGTGCAGGTTGTTGCGGTAGGCGACATCTGGACAAGAGGCGAAAGCCACATCGAGCGCGGCTCGCGTCTGCGGCGATGCGAAGTAGTCGCGCTCGCCGAAACCGCAATACATTTCGCCCCGCATGTTATGCACCAAGCGATGCGGCGAGTCGGCGGTGTCGGAGACCAGACGCGTGCCGTGCAGGGAGGCGTTAGCGCGAAATCGCCCGGGAAATTCCTGCGCGGCTTGAAAAGCCAGCCTGCCGCCGAGACAGAAACCGACCGATCCGGCAGGCCCGCCGTCGACCGGCTCGCCACGGCAGAAATCGAGGACCGCTGCGATATCCATGCGGGCGGTCTGCCGGCCCAGGCTTTCGACATGGCTGCGCATTTCCTCCTGCAGCGCAGCCGGCAAAGTATCGAATGACACCATTTTGCCGTCGGCATTGCGGCGCTCGTAGCGAATTTTTCCCTCCCGGTAGAACAAATTCGGCACGATGCAATAATAGCCCTTCGCGGCCACCCGCCGCGCGATCGCGAACAGTTCCTCGCGCAGCCCCCAGACGTCCATGAACAGCACGACAAGTGAAAACGGGCCACCGCTGTCCGGATGAGCGGCGTAGGCGTCCATGGTCCCGTCCGGAGTCGGGATATCGATCTCTTTTCCGATCATGCTGGGTACCGCTCGCTCTACTTGTCGGGGGTGAGAAGCCCGAGATGAAAGGCGCCCAGGTGGCGCGATCCTTGGCTACCCGCTCATTAAGCACCTTAGGCGGTCCTCCCAATAGACGAATACCTTGCTCGGCGAAGCGCGCCTTGTTCTCGGGCTTTTTCAGGAAGGCAGCCAATTTTAGAATTGGCCACCAGGATATTCGGCGATTCGCCGATCAGAATAATCGGCGTGAAATCGGCATCTGTGTATCCGGCCGATATATCGATAAGCGGACGAAACACGACCGGGCCGACCGCGGTCATGAGCAAGGTGTAACCGTCCGGCGGCATCTTCGCGACATAGCTGCTGGCAATCGCGCCGCCAGCGCCCGGTCTCGCTTCAAGCAAAACCCTTTGGCCGAAATCCACGGACAATTCGTTATTTAGTTCGCGAACGACGATATCGGACAAGCCACCGAGCGGGAATGCGCTGACCATCGTGATCGGCCGGGTCGGCCAATCCTCGGCCCGCGCCGGACGCGGCACGCCGGACACAAGCGCCGCGACTAAGACAAGCGCGGCTAAAAATGACCAAATTGGCTGCGCCCGCATTGGTAGACCTCCGCCGAATTAGCTTCTTTGGGTGGTATCCTCGGGCAGGCGGCCGCGTCTGGCAATCCTCGATTTGTCTTGGGCTAAGATTAATTTGCCGCAGGGCGGGACCTGCCGCAGGAGGGCCGCGGGCGGCTTTAGTCCTCGCTGCTCTCGCCCATCTCGCCGATATGATGCTGCGAGTAGAGTTCGACGCCAAGCTTGGCCACCAGATCGATCTGGGTTTCGAGGAAATCGATGTGATGTTCCTCGTCCGACATCAGCTTCTCGAACAGGTCGCGGGTGACATAATCCTTGACGGCATGACAGTGGGTCGCGGCTTCCTGGTACAGCGTGCGCGCGGAAATTTCGGCCGCCAGATCGCAATCGAGAACCTCTTTTACATTCTGTCCGATGTGCAGCGGATCGAGCACCTGCAAATTGGGAAAGCCATCGAGGAAGATGATGCGCTCGATCAGCTTATCGGCGTGCTCCATCTCCTCGATCAATTCCTTGCGCCACTGCTTGGCGAGATCCTTGAGGCCCCAATTGTCGAGCAGCCGGTAATGCAGCCAATATTGATTGACCGCCGTGAGTTCGTGGCGCAGCGACTTATTGAGGTATTCGACAACCTTGGCATCGCCCTTCATCACAAGCTCCCGTTGCGCAATGGACCGCGGCCGTGCCTTCGCGGTTGCGGTCTTAGCATAATGACAAAATGAGGAAAGCGCGCGGCCTCACGCGCGACAGCATCAAACCTCGGCGGCGGGATGATTTGCGCAGGCGCAGCCGGTCGGACAGCCGGCGCCGAGCAGCGCTTCATCCATGATCTTGCGGATCGAGCGCGCGCAGCGGCCGCATTGCGCGCTGCAGCCGAGACAGCCGTAAACCTGTCCGGTGGTGCGCGGCGCCGTCGCCTGCACAGCGTTGCGCACTTCGTGGTCGGTCAGCACGTTGCAGGAGCATACGATCATCGAAAAACCCGGTGGCGACAGTGGAAGTGCTATTTGGCTACCGGCTCGGTAAGCCTAAGTCAAAGCAAATCGGCTCTTTAAAATGGTTCTAAACTATTGAAAGATAATGACTTTTCGCTGCAACGCGGCACTCGGATGGCGCCTGTAACTGACAAATTCGAGCAAATGGAGAGACTTAAAGGCCAACCCTATGCCGCGCTTTAGCGCCGTTCAGGCCGCCACCAAGGTCAGCGCCTCGACCACATCGTCCACTGCCTGCTCGACCAGGATCTTGTCGCCGCCTTCGCCCGTGACGCGGATCGCGGGCTCGGTGCCGGACGGGCGCACGATCGATGAACATCGCGCCAGCTTCAAAGTCTTCAACGACATAGGCGAGCGCAAGACCCGCCCCCGAAGCCCACCGTCATGAGTGCGTTGCAATAGGGCGAGATCGACACGAAATCTCTGGGCATTATTATTTCCAGCGCTGCGCGCGACAGCCGTCTTCCAAGCGCGGTATTTATGTGGCAACGTTATCGCGTTTAAACCACTCATCGGGGGATATAAATGCTGAAGACCTTTTCTGTTGCACTTACAGCAGCTTTTCTGGCTTCCGTAACACTCGCTTACGCTCAAACGATGCCCGCCGGTTCGAAGGCGGCCGCACCGTCGGCCCAGAAAGGCACTACGACTCCGCCACCGGCCTCCTCCAAGTAATACTTTGATCGTCTGAATGCGGCCGCATGGTCGCATAAGCGGCCGACAGAGCCAGAGTAAGAAGCCCGGCCGCCGGCGATCGCGGCCGGGAAAATTCGTTTTGGGGTCATTCTCGGACAAATCATTCATCGGCCGAAATCGGCCGTTGTCCGCTTCGGTCCACAAGCGGGCATTAAGAGGCACATCTAAGACTTCAATTGTCTAAGGCCG
>CAWEDE010000030.1:0-28860 GCA_963807665.1 uncultured Alphaproteobacteria bacterium | reverse complement strand
ATCGGTTTTGGTCAAAACGATGCGATCGGCGACCGCGGCCTGCTTCACCGCCTCGGCATGTTCGTCGAGCGTGGTTTCGCCGTTCACGGCATCGACCACCGTCACCACGCCATCGAGCCGGTAGCGCATGACCAGATAAGGATGCGCCATGGCGGTATGCAGCACCGGCGCCGGATCGGCGAGCCCGGTGGTTTCCAACAGCACGCGGCTGAACTTGCAACGGTTGTTGTCGAGATCGCGCAACAGCGTTTCCAGCGCATCGACCAGATCGCCGCGCATGGTGCAGCACAGGCAGCCCGATTGCAGCAGCACCATGTTATCGCCGACATATTCGACCAGCAGGTGATCGAGCGCGATTTCGCCGAACTCGTTGATGATGACCGCGGTCTGGCTCAAGGCCGGATCTTTCAAGAGCCGGTTGAGCAGCGTGGTCTTGCCGGCGCCGAGGAATCCGGTGAGCACGGTCAGCGGGATGGGTGTCGCCGGCTGGCGCCGGCCGCCGCTGGACGTAAGGGCGCTCATTGCGCGGCCGATGAGACTTTCGGTGCAGCAGTGGTTCACCTTGGTCTCGGGCTTGGCTTCGGACTTTGCCGCAGGCTTGACCGCCGGACTGGCCGCGACTTCTTTTTCTTCTTCTTGGGCCCCGAGCTCGCGGTCTGCGCCATTGTGTCAGGATGATTGGCCGGGCCGGTGAACACGACAATCGGCGCCTGACGTTTCGACCGGCGGCCCCAGCACGAATTTGCCGTTTGCCGGCTTGAGGCTCGAGAGCATGAAGGCTTGGCCAGGCGTAGCCGTATCGGATTCGCCGCCGGCGACGGGCGTGTCGGCGCTCGGCTCTTCTTCTTCGTTGTCTTCGGAAGCAGGCTTCCTGCGGTGGCCGCCGCACATTTCGTCGCGCAAATTGGGCGGCTGCGCATCCATCGGCGCCAGCGCGTCGACGGTGCCGAGCGAGGGCGTGAGCCAGGACAGGCCGCCGCTATTGAAGCCGCGCTCAAGCAGTTGCGCGGCCTTTTGCGCGCGCACCGCGCCGGAATAGGCGCCGAGCACGATGGCGATGAGACGCCTGCCGTTGCGCGTGGCGGATGCGACCACATTGTATCCGGACGCGCAGATGAAGCCGGTCTTCATGCCGTCGGCGCCGGGATAGCGGTCGATCAGCGAATTATAATTGTGCAGCACGCGATTGCCGTAGCGGATCGACGAGATGTGCCAATAGAAATCGTCTTCGGGGAATTCGCGGATCAGCGCGCGCGCCAGAATTCCGAGGTCGCGCGCCGAGGTGACATGATTTTCCGCCGGCAGTCCGTTCGGGTTGACGAAATTGGATTGCGTCATGCCGAGCCGGCGCGCATTGGCGTTCATCATGTCGGCGAAGCCTTCGATCGAGCCGCCGACGCCTTCGGCAATCGCCACCGCGATGTCGTTGGCGGATTTCACCATCATCATTTTCATGGCGTTATCGATGGTCACGGTGGTGCCGACCTTGAAGCCCATTTTGGTCGGCTGCTGCGCGGCGGCATTTTTCGAAATCGTGAGCAAAGTGTTGAACGAGACTTTGCCTTCGCGGATGGCGCGCAGCGTGGTGTAGGCGGTCATCAATTTGGTGACGGAAGCCGGATACCAGGGATAGGTGGCGTTTTCGGCATGCAGCACCTTGCCGGTGGAGGCCTCGATCAGTAATTGCGCTTCGGCATGGGCGCGTGGCGCCGCAGCGGCCGAGACCAGGCAGGCCGCGGCAAGACCAAATAACAGGGCGCGAAGGCTCGAAAGCGTCAAAGTTGCGGTCCGGTGGCTGGGGGCTTCATGGAACCTTGCGAATCGGGTGGTTCCATAGGCGTCGGCGCTAGGCTATCTAAGCTTGGGACGAGAGGCAAAGCCGGCCGGCCCTTCGACTCGTTATATGGTGTGCAGCCCGCGTCAATCGCCGATTAATGCGACCAAAGTTCGGCAAAGGAGAATGCCATGACCGCGGCCATCGTCGGATGGGCCCACACGCCCTTCGGTAGGCTTAATGGCGAAACCGTCGAGAGCCTGATCGTGCGCGTCGCCGGCGAGGCGCTGGCGGACGCCGGGATTGCGGCCAAGGACGTCGACGAGATCGTGCTCGGCCACTTCAATGCGGGCTTTTCAGCGCAGGATTTCACCGCCTCGCTGGTATTGCAGGCCTCTCCCGATCTGCGCTTCAAGCGCGCGACCAGGGTTGAGAATGCCTGCGCCACCGGTTCCGCGGCGGTGCATCAGGGCCTGCGGGCGATCGAGGCGCGCGCGGCGCGCATCGTGCTGGCGGTCGGCGTCGAGCAGATGACGACGACGCCGGCGGCGGAAATCGGCCGCAATCTGCTCAAGGCGTCCTATGTCCGCGACGAGGCCGACATCGATGGCGGCTTTGCGGGGATTTTCGGCCAGATCGCCGGGCTCTATTTCCAGAAATGGGGCGACCAGTCCGATGCATTGGCCATGATCGCCGCCAAGAATCACAAGAACGGCGTCGGCAACCCCTATGCGCAGATGCGCAAGGATCTGGGCTACGACTTTTGCCGCACCGAAAGCGAGAAAAACCCCTTCGTCGCAGGTCCCTTGAAGCGCACCGATTGCTCGCTGGTGTCCGACGGCGCCGCCGCCATCGTGCTCGCCGACGTGGAAACCGCGCTGCAACTCGGCAAAGCGGTCGCCTTCCGCGCCGCCGAGCACGTGCAGGACTTCCTGCCGATGGCCAAGCGCGACATCCTCAAATTCGAAGGCTGCGCGCTCGCCTGGCAGCGCGCGCTGGCCAAATCGGGCCTCAAGCTGGATGATTTGTCCTTCGTCGAGACGCATGACTGCTTCACGGTCGCCGAATTGATCGAATATGAAGCCATGGGGCTTACCCCGGAAGGCCAGGGCGCCCGCGCCATCTTGGAAGGCTGGACTCAAAAGGACGGAAAATTGCCGGTCAATCCGTCCGGCGGTCTCAAGGCCAAGGGCCACCCGATCGGCGCCACCGGCGTCTCGATGCACGCGCTCACCGCCATGCAGCTCACCGATACGGCCGGCGATTTGCAGGTGAAGAACGCCCGGCTGGGCGGAATCTTCAATATGGGCGGCACCGCGGTGGCCAATTACGTCAGCATTCTTGAACGTATCAAGTAACTTGGCGATCTCGCCGAGTTCCTCGCCGAGTTCCTTGCCGAGTTCCTTGGCGAGTTCCTTGCCCAGTTCCTAGCCAGTTTCCTAGCCGCGCTGCTTGCCGGCGGCCGCGCCACGGTTTTCCTGGCGGCGGTCGCGTCTGCCCACCAAAAAATTGATCGCGACGTAGGACGTGTTACTGTCCCCCGGTGTTACCTATAGTTGTTAGTGTGTAAGCGCCCTTTGCGTCGACAAATTCATGGGGTATCGGGCCTTGGGGGCACGAATGACGAATATTCCGACCGATCTGTTGCGCACTCTGGTCGCCGTTGTCGATCTGCGCAGCTTCACCAAGGCCGCGGCTTCCCTCGGCGTGACACAGCCGGCAGTGAGCGCCCAGATCAAGCGGTTGCAGTTCCTGCTCGGCAACGACGTGTTCGACCGCAGCACCCAGGGAATATGCCTCACCCAGCAGGGTGAACTGGTCGTCAGTTATGCGCGCCGGCTGTTGTCGATCAACGATCAGATCGTCGATCTTGGCGGCGCCGGTCCGCGCCCGGAACTGGTGATCCGGGTCGGCACGCCGAGCGATTTCATCGCCTCCATTCTGCCCGGCATTCTGGCGCGGTTCCGCGAGCGCCTGCCGGATGTGCGTTACGTCGTGCGTACCGATTTCTTCGACGCGCTGGTGCGCGAACTTCGCAGCGGCGAACTCGATCTGTTCATCGGCCTGTCGATGACCCCGCCGCCGGATGCGCGCCATTGCCGGAGCGAAGAAGTGGTCTGGGTGCGCGGCCCGGCTACGCGGATCGATCCAAGCCGGCCGGTGCCGCTGGTTTCCTATGGCGAGCCTTGCGTCTATCACCGGCTCGCAGTGACGGCGTTGAAGCTGGCCGGGCTGGATTGGGAAGACGTTTTCACCGGTCCGAGCATGAACAGCCTGGAAGGCGCGGTCGCGGCCGGCCTCGGCGTCATGGCGGTAACCCGGCGGCGGGCAGGCGAGATCGGTCTGACCATTTGGGATGACGCGCCGCTACCGCGGCTGCCCGATCTCTATAGCGGCATTTATATTCGCGAAGGCGGCGCCCGCGCGGTCTATGAACAACTGGCCGACGAGATCGCCGCGGCAATCGATGCCTCGCGCGCCGGCGCCGATAAGCGGCATGCCGGTGGCGGCAACGCTTTGAAAACCGGATCGGCCGCCTGACGCGCTAGTTGAATTTGCGCTCGGCCGCCGCCGGCAAATATGAAATCGTTGAAAATATCGCCGGGCTTGGGCTTGGCGCCCTTGAATTTAATCGTCATGCCGATCTGATCGATGGCTTGGCCAAAGCGTTCGCTGTCGATACCGCCATAGCCGTTCGCCCTCACCTCCGGCGTCACAATATCATCGTGAATCGCCATGGTCAGGCGCTCGAGCTCGGTCGGCTTCTTGGCGGCTTCGTTGCGCTTGAGAACGGAATCGACGGCCAGGGCCGGCGACTTCACGGTTTCCTTCAGGCCTTTCAGAAAGGCGCGCAGGAATCCTTTGACCGCGTCGGGATGCTCGGCGGCGAATTTCGGATTGACGATAATGGCGCTGCCATAAAGATCTACGCCGTAATTGGCCATCAGCAGGACGACCATGTCATCGACCGGCACGCCTTTGTCTTTGAGATCGACAAAAATCGAATAAGACAGGCCGGTAATGGCGTCGACCTGGCCTGCAGCCAGCATGGGCTCGCGCACCGGGAAGCCGACATTCTCGATTTTAACTTTAGCGGCGTCGATGCCGTTGGCCTTCACGAAAATCGGCCAGGCCGCATAGGCGCTGTCGAGCGCAGGCGCGCCGAGCGTTTTGCCCTCGAGATCTTTCGGCTTGCTAATGCCACGGCTTTTGCGCGCGACGATCGAATAGGCCGGCCGGTTGTAAACCATGAATATCGCGCTTGGCGTTTCCGGATTGGCGTCGCGCGATCGGATGAGCGCGTTGATGTCGGCAAAGCCCATGTCGAAGGCGCCCGAAGCAACGCGTTCGATGGTCTCGATCGACCCGGACGACGGCTCGATGGTGACGTTAAGGCCCTCGGCCTTGTAATAGCCCTTGTCGAGCGGCAGCAGGAACGGCGCCGACGGCCCCTCGAATTTGAAGTCGAGGCTAAATCTGATGCCGGTTTCCGCCGCGGTGGCGCCGCTCGCCAGGGTCGCGGCCAGCAAAAAACCCATCAAAGCCGCGCGGCCGGCGTCGTGCGCATTCATTAGACCGGTCCCTCCGTCACGGTCACGGGCCTAGCCCAGGACGCTCAGGGAATGGCAAAATTCTCGATCTTTGCTTAAGCAAAATAAATCGGCTTGGCGACAAAAATTTGGCGACAAAACTTGCCATCGATCTTGGCGTCGATAAAGCACCACGCCGTGCGGCGCGATCATGCGCCGCGCATGACGCGTCCTTGCCGTTTCGTTAGGCAAAACGCCGGCCATCCGGGGCCGCGAGAATCGCCCAGTTGGAGTATTCTAGCGAACCGATCCGAAGCCTATCGGGAGCCAATCGGGAGTTAAGTTCCATGCCGGCGGCCAAGGCCGCCAGTGCCAACAACGGCAACGAGCGCGGCATGTCGTGTTTCCGGGCGCCCTATGCTCCGCCCGACGAAACCATTGCGGCCGCGTTGTTGGCGGCTGCCCCGCGCTCGGATGCGGCCGAAGCGCGCATCGATGCCCGCACCACACAGCTGGTTAAAGCAATCCGCGCCGGGATCGGCGGGCTGGGCGGGGTAGAGGATTTTCTGCACGCTTATGCGCTTTCCACCAAAGAGGGCTTGGCACTCATGGTGCTGGCCGAGGCGCTGCTGCGGGTGCCCGACGCTGCCACCGCCGACCGGCTGATCGAGGACAAACTCAAGGGCGGGGATTGGGCAGGTCACGAATTGCGGTCGGCCTCCTTATTGGTGTCGGCATCGGCCTGGACTTTGGGCGTGACAGCCCGCGTTATTGCGCCCGATGAAACGCCGGAAGGCATTGTCGAGACGCTGGTCAAGCGGCTCGGCCTGCCGGCGGTGCGTGCCGCCACCCGCCAGGCGATGCGGCTTTTGGGCTCGCATTTTGTGCTGGGCCAGACCATCGACGATGCGCTGGCGCGCGCGCGTTCGCACGACGAATTCCTGTACTCCTTCGACATGCTGGGCGAGGGCGCCCGCACCGCCGCCGACGCCGGGCGCTATTTCGATTCTTATGCCAAAGCTATCGAAGCGATCGGCAAAACGGCCGGCAATGCCGCGCTGCCGAAGCGGCCCGGTATTTCGGTCAAACTGTCGGCGCTGCATCCGCGCTACGAGCCATTGTCGCGCGCGCGCGTGCTCAGGGAACTGGTGCCGAAACTGATCGAACTGGCGCGGCTGGCGAAAAGCCACGATCTCAATTTCACCGTCGATGCCGAGGAGGCCGACCGTCTCGAATTATCGCTCGACGTGATCGGCGCGGCGTTGCGCGACACATCGTTGGAAGGCTGGGACGGTTTCGGCCTCGCGGTGCAGGCCTATCAAAAGCGCAGCGCCGCCGTGATCGACTGGCTCACTGAGGCCGGCGAGGCGCTTAACCGCCGGCTGATGGTGCGGCTGGTCAAGGGCGCCTATTGGGACACCGAGATCAAGCGTGCGCAGGAGCGCGGCTTGCCGACTATCCGTTATTCACGCGCAAGGCGATGACCGACCTCTGCTATCTCGATTGCGCGCGCAAGCTGCTCAAGGCGCGCCCGCGTCTCTACCCGCAATTTGCCACGCACAACGCGCTCACGGTAGCGAGCGTGATCGAGGACGCCGGCGGCACGCAAGGCTACGAATTCCAGCGGCTGCACGGCATGGGCGACGCGCTCTATCGGGCGCTGATTGCGGAAATGCCCGACCTGACTGTCCGGGTCTACGCGCCGGTCGGCGGCTATGCCGATCTCTTGGCCTATCTGGTGCGCAGGCTGTTGGAGAACGGCGCCAATTCGTCGTTCGTGTCGGTGGCGGCCGACCCGAACGTGCCGATGGAAACCATCCTGCGGCGGCCGCAGGCGTGGATCGCCGATCCAGGTCACGCCCGCCACTCGCATATTCCTTTGCCGCGCGATCTATTTGCGCCGGCGCGGATCAACTCCGCCGGGGTGGAATTTGGCGATAGCACCGCGCTTGACAGCTTGCTGGCGGAAATCAATGCCGCGCCCGAACATGCCGTTGCGTCGCCATTGATCGATGGCGTCGCGGTCGCCGGCCGTGTGCGCAGCGTCATTTCGCCGATCGACGCCAAGCCCATCGGCATCGTGCAGGAAGGCGATGCGTCCATCGTGGCGTCGGCGCTTGCCGCGGCACAGGCCGGATTTTCGGCCTGGGATGGCGCCGGTATCGCCACGCGCGCGGTTGCGCTCATGCGCGCCGGCGATCTGATCGAGCAAAATCGCGGCGCGCTGATCGCACTCCTGCAAAGCGAGGCCGGCAAGACGCTCGATGACTGTGTGTCCGAAGTGCGCGAAGCAGCGGATTTTTGCCGCTATTATGCGGCGCAGGCGCGCCGCGCGCTCGCACCGCAAATTCTGCCGGGACCGACCGGCGAGAGCAATGAACTGCGCTATCGCGGCCGCGGCGTTTTTATTTGCATCAGCCCGTGGAATTTTCCGCTGGCGATTTTCGTCGGCCAGATCGCGGCCGCGCTTGTCGCGGGCAACAGCGTGGTGGCAAAGCCGGCCGAGCAGACACCGCTCATTGCCTTTGCCGCCGTGAAATTGCTGCACCAAGCCGGCGTCCCGGCAACCGCGCTGCATCTGGTGCCGGGCGACGGCAAAGTCGGCGGCATGCTCATTAGCCATGGCGGCATTGCCGGAGTCGCCTTTACCGGTTCGACCGAAGTGGCGCGCACCATCAATCGGACGCTGGCCGCGCGCGCTGGGCCGATTGCCGCTTGATCGCCGAGACCGGCGGCATCAATGCCATGATCGTCGATGCCACCGCGCTGCCGGAACAGGTGACCGACGATGTCATCACGTCGGCGTTTCGCTCGGCCGGGCAACGCTGCTCGGCGCTGCGTCTGCTTTGCGTGCAGGAGGATGTGGCCGACCGCGTGCTCGAAATGGTGGAGGGCGCCGCAGCCGAACTTGTGCTTGGCGATCCGCGCGATCCGGCAACCCAGGTCGGGCCGGTGATCGACTATGAGGCCAAGAACAAACTCGACCGCTGGCTCGCCAGCATGGAGGCGCGCGGCGCGTTGCGGTTTCGTCACGGCGGCGAACACCCGCCGGGGCGGAACCTATGTCGCGCCGGCGATCGTAGAACTCGACCGCGCAGAGGATCTAGAAGAAGAAGTGTTCGGGCCGGTACTTCACGTTGTTCGATGGCGAGCAAACGAGATGCCTCGGCTGCTCGGCGACCTCGGCGACAACGGCACGGCGCTGACGCTCGGCATTCATTCGCGCATCGACGCCACGGTGGCGCATATTGTCGCAGCGCTCCCCCACGGAAATATCTACGTCAACCGCAATATGATCGGGGCTGTCGTGGGCTCGCAGCCTTTCGGCGGCAGCGGCCTGTCGGGCACCGGGCCGAAAGCCGGCGGCCCTAACTATTTGATCCGATTCGCTTTGGAGCAGGTTTTGTCGGTGAATACCGCGGCCTCCGGCGGCAATGCCGGCCTGCTCGCCGAGGAGGAGTAGCTGCAAAAGCGCCCAAAATCGGCGGTTTTGCAGCCGCTCGGCCCTGTTCGTTAACTTGTTAGGGGGGCCGGTCAGGTATTCTGGCCCGCATGACTGATTCGGTTGCCCGGCTTTACGATGCCGTGATTGCCGTTCGGGGCACGGACCCGGCGAAATCGCGCACAGCGAGGCTTTTGCGCGCCGGCCGCGCCAAAATGGCCAAGAAACTGGCCGAAGAGGCGGTTGAAGTCGTCATCGACGCCATGCACGGCCAAACCGAGGCCGTGGTCCGGGAAAGCGCCGATTTGCTCTATAATCTCGTGGTGCTCTGGGTTCATGCCGGCGTTCACCCAGACGACGTCTGGGCCGAAATGAGCCGGCGCGAGGCCATGTTTGGCATTGCCGAGAAACTCCCGAAGATGACAAAGGCTGTGGCGCCTGTCATATCGCGGCGTAAGGTCATAGCCTTGGAACCAAGGCGTGTTCGCAAGCGCCGCTGATCCGCCGTCTTTCCCGTCTTTGAGTATCCCTGATGACCATGCAGGCTTCCCAGCCGCGTTCTTTGCTACGCCGTCTCTACGACTGGTGCATTGACGCCGCGGAAAAACCTTACGCGATGTGGATCATGGGCGCGGCGTCGTTTGCCGAAAGCTCGTTCTTTCCGGTGCCGCCGGACGTGATGATGATCCCGATGGCGCTGGCGCGGCCGCAACGAGCCTATGTCCTGGCGGCCTGGTGCACGGCGACTTCGGTCGCCGGCGGTGTTCTCGGCTACGCGATCGGCTCGTTGCTCTATGACTCGGTCGGCTCTTGGCTGATCCATCTCTACGGCTATGGCTCCAAGGTCGAGACATTCCGCGCCGCCTACGCGCAATGGGGCGCCTGGATCATCCTGCTCAAAGGCCTCACGCCGATCCCCTACAAGATCGTGACGATTACTTCCGGCTTTGCCCACTTTAATTTCGGCCTGTTCGTCCTGTGCTCGATCGTCGCGCGCGGCGGCCGTTTCTTCTTGCTAGCGTTTCTGCTGCATCGCTATGGCGAGCAGGCGCGCCATATGATCGAAAAGCGGCTCGGATTATGGGTTCTCTTGGGCGCCGCCGTGGTCGCCATCGGCGTCGGGCTTGCGCTATACTTGATCTGACCGAATCTCAGTTTGACCGGCTATGGGCGATATACGAATTTTGAACCGTCATCTTAAAAGAGCCGCGGCTGGGCCTGCCGTCACGCTGCTGTGCGCCGGCGCCTTCATGCTGATATCGGCGGTGGCTTTGGCGCAGGACCATTCGGCGCCGAAAGCCCGCGAAGATCTCGGGTTGTTCGGCAATATCGGCCGCTGGTTCGACGAAACCTTCCGTGATGCCGGCAAGGGCGTTCAGAACTTCGGTCATGAAGCCGGCATTGCCGCCAAGACGACCGTCAACACCGCCAAGGACGCGGCCGACGCCGTGGTGAGAATTCCGAGCGCCCGCGTCGTTACCGGCCACGAGAAATGTAAAAACGCGCCCAATGGCGCGCCCGACTGCTTGGGCGCTGCCTTGGCAATTTGCAAATCGAAAGGCTTTGAATCCGGCAAGAGCCTCGACATGACGACGGCCGAGGTCTGTCCGGCCAAAGTATTGCTGTCCGGCCGCAGCAGTGGCGGCGATTGCCACGACGAGACCTTCGTTTCCAGCGCGCTTTGCCAATAAATAATTCGGGGCGCCGGTGAATCTTCATGCCAAGCTGACCGAACGCGAAACCGCCGGGCGGCCGGTGACCATAGGTGTGATCGGGGCCGGCAAGTTCGGCACCATGTTCCTGGCGCAGGCGCGTCTGACCACCGGCATGCATGTCGTGGGCGTGGCCGATCTCGATGTGGCGCGCGCGCGCAGCCAGCTCAAGATCCGCGGGCTGGCCGGCGGAGGCTTACGCCGCTGCCTCGCTCGCCGACGCGCATAAGCGCCGCGCGACATTCGTCACCGCCGACGCCGAGGCCCTGATTGCCGACCCGCGCATCGAAGTGATCGTCGAAGCGACCGGCGTGCCGGGCGCCGGCATCCATCACGCGCTCAAAGCAATCGAGCACGGCAAGCATATCGTCATGGTCAATGTCGAGGCCGACGCGGTGGCGGGGCCGCTGCTGGCGCGCCGTGCCAAGGCGGCCGGCGTCGTTTACTCGCTCGCCTGGGGCGATCAGCCGGCGCTGATTTGCGAACATGTCGATTGGGCGCGCGCCGCCGGTTTCAAGGTGATCTGCGCCGGCAAGGGCACGCGCTATCACCCGACCTACCATCAATCCACGCCCGACACGCTATGGGAAATTCTCGATCAGTATCTTGCAGATCGAGGACCGCAATTCGATCAATCCGAAGATGTTCAACTCGTTCATCGACGGCACCAAGTCCGGCATCGAAATGACGGCGGTGTGCAATGCCACCGGTCTGCTGCCCCAAAGCGATGGCTTAAGCTTTCCGCCGGCGACGCGCTTCGAACTTGCCGACATCTGCAAGCCGAAAAGCGACGGCGGCACGCTGGAAAAAGCCGGCGTCACCGAGGTGACGTCCTCGGTCTATCGCGACGGCAGCAATGTGCCGCACCATCTCGCGCTCGGCACTTTTGTCGTGATCGAAGGCGAGACCGATTATGCGCGGCGCTGTTTCAAGGAATACGCCATGCTGCCGGATTCGAGCGGCAAATACGCCGCGCTATACCGGCCGATCCATATGATCGGGCTCGAGCTCGGTATTTCGGTCGCAAGCGCCGCCTTGCGCAATGAGCCGACCGGCGCGCCCACCGGCTTTCGTTCCGACGTGGTGGCGACCGCCAAGCGCGATCTCAAAGCCGGCGAGATGCTCGACGGCGAGGGCGGCTATTGCGTCTGGGGCAAGCAGACGCCCGCCGATGTGTCGCTTGAGCGGGAACTGCTGCCGCTTGGCCTAGCCCATAACGTCAAGCTCATGCGCGATATTGCCGCAAGGCAGCGCGCTCAAATGGACGGACGTTGCCTACGACCCCAATGACGCGGCGGTGAAATTTCGCCGCGAGATGGAATTGGCTTTCGGCCGGCGCAATGTCGGCGCCGAGGCTTAAAAAAATGAGAGCAGCGGATTTTCCGCCGCCCTCATTCATGTCTCGATAGGCCGGACTACCAGCCGCGCCAGCCGCAGTGGCGAACCGTACGGAATACGAAATGTCCGTGCCGCACGTGCAAGCGAATTCGCTGGTCCCTACAATGACGGTGACGCCGATAATGGTGCCGATGGCGCCAGTCATGCCGATCGTGCCGGTATTGCACATCGACCAGCGCCGAGGGCGCCGCGGTGTTCAAGCCAGGATCGAGCATGTGGGCTTGAGCCGGCATGGGCGCCGATAACGCAAAAAAGGCCGCTACCGCGGCCGCACAGATCAGCGATCTATTCATCCAATTCTCCTCTAAAAAAGCCTGGTTCTTAGAGACAAGTGTTGAGAACGCCGAAGGTTTCCGCGCGAATTGACGCAGCGCGGCAGGCCTATATCGAGGGATGGCGTTGAGCCTTCGATCCCAAGAATAAGGCCGAGGTCGTGGCGATACTGGCCGAGCGGCTGAAACTGCCGGAGGATGCCGCGGTCGCGTTCTCCGAGAGCACCAAGAATGAGTTCAATCGTGATGGCGCGATCGACATGGCGGGCGTCGACAATGTGCTCAAGCTGCGCGCCGAATATGAAGGCGGAAAGCCTGCTTCGGCCGACAACTATCTCGATCTGTCATATTACCGGAAAGCGCTGGCCGGGCTCTAAGCGCCGCGCCTTAAGCCAGTTCGATGGTCCCGTCGACCTTATGATTGAGGCCGACGGGGCCGATGGTGAGCACCATCTTGGCCTCGAGTTTTTCAGTGCCCTTGAGCCGGCCGTCGGCGACCGCGGCGCGGATGGCTTTTTCAATTTCCTGCTGCGAGGTGACGCCCACCATTTTGAGGAATTTGCGCAGCGACATGTTGAGGGCTTCTTCGTTCATCGCAGGGCTCCTGCCAAAAAGGATCGTTGGGCCCATTATAGGCCCGCCCGGAACGCCCTGAAAGCGCCGTATCCGGCTCGGAAAACGGCTGCCCTGACGCTGACCGTTGACAAGTGGCAACCGGTTTTCGGATAAGGTCATCCGCAATGCCCCTGTGGCGGAATTGGTAGACGCGCCTGACTCAAAATCAGGTACCGCAAGGTGTGCTGGTTCGAGTCCGGCCAGGGGCACCACCCTTATAAGCAAGCGCGCATGGGCGGTTTGATGCTCGGCTGAAAGTTCTCGCTAAATGCCCGCCGCGACCCGCCGCTCGCTGCCGCTGTCATCGTCGCGATTATCGGTGCGCTGACAATTTGCGGTTTCTTCTTCTTTCAATATGTCCTGGGCTATCCGCCCTGTCCGCTCTGTCTCGATCAGCGCGAGGCGTTTTACATTGGCGTGCCGCTGGCTGCCTTGCTCTGGCTTGGCGCCAGTCATGGCGCGGCGCGCAAAGTGATGGTCGCAGGCTTCGTCGTTGTCGCCGCTGTCATGCTCTGGAACACGGGCCTTTCGGTCTTTCATGCCGGCGTCGAATGGAAATTCTGGCCCGGGCCGCAGGATTGCAGCGGGCCGATCAACGGGCTTGGCTCGGCCACCAATATGTTGAAACAGCTTCAGAACATCCGCATCGTGCGATGTGACGAAGCGGCCTGGCGCTTGTTCGGCATATCGCTGGCGGGCTATGACGTGCTGGTGTCGCTGTTCCTCGCGCTCATCGCGGCTTGGGGCGCGAAAGCGGCGTGGACGCGGCCGGAGCCAGAGTAGGTCTTAATGGAAGTCCTTATCATCGGCGCCGGAATTGGCGGCCTGACGCTTGGCCTGATGCTGCATCGCGCCGGCATCGCCTGCCGCGTATTCGAAGCGGCGCCCGAATTGAAGGCGGTCGGTGTCGGCATCAATATCCTGCCGCATGCATCGCGCGAATTATGCGCACTCGGCCTGGAAGACGCGCTCGCCAAGGTCGCCGTTACCACGCGCGAATATTGTTTCTATAATCGCTTCGGCCAGCATATCCACAAAGAGCCTGCCGGTCGCTTTGCCGGCTATGACGTGCCGCAATTCTCCATTCATCGCGGCGATCTGCAGATGGTGCTGCTCGACGCTTTCATCGAGCGCGCCGGCGCCGACAAGGTGATCACCGGCTGGCGCTGTACGCGCGTTGATTATGACGGCGGCGACGCGATCGCGCATTTCGAGGATGTCGATGGCAAGCCGTTGCCGTCGCAGCGCGGCAGCGCGGCGGTGAGCGCCGAGGGCATCCATTCGGTGCTGCGCAAACAGCTTTATCCGGACGAGGGCCCGCCGAAATATTCCGGCATTAATATGTGGCGCGGCGTCACCCGCTGGAAGCCGTTCTTGTCGGGCGCCAGCATGATCCGCATCGGCTGGCATCACCCGGCCAAGCTTCTGATCTATCCGATCCGCAACAATATCGACGCGCAAGGCCGCCAATTGGTGAACTGGGTCTGCGATATCGAAACGCCGGTCTATAAGGCGCGCGACTGGAACCGGGGCGGGCGGCTGGAGGATTTTCTGCCCGCGATGGCGGATTGGAAATTCGACTGGCTCGACGTGCCGGACTTCATCAGCAGCGCCGACGCCATTCTGGAATATCCCATGGTCGATCAGGATCCGCTGCCGCGCTGGAGCTTCGGCCGGCTCACGCTGCTGGGCGATGCCGCGCATCCGATGTATCCGCGCGGCGCCAATGGCGCGGCGCAGGCGATCCTGGATTGCCGCGCTTTGTCGGACGCGCTTGCGGCCAATGCCGATCCGATCGCCGCGTTAAAGATTTACGAAGACAAACGCCTGCCGGCCACCAGCAAAGTGGTTTTGGCCAACCGTAACGCTCCGCCCGACGCGATCTTGCACGAAGTCTACCGCCGCACCGGCGACAAGCCGTTCAAGAATATCGACGACATCATCAGCCGTGCGGAACTAGTAGCATTGTCGGAAAGTTACAAGCGCGTCGCCGGCTACGATAAGGAACGGCTTAAGACGGGAGCATGAGCAGTATGGATAAATCCGTTGGTTACACTGGCACGGCGAAGTTTCTGCATTGGACAATTCTTGTTCTGCTGATCGCGCAGTTCATTTTCGCCTGGACCATGCCGCATATCGGACGCAACACGCCGGTCTCGACGCTGATCAGCCTGCATTTCACTTTCGGCATTATTATCCTCGCGGTTGCAATCGTACGGTTGATCTGGCGCGCGACCCATGGCGAGCCGGTGGCGCACGATGGCCTGCCGCCATGGCAGATTAAATCCGCGCGCATCGTGCACTGGTTGCTTTATCTGCTGCTGTTCGTGGTGCCGATCCTCGGCTGGATGAATGCCTCATACCGCGGCATGCCGATCGTGATGTTTGGCTGGGAATTGCCGAAGCTGTTGGCCAAGAGTGCGCCCGGCTTCGGCTGGACCGGCGATGTGCATGGCCTGCTGGCCGAATACGGGATTCTGACGCTGGTCGGGCTTCACGTCGCGGCCGCGCTCTATCATTATTTCATCAAGCGCGACGGCGTGCTGCAGCGGATGACACCGCGCGGCTGGCTATAGCGCGCCGGCTTACGGCTCCAGCTCGGTATCCCAATAGAGATAATCCAGCCAGCTATCGTGCAGATAGTTTGGCGGAAACAGCCGGCCGTTCCTGTGCAAATGATGCACCGTGGGCTGGAACGGCATCTGCGACGGCCACATGCGCGCTTCGTTCGGCGTCAGGCTGCCCTTGCGCAAATTGCATGGCGAGCAGGCGGCCACCACATTTTCCCACGTCGTATGTCCGCCGCGCGAGCGCGGCACGATGTGGTCGAAGGTGAGGTCGTCGCGGTCGCCGCAATATTGGCAGGAGAAGCGGTCGCGCAGGAATACGTTGAAGCGGGTGAAGGCCGGGTGGGTCGAGGGCTTCACATAGGTCTTGAGCGACACCACGCTCGGCAGCTTCATTTCGAAACTGGGGCTGTGCACCGCGCGGTCGTAATTGGCGACGATGTTCACGCGCTCAAGAAATACGGCCTTGATCGCGTCCTGCCAGGACCACAGCGACAAAGGGTAATAGCTCAACGGCCGGAAATCCGCGTTGAGCACCAATGCTGGAAAACCACTTGCCGAAACGTGCACGTTCAAAGTGACGCTCCCAACCTCCTATAGGCTGCCGCCACGCAGCTGACGGCCTAGTATAGAGGCAGCGTGACGGGATTGTGAAGCCGTTGCGGGAGGTTACCCAACGCCGGACCTACGCCTTGCGATTAAACTGCTTGGCCAAAAACTCACCCGCCGTGCCGCAGGCCTTCCTGGTCGATGCCGTGGCCGACGCCGGGCGAAACATGCCATTCGGTCATGACTCCCAGCGCCGCCAGCCCTTGCGCGGCATGCATCAGCGCCTGGACCGGAATGACCGTGTCCTCGTCGCCATGCACCAGCAGCACGGGTGGTTTGCTGCGAATTTCGCTGGCGAAACTGCCGGGATCGACGTTCTCCGGCACCACCAGCATGCCGGAATAGCCGACGATAGCCGCCGGGGCGACGGCGCGGCGCAAGCCGACATGCAGCGCCATCATGGTGCCTTGCGAAAATCCGACCAGCGCCAGCGCCGAGCCCGGCAGCTTGCGCCGCGCTAATTCCGCGTCGAGAAACGCGTCGAGCGCGGGCGCGGCGGCCTGTACGCCGACCCAGCGCTCGTTTGGATCGCGGAACGTCAGCGGAAACCATTCGCGCCCGACCGGGGCCTGGCCGCAGGGCCGAGGCGCATGCGGCGACACGAAAGCCACGTCCGGCAGCAGGCCCTGCCAGGCACGGCCGATATCGATCAAATCGTTGCCGTCGGCGCCATAGCCGTGCAGGAAGACGACGAGTTGTTTGGCGGTGCCGGATTTCGGTTCAAGGCGCGGGCCGTCAAGTTTTGGACCGTCGAGTTCAGCCATTCAAAATTCCTTCTCCTCTTTCTCATCAATACCTAGCCATGGGATTCACATTCCTTGCTGTAGATCGCAACAACCGACATGAATTGCTGGTAGGCGGAGCGCAGCTCGCCGAATTCCGTCGCGCAGTCCTTAAGGCCTTTGCTGTCGGCCACGCAAGTCGAGAAGCGCTCCATGGCATCGGTCAAATGGCTCAATACGAAATTATAGTCGCGGACAGTTTCGCCGCACTCGTCGGCCAGCGCGGCCTGTGCGCCGGCAAGAAAAATGGCCAGCGCGGCCGCATGGACTATTTTTATCACGATTTTCCTCCCGAGCGCCGCCGTCCGGCTTTTCGAAGGTTCGGCTTTTGGCCAAAGGCACCACGTCGCGTTTCTTCACCGCGTGATAATAGGCCCATAGCAGATGCGCCGCTACGCCGCGCCAGGGCCGCCAGGCTTGCGCCAGTTTGGTGAGCGCCTTGGCGTCCGGCCGCTTGCGCAATTTAAAGGCGATGCGGGCGGCCTCCTGCACCGCGAGGTCGCCGGCGGGAAATGCATCGGCATGGCCAAGGCAGAACAGCAGATAGATGTCGGCGGTCCACGGCCCGACACCGTGCAGCGCGGTGAGCGTGGCATGAGCCACATCGGCGTCCATATTGCCGACCGCGGTCAGGTCGATCTTTCCTTTTGCGACGGCTTTGGCGATTTCCTTGATCGATTTGATCTTGGCCGCCGACAGGCCGAGCCGCTTGAGCTTGTCGGCGCGCGCGCCGCGCACCGTGTCATGGTGAAACGGATCGAGCGCGGCGAACAACCGGTTCCTGATAGCAGCCGCGCTCGCCACCGACAATTGCTGGCCGCAGACGATCGCACATAAGCCCAGCATAGCCGCCCTCGCGCCGCCGCAGGCTGAACTGGCCGGCCTTTTCCGCCACCGGCTTGAGACGCGGGTCGGCGAGGATGAGTTGCGCGAGCCCCGCGTCAAGATCGGCTTGGGTGTGAAGGAAGTGGGTCATGCGCCTCGTTGTCATGCCCGCGAAGGCGGGCATCCATAATCCGTGATATTGATCGGACTCGCAAGCGCTGCGATTACTGGATCGTCCGCCTTCGCGGTCGATGACACCGGGACAAACAATGCCGCCACTGTTTTCCGCTTTGCGCCGTCCCCGAACGGCTATCTGCATCTCGGCCACGCGCTGTCGGCGCTGCTCAATGCCGATATGGCGCGGGCGGCGGGCGGCGAGGTGCTGCTGCGTATTGAGGACATCGACGCGACGCGCTGCCGGCCGGAATACGAAGCCGCGATCTATGAGGACCTAGCCTGGCTCGGGCTCGCTTTGCATTGCCGGTGCGCAAGCAATCCGAACATTACGACGACTACCGTGCGGCGCTGGCCAAGCTCGATGCGATGGGACTGATTTATCCAAGCTTCGAAAGCCGCGCCGAGGTTGCCCGCATGGCGGCAGGGCAGGACCCCGACGGCGCGCCGCTTTATTCGGGCACCGCCAAATCGCTGAGCGCCGCCGAGCGCGCCCGCCGCATCGCTGCCGGCGAGCCTTTTGCCTTGCGGCTCGATATGCCGGCCGCGCTGGCGCGTGCGGTCCGCTGGCCTGGCAGGAAACCGGCGCGGGACCCTCCGGCGAAACCGGCGCCATCGCCGCCGATCCCGCGGTCTGGGGCGACGTGATCCTGGCGCGCAAGGAAACGCCGACCAGCTATCATCTCGCCGTGGTGGTGGATGACGCCGCCAAGGCATCACCGATGTGGTGCGCGGGCTGCGATCTGTTCCACGCCACCAGCGTCCATCGCCTGCTGCAGGACGCTGCTCGGATACAAGCAGCCGCGCTATCGCCACCATCGCCTGATCCTCGACCAGGACGGCCGCAAATTGGCGAAATCGACCCGTGCCACGGGCTTGCGCGAGCTACGCGCCGGCGGCGCTAGCCCTGGCGACATCCGAAAGCGCGTTGGGCTCGATTGAACACGACTTCCGTGGCATTCTCGCATTTGGGGCGGGTACACCATGGCAAAGCGCAAAGCCGGCAAACGGGACAAGGCAGCCGCGCGGCGCCAAAAACGCGCCAAAAAACGCGAAGCGTCGAAGCTGCGCTCGCCGGCATCGCGCATGACATCCGCACGCCGCTGACCGGCATCGTGGCGCTCGCCGAATTGCTGGCGATCCTCCGACCTCGGCCAGCGCGAGCGCGAATGGGCCGACCGCGATCAAAAGCGGCGCCGACCATCTGGCGGCGCTCACCACGTTGATCGTCGATGCCGTCAAGGCCGACGCCGTCGGCTTGGTATTGCGCAACGAGCCGTTCTCGCCGCGCGCCCTGGCGCAGGCCGTTGGCCAGGCGCTGGTGGCGCGCGCCGGCAACAAAAGCGTCAAGGCCGAGATTGAAATCGCGCCCGGCCTGCCGGCTTTGGTCGCCGGCGACGAGCTGCGCCTGCGCGCGGCGCTCGAAAATCTCGCTGACAATGCGGTGAAATTCACCCACCAGGGTGGCGTTAAATTCAGCGCCGGCGCCGAGCTAGTCTTGCGCGGCCGCGTGCGCCTGATTTTCAATTTCACCGACAGTGGCATCGGTTTGAGCGCCGGCGAATTGAAACTGCTGTTTCGTCCGTTCGCGCAGGCCAGCGAAGCAGATTTCAAGGCGCTATGGCGGGGCCGGGCTGGGGCTGATGTTCGTCAAACGCATTGCCAAGGCCATGGGCGGCGATCTTAAGGTCACCAGCAAGAAAGGCGCCGGCAGCACCTTCCGCCTGACCGCGCTGGTCGCTCGCGTCGCGGCGCGCCCGGCAGGCCCAACGCGACGGCGCCCGCCTAGGCAACGCCCGGCCGCTGTCGATCCTGTGCGCCGAGGATAATCCCTACGGCCGCGTGGTGATGAATACGATCGTCGGCGAACTCGGCCACCGCGTCGATTTCGTCGAGAGCGGCGAGGCCGCGGTCGAGGCGGCGGCGCGCGGCGGCTATGACGCGATACTGATGGACATCGCGCTCGCCGGACTTGGACGGCATCGAGGCGACGCGGCGCATTCGCGCGCTGCAGGGCAAAGCGGGAACCGTTCCTGTGATTGGAATTTCCGGCCGCACCGAGGCCGGTAACGAAGCAGGCGGCGCGCGCCGCCGGCATGAATTTTTATTTTGCCAAGCCCGTGAGCCCAAGCAGACTGGCGCAGGTGTTGGCGCAAGCAGTGGCGCGCTGAACTATCGCGGCAACAGCGAATACATCAGGTGGCCGGTCCACCAACTGGCGTCGCTATTGAGGCGGATGGCAAACAGCCCAAGCCCGGCGACGAGCGCGACCCAGAACAGCCACGCCTGCATTCGTTTTCGGGCGCCGAAAAGCCCGACGATGCAGAGCGCGTCGATCGACATTTCCAGGACCTGCTCGGTCCGCATCGGGTATTCGTGCGCCGCGGTGAGCGCACGCACCAGAAAATTGCCGATCAAATAGGCGGGAAGTAGCCAAGCGACCGCGCGGTTTATCGCGGACTGATTTGGTGGCGCGATAGGCTGCTGGCTCATGACCGCTCCTCGGCATTAAACGTGCAAAATAGACCGCGGAGTTTGCTGGGTAAGCGCTAGGCCGTCAAACGTTACTCACGCCATTGGCGCGCTCAACAATGCGCACCACGTCCGACATAATGCGGTTCAATTCGAAATCCTTCGGCGTATAGACCGCGGCGACGCCGGATTTCTCCAGCGCGGCGGCGTCCTCCGGCGGAATGATGCCGCCGACCACAACCGGCATTCGTCATGCCGGCTTCCTTCATGCGCGCGACCACGTCGGCCACCAGCGGCATATGGCTGCCCGACAGCACCGACAGCCCGATGACATGCGCCTTCTGCTCGCGCGCCGCGTTGACGATTTCCTCCGGCGTCAGGCGGATGCCCTCATAGACCACCTCCATGCCGGCATCGCGCGCCCGCACCGCGATCTGCTCGGCGCCGTTGGAATGGCCGTCGAGACCGGGCTTGCCGACCAGCATCTTGAGCCGGCGGCCGAGTTTGCGTCGACACGCGATCGACCTCGGCGCGGATATCGTCGAGCCCGTCGACGTCGTTGCGCATGGCGCGTGCCGACGCCGGTCGGCGCGCGGTATTCGCCGAAGGCCTCGCGCAGCGTCCAGCCCCATTCGCCGGTGGTGACGCCGGCTTTGGCGCAGGCGATCGACGGCGGCATGATGTTGGCGCCGGTCGCAGCGGCGCGCTTCAGCTCAGCCGAGCGTCGCGGCCACCGCCTTGGCGTCGCGCGCGGCGCGCCAGGCGGCCAGCCGCTCGAGTCTGATCGCGTTCGGCGTCTTCCGATACGGTCATGATCGAATCGATGCCGCCGGTCAGCGGCGACGCTTCGGTTTCGAGATATCTGTTGACGCCGACGACGATTTGCTCGCCGCGCTCGATGGCCTCTAACCGCGCCGTGTTGGATTCCACCAGCTGCTGCTTCATGTAGCCCGATTCGACCGCGGCCACGGCGCCGCCCATCTGCATCGATGCGCTCGAGTTCTTCCATGCGCCTCGGCTTTGAGCGTCTCGACCTTGCGTTCGATCTCGGCCGAGCCGTCGAAAATATCGCCGTATTCCAGCAGGTCGGTCTCATAGGCCAGGATCTGCTGCATGCGCAGCGACCATTGCTGATCCCACGGCCGCGGCAGGCCAAGCGCCTCGTTCCAGGCCGGCAGTTGCACGGCGCGGGCGCGGGCTTTCTTCGACAGCGTCACCGCCAGCATCTCGATCAAGATGCGCGCGACGTTGTTTTCCGGCTGCGGCTCGGTCAGTCCCAGCGAATTCACCTGCACGCCGTAGCGGAACAGCCGCTGCTTGGCATCGGTGATGCCGTAACGCGTGCGCGTGATCTCGTCCCACAATTCGGCGAAGGCGCGCATCTTGCACATTTCGGTCACGAAACGCATGCCGGCATTGACGAAGAACGAAATGCGCCCGACCACTTCGCCGAATTTCTCGTCGGTGACTTCGCCCGACGCTTTCACCGTGTCGAGCACCGACACCGCGGTGGCGAGCGCGAAGGCCAGTTCCTGCACCGGCGTCGCGCCCGCCTCTTGCAGATGGTAGGAGCAGATGTTCATCGGATTCCA
Organism: uncultured Alphaproteobacteria bacterium; assembly: GCA_963807665.1. Taxonomy (GTDB): domain Bacteria; phylum Pseudomonadota; class Alphaproteobacteria; order Rhizobiales; family Xanthobacteraceae; genus Pseudolabrys. Next base: position 7,096 of record CAWEDE010000030.1, on the reverse strand, counting down.
TTTCGGCAATTCGGTCGTGGTGAAGATCGCCACGTCCTTGATCAGCCGCATGGAAGGCGCCGGCGGAAACACGTAAGTGCCGCGCGACAGATATTCCTTGATGATGTCGTTCTGGATGGTGCCGGTCAGCGCCGCGCGCGGCGCGCCCTGCTCGTCGGCCACCGCGATATAGAGCGCCATCAGCCACGCCGCGGTGGCGTTGATGGTCATCGAGGTGTTCATGGTGGCGAGCGGAATGCCGTCGAACAGCGAGCGCATGTCGCCCAGATGATTGACCGGCACGCCGACCTTGCCGACTTCGCCCTTGGCCAGCACGTGGTCCGAGTCGTAGCCGGTCTGGGTCGGCAGATCGAAGGCGACCGAGAGTCCGGTCTGGCCCTTCGACAAATTCTTGCGGTACAGCGCGTTGGAATCGACCGCGGTGGAATGGCCCGCATAAGTGCGGAACATCCAAGGCTTGTCGCGTTTCGGTTTGTCGCCTTTGGTTTTGTCGAGCATCGGCCTGCCTGCCGCCATAGTGGCGCAAGCCTTGCTGCAATGCAACATAGAAGCCGCTTTCCGGGGTGGTTAGCCCCGGAAAGTCTATTTGCTAACCGCTTCGCAAACGGCTCGTGCGGCCGCCGGAAGCGTCAGGCCCGCTTCACCAGCCGGATGATGAAGAGCAAAAGACAGGCGCCGATGGTCGCGCTGACAATCGCCGTCAACCACCACGGGCCGAGGCCGGGCAGGCCCAGCACGCCCCAAAGCCAGCCGCCGATGAAGGCGCCGATAATGCCGATAATGATATCGCCGAGCAGGCCGAAGCCGCCGCCGCTCATGATCTTGCCGGCGAGCCAGCCGGCGATCGCGCCGATGATGACCAAGACGATGATTGAATGCAGATCCATGGTGGTTTCCCCTTAAGTCGCGGCCCTTAACCCCGACGGCTGGCCCCTGACCGCGGTAATTCAATAGGAACTCTGCTCCGGCGTCGATGGCCAGGCGCTGGCCTGTGAATTACCGGCAGCCCCCCTTTCGCGAGGCAAAGTTTCCTTAATACCCGCGCTCTATCGTCATTTTCGATCGAAATCCGAGTTTCACGATAATGATGAATTCCGCCGGCGGTCCTCGCTATAGCTTCGTCGTTCCTGTGTTCAACGAGCAGGCGGTGCTGCCGGTTCTGTTGCGCCGGCTCGATCGCATGATGGCTGGGCTCGACGGCGGCGCCGAGACCATCTTTGTCGACGACGGCAGTTCCGACACCAGTTCGATCATCCTGCGCGCCAAGGCCAAGGACGATCCGCGCTATCGCTATATCGGACTGTCGCGCAATTTCGGCCATCAGATCGCGATCACCGCCGGCATGGATGTGGCGCAGGGCGAGGCCATCATCGTCATGGATGCCGACTTGCAGGATCCGCCCGAAGTCGTCGGGCAGATGATCGACAAGTGGAAGGAAGGTTACGAGGTCGTCTATGGCCGCAGGCTTTCGCGCGAAGGCGAGAGCGCCTTCAAACAATGGACCGCCAGCCTGTTCTATAAATTGCTCGGCCGCCTGTCGTCGGTGGAAATCCCGCGCGACACCGGCGATTTCCGGCTGATCGACCGCAAGGTGCTGGAAGCCTTCAAGGCCATGCCCGAGCAGGATCGTTTTGTGCGCGGCATGTTTGCCTGGCTTGGCTTCCGCCAGACCGAGGTCGCCTTCCACCGCCAGCCGCGGCTCGCCGGCGAAACGAAATATCCGCTGCTCAAGATGCTGCGCCTGGCGGCCAATGGTGTCGTGGGATTTTCCGACGCGCCGTTGCGCCTCGCCATCTGGGGCGGCTTTGCCGTGTCGGCCTGCGCCGTGCTTTACGGCATCAGCGTCTTTATTCGCGCGCTCGCGGGCGACCACAGTCTGCTGGCCGGCTGGTCGTCGACCATCATCATCGTATCGTTCTTACTCGGCATGAACATGGTCATGACCGGGATCATGGGGCTCTATGTCGGCCGCATCTATGCCGAAGTGAAACGGCGTCCGCTCTATGTGGTGCGCGAAAAAGCCGGCTTCGATCGCGCCGAACAATCCAGCGACGTTCGCAACACCGCGGGCTGACCGCGCTTACTTCTTGGGACGTGAGCGGGACCCGGCGCGTGTGCACGACCGCGACATCGTCCGAATAAGTCCGCTGCCAATCCGGTAAGCGATCCAGCAGCGCGACCGCCGGCGTTTGCGGCGAGAGCAGGGTCGTTCCGATCTTGTATTCGGCGAGCAGCCGCAGGAAGTCGGGAAGGTTTTCAAGCTTGAGCGCCCGATCGTAACGGATCGTGAAATCCGCGCCGTAAAGCTCGGTCCGCCCGTCGATAAAGGGCGCAATGCCGATAAAATCCATATAGCCGCCGAAGCCGTAATCGTTGAGGATCGGACCGTTCTTGGCCAGATCGATCGATTTGATCGCGTTTGCCGGCGTAATATCGGCGGGCGGCATCATGTCGTGGCGCGAAGCGGCAAAGCCGGTGACGCTCATCAGCACAAGTCCGGCGCCGGCGGCAGCCCAGCTTGCAAAGCGTGCATCGAGCGCGACGGTCCGTCGCGCTGCGATTGTCGGCGAATTGTTCGGCCAGCGGGCGGGCCAGAAATAGCGGCGCCAGCAAGCCGAGAAGATCGGCTTGCCGCGATTGCGACAGCGCCAGATGCAGCACGCCGAACAGCATGACGATGCGCAGCACCGGCAGCTTCACGCCGCGCAACAAAGCGTAGCCGAAACCGGCCAGCATGATGATTTCGAAGGCTCCGAGATGGCTGAAGTCCTGCGGCCGCCATTCGGTAATAATCTGCAAGGCTTGGCCCAAGGCGATGGTGCGGAACGTCACCAGAATCATTTCCGGGCCGTAAGGGTTGATACAGGCGGCGGCCAGCGCGAGCAGGCCGAACAGCACCCAGTGCCGCGCCACCTGCAAACGCTGCGCAACGGGCGCGTTCCACAACGCGTCGCATGCCACCGCGCCGATCATGGCGAGCCCGAAGGTGAAACTGCCATGCAGGTTCGCCCACAGCGTCATCAGCGGCAGCAAATGCCAGGGCGGCGCGCGTTGCTCGTCGACGGCGTGGATCAGACTTGCCACCCACGCCACCATAATCGGCATCGCCAATATGTGCGGCCGCGCCAGAATATGCGGCGACACCAGCACGAAAGCCGCGAGCACGGCGATCAGCACCGGCACCGGCTGCCATTCGCGCAGCAGAAATCGCGTCAGCAGGCCGAAGGCCGCAGCCGCGCAAGCGGCGGCAAGCGCGACGACGCCGGTCCAGCCGCCGAGCGAAAGCGCGCCCGCGTAAATCACTTGCGACAGCCATTCGAACGCAACCCAATGTTCGCCGCGCATGGTTTGCGAAAACGGATCGACGGTCGGAACGCTCTGGTGTTCGAAAATCCAGCGGCCGAGCGCGATATGCGAATAAGTGTCGGGGTCGGCGAGCAGCCGCGGCCCCAGCAGCATGAGCAGTGCGTACACGCCCGCCGCCACCAGCCACGGCATGGCCGCGTGCGAGACGGCCAATCTGCGGGCGCCTGGAATGACGTGTTCGGACATATCGGTGCGCCTGAAAGCCTCGCAAAACCCTTGTAAGGGCCGCGGCCAAATTAGGCCCCGGTCCATTGCAAAACCCTTAAAAATTGGTGTTTTTGCTGGATATGCCGCTTAGCCTAACGATCTTATTGCGCTGCAACATCTATTGCGCCAAACTACCGGCAGTTTTTAAGGAGATACCAAATGCCGGCTGTTGCCCCGGTGAGGAGCGTTGCTTCTCCCAAAGACCTCTATGACATCGGCGAGATCCCGCCTCTCGGCCACGTGCCGGCAAACATGCATGCCTGGGTGATCCGCCAGGATCGTCACGGGCCGCCGGACAAATCGTTCCAGCTCGAAGTCGTGCCGACCTGGCCGATCGGCGAAGAGGAAGTGCTGCGTCTTCGTGATGGCGGCCGGCGTCAATTACAACGGTATCTGGGCGGGCCTTGGCCAGCCGATCACGCCGTTCAATGTCCACAAGCAGCCGTTCCATATTGCCGGCTCCGACGCCTCCGGCATCGTCTGGGCGGTCGGCGCCAAAGTGAAGCGCTGGAAAGTCGGCGACGAAGTCATCGTCCATTGCAATCAAGACGACGGCGACGACGAGGATTGCAATGGCGGCGATCCGCTGCTGTCGCCCTCGCAGCGCATCTGGGGCTACGAGACGCCTGACGGTTCGTTCGCGCAATTCTGCCGCGTGCAGTCGCGCCAGTTGATGCAGAAGCCGGCGCATCTCACCTGGGAAGAATTGGCTTGCTACACGCTCACGCTGGCGACCGCCTATCGCATGCTGTTCGGCCATCCGCCGCACACGCTCAAGCCCGGCGACAATGTGCTGGTGTGGGGCGCCTCCGGCGGCCTCGGCGTGTTCGGCGTGCAGCTGGTCGCAGCGTCGGGCGCCAACGCCATCGGCGTCATCTCCGACGATTCCAAAGCCGAATATGTTTTCAATCTCGGCGCCAAGGGCGTGATCAACCGCAAGGAATTCAAATGCTGGGGCCAGTTGCCGCAGGTGAATTCGGCCGAATATAACGACTGGAGCAAGGAAGCCCGCCGCTTCGGCAAGGCGATCTGGGACATCACGGGAAAGCGCGACGTCGACATCGTGTTCGAGCATCCGGGCGAGCAGACGTTTCCGGTGTCGTCCATGGTGGTCAAGCGCGGCGGCATGGTGGTGTTCTGCGCCGGCACCACGGGCTTCAACATCACCTTCGACGCCCGTTATGTCTGGATGCGGCAGAAGCGCATCCAGGGCTCGCACTTCGCCCACTTGAAACAGGCCTCGCAGGCCAACCGTTTTGTGCTCGAACGCCGCATCGACCCTTGCATGAGCGAATGTATTTCCGTGGGGCGATATTCCGCTGGCGCATATGAAGATGTGAAGAACCAGCATCCGCCGGGCAACATGTCGGTGCTGGTCAACGCGCCCCGCGCGGGGCTCAAAACGCTTGAGGATACGCAGGAAGCCGTGGGCGGATAGATTTCGCCGCGGCGAATTTATCCCGGCCGCTTGCCCCCCTTGGCGATGACCGAATTCAGTTCGCCGCCATAGATGAAGATCGACGCGCAGACATACAAGAAAACCAGCGCGATCATCGCCGACGCCAGGCCCGCATACATCGAAATATAGGCGAATGCGTAATTCGCCAGATAGCGGCCGAAGGCGGCGCCTGAGATCAGCCAAAGCAACAGCGTGGCCACGATGCCGGGCGCGATCCGCTAAAAACGTACGCCGGCCGGCCGGCAGCCAGAAGTGCAGGATCGTCAGCGCGGTCATCAGTACCACCACGGCGACGGCGTAGCGCGCGAAGGTGACGAGTTCGCTCAAGGGCTCCAGCGTCGGCACGTAGTGCACCAGCTTGCCCCAGATCAGCGGCGCCAGCACCACCAGGAACGAGAACGCCAGGATCGCCACCGCGCCGACCAGCACGTAGAGGATCAACTCAAGCCGCAACCGCCACCAGGCGCGCGGCTCGCTGGTGTTGTAAGCGCGGTTCAAGCCGACGCGCAGGCTTTCCACCCCGCTCGATGCAAAGTAAAGCGCGAACAGAATGCCGAAGGTGAGCACATCGCCGCGCGTATCGGTCAGCACGCCCGCGATGTCGAGCGAGATCGGGCCGGCGACTTCCTGCGGCCACGCTTCCAGCAGGATGCGGGCGGCTTCGTCAGCCAGTTCCTTGGAGCCGAAGAAAAAGCCGGCCAGCGCGGTGACCACGATCAGGAACGGAAACATCGCCATCAGCGTGGACAGCGCGATATGGCTCGCGATGGCCCAGCCGTCATCGGCGAGAAATTCCTGGAACGCTTCGTAGGCGATCCGCACTGACGATATTAAGACGCGCAAAGCGCTGGCCCCTGCTTTTACCTCTCCCCGCGGGCGGAGAGAGGTCGATTTCCGAGCATAGCGAGGAAGTTGGATGAGGGGGCGTAGATTTTGCGCCGAGAAGGAAGTTACGCCGCCTGGACGTTGGTGAGGAACTGGCGCACTTCCGCTTCCAGGCCCTCGGCCTCGACCGCGACGGCGTCGGCGAGGTCCTTGACGTCGGCCGCGGTGGCGCGCGCGTCGGTGGTAACGCCGGCCACCCGGCTCATCGCCTCGGCGCCGGTACGCGCCTCGCCGGAAGCGCGGCTGACGCCTTCCGCGATCGAGGCGACCGCGGAATTCTGCTGATCGACGGTCGCCGCCACCATGGTGGCGATCGACGACAGGTCGCGGATGATGGTGTTGACCTGCTCGATGGCCTGGGCGGCGTCGGCCGCGGCCGATTGGATCGAACCGATCTGCTGGGCGATTTCCTCGGTCGCTTTCGCCGTTTGGCCGGCCAGCGATTTCACCTCGGACGCCACAACTGCAAAGCCTTTGCCGGACTCGCCGGCGCGGGCGGCCTCAATGGTGGCGTTGAGCGCGAGCAAATTGGTCTGCCCGGCAATCGCTTGGATCAGCCCGACCACTTCGCCAATGCGGGTGGCGGCCTTACCCAATTCAGCCATAGTGGTGACGGTGCGTTGCGCTTCCGACACGGCGCGGCCCGCCACATCGGTGGATTTCGCCGCCTGCGATGCGATTTCGCCGATCGAGGCCGCCAGTTCCTCGACCGAACTCGCGGCGGCGGTCACATTGTCTGATGCGGCGGTGACGCGCTGCTCGGCGGTATGAGCCTCGGCCGAAACGGTATCGGCCGTCTTGTTGAGATCGGCCGAGCTTATCTCAAGCTTGATCGAAGCGGAGCGCAGTTTGTCCAGCACCGTTTCGACCGACTGTTTGAACTGCGCGATGGTCAGCGAAATCGTGTCGCTGCGCTGTTCCTTGGCGTAGCTATCCTCGGCTTGCGTGCGCGCCAGGCTTTCGCGCTCGATCATGGTGTCGCGGAATACGATGACCGTGCGCGCCATCTCGCCGATCTCATCGTGCGCTTTGGTGGCCGGAATACGCGCGCTGGTGTCGCCATTGGCAAGCCGTTTCATGACGTCGGCCAGGCCATTGAGCGGCCGCGTGATGCTGCGTCCGATCAGCCAGCTAAAGCCCAGGCCGAGCGCCACCATGGCGATGCCGACGGCAATGATT
>CAWEDE010000029.1:0-6676 GCA_963807665.1 uncultured Alphaproteobacteria bacterium | reverse complement strand
GTCCTGCAAGGCAGTGACCAGCGGCAGCGATGGCGAGTTCTCATGTCATCGGTGTTGGGCTTAAATGTAAGTCCCAGCACCGCGACAGTCTTGCCGCGCAAATCGCCACCCAGCGTATGTGCGACCTTGCGCGCCATCGCGCGCTTGCGCGCATCGTTGACGGCCGCGACCGCTTCGACGATGCGCAGCGGCGCCTCGTAATCCTGGCCGGTCTTAATCAGCGCCACCGTATCCTTGGGAAAGCACGAGCCGCCATAGCCGGGACCGGCATGCAGGAATTTCGAACCGATGCGGTTGTCGAGCCCAATGCCGCGCGCAATCTCCTGCACGTCGGCGCCGACTTTTTCGGCCAAATCGGCGATCTCGTTGATGAAGGTGATCTTGGTGGCGAGAAAGGCGTTGGCGGCGTATTTGATCATTTCGGCGGTACGCCGGCCGGTAAACAGGATCGGCGAACGGTTGAGATAAAGCGGGCGGTAAATTTCCGTCATCACTTCGCGCGCGCGCGCATCGTCGGTGCCGACCACGATGCGGTCGGGATGCTTGAAGTCCTGGATGGCGGCGCCTTCGCGCAGGAATTCCGGATTGGACACCACTGCGCATTGCGCCTGTGCGTGCGTCTCGCGGATGATGCGCTCGACCTCATCGCCGGTACCAACCGGCACGGTTGATTTCGTGATCACCACCGTGAAGCCGTCGAGCGCGGAGGCGATCTCGCGGGTGGCGTCATAGACATAAGTCAAATCGGCGTGACCATCGCCGCGCCGCGACGGCGTACCGACCGCGATGAAAACCGCGTTGGCGCCTTTGACGGCGGCCGGCAGATCGGTGGTGAATTTCAAGCGGCCGGCGCGGCTATTGGCGACGACCAGTTCGTTCAAACCCGGCTCATAGATCGGTACCTCACCGCGAGTCAGCGCCGCGATCTTGGCCTTGTCCTTGTCGACGCAAGTCACGTCGTGGCCGAAATCGGCAAAGCAGGCCCCGGAAACGAGGCCGACATAACCGGTGCCGATCATGGCAACGCGCATAATTCTTGTCCGTCGTATTAATGGTTAACTGAATTTCACCAAAACCAGCGGCGTCTGCATAGCAGAGCGCGTCGCGAGGTGCGAGAGTTTCCATACCCCTGAAGTCTCTGCGGTCACGTTTAGAGGAATGAAACCGATTTATGGCACCACCTTCTTCATGAATGGCACGCAAACGCATAACGGGCGGGTCGATTGGGTCGACTACGCCAAGGGCTTCTGCATCGTCTTTGTGGTGATGATGCATTCGACGTTGGGCGTGGAGGCGCGCGCCGGGCATGACGGCTGGCTGCACCCGCTGGTCGAATTCGCAAGGCCCTTCCGCATGCCCGACTTCTTCATGATCTCGGGCCTGTTCCTGGCGCAGGTGATCGACCGCGACTGGCGTGTTTATCTCGACCGCAAGGTCGTGCACTTCTTCTATTTCTATTTGCTGTGGATGACGATCCAGTTCGCGGTCAAGGCGCCCGAATTGGCCGCCGATGGCGGCGCGATGGAAGTCGTGCGGCTTTATCTCCTGTCGCTGATCGATCCGTTCGGCACGCTCTGGTTCATCTACCTGCTGCCGATCTTCTTCATCTTCGTGAAACTTGTGCGCCGGGTGCCATGGCCGATCGTCTGGCTCGCCGGCGCCGCGCTTGAAATTTCTCATCTGGAAACCGGCTGGATGGTGCCGGACGAATTCGCCGCCCGTTTCGTTTATTTTTACACCGGCTATATCGCCGCGCGTTACATCTTCACGCTCACCGCGCGCGCGCAAAGCAAGCCTTGGCTCGCGCTCGGCGGGCTTGGCCTGTGGGGCCTGTTCAACGCGACAATGGTGCACATCGGGCTGGCGGCGCTGCCGTTCTATTCGCTCGGCATGGGCTTGATCGGCGCCGCCGCGGTCGCGACCATCTCTTCGCTGCTGGCGCTGCACGACGTGTTCAAGCCGCTGCGCTATTGCGGCCGCAACTCGATCGTCATCTATCTCGCCTTCTTCCTGCCGATGGGGGCGACGCGGGCCCTGCTGCTCAAGACCGGCCTCGACATCGGCACGATCTCAGTGATCGTCACGGCGTCAGGCGTGATCGTGTCGCTGCTGATGTTCTGGGCGGTGCGCGGTACTTTCATGAAATTCCTGTTCGAGCGGCCGGCCCGGTTCTGGCTGGTGCCGAAAGCGGCGCCGAAACCGAAAATGATCCTGCAACCGGCGGAATAAATTTCCGTCATTCCGGGGCGCGAAGCCATAAGGGCGTTTACGCCCGTCTTCGACGGGCTACGGCTCGCGAACCCGAAATCCAGAACAGAATTCAGGATTTGCATCTGGATTCCGGGTTCGCGCCTTTCGGCGCGCCCCGGAATGACGCCTGTGGATGGAGCGTTGCCAATCACAGCGTGCGGGCCCACATTCGGGCCATGCCAACATCCGCCAAAGCCAAACCCGCCATCGCCAATCCCGCCGCCCGTCCGCTCAAAAAGGGCGACCATTTGTTCCTGGTGGACGGCTCCGGCTACATTTTCCGCGCCTATCACGCGCTGCCGCCGCTGACCCGCAAATCGGACGGCTTGCAGGTCAATGCCGTACTCGGCTTTTGCAACATGTTGTGGAAGCTGTTGGCCGAGATGAAGGACGACAAACCCACCCATCTCGCCGTGGTGTTCGACAAATCCGAGAAGACCTTCCGTAACGCGCTCTATGCCGAATACAAAGCCACCCGCTCGGAAACGCCGGAAGATCTCATTCCGCAATTTCCGCTGATCCGCGAGGCGGTGCATGCTTTCGAAATCCCCTGCCTCGAACAGGCCGGCTTCGAGGCCGACGACCTGATCGCGACCTATGCGCGGTTGGCTATCGAGGCCAAGGCGACGACGACGATTGTGTCATCCGACAAGGACCTGATGCAACTCGTGGGTCAAGGCGTCACCATGTACGACACCATGAAGGACCGCCGCATCGGGCCGGCCGAGGTGATGGAGAAATTCGGGGTCGGTCCCGATAAGGTGATCGAGGTGCAGGCGCTGATCGGCGATTCATCCGACAACGTGCCGGGCGTACCCGGCATCGGCGTCAAGACCGCCGCGCAGTTGATCGGCGAATATGGCGACCTGGAAACGCTGCTCAAGCGCGCCAAGGAAATCAAGCAGGACAAGCGCCGCGAATCCTTGATCGCGAATGCCGAACTGGCGCGGTTGTCGAAACGCCTGGTTACGCTCGACAAGAACGTGCCGCTCGACGTGCCGGTGGACCAACTCGCGGTGCACGAGCCGGACTATAAAAATCTGATCGCGTTCCTCAAAGCGATGGAATTTTCCACCATCACGCGGCGCGTCGCCGAAAAGTCGGGCATCGATGCCGGCGCTGTGGTCGCGGACGCGAAACTGACGTCGTCAACTGGTCCATCGTCATCGTCCCCGAAGCCTGCCGCCGGGGGCGATCTTTTTGCGCCGGCACCGCAAGCTGCGCCCGCGAGCCGCGAAACCGGCGCCAATGACATCGCTCTCACCCCCATTTCCCTCGCCGCCGCGCGCGCCGAGAAAGCGCGCACCGCCAAAATCGACCGCTCGAAATATGAATGCGTGCGCACGCTGGCGCGTCTCAAGGAATGGATCGCGCGCGCTTATGACCTCGGCGTTGTGGCAGTGGATACCGAGACTACCAGCCTCGATCCGATGACAGCCGAACTTTGCGGCTTTTCGCTTGCGCTCGGTCCGAACGAGGCCTGTTACGTGCCCCTCGGTCATGTCGATGGCGGCTCGGCCAAAGCCAGCGATCTGTTCGCGCCCGAATCCAAATTATGCGCCGATCAGATTCCGGAGGAACAGGCGCTCAAGGCGCTCAAACCGCTCCTGGAGGACAGCAGCATCCTCAAGATCGCCCAGAACATGAAATATGACTGGCTGATCTTTGCCCAGCGCAATATCGAGATCGACGGCTATGACGACACCATGCTGATTTCCTATGTGCTGGACGCCGGCAAAGGCGGCCACGGCATGGACGATCTCGCCAAACGCTGGCTCAACCACGACACCATCCATTTCGCCGACGTCGCCGGCAGCGGCAAGTCGCAGGTGACCTTCGATTGCGTCGCCATCGATAAGGCCAGCGAATACGCCTCAGAAGACGCCGACGTGACGCTGCGGCTTTGGTCGGCACTCAAAGCGCGGCTGCCAAGCGAACGTGTCGACACCGTCTACGAAACGCTCGAGCGCAAGATGCCGGAAGTGCTGGCGCGCATGGAGCGGCGCGGCATCGCCATCGACCGCCAAGTGCTTTCGCGCCTGTCCGGCGAATTCGCCCAGAAACAGGGCGCGCTGGAAGAAGAGATCAAGACGCTGGCCGGGGAACCGCTCAATCCCGGCTCGCCCAAGCAACTCGGCGACATTCTGTTCGGCAAAATGAAGCTGCCCGGCGGCACCAAGACCAAGACCGGGCAATGGTCCACCGGCGCGCGCGAATTGGAAGAACTGGCCGAACAGGGCCACGCATTGCCGCGCAAGATTCTCGACTGGCGCCAGGTATCCAAGCTGCGCTCGACTTATACCGAGGCGTTGCCGAACCACGTCAATCCGACGACGCAGCGCGTGCATACGTCCTACGCCCTCGCCGCCACCTCGACCGGCCGCCTTTCGTCGTCGGAACCGAATTTGCAGAACATTCCGGTGCGCACCGAAGAAGGCCGAAAAATTCGCAAGGCCTTCGTCGCCTCACCGGGCATGAAACTCGTATCCGCCGACTATTCGCAGATCGAATTGCGCCTGCTATCGGAAGTCGCCGACGTGCCGGCGCTGCGCAAGGCGTTTCAGGATGGCGTCGATATTCACGCCATGACCGCGTCGGAAATGTTCGGCGTGCCGGTCAAGGACATGCCGAGCGATATCCGGCGCCGCGCCAAGGCGATCAATTTCGGCATCATCTACGGCATCTCGGCTTTCGGTCTGGCCAACCAGCTATCGATCGAGCGCGAGGAAGCCGGCGCCTATATCAAGAAATATTTCGAGCGCTTCCCCGGCATCCGCGACTATATGGACGAGACGCGCGAATTCTGCCGCAAGCACGGCTATGTGCTCACATTGTTCGGGCGCAAATGCCATTACCCCGACATCAAGGCGTCGAACGCCTCGATCCGCGCCTTCAACGAACGCGCCGCGATCAATGCGCGCTTGCAAGGCTCGGCCGCCGACATCATCCGCCGCGCCATGCTGCGCATGGAGGACGAACTCGATAAGGCCAAGCTCAAGGCGCAGATGCTTTTGCAGGTGCACGATGAATTGATCTTCGAAGTGCCGGACGGCGAAGTGAAAAAGACCATCCCGATCGTCAAAAGCGTAATGGAAAAAGCCCCGCACCCGGCGATTTCGCTGCACGTGCCGTTGCAGGTCGACGCCCGCGCCGCCGCCAATTGGGACGAGGCGCATTAAGAGTTGTTACGCAGCACCGTACCAGCTTCCGCCACCCTCGCCGTGACGGATCAGCAAGCCAGTGCGTGTCAGGATTTTTAGTCGTTTCTTGACAGTTGGGCGTGGCTTCCCGGTGATCGACTGCGCTTCAGCGGTAGTTATGCGGCCATGTTTCCGAACGTGCTCTACAATAAGAACCGATTCTGGCAGCAATCCGGCGAGAGGATTGCTGGTATCAATTTTCGAGACGAGACGATCTTTCTGTGCTTTGAGCGAATTGAGGAAGAAACGCTGCCAAGGTGTCCAGTCGGGGTCATCTTTTTCGAGCGTTCCTTGCGTGCGGCGAAGCGCCAAATAGTAGTCGTCCTTGTTGCGCTCAATTACGCTCTCAAGCGAGCTATAAGGCACGTAGGAGTAACCTGCATTTAGCAATAACAATGTTGTCAGGACTCGGGAGAGACGTCCGTTCCCATCTTGGAATGGATGAACCTGCAAGAATATAACAATAAAAACGCCAATTACGAGAAGCGGATGAAGGCTCTTGTCGTCAAGCGCCTGACGCGTCCAAGAGACAAGTTCCTGCATTCGAAAGGGCGTGTCGAACGGCGTGACGGTATTGAAAATTACACCAATGCTCGCACCATCGGCATCAAAGGCTTCAACATTATTTGGCAGCGTTTTATATTGTCCACGATGCCGTTCATCCTTCTTGGAATGACGAAGCAGCATGCCGTGAATTTGTTTGATATGATTTTCAGTTAGCGGAATATGGGCGTGGCTCTTAAACACTTCATCCATGACTTCCGCATAGCCAGCCACTTCCTCCTCATCCCGCGAGGCAAAAGCCGTTTTGTCCAGGCGGCCAAGCAGCTCTTCAACCTCACGGTCGGATAGCTTCGCGCCTTCGATGCGCGTGGATGAACCCACGCTTTCAATCGTCGCGACGCGGCGCAGGGCGGCTAGTCGCTCGGGCGCCATCGCTTGCATGGCCCGCCAGCCCCCTTTGAATTCGTCGAGTTCGGCAATCAATCTTAAGAGTTCGGGGGTGATTTCGAGCGAATGAGTTTTCATATGGCATCCAATCGTATCCAATCGTATCCAATCGTATCCAATCGTATCCAATCGTATCCAATTATGTCAAATCAAAAATATTGTAAGTAATTCAATGCCTTATCTATAAAACCCTTCGTTGCCCGGCCTGATGACTGATGACTAAAGTCTGGCCTAATCAAAACCCAGACGCCAACATCGGCTTCATCACCGCATAG
>CAWEDE010000028.1:0-81492 GCA_963807665.1 uncultured Alphaproteobacteria bacterium | reverse complement strand
GATTGAGCAATACGGCGGCGGCGAACTGGTTCAGGTCTGTGTGGCTCTACAAGCTCCTGGAACGTGCCGCCGGCGCGGTCGCCGACGCCATCTGGCGGCGTTTGCCGGATCACCGCGGTCAAGGTCACCGTGCACAAGCCGCACGCCCCGATCGCCGCGATCTTCGAGATGTCGGCGTGGTCTTGACGCGCTCACGGCATCCGCCGTGCATGGCCGTCTGATCGCGCTCGGCGGCATGTCGGCGACGTCCGCGCGACCTTTCAAAAGGCGATCGCCAATATCTGCGGCATGACGCAGGCCGCACTGCTGGCGCGCTCGTCCGACTATGCCACGCCGCCCTGGGGCGACGAGCAGCAGGCCCGCTTCATCAATGCCTGCATCGAGATCGAAACCAGCCTCGATCCCCACGCGCTGCTGTTTACGCTGCACAAGATCGAGGCCAAGTTCGGCCGCGACCGGGCCGCGAAACCCACTGGGGTCCGCGCACCCTCGACCTCGATCTGATCGCCTATGACGACGTCTCCATCCACAAGCCGGAACTGACACTGCCGCATCCGCTTCTGTTCGAACGCGCCTTCGTGCTGGTGCCGCTGGCGGAGATTGCGCCGAACCGTCTGATCGCCGGACGCAGCATCCCCCGCCTCGGGACAGCGGGGCTCTCGACCGAAGGTATCCAGCAATTGCCCGACCTCGATTGACCGAAGGGGCCCCAAACAACCGTTTCGGCTGGCGGTCGCCCCGTGGCAATTTCCCGCCAACAGCAAGACCGGCGCCCGGGAGCGACCTGCCGAATGACATCAGTGACGGACGACCTGCGACTGGCACTCGGCCAGGAGAAAGGCCCACGCTTTGGCTCCTTCGCCGCGGTCTACGGATTGCAAAACACCGTCGACATGATCGACGGTGCTTTGGCGCGGAGCGCGTAATCCAACCGTTCGTCCCCGCGAAAGCGGGGACCCACTGCTGGAGATTCCCGCTTTCGCGGAAACGAGCGGCGACTAGCTAAACATCTCGACCTTGCCATCAAGCGACATCAATCCAAGCTCGACCTTGAGGCTGGGCTGTTTTTCGCCAACCTGCTTCTTGAATTCCATCAACGCCGCCTTGTGGGTCGCGGTTTCGATTTCCTTGTTGGCCACCTTTTCGGGGCCATAGGCGATCTTGGCCGCGCCGCAATCGCGATGGTTCATCGCGATCACTTTCGGAATGTGATGCAACTGGATCGAGGCCGCCAGATTATCCCAGAACGCCGGCTCCCAGGCCTTAAACGCGGGCGCCACCACGCCGATCGACGCGCCGGCAAAGCTGAACTGGCTGTATTTGCCGACCATGTTGCGGCCTTCCATATATTTGATGGTCGGCTCGGGAAAGCGCGGATCGATGCAGGTCAGCAGCATGGCTTCGTAATTGCCTTCGGCGGCGAAGGCGAGCGAAGGAAAAGCCGCCAGCAAGCCGGCGCCGGCCGACAATTGAAGAAAGCGGCGCCGGCCAAAGCGCTGGCGCAGCATGTCGCCGCAACACGCGCATGCGGTCGGATGAACGATGGTATCCTGAGACATTTGGCGCCCCCGCGCTGTTGATGGATCGAGACGCGACCTTAGCTGCTAAGCCAAGGTCCCGCCACAAGGGCGGCGAAAAATGTTTCGGCTATTGGCTGGCCCAGACGATGCGCGCGATCCACACAACATCGGACATCTGAAATGTGCGGTCGCGGTGTTCGGCGTTGAGCGATTTGAGTTCGACGCTCTTGCCGGTTTTGCGCTTGAGCTCCTTGACGATGACCTCGCCATTCTTGGTCTTGACCACGACGCGGTCGCCCTTGCGCACGGGCGCCGCCGGCGACACTACGATGACGTCGCCGTCGCGATAGGCCGGCTTCATCGAATTGCCGGAAATCTCCAGCGCATAAGCGTGCTCGTCGGTCACCGACGGGAAGGATATTTCCTCCCAGCCCTTGCCGACTGGGAATCCGCCATCGTCGAAATAGCCGCCGCTGCCGGCTTCGGCGAAACCGATCAGCGGCACGTTTGAGATCGGCACCTTGCCGCTATCGCTGATCAGGCTGACGAAGGTGTCGACCTTGGTATTGGTCGCCGCCAGCGATTTGGCGACCGACTCGGTCGATGGCCAGCGCGGCCGGCCTTCCGGCGTGATGCGTTTGGACTTGTTGAAAGTGGTGGGGTCGAGCCCCGCCTTTTTCGCAAGACCTGAGGGCGTGAGCTTGGAGCGGGCGGCCAGACGGTCAAGAGCATTCCAGATTTGAGCATGTGTCAGCATGAGTGGGGCCCGCGGCTGTTGGAGGGTGTAAGGCTATACAAGACTATGACTCTAGTCCAATTTATAGGAATTATAGCCGTGAGTCGCGGGTTTGTCACAAGAGTTTTGTGATTGATTTTAGTGAAAACCTCGTTCAGCCTCTATCCCAAGTTGCAAGGTTTCCGAGTGTTTCGTGTAGGCTAATGGGGGGCCCCAATGAGAATTCTGATCGCGCTCGCCGGTATAATGATGCTGTCCATTGGTGTTCAGCCTAGCGCCTGGGCGCAAACTCGCAATTCATCGGGCTCTAGTCAGATGCCGGGTTTTCCGTCTTCGTCATCGTCGGGGCCGACGGGCAGCGGGGTTATACCGACCTTTCCCTCGCCGGGGTCGAGCGCCAGGGTCCTATACGCGACGAAGTGCACGACAGCGTATGGCGTATGCCCTCTACCGATTGCGAATGCCAGCACGGGGATTTAATGCAACTGTATGTTGCCGAACGGAGCGCCGGTCTTTGGCACGACCCAGTAAAATTATAGCCGCCCCGGCGTCAGCTTCGATTTTTGCAGCTTTGCATTCGCCCATTCTATGGTTTTGCCTGGCAGGTTTTATTCTATTGGGCATTGGGATTGTCGGGTACGAAATGCGCGAGAATCCGGCGAATGTCGTCTCGCTGGACGAAGCTACCAAGCTCGACAAATGCCGTAAAGATATTCTTGGCATGCTAAAGCCAGACAAGCTCGACATCGATGTCCTGACAAATGTGTCCAAGCTTTGCTATTCGGAAATCTACGATGCGGACGCGCTTGGCGACTTCAATATCCGCCGCTCGAATTTATTGCGCCAGCAATTCGAAGGGCGAATTGTACTCTGGATGGTTGTTGCCATAACGCTATCGGGCGTCTTGCTTGCCGGTCTTCAACTGTTCGCGGCTTTTCTTTTGGCGGCCTCTGGCCACGGCGACTTGGCGCAGACCAGTGAACTCTCGCTCGAACAAAAAAAGATTTCGCTGAAATCATCGGTGACGGGCTTGTTGATCCTTACGGTTTCGTTCGCGTTTTTTATCGTTTACGTCCTCTGGGTTTACACCATCAAGGAACAGAAGCAGGATTTCGTTGTGCCCGCGAAAGCGGAACAGCAGACGATTTTCGGCGTCGGAAATGTGTTTGAGCCATCGGCGAGCGGGGCTCCAAATCCGGCGATTCCGGCAGTACCGAAGCGGTAAGTTTGGCGCGCGACGTTGCCGGCCGGTCGAATAGCCTCTAAATCAAATTGAAACTCATCCATCCACAGTCCGCAAACCGCGCCAAAGCCCTATGATCGGCCTTATCGACCGTCTTTCCCGCCCGTTTATGCGCGCTCTGGAGCCGGAGGATGCGCATGCTTTGACGGTCAAAGCCCTGCGTTTCATGCCCTTGGCGCGGCCCGCGGCCGATCCTCCCGAACTCAAGGTACGGGCTATCGGGCTCAACTTTCCCAATCCGGTCGGTCTGGCGGCGGGTTTCGACAAGAACGCCGAGGTGCCGGACGCGCTTTTGAAGCTCGGCTTTGGCTTTGTCGAAGTCGGTACTGTCACGCCGCGCGCGCAAAAGGGCAATCCGCGCCCGCGCCTGTTCCGGCTCGATGCCGATGAGGGCGTGATCAACCGGCTCGGCTTCAACAACGAGGGTGGCGCGGCGGTGCTGGCGCGGCTGGCGATGCGGGCCAATGCCGGCGGCATTGTCGGCGTCAATATCGGCGCCAACCGCGATTTGCCCGACCGCGCCGAGGACTATGTGCGGCTGATCGAGACCTTCGCGCCGGTCGCCAGCTATTTCACCGTCAACGTGTCGTCGCCCAACACGCCGGGCTTGCGCGACTTGCAACAGGCAAGCGCGCTCGACGAATTGCTGGCGCGGGTGGTCGACGCGCGCGATCGCGTGCGCGCGCGCGCGGGTCCCACCCCGGTGTTGCTCAAGATCGCGCCCGATCTCTCGCTGCCCGATCTCGACGACGTGGTCGGCGTCGCCCGCAAATACCGCGTCGATGGCATGATCGTCGCCAACACCACGATTTCGCGGCCCGGCTCGTTACGCGAACGCGCCAAGGCGCGCGAAGCCGGCGGATTGTCCGGTCGGCCGCTGTTCAAACTCTCGACCCGCATGCTGGCGGAAACTTTTGTGCGCGCCGAGAATGCCTTCCCGCTGATCGGCGCCGGCGGCATCGACTCGAGCGCGACGGCGATCGCCAAGATCAAGGCCGGCGCCACGCTGGTTCAGCTCTATAGCGGGCTCGTGTATAGCGGCATCGGCGTGGTGGCGGAGATCAAGGCCGATCTGGCGGCGGCACTCAAGCGCGGCCATCGCGATTCCCTGGCCTCGATGATCGGTTCGGACGCCGCCGACATGACGGCGGAGAGTTGGCCGGGCTAATTTACTTCCCGCGCGGCGCGTTGATCAGGCGCAGCACGATCCACACCGGCACCACGATCACCGCGCCGAGCAGCAGATAGCGCCACAGCCAGCGGAACGCGTCGAAGCCCATATTCCAGATCGATTGGATCAGGCGTTCGAGGCTTTGCACGATGTCGAAAGGGTCGAGGCCGAGCGTCGATAAGACGACGCCGACCAGGATCGACACCAGAACCAGGCGTCCCAGCACCGCCAGCGGCGAACCGCCGAAAATCCGCGTCATCGTATCGTTGGGCATGGTCGTCTCGGCCTTTACCGGAATCGTCTCGATCTTATCATGATTTGCCGGCGGCGGGTTTTGCAAGCGCATGAGCGTCTTCCGTTAGGCCTTGCCGCGCTGGTCGCGGTCATGCCCTACATAGGCTCTAAAATCCGTCGTCGCCATGCCTGGAGGGCACCCTTTTGCAGCCGCAGCCGCTCCATTTGCCGTCGGGCAACCTGATCGCCGACCGCCGCTTTGAATGGGCGCGCGATCTTGCCGCCAAAGGCGATCTCGCCGCTGCCGCCGATTTGCTGACACAGGCGCTGGAGCTCGTGCCCGCTTATGCCTCGGCTTGGTTTGCGCTCGGCGAATTGCGCGACAAATTGGGTGATCGCGCCGGCGCCGTCACGGCGTTTCGCAAAGCCATCGAGACTGACCCGCTGGATCGCCATGGCGCCGCGCTGCATCTGGTGCGCGCAGGCGCTGCGCCTGCCGGCGCCATGCCGGAAGGCTATGTGCGCGCTTTGTTCGACAGTTATGCGACCGCATTCGATGCCGCGCTCACCGACGGCTTGAGCTACCGCGCGCCCGAACTTGTTCTGCGCGCGGTGCAGGCCGCAAGTCCGCATAAGAGATTTCGCTCGGCCCTCGATCTTGGCTGCGGCACGGGTCTCGGCGGCGCGGCGTTTCGCCCCTATTGCGATTTTCTGGCCGGTGTCGATCTGTCGCCCGCCATGCTGGCGCAGGCGCGCGCCAAAGCGCTCTATGACAGCCTGATCGAAAGCGATGTCTTGGCATTCCTCGCTGCGCAAGCCGCCAGCAAGACGAAATATGATCTCGTCCTTGCCGCCGACGTATTCATGTATCTCGGCGATATCGCCCCGGTGCTCAAGGCGGCAGCCGCGGTGCTGGCGCCGTCCGCGCTGATCGCTTTCAGCGTCGAAACCCATGACGGCGATGGCGTCATGCTGCGTGACACGTTGCGTTACGCGCATGGCGCGGCGCAAGTGCGCGAAGCGCTGGCGGCGGCGGGGCTTACGCTTGTTAGCCTCGATAGCGCCGCGACCCGCACGGAAAAGGGCGTGCCCGTGCCGGGGCTGATCGTCGTGGCCAACGGCGCCAGCTAATCCCTGCGGAACACCACGCTGCCGAACCAGCCGATGACCAGCGCCATGAGCGCGGTCGCGAGGCCGTAGACAAAGCCGTAGTCCACCGCGGCGTCGGCGACATATTGCTCGACGCCAGTCTTGATCACTTCCAGCGCCGAATTGGTGCTGGCGACCAGCGCGCCATTGGCGAACAGTTTGACGTCGATCGCGTAATTGCCGGTCGGCGCATCGGCCGGCAGCGGGATCGCGGCGCGGAATACGGTCGGCGTGAGAAACGTCACCGCCGTGCTGGATTCGCGATATAGGCCCTGCTGATTCTCCAGCCGCACAAAGGCGACGCGGAACGCATCATCCGGCACGGTATCGGCGATATCGGGGCCAATGCGCTGCGGCAGCAGGAAATTGTCGACCCCGATTTGCAATCGCCGCAGGATGTCGGCATGCGCGATTTCCTCGACCGGGCGGTTGCTTAGCACCGAAAGATAGCTCGGCACGCGCACGAATTCGCGCGAGTCGATATTGACCCAAATGCCGAGCAAGCGTTCCTTGCGACGCGTACGCAAGGTCGTGCGCGGCCCGGTCACTGTCACCACAAGATCATAGGGCGGACGCAACACGGTACTGCCGGTGTCGGGCTCGACGGTGCCGAACAGCACCAGGTCCTCGCCGGTGAAATTCGACGTCACCGCCACGCGGTGATTTGACAGTGACACCACCAGGCGCTCGGCGGCGGCGGGCGCGACGAAGCCTGCCAACACAACGATCAGCGCGCTGGCGGTCATGAGCCGCATCACAGGTTCCTGACATGGCGCAGCGAGAACAGATCTTCCGGCCTCACCACCAGTTCGTAGGCGAAACGCATCCCGACCGCGAATACCAGAAGGCCGAGCAGCAGGCGCAAGCGCTCGCCGCGCATTTTCTGCCCGGTGCGCACGCCGAATTGCGCACCGATCACGCCGCCGACCATGAGGATCAGCGCCAGCACCGCGTCCACCAAATGGTTGGTGGCCGCATGCATCACCGTCGCCGACGCCATGGTGACCAGCGTGAGCACCATCGAGGTGCCGATCACGGTCGCGGTCGGCACCCGCAGGAAATAGATAAGCATCGGCACCAGCAGGAAGCCGCCGCCGATGCCCAGAATGGCGCCGATGAAGCCGATGCTGAATCCGATCGCCCAAACTGGAATTGCCGATACGTAGATTTTTGAGCGCTTGAAGCGCAGCTTGAACGGCAACCCATGCAGCCAGGTATGGCTGCCCGGCCGGCGCAGCGTCGCCGGCTTGCCCTGGCGGGTGCGCAGTTCGGCGTTCACGCTCTCGTAGATCATCATGACGCCGACGCCGGTGAGCAGCGTGACGTAAGAGAGCCCGATGACCAGATCGAGTTGATCGACCTCGCGCAATTTGGTGAACAGCCAGACGCCGACCGCGGTGCCGACAATGCCGGCGCTCAGCAGCATCATGGCGAGCGCGACGTCGAGCGCGCGCCGGCGCCAATAGGTGATCGCGCCGGTAAACGAGGACGCAGCGAGCGGACTGGCGACGCTCGCCACCGCGACCGCGGGCGAGATGCCGATGAAAATCAAGAGCGGCGTCATCAGAAAGCCGCCGCCGATGCCGAACATGCCGGAGATGAAGCCGACCGCGAGCCCCATCCCAAGCACGAGGAAGATGTTTACGGGCAGATCGGCGATCGGCAGATAGATTTGCAAGCGGCGTTGTCCGGCGTATGGGGCCACGGCTGAAAGGAACAACGCCTTTGGGGCTATGTCCGCGCGGCCCGGCAACTCACCTAGCAGTAAACACCATTGCGCGCGGAATCGTCAGGTCTCGTTTAGCGTTTTCCGACTTCGAACGAGCCGAGCGATAGCGGTCCGGCCACGCTCGGCTTGGCACGCATCGGAGCCGGCGCGGGCGGCGGCGTGGTGGCGGCATTGTCCCAGCCGCCGGCAGGCACCGGAACCGCGATGGCCTCGTCCGGCTGGCGCTCGGCCACGAAGCTTTTGACTGATTCCATGGCGGCGGCGAGTTCGTCGGCGTCCATATGGTCGGCCACCTCGTCGCGCTTCTTGGCGGATTCGCGGTCGCCTTGGGCGGCGGCCAGCGCGAACCATTTGTAGGATTCGGCGGGGCTCTTCTCGGTACCGAGGCCGCGCGCGCACAGAACGCCGAGATTATACTGGCTGTCGGCGATGCCGCGCTCCGAAGCCTTGCGGAACCATTGCGCTGCCGTGGTGTAATCCGGTTTGCCGTCAATGCCTTCGGCGTAGAGCACGGCAAGATTATGCATGGCCTTGCCGTTGCCCTTGCTGGCGGCGGCAAGATAGAGCCGGCGCGCCGCAACCAGGTCCTTTTTCACGCCCTGGCCCTTTTCCAGCAGGCTGGCATAGCGGAATTGCGCCGGCGCCAGCCCCTTGCTGGCTGCGCGCTCAAACCACAGCGCCGCTTCTTCCGGATTGCCCGGCACGCCGCGGCCTTCCGCGAAGCGCACGGCCACTTCATAGGCGGCCGCGCCATCGCCGGCGATGGCGGCGCTGCGCAGGCGGGCGCCACCGATGGCGATCGGCAGATAATCGGGGCTTTGCGCATTGGCGGGGGCGGGCGCGCGCGCTGGCCCCGTCCGCGAAATCGAACCGGTGACGTCGCCTTTGGATGTTACGGGCGGTGCGCTCAGCGCCGGCGGGTTCAACAAAGACGGCAGGCTTGGCGTTGCCGGGTTCAAGCCCAGCGGCGGGCCGCCGGCGGCGAAGGTGTTGGTGGCGAGCGGGGCAAGCGGCGCAATCCCGGGCAGTGTTGGCGGCGCAAGCGGATTGGCGGCAATATTGGCCGGCGCCTCCGGCGTGGCGGCAGGGCTGGCGGTTGGCTCGGCGGCGGCGACCTTGCTGCCTTGCGGCGTGGGGCTCAATCCGTCGCTCAGGTCGCGGCTATCGGCGGTCTTGAGTTTGGTGCCGTCCGATCTGCCCAGATCGAACATATTGCCTGCGATCTGCACGCCACCGACCACGACGGCGATGACGCTGGCCGCAATGAACAGCGACTTGACCCGCTTCATCAACTTGCCGCGCAGCGATGGCGCCTCGACGTCGCCGAACTCGATCGGTTCGGGGCGCGGCGCACGGCCGCCGGGCGCCTGCAAGGCCGCCTGGGCGGCGCGGCGGGCGGCGGCGATGAAACCGGATTTTGCGCCGGGCGTGGCAGCGGAACTTGCCTCGCCAAAAGTCCCGGCCAGCGCGGCTTCCGACGCCGCGATGCGCGCGGCTGGGTTGGCGCGGAAAACCGGCGCGCCGGAGCCGGGCTCGAGCGGCTGGTCGGGCGGCAGATCGGGATTAATCGGCAAATGGCTGGCCGGCGGCAGGCGCTTGGGCGCAGGCGCCGGGGCGGGAGCCGCAGCGACCGGCGGCGCTTTCGGCGCTGGCGCAAGGACAGGCGCCGGCATTGGCGCTGGCTTGGGCGCTGCGATGGGCGCCGGCATCGGTGCCGGGATGGGTGCCGGCTTTGGCGTGGCCATCGGCGCAGCCGCGACCGGCACAATCGGCGGCGCATCGCTGACGATCCGGGCCGCGATCTTGCCAAGCGGCAGTTTGGGTTCGGCGAAATCGTCTTCCGCCGGCCGGCCGCGGCTTTCGCCGCGCATGTCTTTCTCGATGCTGACCAGGCGGTCGACGACATGGCCGAGCGTGCCGTTGACGGCTTCCAGCGCATCCTGAGTGCGCGCGATGTCGTGCTTGAGCGAGTCGACGGCCGGCGAATTGTCCGCGCGCAGCGCCCCGCTTTGCTTGTTGGCGCGCATGTCTTCGATATGCACCAGCAGATCGGCGAGGCCGCGCTCGATCGCCTCCAGATGGCCGAGGCGGGAATCGGAGGCATCCAGCCGCTTGACCAGCGAAACGATGTGATCTTCGAGATGGCCAACCGCGAGGTCGCCGCCGCGCGACTGCTGGATCATTTCGATCTTGTCGGACAGTGACTGCACCAGCGATTCCAGCATGGGTGGCACCGCGGCGCCGCTTTGCGCGCGTTCGGCGAGTGCGTCCGAGAGCGCGGTGATGCGCTGCTCGAGACTGTTGAGCGCATCGTTGCCGCTGGCCGACAGCGCCATGGCATCGACCTTTTCGGCCAATTCATGCACCTGGGCCGCCAGCCCGCTGACGGCGTCGTCCGAGGCGACATGGGTCGCCATGTCGCGCAGCGTGGTGATGGCTTGCTCAAGCTGATGCAGCGTGGCCGGGTCTTTCTGCACGACGATCTGGTCGATCTTGTGCGCGAGACCGGCCACCGCCTCGTTGAAGCCGACCAGATTTTCCGCCGGCGTGAGGCCGCGTAGCGCGTCGCGAACTTCGGCCAGCCCGTGTTCGACCCCCGCCAGCGCGCCGGCATCGACGCCTGCTTCGCGGCCTTCCGCGATGCGCTGGTTCAAACCGGCGATTTGCTGCTCGATGGTGTCGATGGCGTCGCGCGGCATCGCTTCGGTAAGCGCGCGCCCGATGTCGCCGAGTTCGGCGCGCAATGCATTGATCGCTTCCTCAACTCCCGGTTTGCGCAGTGTTTCGATCTGATTGGTGATCTTGCGAAGCTGATCTTCCAGTCCCGACAGGTTTTGCGTCGGCATCGGCGCCAGCAAAGGCGACGGCGCCGGCAAATGTTCATGCGCGGCTGGCGCCGCGATGGGCGCACGCGCGGCTGGCGCTGCGAGTGGTGCTTGCGAGCGATGTGGCGCAGCTGCCGGCTGGCCGTTGAGCGCGCGCTGGCGGGCGGCGATTTCGGCGACCGCGCGATCGAGCCCCGATGACGCCGGCGCTGCCGGCGGCATGGACGCGGGCGGCGGCGCCACCTGGCGCGCGAAATTGACGAATTGATCGAGCCGGCGATCGAGGCGGCCGATCAGCTCGGCGATCTGGTCGCCATCGGCGCGGCTGTGTTTGGGCGCGTAAGCGGCCGGCCCGCTGCGGGAAACCTGCTCGATGCGCTTCGTGATTTCGTCGAGCCGCGCATGCACGTCGGTCAAATCGTGGCTGCCGGAATCGTCGTCGTCAGTGGCGTGAGGGTCGGGCTGCACGCCGTCCTCGGCGGCCTGATGAAGAATGACGGAGTTGAGCCAGTCGCCCAACGACATGCCGGAGCGGCGCGCCGCTTCCTTCGCAGTCTCGCGGGCTTCCGGCCTTATGCCTTTCACACTCCACGGAACCGCAAATTTCATTCTCACACCCAAATTCGAGGTGGAGGCGCAAAGAGCCGTGATCGACCCTCGTGGAACCGGCGCGCGCTAAAGGCTGGTGGAGACGGGCTCGGTTCTCAGTCCACGTACCGACTTTTTGCCGTTCGCGGTAAACAGGCCGTTAACGTTTGGCCGAAGTACCGGACTTTCCCGGGGAATTTGCGTTTCCCCGCCGGCGCCGCGCCAACGCCGCGGCAAATCTGCCGCGGCCGGTAGTATTTTCCGGCCAAAGTTCTGTATTGCGCGGGCATCTAACGGTTATCTTTGAATCGGTAGCCTGTGAACTCTACCTGTGGTGGAGTCTTGGATGGTACAAATGCAACATGTATCGAACGCAAGCCGAAGATTCGCGCGCCGACGATTCGAAATCGTCGTCCGAAAACTTGGAATTTCCAGCCGTAGCGCGCGATACGGAAGGTATTACCATCGGACAACTTGCCCGCGACGCGGGGATTACCTTGCGGGCCCTGCGGTTCTACCAGAGCAAAGGTCTGCTGAGCCCGCTGCGCGCCGGCACCACCAGGATTTTCAGCCCGGAGGATCGCGCCCGCGTCGCCTTGATCCAGCAGGGCAAACGGCTCGGTTTCACCTTGGGCGAAATCCGCGAATTGCTGCTGGTGCGCAAGCGCCAATCCTCAGGCGATCGCGCCAATAGGCTGCCGATGAGCCGCAAAAAATGTGTCGAGCAGATCAAACATCTGGAAAATCAGCGGCGCGGTCTCGAATTGGCGCTGCTCGAATTGCGCCAGATCTACACCGGCATGTCGATGACGCTGGAAAGCGCGCTTCCCTCCACTGTCAAAGTGGCCTGAAGCCATTCCCCAGACTTTAACACTGGCGTAAACCCGGCCCGGCCATACCTATGCCGCTGGCTGCCGGGAGATCACCATGCCGACCTATAAAGCGCCCGTGGACGATACGTTGTTTCTGCTCAACGACGTGTTGCACATCGACCGTTACGGCAATCTGCCGGGTTTTGCCGATGCCTCGCCCGACGTGGTGGAGGCTGTGCTGCGCGAAGCCGCGAAGTTCAGCGAAGCCGTCCTCACGCCGTTGAACCGCGTCGGCGATATCGAAGGCTGCACGCGCCATGCCGATGGCAGCGTTACGACGCCGGCCGGCTTCAAGGATGCCTATCAGCAAATCATCGCGGGCGGCTGGATCGGCATTTCGGTGCCGGCCGAATATGGCGGCCAGGGCCTGCCCTCGACCCTGACCATCGCGGTCAACGAATTGCTGTGTTCGGCCAACATGGCCTTCGCCATGTATCCGGGGCTCACGCAAGGCGCCATCGCCGCGCTGCTGGTGCATGCCTCGCCCGAACTCAAGACCAAATATCTGCCCAAGATGGTGGAGGGCGTCTGGACCGGCACGATGAATTTGACCGAGCCGCATTGCGGCACGGATCTCGGCCTGTTGCGCTCGAAAGCCGTGAAGCAGCCCGACGGCAGCTACAAGATCAGCGGCAGCAAGATTTTCATTTCCGCCGGCGAACACGATATGTCGGAGAACATCATTCATCTGGTGCTGGCGCGCATCGAAGGCGCGCCGTCCGGCACCAAGGGCATCTCGTTGTTCGTGGTGCCCAAGATCATGGTCGGCGACGACGGCGCGCTCGGCGCGCGCAATGGCGTGACCTGCGGCTCGATCGAAGAAAAGATGGGCATTCACGGCAATTCGACCTGCGTGATGAATTACGACGCCGCCACCGGCTGGCTGATCGGCGAGGAAAACCGCGGCCTGCCCGCGATGTTCACGATGATGAACGAGGCGCGGCTTGGCGTCGGCGTGCAAGGCCTGGCGCAATCCGAAGTCGCCTATCAAAACGCCGCGAGCTACGCCAAGGAGCGCCTGCAAGGCCGCTCGATATCGGGCGCCAAATATCCCGACAAGCCGGCCGATCCGATCATCGTGCATCCCGACGTGCGCCGCGCCTTGATGACCATCCGCGCCTTCAACGAGGCGGCGCGCGCGTTGGTATTGTGGACCGCGCTCAAGGGCGACATCGCGCACCGCTCGGAAGACGGCAAGGAGCGCCAGGGCGCCGACGATTTCATGGGGTTGATCACGCCGGTGATCAAAGGCGTGCTCACCGACACCGGCTTCCAGAATACCGTGATGGCGCAGCAGATGTGGGGCGGCCACGGCTACATCGCCGAAAACGGCATGGAGCAATTCGTGCGCGACGCGCGCATCGCGCAAATCTATGAAGGCGCCAACGGCATCCAGGCGCTCGATCTCGTCGGCCGCAAGCTCGGCAAAGATGGCGGCCGCGCGCTGATGGCTTTCATCGCCGAGGTCGGCGGTTTCATCAAGGAAAAATCCGCCGACGACAAGATGAAGCCTTACGTGACGCCGATGGGCGTGGCGCTGGGCCATCTGCAAGCCGCTTCGATGTGGTTCATGCAGAACGCCATGACCAAGCCTGACAATGCCGGTGCCGGTGCCACCGATTACATGCACATGTTCGGCCTGGTGGCGCTCGGCTATATGTGGTGCAAAATTGCTGAAGCCGCCAACACCAAGCTCGGCAACGGCGCCGATGCCCGCTTCAACGCCAAGCTCACCACCGCGCGCTTCTTCATGGAGCGCATGCTGCCTGAAACGGCCGCGCATCTTGCCCGCATCCAGTCGGGCGCCGGCAGCGTCATGGAATTGGCGGACGAGGCTTTTTAATTGGCTTTCTGAACGGCGTTCTAGGCCGGCGCAAATGCCGGCGCGCGGCGCGAGCGCAGCAGCAGCCAGGTCATGATCGTGACGTTCACCAGGTTCCAGCCGAGCCCGTTGAGGAACGCCGCCTGATACGAGCCGGTCAGGTCGAAGATCGCGCCCGACATCCAGCCGCCCAGCGCCATTCCTAAAAGCGTCGCCATCAGCACCAGGCCGACGCGCGTGCCGGCTTCCTTGGGCGAGAAATATTCGCGCACGATGATGGCATAGCTCGGCACGATGCCGCCCTGGAACAGTCCGAACAGCGCCGAGATGACATAGAGCGAGAACAGCCCGTCGAACCACAGATACATGAACAATGCAGCGCCTTGCAGCACCGAGCCGAGCAGCAGCGTGCGCACGCCGCCGATGCGGTCGGCGATGAAGCCGGAAGCGACGCGGCTGACGATCCCGAAGCCCAGCATCAGCGACAGCATCTCGGCGCCGCGCGCCACGCCGTAACCGAGATCGCCGCAATAGGCGACGATGTGCACCTGCGGCATCGACATCGCGACGCAGCAGCAGACGCCGGCGATGCACAATAAAACTTGTAACGTCATCGGCGAGAACGGCGCCTCGGCCTGGCGGCGTGCGGCAGTCGCGGTGGCGCCTTCGTGCTGGTGTTCGATTTTTTTCCGCATCAGGAACACCAGCGGCGTCATCGCGACCGCCAGAAACAGTCCGATGCCGATATGGGTGGCGCGCCAGCCGTCGCTGGCGATGAAATGCTGCACCACCGGCGGCCAGATCGTGCCGGCGAGATAATTGCCGGAAGCGGCGACCGCGACCGCGATGCCGCGGCGGCGCACGAACCAATGCGAGATGTCGGCCATCAGCGGTCCGAAGCTCGCCGAGCAGCCGGTGCCGATCAGCAGATGCGCCAGCGCGACTTGCCACAGGCTCGATGCCAGACCGACGGCGAGATAGCCGAGCGTCAGGCAGGCGATGCCGATAGCCAGCGGCACGGCAATGCCGAAGCGGTCGGCCAGCCGGCCCATCAATACGCCGCCGCAGGCAAAGCCGATCATGGCCAGCGTGAAGGGCAGCGAGGCCTCGCCGCGGCCGATGCCGAAGTCGGCCTGGATCGCGGGCAGCGCCACCATGTACGACCACATGCCGACGCCGCCGATGGTGCTCATCAGCACGGCGACGGTCAGGCGCAGCCAAGCCGCGCTTCCATCAATCGGGTTGGAACGGGAATCCGCGTGGTCTGTCATCATTAATTCCGGCAGGACGGTCCTAGCATTGGGGCGAGGGGCGATCCACTCTTCACCTTTCCTTGCAGCGGAGGGTGAAGACAGGCAAGCCAAGCGGCCTTATGGTGCTGGCCAAAGCCTCGATTCGACCGGGAAACGCCACCATGAATGCCCTCAACGTTGCGCGCCCGCTATGGATGAGCGAGGACCTCGTCCTGCTCGAAGAGCAGTCGCGCCGCTTCATCGCCGATGAATTCGTGCCCCATCTCGACCGCTGGCACGAAGCCGGCATGTATGACCGCGATGTCTGGGCCAAGGCCGGCGCCGCCGGGCTGCTATGCGCATCGATGCCGGAAGAATATGGCGGGTCGGGCGGCACGTTTGCGCATGAAGCGGTGATCAACCGCGAATTCTCGCTCGCCGGTTTCGACACCTTCGGAGCGCCTTTGCATTCCGGCATTGTCGCGCCCTACATTCTGCATTACGGCACCGACGAGCAGAAAAAGCGCTGGCTGCCGAAACTCGCCACCGGCGAAATGGTCGGCGCCATCGCCATGACCGAGCCCGGCACCGGCTCCGACCTGCAAGGCGTGCGCACCAGTGCGAAAAAATCCGGCAATGGCTATGTGCTCAACGGCTCCAAGACCTTCATCACCAATGGCCAGCACGCCAATCTGATCATCGTCGTCGCCAAGACCGATCCCAAAGCCGGCGCCAAGGGCACGTCGCTGTTTGTGGTCGAGACCGAGGACGCGCAGGGCTTCCGCCGCGGCCGCAAG
This sequence comes from uncultured Alphaproteobacteria bacterium, assembly GCA_963807665.1. Lineage (GTDB taxonomy): Bacteria > Pseudomonadota > Alphaproteobacteria > Rhizobiales > Xanthobacteraceae > Pseudolabrys. Next base: position 65,574 of record CAWEDE010000028.1, on the reverse strand, counting down.
CTCAAGAAGCTCGGCATGGATTCCGCCGACACTTCGGAATTATTCTTCGACGACGTCAAGCTGCCGGCCGAAAGCCTGCTCGGCACCGAAGAGGGCCAGGGCTTCTACCAGCTCATGAAGGAACTGCCGCAGGAGCGCCTGATGGTCGCGGTGCATGCCGTGGCGATGATGGAGCGCGCGGTCGCGCTGACCGTCGATTATGTCAAGCAGCGCAAGGCCTTCGGCAAGGCCATCATCGAGTTCCAGAATACCCAATTCGAGTTGGCCGAGTGCAAGACCGACGCCACCATCGCCAAGGTTTTCCTCGATCATTGCATCGGCCTCCATGTCGAGGGCAAGCTCGACACCGTGACCGCCTCGATGGCGAAATACCGGCTCACCGACACGCAAGGCAAAGTGATCGACCGCTGCCTGCAATTGTTCGGCGGCTATGGCTATATGGACGAATACCCGATCTCGCGTATGTACCGCGATGCGCGGGTGCTGCGCATTTATGCTGGCACCAACGAGATTATGAAACTGCTGATCGCGCGGAGTTTGTAAGTTCACCTCGCCCCGCCTGCGGGTAGAGGAAAAAAAGGAAGCCGACAATGCCCGACGCATTCATTTACGATCACGTGCGCACGCCGCGCGGACGCGGCAAGCCCGACGGTGCGCTGCATGAGGTGACCGCGCTCAATCTTGCCGCTCAGACGCTGGCCGCGGTCAGGGACCGCAACAACCTCGACACCCGGGATCTCGACGATGTCGTGCTGGGCTGCGTCGACCCGGTCGGCGAGGCGGGCGGCGATATCGCGCGCGCTGCGGCGCTGGTCGCCGGACTGGGCGATCATGTTCCCGGCATCCAGATCAACCGGTTTTGCGCCTCCGGCCTCGACGCGGTAAATTTCGCCGCCGCTGAGGTCATGTCCGGCCAACATGAATTGACCATCGGCGGCGGCGCGGAATCCATGAGCCGTGTCGGCATCGGCGCCGCCGGCGGCGCGTGGCCGGTCGATCCTTCGATCGCGGTCGCCACTTATTTTGTGCCGCAAGGCATCTCGGCCGATCTGATCGCTACCAAATACGGTTTCTCGCGCGATGACGTCGATGCTTACGCGGTCGAAAGCCAGAAGCGGGCCGGCAAATCCTGGGACGAGGGCCGCTTTAAGAATTCGATCATGCCGGTCAAGGACGTCAACGGGATCACCATCTTGGCCAAAGACGAGCACATGCGCCCGGCTACGACGATGCAGACGCTCGGCCAATTGCAGCCGTCTTTCGTGCAAATGGGCGAGATGGCTGGGTTCGACGCGGTCGCGGTGCAACGCTACCCGGAGGTCGAAGGCGTCAATCACGTTCATACGCCGGGCAATTCGTCCGGCATCGTCGACGGCGCCGCCGCTGTTCTGATCGGCAGCAAGGAAGCGGGCAAGCGCAATGGCCTTAAACCGCGCGCGCGCATCCGCCAGTTCGCCAATATCGGCTCGGAGCCCGCGATCATGCTGACCGGTCCGGTGCCGGTCACCGAAAAGGTGCTCAAGAAGGCCGGCATGTCGATCGGCGACATCGATTTGTTCGAACTCAACGAAGCCTTCGCCTCGGTGGTGCTGCGCTACATGCAGGCGTTCGAAATTCCGCATGACAAGATCAACGTCTGCGGCGGCGCCATCGCCATGGGCCATCCGCTCGGGGCCACCGGCGCCATGATCCTCGGCACCGTGCTTGACGAACTGGAGCGTACCGGCAAGTCCACCGCGCTGGTCACGCTATGCATCGGCATCGGCATGGGCACCGCGACGATTATCGAGAGGGTGTAATCGAATGAACGGCGCGTCCGTTCCCCTCCCCCCGCGAAGCGGCGGGGAGGGGTTAGGGGTGGGGGGCTTCGTGCCTAGCGGGCAGCGGTCACGCGAGAAGGACAAGCGCGTGCCGCGCGCCCGGGCACTACGCCGCGCGATGACTGATGCCGAGAAGAAGTTGTGGTGGCATTTGCGGCGGCGGCCGATTGAAGGCACGCATTTTCGGCGCCAAGCGACCATCGGTCCCTATTTCGCGGATTTTGCGTGCCATGAATGCAGGCTGGTCATTGAAGTCGATGGTGGCGGGCCTACCGAACAGGATCGAATCGTTTCAGATGAAGCGCGCACGAGGTTCCTGGCGTCGCGGCGGTATCGCGTTCTGCGGTTTTGGAACCACGAAGTGTTGAAAGAGACAGATGCCGTCATGCTTGCGATCTACGAAGCATTGAAGGATTGGGTTGGCGAAAATCCCCCCCACCCCTAACCCCTCCCCACCACTCGCTTTGCTCGCGGGGGGAGGGGAATTGATAAGCCTGAGGACGACGAATGCCGAAAGTCGATATCGCCAAAGTGCCGGTGAAAAGCGGGACATTTTATCCGGCGCAATTCCAGGCCGAATGTCTGGGCCGTCACAAGCAGGCGCTGGGCGATGCCGTGGGTCTCACCCAGTTCGGCGTCAACATCACGCGCATCGAGGCGGGGCAGGCCTCGGCGCTACGCCATTGGCACGAGCAGGAAGACGAATTCATCTACATGCTGGAAGGCGAACTGGTGCTGGCGGAAAACGGCGGCGAAGTGGTGCTCAAAGCGGGCGATGCCGCCGGCTTCAAGGCCGGCAGCGGCAACGCGCATCGCCTGATCAACCGCGGTAAAGCCGACGCGGTCTATTTCGAAGTCGGCACCCGCTCGCAAAACGAACACGTACATTATCCGGACGTCGATCTGGTGCTGGTGCGCGACGAAAAAGGCCGCCGCTATCTGCACAGGAACGGCGAGCCGTATCCCGCTTAGAAACCGAAGAATTGGGAGTTTTTAAACTCATGGCGAATTTCAAATTCGACGTCGATGGCGACGGCATCGCGCTCGTCACCTGGGACATGGCCGACCGCTCGATGAACGTCATCACCATGGAGGTGATCGCGGAGCTCGCCGGCATCGTCGAGAAGGTGGCGACCGACGCCGCCATCAAGGGTGCGGTTATCACTTCCGGCAAAGATGCCTTTTGCGGCGGCGCCGACCTCACCATGCTGGAGCGCATGGGCGCAATGTATGCCGGGCTGGTCAAGAATGAGGGCGAAGAAGCAGCCGCCAGTTTCGTGTTCGCGGAAAGCCGCAAGCTTTCCCAGCTCTATCGGCGGCTTGAGACCAGCGGCAAGCCGTGGGTCTGCGCGCTCAACGGCACGGCGATGGGCGGCGGCTTTGAACTCGCGCTTGCCTGCCACCAGCGCATCGCTTCGGAAAATCCGAAAACCCGCCTCGGTCTGCCCGAAATCAAGATCGGGCTTTTCCCCGGCGCCGGCGGCACGCAGCGCATCGCCCGCATGATGCAGCCGGCCGACGCGTTGCAATTTCTGCTCAAGGGCGACCAGTTGTCGCTCGACCGCGCCAAGGCCGCCAAACTGATCGATGCCGTGGTGCCGGCGGCCGATCTGGTGAAAACCGCCAAGGACTGGATCAAGGCCGGCGGCAAAGCGGTCGCGCCGTGGGACGTCAAAGGTTTCAAATATCCGGGCGGCTTGGTCTATTCCAAGGCCGGCATGATGACCTTTCCAGCGGCGAACGCGATCTATCGCCGCGAGACTTATGACAATTACCCGGCGGCGCGCGCGATCTTGCAGGTCGTCTACGAGGGCCTGCAACTCGACATGGACACGGCGCTGCGCGTCGAATCGCGCTGGTTCGCCAAGATCCTGCGCTCGCCGCAAGCCGGCGCGATGATCCGCTCGCTGTTTGTCTCGATGCAGGATTTGAACAAAGGCGCGCGGCGGCCGGCCGGCGAGCCGCCATCCAAGATCAAGAAAATCGGCGTCATCGGCGCCGGCTTCATGGGCGCCGGCATCGCCCAAGTGAGCGCCGCCGCCGGCCTGCAAGTTGTGCTGATCGACCGCGATCAGGAAACCGCCGACAAGGGCAAAGCCGCCTTGCACAAGGCGCTCAGCGACCGCGTCGCCAAGGGCCGCATGAAGAGCGCCGCGCGCGACGAATTGCTCGGCTTCATCACGCCCGGCGCCGACTACGCGTTGCTGAAAGATTGCGACCTCATCATCGAAGCCGTGTTCGAGGACCGCAAGATCAAGTCCGACGTCATCGCCAAGGTGCAGGCCGTGATTTCCGACAAGGCGATCTTTGCGTCCAACACCTCGACGCTGCCGATCTCTTCGCTCGCGGCCGAATTCAAGGATTCGGCACGCTTCATCGGCATTCACTTTTTCTCGCCGGTCGACCGCATGATGCTGGTCGAGCTTATTCTCGGCAAGAAGACCGGCGATGGCGCGCTCGCTGTCGCGCTCGATTATGTGCGCGCCATCCGCAAGACGCCGATTGTGGTGAATGACTCGCGCGGTTTCTACACCTCGCGCGTGGTCGGCACCTATATCCGCGAAGGTCACTTGATGCTGGCGGAAGGCGTGCCGGCGGCGATGATCGAAAATGTCGGCCGCATGGCCGGCATGCCGGTCGGCCCGCTCTCGCTCAACGACGAAGTCGCGGTCGATCTGGCCTGGAAAATCCTCAAGGCCACCGAGGCCGATCTCGGCGCCGAGGCGATCGATCCGCGCCAGAAGATCTTGCTGGAGGACATGGTCGAAAAGCGCGGCCGCTTCGGCCGCAAGAACGGCAAGGGCTTCTACGATTATCCGGCCAGCGGGCCAAAAAAATTATGGCCGGGCCTCGCCGATCTCCAGCCGGTGAAGCTTGACCCCGACACGATCGACGTGCAGGAAATGAAAGACCGCTTGCTCGCCATGCAGGCGCTGGAAACCGCGCGCTGCTTCGAGGAGCAGGTGCTCACCGACGTGCGCGAGGCCGATGTCGGCTCGATCCTCGGTTTCGGTTTCGCGCCGTTTACCGGCGGCACGCTGTCCTACATCGACATGATGGGCACCAAGAAATTCGTCGCGCTGTGCCGCAAGCTCGAAGCCAAATATGGCGCGCGCTTTGCGCCGTCGAAATTGCTGATCGATCTCGCCGATCACAACGAGACCTTCTACGGCCGCTTCGCGCCGCAGAAGAAGAAAGAGGCGGCGTAACAGCTTCTTCCGCTTGTCCCCGCCAAAGCGGGGACCCAGGGCGTCACATTCAACGCTTGCAGCTCTGGATTCCCGCTTGCGCTGGAATGAGCGGAGGGCACTCTGCAGCTACGTCATTTGACATCAATCTTGCGCCCGCGCCGGCGCTTACTATCTGTCTTTAATGGCAACGATCGACATCACCCCGCCGGGCGAGCGCGGCCATCGCGCGCAGGCCGATTATTCCAAACGCGCCGCGCTCGAACGGCTCGACATGCTGGCGCACCTGTTCGACACCGCCTTCATTTTGCCGGGCACGAATATTCGTTTCGGCGTCGAGTTGATCATGCGGCTGGTGCCGGGCATCGGCGATGCCGCCGCTTCGGCGCTGTCATGCTATCTGCTCTATGAAGCCCACCGCCTCGACGTGCCGCGCCAGGTCTTCGCCCGCATGGTCGCCAATGTCGCGATCGAGGGCGTTGTCGGCGCTGTGCCGTTCATCGGTGACCTGTTCGACGTCGGCTTCCGCGCCAACCGCCGCAACGTCAACATCCTGCGCGAACATTTCGAGCGGGAAGGGTGGTTGTAGCCTACATCACCACCGTCAACCGCTTCGCAGCCCGCGTGATGCCGGTATAGAGCCAGCGCTCGCGCGATTCTGGGAACGCAAAAGACTCGTCGAACAGCACGACGTCGTCCCATTGCGAGCCTTGCGCCTTGTGCACGGTGAGTACATAGCCGTAATCGAATTCGTCGTAGGGTTTCCTGCGCTGCCAGTCGATCTGCTCGATGCCGCCGGTGAAACATTCCGGCCGCACTGATACTTTGACGCCGCGCATGCCGGTCTCGTCGTCCGGCAATAGCCGCATGGTCATGATGCCGCTCTTGCGCCCGCCGCGCTCCTTCACTGACCACAGCCCGCCATTGAACAGGCCCTTCTTGCGGTTGTTGCGCAGGCATACCAGCTTGTCGCCGGCCGACGGCATCACGTCCTCGAAGCCGCGCCGCTGGCGCATGCGGATGTTGTAAGCGCGCCGCGTGGCGTTGCGGCCGACCAGAACCTGGTCGGCCTTGAGCACGCGCTCGGGATCGAGATCGGCCTTGGCCACCACTTCGCTCTCGCCATAGCGGCCGGGCTCGAGATAATCGCCGGCGCGAATGTCCATCGACAGCCGGATGATCGGATTGTCCTGCGCTTGCCTGTGCACTTCGGTGAGCATCACGTCGGGCTCGGCTTCGGTGAAAAATCCGCCGCCCTGGATTGGCGGCAATTGCGCCGGATCGCCCAGCACCAATAGAGGCACCCCGAACGACAAGAGGTCTCGGCCGAGTTCGGCATCCACCATCGAACATTCGTCGATGATGATGAGCTCGGCCTTGGAGGCGGGGGCCTCGTCCCACAGGTCGAAACTCGGCACTTCCTCGCCGCTCTCGCGCGCGCGGTAGATCAGGCTGTGAATGGTCTGGGCGCCGCGGCAGCCTTTGCCGCGCATCACCGAAGCGGCTTTGCCGGTGAAGGCCGCGAACTTCACCTCGCCGTCGATGTCATCGGCGATATGGGTGGCGAGCGTGGTCTTGCCGGTGCCGGCAAAGCCGAACAGGCGGAATACTTGTGGCGTGCCGTTCGAGCCGGGCTTGGCCTTGATCCAGGCCGCTACGGCTTTGAGGGCGTCGTCCTGGTGGGGAGTGAATTCGGGCATGGCCGAACCATTAAAGCATCCGGCCCGATCGCCAAAGAACAAAATATGAACCGGGTGTGGACGGAAGAAAATCCCGCTTGACCTGACTTAAAAGGCGATTATCCCCTACTTGACGGATTGGTTTTAACATGCTATTTCTTGCCTCACAATCGGAGAGGCGAAAATGACTAAGAAAACCAATCAGTTGACGGCACCCCAATTTGACAAGCTTTTCCCGAATGAGGAAGCTTGCGACAACTACCTTGTGGCGAACCGCTGGCCGAAGGGCGTTCATTGCCCGCGCTGCGGCTCTACAAACGTCTATCCGCTCCAAACCATGAAATTTAAGTGGGAATGCTCCGATTGCCGTGAGGGAGGCGCTTATCGTTTCTCGCACCTTGTCGGCACCATCTTTGAGAACACCAAGATCGACCTGAAAGACTGGTTCAAGGTCATTCACCTGATGCTTGGCGCAAAGAAGGGCATCAGCGCCATGCAAATTCAGCGGCTACATGGGCTTCGGAAGCTACAAGACGGCGTGGTACGTTTGCCACCGCATCCGCACGGCGTTGCAGGATAAAGAATTTCGCAAGCTGATGGGTATTGTCGAGGTGGACGAAACTTTTATCGGCGGCAAAGGCTACAACAAACACAAATCCAAACGCGGGCATGACCACAAGCATGGCTCGCACCTTAAGACGGCGATCATCGGCGCGGTCGAGCGCAAGGGCAGCGTCGTTACCCGCGTACTTGGCACCCTGTCGGCTGTCGATATGCAGCGTTTCGTTCGGGAAACCGTTTCGACCAAGGTTAGCTTGCTGGCGAGCGATGAACAGGTTGCCTACAAGGGACTTGGCGAATACCCGCATCAATTCGTGAAACACAGTGCCAAGCAATATGTTGTTGGCGCGGTCCACACTCAAACCATTGAAGGCTTCTGGTCGATCTTCAAACGATCGATTGTCGGCTCGTATCACAAGGTCAGCGAAAAGTACCTGCCGCTGTACATCGCGGAATGCCAATTCAAATATAACAATCGGGACAATGCCAATATCTTCGGAGTGGCAATAGCAGGATGCTGAGGCGCAAGAACTGGCGACCGCCTCAGACACCGGAGGGCGGTCCCAGAAAACGAGCGGTACAGTTGGAATTTGCTTTCTGTAAAGGTTCATCTGCGTTTAAGCCTGTTCCGAAGCAAAAAGACGCCGCAGACTAATACGCTTAGCTGTACCAACCTGAGTGTCGTTATGAGACGATGGCTATTGTTGCTTGCATCTCCCGAAACGCTAGAACGCGTAGGACTCTGGTTAATAATTATTGGGCTGCTAGGAGAGGCCACCGTAATTATTGTTGCAATCTCACCAGATTTCTATTTCGATTTTGGCTAACCAGTCGGCTTACCACGGGATTTACACTGCTTATTGCAGCAGGGGTTTGGGTGGAAAATGTTGGGGTCTCCGGAGCCGCTAAAGAAAAGGATTTAAAAATTGCCGAGGCCAATGATGCGAGCCGCTACTGCCATTCTTGAGACTGAAAAATTAAAAGCCGCCACGTCTTGGCGCAGATTGGACCAAAAACAGCACGAAACATTGGCGTTATCGCTGAGGGCCAGTGGCGACGGTGCTTCCGTTAGATTTTGCGTGCTTATGAACGACCAGGAATCGTTACACTTTGCGCAACTTATTTCGGGTCCGTTCGCGGCAGCGGGCTGGGCAGTCGGGTACAGATTTGAATCGTATATCCACGGCATAATGACCGGAATTTTGTTACCAGAATCGCAAGACAATTGGCTTGAAGAGATGAAAGACGTGAATGGGCGAGTGCACGCCGCGTTCATCGCGGCGGAAATTCGCTTTGTTAACGGCTGGCCCCTAAAGCCGTACATGTACACTGACGACAACGCCCCCTTAGGGGCCCCCATAGCTTGGGTGTACGTCGGGCCAAAGCCCATGCCGTTGCTAGGGTAGGGCCGCACACTAGCGAACGCCGCTGGCGCGACCAAAAATAGGATAAAAACCCTACAAATCAATCCGTAAAGAAGGGGATAATCGCCACTTAAAACCTATGCTTATAGTCCTTCGTCCTGTTCATCGAGGGCGCTGTCATGAGGCGTCAGGATGGTGGAACAGGGCGCGGCGCCCGCGGGCATGACCAAACGCAGGTCACGCCTCCGGGCGGCGCCGGACCCCGCCCGGGCAAACTAGGTTGCCCTGCGAGGAGCTCGCTGACGGCGTGGGCCCAAAGGGGATTCGTCCCTGGGGGAGTCCTGGCCGAAAGCGCGGACCGGACGCCGTCAGACGCCGTCAGACGCCGCGATGGAGCGCCGAGAGGCGCCCGCATTCCTCAAAAGGGAATGCGGCTACTGCAAGACTGGTGCGCCACTCGGTGCTCCATCCCCTCGCTTTATGCGAGGGGCAAGGACTTGTCCGCCGAAGCCCGTAGGGCGCAGGCGGAAGGGATAACGGCCTACCCGGGGCCAAGAACACGGGCGATTTCGTTTGTCCCTATGAAATATTTTATTGGGCATCTGCGCGCTTAAAGCTGGCCGGCGCGCATTGCCCTTTCATTCGCCCCATGTTTAAGGTCGCGGCCTTTTTGCGCCAGAAGAAAGCTGCCGGACAACCTGAATGGCTCGTGACCAGATCGATATGACGCCGGTCGAAACACGCGACGAACTCGTCGCCTGGTTCGAAGCCGGTTGCAAGCCGCGGGAACAATTTCGCGCGGGGACTGAGCATGAGAAATTCGCCTTCACGATCGATGGCCACCGGCCGGTGCCTTATGACGGGCCGCACTCCATCCGTTCGCTACTTGAAGGCATGCACGACCTGCTCGGCTGGGACCCGATCATGGAGGGCGACAACATCATCGGCTTGTTCGACGTCACGGGCGGCGGCGCGATTTCGCTCGAGCCCGGCGGCCAGTTCGAACTCTCCGGCGCGCCGGTCGAAACCGTGCATCAGACCGCGTCCGAACTGATGGCGCATTTGGCGCAAGTGCGCGAAGTGGCCAAGCCTCTGGGCATCGGATTTCTCGGCATGGGTATGACTCCCAATTGGAGCCGCGCCGACATTCCGACGATGCCGAAGGGCCGCTACCGCATCATGACGAATTACATGCCGAAGGTAGGCCGGTTCGGCCTCGACATGATGTACCGCACCTGCACGGTGCAATCTAATCTCGACTTTTCGTCGGAAGCCGACATGGTCAAGAAGCTGCGGGTGTCGCTGGCGCTGCAGCCGGTGGCGACGGCGCTGTTTGCCAACTCGCCATTTACCGAGGGCAAGCCGAACGGCTTTCTGTCGTTTCGTTCCGAGATCTGGCGCGACACCGACACCGCGCGCTCGGGCATGTTGCCTTGGGCTTTCGAGCCCGGCATGGGCTTCGAGCGTTACACCGATTACGCGCTCGGCGTGCCGATGTATTTCATCAAGCGCGGCGATAAATATATCGACGTCGCCGGCAAGTCGTTCAAGGATTTCTTCGAAGGCAAGCTCGACGCGCTGCCGGGCGAGCGGCCGACCATCTCCGATTGGGCCAATCACCTGAGCACGATTTTCCCCGAAGTGCGGCTCAAGCGTTATCTCGAAATGCGCGGCGCCGATGGCGGTCCCTGGCGGCGGCTGCCGTCGCTCACCGCCTATTGGGTCGGCCTTTTATATGACGACGACGCGCTCAATTCATGCTGGGACATGGTCAAGGGCTGGAGCGCGGCCGAGCGTCAAAAGCTGCGCGATGACGTGCCGGTGCGCGGCTTCCGCGCCGAAATCGGCAACCGCAATGTGTTCACGCTGGCGCAGGAAACGCTGCGGCTCGCCGCGCGCGGCCTGGCGCGGCGCAAGCACCTCGACCGCAACGGCCGCGACGAGACACGCTATTTGCGCCCGCTCGAAGAAATCGATCGCGCGCGGCATCACGCCGGCGGAAGAATTGCTGGAAAAATATTTCAACGACTGGAACCAGTCGGTCGAACCGATTTTCGAGGAATATGTGTATTAATTTCTCGTGTCCCAGGCGCAGCGCAACATGAAGCGCAGCGAAACGGTGCACTGTAGACCCGGGACCTCAGCAAATTCCGAATTTGTAACGATCCCGGATCTGCGGTGCACCGCTAACGCGCTGCACCGCGTCCGGGACAAGTAATCACTCCGCGGCTTGCGCTTCCGACAGATTATCCAAGGACGACACGATGTGCTCGGCCAGCGCGTCGGCCAACGCCGAGCTTTCATGCGCATTGCGCACCAGCCCGATGCGGCAGCTCGGCAGTTCGGGAAATCCTTCCGCGGCGGTGAGCACGCGCATGCCGGGGCGAAGTCCCGATTCCGGCAGCACCGATATGGCCAGTCCCGCAAGCACAGCCGCCGCGACCGCGCCCGCGCTCGAGCTAGAATAGATCACGCGATACGGCCGGCCGGTCGTCTCCATTCGCTCCACGGCGACGCGCCGCCAACTGCATGACGGCCGCCCGAGCGCCAGCGGCAGCGGCTGCTCGCTATGCGTCGAATGCCGGTTCGAGGTCACCCATAGCAGCCGCTCGCGCCGGAACGTTTCCGCCGCGCGTTTGGTCTCGCAATTGGTGATGATGGCGAGATCGATTTCGTTGGCGTCGATGCGCTCCAGGAGATCGACCGATGGTTCGCAGATCACGCTCAACTCCACGCCCGGATAGGCGCGCGAGAACCGCGCCATGATCTCGGGCAGATAGCGGTCGGCATAATCGTCGGGCACGCCGAGCCGCACGCGGCCGGACAATTCGGCGTCGGAGAAGGCGGCGATGGTCTCGATATTGAGCTTGACGATGCGGCGCGCGTAATCGAGCAGGCGCTGGCCGTCTTCGGTGAGCTTGGAGGCGCGTCCGTCGCGCGAAAAAATAGGCCGGTCGAGCCGCTCCTCCAGCCGCTTCATCTGCATCGACACCGCCGACTGAGTCTTGTTCACCACCTCGGCCGCCCGGGTGAAACTGCCGGTCTCGGCAATGGCGATGAAGGCGCGCAATTGGTCGACGTCGAGCAGGACTGTCATTTGCTTTTCCTTCGCTAAAAGCTTGGCAAACCGGCGGTTTTTGGCGCCGGGCTCATATCATCAATTTCGATAGGTCAGATTAGAAACATTCGTTTCACTTATCAATCCCCCTGGCGCATATGTTCCGAACCAGAGGAATCGGGTGGGGATTTCGGGTGGTTCGACCGCCGGTTTGAGGGCCTTTTACGGGCTCAAACCAAGGAATTGATGGAGACTGACATGACTGCAAATTACCCCGTTTTGCCTATCGCAGGCGGCACCTTGCTACGCGCCTCTGCCAGCTTGCTGGTTTTGGTCACGCATTGGCTCAAGGAATTCCTGCGCGCGCGCCGGCATCGCCGCGAAGCCGGCGGTTTGGCCGGCCTCGACCGCCGCATGCTGGCCGATATTGGGCTTACCCGCTCAGACGTGGCCGACGCCTTTTCCGAGCCGTTCTGGCAGGACCCGACGGCGCTGTTGGCTGAACGCGCGATCGAACGGCGCCTGAACCGTCCGACAGTTCGCAAGTTGCGCACGTTACCTGTGGAGAATGGCTTCCACCGCCCGGCCATGAACCGGCCGGCGCGCCAGACAGTCTAAGACTTTAGAATTGCGCATGATCTTGTCCGAAAACCGGTTCCCACTTTTCGGGATCATGCGCTAACCAAACGGCCGACCCCTCTCATCGGCCGCCCGGTCCGAGCCTTGCGAACCTCCCCTCTCGCATCCGGATCAAGGCGCCCGCCGGCCCCTCCGGCGGGCGCAAATTTTTCACGAGAAATTGCGCAAAGACTGTCGCGGCCGCCTGCGCTAACATGGCGGCGCATGCGGTTTCTCATCGCTCTCATCTGCGCGCTCGCATTCAACGGCCACGCACTGGCGCAAACCGGATTCGACCGGCGCGGCGGCGATTACACCAATTTCCAGATCAAAAGTGGCGATCCGGCGATCTGCGCGGGCCGCTGCGAACACGAGGCGCGTTGCCGGGCCTGGAGCTTTTCCTATCCGCGCACGGAAAATGCGATTGCGGTCTGCTGGCTGAAAAGCAAAGTGCCGCCGCCGGTCGAAGACAAATGCTGCGTATCGGGCGTGCGCGGCGCCGGCGTGATCGAGCCGCGCATCGGCCCGGTGGAATACTCAATTGACCGTTTTGGCGGCGACTATCGCAGTTTCGACACTCCGGCCGATCCGAACGGTGCTGCCTGCAAGGCTGCTTGCGACGCCGAGAACAAATGCCGGGCCTGGTCCTATGTGCGGCCCGGCTATATCGCGCCAAGCGCGCGCTGCTATCTCAAGGACAAGGTCACGCGCCCGCGCGTGCGGCCGTGCTGCATTTCCGGCGTGGTGCGGTAGCGCTCACTGAACCGCGCTGAAAAACCGTGACAGCCGCAAGCCGGACGGCCAATTCCAGACCGGCTCGTTCCTCATGGCCAGGTCCCATGAGCCGACGATGCCCGCCACGCGTCCGACCAGATTTCCCAACGGCAGCAGGCCGACGCCGCCATCGCGCAATGGCACGCGGCTGTCGGCGGAATTGTCGCGGTTGTCGCCCATGACGAACAAATGGCCGGGCGGCACGACGGTCTCCGGCATGTTGTCGTAGGGCTGGTTGGCGCCGAGTTTTAAAATGGCGTGGCTGCGATTTCCCGGCAGCGTCTCGATGAAACGCGCGGCCTTGCGCGTCGATCCATCTTCGTCTTCCGCGGCGGCAGTGCCGTCGGGGCGCAGGCCGACCGGCTCGCCGTCGATCGAGACCCGGCCGTCGTGCAGCGCGATGCGGTCGCCGGGCAGGCCGATCACGCGCTTGACCCAGGTCTGCGAGCGGTCGCCGGGCCAGCGGAACACCACTACGTCGCCGCGTTTGGGCAGCGAAGGCATGATGCGCGCCGCTGTCTCGGCAAGTCCAAAAAGGCCGGCAGCGAAGCGGTGCTGTAGCCATAAGTGTATTTGGTCGCCAGCAATTCGTCGCCGATCAGCAGCGTCGGCTCCATCGAGCCGGACGGAATGTAAAACGGTTCGGCGATCGCGGTCTTAGCGGCGGTGACGAGCAGCAGAATAACGGCGATGTCGAAAACGGACTTAATCCAGCCGCGCAAGGCAGACGTTTTCGGCATGGCATTTCTCTCCGTTGACGGCTTCAGCCCGTGCCGCCGACGGTGATGCGGTCCATGCGCAATGTGGGTTGCCCAACACCGACAGGAACGCCCTGGCCGTTCTTGCCGCAGGTGCCGATGCCGGGATCGAGCGCGAAGTCGTTGCCAATCATGGTGATGCGGTGCAGGTCGGTCGGGCCGTTGCCGATCAACATGGCGCCTTTCACCGGCGCGCCCACTTTGCCGTTTTCGATCTTGTAGGCCTCGGTGCACTGAAACACATATTTGCCCGACGTGATGTCGACCTGACCGCCGCCGAAACTCACGGCGTAGAGCCCGTTCTTCACCGAGGCGATGATTTCCTTCGGGTCGTGGTTGCCAGCCAGCATCGCGGTATTGGTCATGCGCGGCATCGGTACATGGGCGTGAGATTCGCGCCGTCCGTTGCCGGTCGGCTTCATATTCATGAGCCGCGCGTTCTGGCGGTCCTGCATATAGCCAACGAGGATACCGTCCTCGATCAATACCGTGCGGCTGGTCGGCGTGCCTTCGTCGTCGATCGACAGCGAGCCGCGGCGCGCATTCATCGTGCCGTCGTCGATCACGGTGACGCCCTTGGCGGCGACCTGCTGGCCCATCAAACCCGCAAAAGCGGAAGTTTTTTTGCGGTTGAAATCGCCTTCGAGGCCGTGGCCGACGGCTTCATGCAGCATCACGCCAGGCCAGCCATTGCCTAGCACGACATCCATTTCGCCGGCCGGCGCCGCCACGGCATCGAGATTGACCAGCGATTGGCGCACGGCTTCGTCGACCGCGCTCTGCCAGGCATGGGTCTCGATAAAGCGCGCATAGCCTTCGCGCCCGCCGACGCCGTAACTGCCGCTTTCCTGCCGGTCGCCATCGCCGGTGACGACATTGACGCTGAGCCGCACCAGCGGACGGATGTCGCGATAGGTCTCGCCGTCGGCGCGCAGGATTTCCACGACCTGCCAGGTGGCGGCGATGCTGGCGGTGACTTGCCGCACGCGCGGGTCCTTGGCGCGCGCATAGGCGTCCATGGTCTCGAGCAGTTTTACTTTCGATTCGAAGGCCTGGGCGCCGAGCGGATTGTCGTCGCCGTAAAGCTTGCGGTTGGTGCGGCCGGGCGCCGCGGCATATTTGCCGCTATGGCCGCTTTTCACCGCGCGCACAGCCTCGGCGGCACGCGCCAAGGCGCCTTCCGACAAGTCGGAAGCATGGGCATAGCCGACCGCCTCGTCTTTGACCGCGCGCAGGCCAAAGCCCTGCGTAGTGTCGTAGGTCGCCTGTTTCAGGCGCCCATTGTCGAACACGAGACCTTCGGACTGCTTGTATTCGAGGAACAATTCGCCGTCGTCGGCGCCTTCCAGGGCGCGCGCCAGCGATTTGTTCGCCGCGCCACGGTCGAGACCGGCGCGGTCGAGAAGTGAGGAAATGGCTGGGTTCATGGGTAAAGCTCCTGTGGCGCGCTTACCAACGTAGATAGGACGCGCGGAGCGATTTGGCGATGCGTCAGGGAGGAACCGGTCTCGGTGATCATGTTCGATCTCGACCGCTTTAAGACCGTCAACGATACCTACGGTCATGCCGTCGGCGACACCGTGATCAAAAAGTTTTGCGAGATGACCACGGCGGCACTGCGGCCAGGCGACGTGTTCGGCCGTCTTGGCGGCGAGGAATTCGCCGTAGTCCTGCCGTGGTCGAGTATCGAACCAGCTTGCATTCGTGCGGATCGGATCCGAAACGGCTTTGCGGAAGTCTGCCGCATGGTCGGCGACGGTCATATCAATCCGACGGTGAGCGGCGGCGTATCGGTAAGCGCCAGCGGTGAGGCGACTTTGAGCGAACTGCTCGCCGACGCCGACGAGGCGCTTTACCGCGCCAAGGCGGCGGGCCGCAACCGCATCAAGCGCGCCGACCAGCCCGTGCCTGATGGCGGCGTCTCGGTCATCCGCGTGGCGTGAGCGCGTTTACTGCCGCGTCGCCGTCCAGATCAAATGCTGCGCGCCGCCTTGTGGGCCCTTGGCGCGCAGCGGAATTTCCTTCACGTCAAAGCCGGCCTTGCGCAGCCGCGCCGTGAATTTCTTGTCCGGCGCCGACGACCACACCGCCAGCACGCCGCTCGGGCGCAGCGCCGCATAGGCCGCGCGCAATCCTTTGAGATCGTACAGCGCGTCATTGGCGACGCGGGTCATGCCCTCGGGCCCATTGTCGACATCGAGCAAAATCGCGTCGTAAGCCGCTTTACCCGCCCGGATCAGTTCGCCGACATCGCCTTCGTGGATGCGCAGGCGCTTGTCGCTCAGGCTGTCGCCGAACACCGGCGCCATCGGGCCGCGCGCCCAGGCGACGACCGCGGGCACCAGTTCGGCGACCGTAATCTTCGCCTTCGGCCCCAGCACAATGAGGGCGGCGCGTAGCGTAAAGCCCATGCCCAATCCGCCGATCAGGATTTTCGGCGCGGTCTTGGTTCGGATTTTGTCGAGCGCGATGGTGGCCAGGCCCTGTTCGGTGGCGCTGAGCCGGCTGTTCATCAGTTCGTTGTTGTCGAGCTTGATCGAGAACTCAGGCCCGCGCCGCAGCAGCCGCAGTTCACTGCGGCCGCCGGGTATTTTCGCGCTATCGAGGTGGACCCAGGGGATCAAAGGCTAATCTTCCGGCGGCAGATCTTCAGGCGGTCTGGCGCCGGAAGGGGATCAGCCGGCGAGTGCCGGATAATCCGTATAGCCCTTCGCGCCCGGCGTATAGAACGTCGTCATGTCCGGCGCGTTCAAGGCGGCGCCTTTCTTCCAGCGCTCGACCAGGTCCGGGTTGGCCAAAATCGCTTTGCCGACGGCAATCAGGTCGCCTTTGCCGGCTTCGAGATCGGCCTCGGCCCGCTTCAGGTCATAGCCGCCCGACAGGATCAGCGTGCGCTTGAAGGTCTTGCGGAACATCGGCCGCACCGTCTCGGGGATTTTCGGCGCGCCGTTGGCCGAGTGGTCGACGAGGTGGATGTACATCATGCCGGTGTCGTTGAGCTTGCCCGCGAGATAAGTGTAATCGGCTTCCATCTCCGGATAGAGCGGCATGTCGTTGAACGTGCCGAACGGCGACAGCCGGATGCCGACTTTGTCTTTGCCGATGGCGGCGGTGCAGGCATTGACGACTTCAAGCACGAAGCGGGCGCGGTTTTCGATAGAGCCGCCGTAGGAGTCGGTGCGGACGTTCGACGTCGGTCGGATGAACTGCTCGATCAGATAGCCGTTGGCGCCGTGCAGTTCGATGCCGTCGAAGCCGGCGGCGACCGCGTTCTTCGCCGCCTTGGCGTATTCGGCGATCGTCCCCTTGATGTCGGCTTCGCTCATGGCCTCAGGCGTCGGATGCGGCTTCATGCCTTCGGCGTCGGTGAACATCTGGCCGGCGGCGGCGACCGCCGACGGCGCGACGATCTTGGCGCCCGCGGGCAAATTCAGTTGATGGCCGATGCGGCCGGTGTGCATCAGCTGTACGAAAATCTTGGCGCCTTTCTTGTGCACGGCGTCGGTCGCTTTTTTCCAGCCGGCCACTTGGGCGTCGGAGAACATGCCGGGGATGCGCGCGTAGCCAAGACCGTTGGGCGAAGGCGATGTACCTTCGGTGATGAGCAGGCCGGCGGAAGCGCGCTGGCCGTAATACTCCGCCATCAGATCGTTCGGGATATTGCCGGTGGCGCGGCTGCGCGTCAGCGGGCACATCACCAGGTGATTTTGCAGCTCAAGCGGCCCGAGTGTGGTCTTGGAAAACAGCAGCGACATTCAAGCACTCCCTGGAGGTCAATGACCTCCGCCAATGAAGACGGTTTGTGTGAGATGACTTAGATGGGGCGATGGAACCCGAACTACAAGCGGCCAGCCATAAGACGAAAGCCGGTATCAGCGCTGTGCCTATGGGCCGCTATGGTTGATCGCAAGTAACCAATTCTATCGGGCCTTTGACGTGTTCAGCGCGATAGCGGCGCGGATCAGCGCCTTGAAGGCTTTCTCATTTATTTTCTCGCCCTCGTGGATATCGATCGCGCGCCGCACATTGCCTTCGAGGCTGGA
Source organism: uncultured Alphaproteobacteria bacterium (assembly GCA_963807665.1). GTDB lineage: Bacteria > Pseudomonadota > Alphaproteobacteria > Rhizobiales > Xanthobacteraceae > Pseudolabrys. The sequence continues at coordinate 47,711 of CAWEDE010000028.1, read as the reverse complement.
GTTGAACAGTTTTGCAGGGTCCTTGAGCGAAGCGCCTTTGGCGAAAGTCAGCTTCACGACGCTCTTATACGTCTCGCCGGTGCAAATAATGCCGTCGTGCTCCCAAACCGGAACGCCGCGCCATTTTACTTCTTCGACGACTTCGGGATCGGCCTGCTTGATGAGCGCGCGGACATGAGCGAGCATCTTGCCCCGCCAGTCGCCCAGTTCCTTGATCTTCGCGGTGATCAGCCGGGAAGGGGATGCGGTTTTTGTTGTGGCCATTTTCACCGGCCTAATCCCAAGCTAACTGCACCGACACTTCGCCGATCGGGTCGAGCGCATGGGTGAGCGCGTCGTCGCCGGTTTCCAGCATGATCGGCGGCGTGATCGAGCCCGTGATGATGACGTCACCGGCGGATAATTTCTCGCCGAAGGCCGACAACGTATTGGCGACATGCGCGACGATGTCGCCGAGCTTGCCGGTGAGCGCTTCCGGGTCGTTGGTGTTTGCGAATTGCGTGCCCTTGCGAATGACGCGCGAGGTGAGGCCGTCGGTCGAGCCGCCAAAGCGCGTGTTGCCGCACAAGATAACGTGGCGCTGAAAGATATCGCCTTCGAGCACGACGTCGAGATTGTCCGGCGTCGCCACCGGGTCCATGTCGGCAAGCTCGATGGCGGGCAAGATTTCTTTCACCGCGGCGAGCGCCGTTTCAGCCGTCGCGCCGCCGCGCAGATCGCTCATCATGCGCACGCAGATTTCTGCTTCCGCCACCGGCTTGACCCAGCCGGCGAGCGACGCGCTCGAGCCGGACAGCAGCAGCCCGCGTTGCATCAGATAACCGAGTAGCGGCGCCGCGATGCCGACCTTTTGCATGCTGGCCGGCGCGCCAAGCCCGACTTTCCACCCAAGCGGGCGTTCGCCGGCGGCAATGCGCGCGCGGCGCTTGGCAAGCTGTAAAGGCATGCCTTTTTGGATGAGCGGATGGTCCCAGGCGTTCATTACTTTCACCTTTGCGCATGATCTTATCCGAAAACCGGTGCCTACTTTTCGGGATCATGCGCCGTGACCCTCCGGATGCACTTCGTAGCCGGAATCCTCGATCGATCCAGCGCCCATCCAGCCCCACACCAGCACGACGTCTTCGCTCGACGTGTTGTTAAAGCCATGCCAGCAGCCGCGCGGCGAATAAACCACATCGCCTTCGGCCGATGGCTTATCGCCTTTGTCGGTGTAGATCATGCCGCGGCCTTTGAGCACGATGAAGAACTCGTCGCAATTGTGATGGCGGTGGTTCTCGTGCCGCGCGCCCGGCTTGAGAACGGTCCAGCCGACAACGTGATCGGCGTCGGCGGTTTTCTTGTCGATCAGGAATTGCACCTGCATGTCGACCCAGCCGTCGTCACGCTTGAGGCCCTCGACCTTCGGCACGTCGCTTAAATTGGTGCGGAACATGACGGGGTCTGTTTTGTCCTCGTTGAGTACGGATGTCGCGCCTTTCACGGCTTTGCCGAGCGCGCGTCCGAATTTTTCAGCCGATGACGTCATTATTCTTGCCCTCCCAACCGCCGGTAGACTTGATGCGCGACCACGAAATCATTGCCGTCGATGCCGAGCCCGCGGCAGGCGTTCATCATCTCATTGGCGGCGGCGGCAAGCGGCACCGGGCTGCCAAGTGTGCGGCCGAGATTGAGCGCCAGTATCATATCTTTTTGTTGCAGCGTCACGTCGGCGAGCGGCACTTCCGGCATTTTGCCGTCGAGAATAAACGGCCCGCGATATCCCAGCACCGGCGAGGCCGCGACGCTTTTGAGAATGGCGTCGAGCGCAACTTCGCGGGCGACCCCGCCTTTTTCAGCCAGCGCCACCGCTTCGCCGAAGGCGATCACCTCGACCATCAGCAGAAGATTGACCGCGATCTTCATCTGGCAGGCGAGGCCATTTGCCGCCGATCCGCGTCACCTTCGGGCCGATCGCCAGCAAGACGGGTTTGACGCGCTCGAAGGCGGCCTCGTCGCCGCCGATCATGATCGAGGCATTGCCGGCAACGACCGTGACCGGCGAGCCTGAGAGCGGGCCGTCCAGCATGATCGCTCCGGCTGACGCGAACTGCGCGGCGACGGCGCGGCTCTCGTCCGGCTCGATCGTGCTCATGTCGATATAGATACCGCCCTCGCGCATACCGGCGAGGATTCCGGTCGGTCCGAGCGCCACTTCCTTCACGGCTTTGGCGTCGGTGACGATTGAGAAAACAAGTTCGGATTGCTCGGCTACCGCTTTGGGGTGTTCGGCCCAGAGCATTCCGGCTTCTAACAGCGCTAAAGCCTTGTCGCGCGAGCGGTTCCAGCCGGTGACAACATGGCCGGCGGCCATCAAACGCGGGACAATCAATTGCCCCATCGCGCCCAAGCCGACAAATCCAATTTTCACGTAAGGCGCTCCGCCAGCAACCAAACCTGCCGTGCTCAGGGCAGCTTGTCGTAACCCTCGCCGAAGCCGGCGAGGCTCATGGGAAAGCCGATGCCTTCCTCGGGCGTTTGGAAAATGATGAAGGTCGCGCTCTTGCCGTTGCGCAGCTTCTGGATCAGCGCGTCGTCCATGATCACTTCGGCGATGCAGCCATTGGGCATGCAGCGCACGAAACCGGCACGGCCGACATCGGCATTATCGATCTTGAGGCCCAGGCCTGACGGCAGCAGCACGCCGAGCGGTGCGACCACCCGCATCAGCCGGCTTTTCTGGTCGGCGGTTTTGAGCACGATCACGGTGAGGCCGACATTGGCGCGGTCTTCCGCGGTCACGCTCTGGATCAGTGCGCATTGCTCGGTCTTGGCGCCAGGCGGCGTATCGCAGCGGATCTGCCAGTCTTTATGCACAGACTTGACGGCGCCCTGGGCCATTGCCCGCCCGGCCGGCAACGCCGTCAGCGCCACCACCAGCGCCAGCCAAACCCGGCCGGAAAGCGCATGCCTGATCTGCTCGAAAATGCCCATTGCGCATCCTTTAGGGGAGCTTTCGGCCCCAGACTAGCAGGCCCGGCAACCGGCCCACAGCCGCCTCGAATCATTGTCCAGCCGGCACTTTATTTGTTCCCGCTGGGTCATGCCCTCACAATTCCCGCCGAGCAAGGGGCAAGTGACTACGGAACCCAGACGCCCGCGCTGTGGCCGCATTACGGCGCCGAACTCCTTGAGGATAAGCCGTTTGTCGCATGCTGGCACCGACAAGGTGCATTGCAGCAGGGCCGGAATTGTGGTTTGAGAAACAGGGACTTCCCCCCGTCCCGCCGCGCCGCTCAAGCCGCCACGCCCGTGGCAAATACCGTGCTCAGCGGGGCCGTACGAAACATCTTGCCTGCGGTGGGCGGCAAAATGGGGCCAAAAGCGGTGCTTGCTTAGGCCGGTTTCTCGTCGAGGGAGCGCATTCGACAATGCTGGTGCTCAAACGGTTGATCGCTTTCCTGGTCACGAGCGTGACCCTTCTAATTGCAGGCGCCGCGCTGGCGGCATCCGGCCAGCCCGAGCCGTGGCAGTTCGATTTCCAGCAAAGCGCCACCCCGGTAATGGACGACATCGTCTGGTTCCACAATTTCCTGTTCGGGCTGATCGTGGTGATCACGTTGTTCGTGTTGGCGCTGCTGGTCATCGTGATGGTCAAGTTCAACGCCAAGGCCAACCCGGTGCCCTCGCGCATCACCCACAACACCACCATCGAAGTGCTGTGGACCGTGATCCCGGTGCTGATCCTGGTCACGATCGCGGTGCCTTCGTTCCGTCTGCTGTTCTATGAACTGAAAGTCCCGCCGGCCGATATCACCGTGAAGGCGACCGGCAAGCAATGGTTCTGGAGCTACAGCTACCCCGACAGCAAGTTCGAGTTCGATTCCTACATGCTGCAGGACAAGGATCGCAAACCCGGCCAGCCGCGGTTGCTGGCGGTCGACAATGAGATGGTGGTGCCGGTCAATAAAGTCGTGCGCGTCATGGTCATTGGCGCCGACGTCATTCACTCGTTTTCGGTGCCTTCATTCGGCATCAAGGTCGATGCCATTCCCGGCCGCCTGAACGAAACATGGTTCAAGGCCGAACGCGAAGGCATGTATTACGGGCAGTGCTCGCAGCTTTGCGGCCGCGACCATGCCTACATGCCGATCGCAGTCCACGTCGTAAGCGAGAAGGAATACACGGCTTGGCTCGACCAGGCGAAGAAGAAATACGCCACTGACGACAGCGCGCGGCCGACTGCGGTGGCCGCTGCTGAGGGCGCGATCGACAACGGCAAGGTCGAAGGACATTAACGATGGCTAGTCACGCAGCTGCACACGGCACCCACGACGCCCACGAGGAACATGCGCATCCGACAGGATGGCGGCGCTTCGTTTACTCCACCAACCACAAGGACATCGGCACGATGTACCTGGTGTTTGCCATGTTTGCCGGCGTTATCGGCGGGATGATGTCGATTGCCATCCGCATGGAGCTGCAAAATCCCGGCCTTCAGTTCTTCCCCAGTCCGCATGAATATAATGTGTTCGCCACCGGCCACGGCCTGATCATGATCTTCTTCATGGTGATGCCGGCGATGATCGGCGGCTTTGGCAACTGGTTTGTGCCGCTCATGATCGGCGCGCCGGACATGGCGTTCCCGCGCATGAACAATATTTCGTTCTGGCTGCTGCCGTCGGCCTTCGCGCTGCTGATCCTGTCGATGTTCGTCGAAGGCGAACCGGGCTCGCTCGGCGCCGGTACCGGTTGGACCATCTACGCGCCGCTATCGACCTCGGGTCATCCTGGCCCGGCCATGGATTTCGTGATTCTATCGATCCATCTTGCCGGCGCCTCATCGATCCTCGGCGCCATCAACTTCATCACCACCATCTTCAACATGCGCGCGCCCGGCATGACGCTGCATAAGATGCCGCTGTTCGTATGGTCGATCCTGGTGACGGTGTTCCTGTTGCTGTTGGCGTTGCCGGTGCTGGCGGGCGCCATCACCATGCTGCTCACCGACCGCAATTTCGGTACGACCTTCTTCGCCGCCGAGAACGGCGGCGATCCGCTGCTGTTCCAGCATCTGTTCTGGTTCTTCGGCCACCCGGAAGTCTACATCTTGATCCTGCCGGGCTTCGGCATGATCAGCCAGATCGTCTCGACCTTCTCCAAGAAGCCGGTATTCGGCTATCTCGGCATGGCCTATGCGATGGTCTCGATCGGCGCCATCGGCTTCGTGGTGTGGGCGCATCACATGTATACCGTCGGCCTCTCGACCGGCGCGCAGGCCTATTTCATCGCCGCCACCATGGTGATCGCGGTGCCGACCGGCGTGAAGATCTTCTCCTGGATCGCCACCATGTGGGGCGGCTCGATTGAATTCCGCACGCCGATGCTGTGGGCGATCGGGTTCATCTTCCTGTTCACGGTTGGCGGAGTGACCGGCGTGGTCTTGTCCAATGCCGGCGTCGACCGCGCGCTACACGACACTTATTACGTCATCGCGCACTTCCACTATGTGCTTTCGCTGGGCGCCGTGTTCGCCATTTTCGCCGGCTGGTACTACTGGTTCCCGAAAATGACCGGCTACATGTACAACGAGACCATCGGCAAGGTGCATTTCTGGGTCACGTTCATCGGCGTCAACATTATCTTCTTCCCGCAGCATTTCCTCGGTATGGCCGGCATGCCGCGCCGGACCGTGGATTATCCCGATGCCTTCCATGGCTGGAACGAGATCTCCTCGTTCGGCTCCTACATCGCCGGGTTCGGCGTGCTGGTGTTCTTCTTCGGCATGGCGGAAGCCTTCATGAAGAAGCGCGTGGCCGGCAATAATCCCTGGGGCGTTGGCGCCACCACGCTGGAATGGACGCTGTCCTCGCCGCCGCCGTTCCATCAGTTCGAGACGCTGCCGCGGATCAATTAAGAATTAGGCGCAAGCAACGCATGTCGCTCATCAGCCAAGGCGCAGAACTCCGCGGTCCGGTCCTGGCAGAGCCGAGTCTTGCGACCGTCGGCGACTACGTCGCGCTGATGAAGCCGCGGGTGATGTCGCTCGTGGTGTTCACCGCGCTGGTCGGCATGGCGGTGGCGCCGGGCAGCCTGCATCCGGCGACCGGGTTCACCGCGCTCTTGTGCATCGCGGTCGGCGCCGGCGCTTCCGGCGCGCTCAACATGTGGTACGACGCCGACATCGATGCCTTGATGACGCGCACGGCGCGCCGTCCGGTGCCGATGGGCCGCGTACAGCCGGGCGAGGCGCTGGCCTTTGGCTTGACGCTTGCTAGCTTCGCGGTGGTGGTGCTTGGCCTGCTGGTGAATGTGCTGGCCGCCGGCCTCTTGGCCTTTACGATTTTCTTTTATGTCGCCGTCTACACCATGTGGCTCAAGCGTTCGACGCCGCAGAACATTGTGATCGGCGGCGCCGCCGGCGCTTTCCCGCCGATGATCGGCTGGGCGGCGGTGACCGGTTCGCTGTCGCTTGAGCCGGTATTGCTGTTCGCCATCATCTTCATGTGGACGCCGCCGCATTTCTGGGCGCTGTCGCTCTACCGCACGGAAGATTATGCGCGCGCCGGCATTCCGATGTTGCCGGTGGTCGCCGGCGATGCTTCTACCAGGCGCCATATCCTGTTTTATACGCTGCTCGTGGTGCCGATCGGCATCGCGCCGTGGCCGCTTGGATTTTCCGGCCCGCTTTACGGCGTGATTGCGATCGTCACGGGCGCCATCATGATCGCGCTGGCAGCCCAGGTGCTGCGCGAGCGCCGCCCGGTGGAGCGCGCCAGCAAGCAATTATTCGCATTCTCGATCCTTTATCTGTTTCTCCTGTTCGCAACGCTCCTGGTCGAGCGCGGGTGGGGCGGGTTGATCGCCCGATTGGCTGTTTGAAAGTCGGAATCGCAATGTCCAAGCCGCATAAGGAAGAAGGCATTGTTCTCACGAAAGCGCAGAAACGCGCCCGGCGCTCGCGCTCGATCGCCATCGCGCTTGCGCTCGCCGCACTGGTCGTGCTGTTTTACGTGATGACCCTGGTCAAGGGGCCCGGTGTTTTGGTGCGCCCGATATGACCAAAAACGCGCCCCGCGATCGACAAACCCAGGCTGCGGCGCGATCTCGTGATCGCTACCTGCTGCGGTGTGTTCGTCGCCGCCATGGTGGGCGCGGCCTATGCCTCGGTGCCCCTTTATAGCCTGTTCTGCAAAGTCACTGGATTTGGCGGCACGCCTCTGATTTCCGAGCGCGCGCCCGATCATGTGCTTGGCCGCCAACTCACCATCCGTTTCGATTCCAACGTCATGGCCGGTCTGCCCTGGATATTCAAACCGGAGCAGAACGAGATCAAACTGCGCATCGGCGAAGTGGCGACCGTCCATTACAAGGTAATCAACGAAGCCGCGCGAGAGATTACCGCGCAGGCGTCCTACAATGTCTCGCCGCCGCAGGTCGGGGCCTATTTCGACAAGATCAACTGCTTCTGTTTCACCGAGCAGACCATGAAGCCGGGCGAAACGCGCGAGATGACGGTGGTGTTTTATGTCGATCCCGCGATCGTCAAGGACCGCGACCAGGACGAACTAAACACCATCACTTTGTCGTACACTTTCTATCGAATTCCAGAACGCGAGCGTCCGGTCGCCGAGACGCCGGACAAAAATTCGAGCAAGCTTTGACGCGCAGACATAACGAAAGTTGAACGGAGACGACTATGGCCGACGCCCACGCCAAGCATCACGACTACCACCTGGTCGATCCGAGCCCGTGGCCGGCGATCGGCGCCACGGCCGCTTTCGTCATGGCGGTCGGCGCCATCAGTTGGATGCACCATATGTATTCGGCGGCGCCCTTGGTGTTCGGCGCCGGCGTGCTGGCGGTGCTCTATACGTTCATCGTTTGGTGGCGCGATGTGATCCGCGAAGCCGAACACGGCGGCTACCATTCCCGCGTGGTGCAGATCTCGCACCGCTACGGCATGATCCTGTTCATTGCTTCGGAAGTGATGTTCTTCGTCGCCTGGTTCTGGGCCTATTTCAGCGCCGCGCTATTTCCCGGCGATGCGATTGAAATCGCGCGTCAGGCCGCGACCGGTGGCGTCTGGCCGCCGAAAGGCATTGAAACCTTCAATCCCTGGCACCTGCCGCTGCTCAATACGCTGATCCTGCTCACCTCGGGCACTACGGTGACCTGGGCGCATCATGCGCTCTTGGAAGACGACCGCGAGGGACTGAAATGGGGTCTAATCCTGACCATTGTGCTGGGCCTGACATTCACCTGCGTGCAGGCCTTCGAATATGCGCATGCCGCGTTCCACTACAGCGGTAACATTTACGGCGCCACGTTCTTCATGGCGACCGGATTTCACGGCGCCCATGTCATTATCGGCTCGATCTTCCTGATCGTGTGCCTGTTCCGCGCGATGGCCGGGCATTTCACGCCCACGCAGCACCTCGGCTTTGAATTCGCCGCCTGGTACTGGCATTTCGTGGACGTGGTGTGGCTGTTCCTGTTTGCGTGCATATATGTCTGGGGCGCCGGCTTACCGCATCCCGAGTGACCATCGTTTGGTGACTTTACGAGAGGGCGGCGTGACAGCGCCGCCCTTTTGTTTTGGCGCGAAGAAGGATGGGTCATGCTTGAGCACGCACCGCCGACCGCACTGCCGATCGGGCGGGGATTGCGCGGCCGCTGCCCGGCTTGCGGCAAGGGCCGGCTGTTCCAGGGCTTTCTCGCGTTGCGCCCGCGTTGCGAAAACTGCGGTCTCGACTTTAGCTTTGCCGATGCCGGCGATGGACCGGCGGTGTTCGTGATTTTGATCGGCGGCGCCATCGTCGTATTCGCGGCGCTGATGACCGAAGTGGCCTATCAGCCGCCATACTGGGTGCATGCCGCGCTCTGGCTGCCGCTGATCCTGATCGTGACGCTGCTGCCGCTGCGGTTGATCAAGGGCCTGCTGATCGCGCTGCAATACCATCACAAGGCGGCCGAAGGCCGGCTTGTCGGCAAAAGCGACAAGAGCGATATCTAAACGTGCCGTTTGAAAAGCGCCGAGGCCTGATCGAGCCGACGGTCTTCACCGTGGTCGGCATCGCGTTCCTGATCGGGCTCGGCATTTGGCAACTCGACCGCAAGACCTGGAAAGAAAATCTGATCGCGACCGTGACCGCCCGTATCAATCGCGCGCCGGAAGATTTGCCGCCGCGCGCCAGCTGGCCGCGGCTGGTGCAAGAGGGTAACGAATATCGTCACGTGACATTCCCGGCAGAATTCCTCGAAGGCCAGGAGGCGTTCGTCTACACCGCCGGCTCGCCGTTCCGGCCCGATGTCACCGGGGTGGGCTACTGGCTATTCGCGCCGGCGCAGCTTGCCGGCGGCAGCATTGTTGTGGTCAACCGCGGCTTCGTGCCGCTCGATCGCAAGGATCCCGCCACGCGCGCGCAGGGAATTCCGCATGGCACCGTTGAGATTGTCGGCGTCATGCGCTGGCCGGAGACCCGCGGGCTTTTCACGCCGGCCGACGATCCCAAAACCAATGTCTGGTATTTGCGCGATCCCAAAGCCATGGCGGCCGCCAAGAATTGGGCGACCGCCGCCCCGTTTTATATCGACCAGGAGCAGCCGGTGCCGCCGGGCGGCGTGCCGTTGCCGGGCAAGCTCTCGGTGCAATTGCCCGACAACCACCTGCAATACGCGCTCACCTGGTTCGGCCTCGCGCTGGCTTTGGCCAGCGTTTATGTGGTTTGGCTCGCCGGCCGCTTCCGCCGGCGGCACTAGGGCGGGTTTGGGTTTCTTAAGGGATATTTAAAACCCCGGGGCGCGGCCGCCAATTCTTTTGGCGCTTTGCCCAAAAACAATCCATGAAATTGTCATCCGAATCGTGTATACTGTCTCCTGCATGACGGCTCGTAAGATTGCGCTTCAATGAGAAGATCGGCGTATCCCCAAAATAGGATACCGTCGTTCGCCGCGCCCGCCCCGTTGTCTGCTGAAAACTTCCCTCACCAAAACTCCCCAGCCCAAATCTACCTAGTCTTTGCAATGTTCAATCACTCCGTGCTCGCGCGCGGAGGGCTTGCGCATGACGCTTCCTCTTGGTCCAGCAAAAGGAGTCTGCCTTGGGTAAACACTTCAGCCACAAACACTTCAACAACAAGCACTTCAGCAAAAAGCAGCGCCGCCGCAACGGCCGGGCGTTTGAAACCGCTGAAATCATAGAATTCCAAGGTTCGAAGTTTGAGGCTGAACGCGTACTGCCCCCGATCAAGGCGCTTAACCCGACTCAGGCGAATTACCTCGACGCGCTTCGCACCAGTCCGCAGGTGATCGTGCTGGGCCCGGCCGGCACCGGCAAGACCTGGATTGCCGCCACCCACGCCGCTGACCTTCTGCGCAACCGGCAAATCGACAAGATCATCCTGACCCGGCCGAACGTGCCTTGCGGGCGCTCGCTCGGATATTTCCCCGGCACGCTCGACGACAAGTTCGGGCCCTGGACGGTGCCGATCACAGAGGCGATCAAGGAGCGTATCGGCAACGCCGCCTATGAGATCGCGCTCAAGAACGGCGCCATCGAATTGGTGCCGTTCGAAGTCATGCGCGGCCGCTCGTGGAAGAACGCCTTTGTGCTGTTCGACGAAGCGCAGAATTCGACGATGCCCGAGATCAAGACCTTCCTCACCCGCATCGGCGAAGACTGCACCGTGGTGATCAATGGCGACGTCAGCCAATGCGATCTCGATCAGGCCAGCGGATTGCGCACGGTCATCCATCTGATCAAGTCGCAGATGCTGTCGGTGCCGGTGATCGAATTCAAACGCGAGGACATCGTCCGCTCGGGCGTTTGCGCCATGTGGGTGCGCGCCTTCGACGAGGCCAATCTCTAGGCCAATCTCTAGCCATCTCAGCTGTCGGCCCGTAACTCCGGTATTGGCGGCCATGGCCGCATTGGGGGCTTTCTTGTGAAAGCCACCGCGCAAGGCTAGTGTGCCTGCGAAATGACGGCGTTGCCGGAACCATAAAACCAAGTCAACTCAATGCATTATGTCTCAACGCGGGGCGATGCCCCGCAGCTTGATTTTGTCGAGCGTGATGCTCGCAGGCCTAGCCCGCGATGGAGGACTTTATGTTCCTGCCAGTCTGGCCGGCACTCGACCCCAAAACAATCGCGAGCTTCGCCGGCAGGCCCTACGCCGAAGTCGCCGTCGAAGTGATCAAGCCGTTCGTCGGCGACAGCATCGCACAGGCCGATCTCGCCCGCATGGCGCGCGAGGCCTATGGCAGCTTCCGCCATCCGGCGACTGCGCCGCTGGTGCAACTCGGCGACAGCCTGTTCGTGCTCGAATTGTTTCACGGGCCGACGCTCGCCTTCAAGGACCTGGCGATGCAGCTGGTGGCGCGGTTGATGGACCATGTTCTCAAGCAGCGTGGCGAACGCACCACCATCGTGGTGGCGACTTCGGGCGACACCGGCGGCGCCGCGGTCGAAGCCTTCCGCGGGCGCGCCCAGGTCGATGTCATTGCGCTTTATCCGCACGGCCGCATCTCCGAGGTGCAGCGCCGAATGATGACGAGTGTGCCGGATGCAAACGTTCATGCGCTGGCGATCGAGGGCACCTTCGACGATTGCCAGGCGCTGGTGAAGTCCATGTTCAATCACCATGACTTCCGCGACCGGGTGCGGCTGTCCGGCGTCAATTCGATCAACTGGGCCCGCATCGTGGCGCAGGTGGTCTATTATTTCACCGCCGCGGTCGCGCTCGACAGCCCGAATCGCAAGGTCGCCTTCACCGTTCCGACCGGAAATTTCGGTGATGTCTATGCAGGCTATGTCGCCTCGCGCATGGGGCTGCCGATCGAGCGGCTGGTGGTGGCAACCAATGTCAACGACATCCTGGTGCGCACGCTGGCGACCGGCGTCTACGAGACCCGCGCCGTGGTAGCGACCACGTCGCCATCGATGGACATCCAGATTTCGTCCAATTTCGAGCGGCTGCTGTTCGAGACCTGCGGGCGCGACGCCAAGCAGGTCGCCGCGCTGATGGGCTCGCTGGCGCAGTCGGGCCGCTTCACGGTGCCGGCCGCAGCGCTCAAGCAGATGCGGGCCTTGTTTACCGCCAACCGGGCGGACGAGCAGGAAAGCGCCGCTACCATTCGCGCCTGGATGCACGAGGCCGGCTATTGCGCCGATCCGCATACCGCGGTCGCTCTCGCCGTGGCCGAGAAAGAAGCGCGCGATCCGGCGGTGCCGATGGTGGTGCTCTCGACCGCGCATCCGGCGAAGTTTCCGGACGCGGTTAACGCGGCTTGCGGGATCACCCCGGCGCTCCCAGATTGGCTTGCCGACTTGGCCGAGCGCCCGGAGCGCGTCACCGTGCTGCCGGCCGACCAGGCGGCGGTGGAACGTTTTGTAATGTCAGCGTCGCGTGCGGCGCGTGAAGGAGCAGCGGCATGAGCGTCGAAGTAACGCGTCTTTCCTCGGGCCTGTCGGTGGTCACCGACCGCATGCCGCATCTGGAGTCCGCTACGCTTGGCGTCTGGGTCGGCTCCGGCAGCCGCGACGAAAAGCCCGACGAGCACGGCATATCGCATTTGCTCGAACACATGGCGTTCAAGGGCACCAAGCGGCGCACCGCCCGCCAGATCGCCGAAACCATCGAGGCGGTCGGCGGCGATCTCAATGCCATGACCAGCGCGGAGAGCACCGCCTATTACGCCCGCGTGCTCAAGGCCGACGTACCGCTGGCGCTCGACGTGCTGTCGGATATCTTGTCGGAGTCGACGTTCGACGAAACAGAATTGAAGCGCGAGCAGAACGTGATCGTGCAGGAGATCGGCGCCGCCGAAGACGATCCCGATGGCCTGGTATTCGATCATCTCCAGGAAGTTGCGTTTCCCAAGCAGCCGATCGGGCGTTCCATCCTCGGCACGCCCGACACCGTGCGCTCGTTCAATCCTGAACGCATTCAGGCCTACCTGACGCGCAACTACCGCGCGCCCGACATGCTGGTGGCGGCCGCCGGCGCGGTCGAGCACAAGGCCATCGTCGAAGAAGCAGAAAAGCGCTTTGCGAGTTTCAAGGGACCGGCGGCGCCAATGCCGGAGCCGGCGCGTTACGGCGGCGGCACAAAGGTCGAGACCCGCGATCTCGAACAGGTCCACATCGCGCTGGCGCTGCAAGGCCTGCCGGTCACCGACGATCAACTCTTCAGCCTGCAGGTGTTCACCAATGTGCTCGGCGGTGGCATGTCATCGCGCCTGTTCCAGGAAGTGCGCGAGAAACGCGGGCTCTGCTACACCATCCAGGCTTTCCATATGCCTTACGCCGACACCGGGATGTTCGGGCTCTATGCCGGCACCGACGAAAAGGATGCGCCGGAATTGATGCGCGTGGTGATCGACCAGATCACGACCGCGACCGAGACCATCAACGAGGCCGAAATCGCCCGCTCCAAGGCGCAAATGAAGGCCGGTCTGCTGATGGCACTGGAAAGCTCGGAGGCGCGGCTGAGCCAATTGGCACGCCAGATGCTGGCCTATGGCAGGCCCATCCCGCTCAATGAAATCGTCGCCAAGGTCGAGGCGGTCACGGTGGAAAGCGCACGCGCCGCCGGCCGCGCCTTGATCCGGCGCAGCCGGCCGGCGATCGCCGCACTTGGCCCTGGCAATGGGCTTGAAAGCACGGCGGCAATCGCTGAAAGTCTGGATCGCCGGGCGGCATGATTGGGTAATGCTCGGCTAACATAGCCATGGCGTTTTTCCGCACGGTCAGTTTCAGCGAAACCTTTCCGGCCATCCCCGGCGCCGGGGTCACGCTGCGCGTGCCGCAAAGCGGTGACCACGCCGAATGGGCCGCGTTGCGGGAAGGCAGCCGAAGCTTCCTCACGCCCTGGGAGCCGACCTGGCCGGCCGACGATTTGACGCGCGGTGCGTTCCGCCGCCGCCTCAAGCGCTATGCCGACGATCAGCGCAGCGATCTGGCCTATGCCTTCCTGATTTTCCGCAGCGACGACAATGCCCTGGTCGGCGGCCTGACGCTCGCCAATATCCGCCGCGGCGTCGCGCAGGCGGGCTCCATCGGCTATTGGATCGGCGCGCCGTTCGCGCGCAAAGGCTATATGACCGAGGCGGTGCGCGCCTTGATCCCGTTCTGCTTCCGCTCGCTGCGGCTACACCGGGTTGAGGCGGCCTGTATTCCGGCCAATTCGGCCTCGATCCGCCTGTTGGAAAAGACCGGCTTCACGCGCGAGGGTTATGCCCGCGGCTATCTGTGCATCGACGGGGCCTGGCAGGACCACCTGTTATATGCCCAGCTTAACGAAGATTTCGCCTGAGCCGCCGTAGGTCACCTTGCCATGGGGTTGCCACGCTTGATTTGCTATAAGCGGTCCAGTTCCAAGAAACTGAGCCAGAAAATGCGTGGGGGCGAAGCCAAGAATATGATGCGAACCGGCACAAATATAGCCGCGCTGTTGAGTTTGACGCTGGCCCTGGGCGGCTGCGGCACCAATTTGCTCGGCTCATCGTCGTTGGACCTCTTCAAGTCCTCGTCGAAGGCAACGACCGGCGACGACGCCAAAGCGACTGAAACGGATGTCGAATGCCCCAGCGTCGATGTGCGCACCGGCGCAGCGACCCTGATCATCGGCAGCAAGCCGGGAGCCGAGGGCGAGCCGGCCGCACTGGACGTGCGCTATCAAGGCACCATCATCCGCACCGCGCGCGAGTGCAAAGTGAATGCCGGAGTCATGACCATCAAGGTCGGCATCGAGGGCCGCATCATCACCGGTCCGGCCGGTGGCCCCGGCACGGTGGACGTGCCGATACGCATCGCGGTGGTGCAGGAAGGCGTGAACCCGAAAACCATCGTGTCGAAATTCGCTCGGGAGACGGTGACGGTAACCGCCGCGATAGACCGCGTCGTCTTTACCCATGTCGAACCCGACATCACCTTCCCGTTGCCGGCCAGGCTGGCGGACATCGATGCCTATGTGATCTATGTCGGCTTCGATGCGATGACTCCGGCGCCGGAAAAGAAAATGCCCGTGGTCAAGCCGAAGCCAAAACGCGCTGCCAAGCCCAAGCAAAGTTGAGGCGCTTTTGTCCCGGGCGCTGAGCAGTATGAGCGAAGCGAATAGTGCGCAGCAGACCCGAGACCCTCAAACATTCTGAATTTTGAACGGCCCCGGCGCGCTACCAGCCTCTGAGATCGATGATGGAGCTCTTGAGCGCGCGCAGATCGGAAATCACGGTGCTGGCGCCGGCCGCGCGCAGATGATTGCCGAGATGGCCGCCGGCATGGCTGCCGCCGACAAAACCGATTACCGTCATGCCGGCGGCGACGCCAGCGGCGACGCCAACCGGTGAATCTTCGACCACGATGCAATCGCGCGGCTGCACCCGCATCTTGCCGGCGGCATGCAGGAACAAGTCGGGTGCCGGCTTGCCGTTGCGCACATCGCCGGCCGAAAACAAATTAGGCTCGAAGAAGCGGATCAGGTCGGTGGTTTCCAGGCTGACGCGGATGCGGTCGAGCGAGGACGAGGAGGCCACGCATTTCGGGCCGCGCAGCCAGGACAGCGCGTAGCTTGCGTGTTTGCTGGCGCGCAGTTCGACGCGGAAACGGCGCAGCGTGGCGCTGGTAACGGTGGCGGCGAAATCCGGCGGCAGCTTGCGGCCGGAAGCCTGCTCCACATCGGCGAACATGTCGGCCGGACGCCGCCCGGTGAAGTAGCGCGCAACAATATCCGGCGTCAGCGCGAAACCGGCGCGCATGAACTCCTGCGATACGATGGATGTTGCAAGCGTCTCGCTGTCGACGAGCACGCCGTTGCAATCGAAAATAACCACGGTTTCACCGATGCTTCGGCCGGTTCTTCCGGCCAGCACGCAAGCAAGCAACAACACTGGTGACGAATCAGCGACGCGAACAATCCGGCCCAATATTACGGGCGAATTAGCGTTGCCAAGGATAGGCCCGCGCGGGGAGGTAGGCAAAGACCACAGGCTAAAACCGGTATCTTTTGCATAACTCGCCTTAATGGTGGGGATAACACCGCATCTGGCCGATCGGGGCTAAATGCCGCACGGGCAAAAGTCCAAGCCGCAAAGCGGCGCTCGCACGCCGGTTATTGGCGGCTAACTAGGCCGGCTAATTCAGCTTTTTGCGAACGTCCTCAATACCCTTGGCGATCAGCTCATTGGCGAGCTTGCCCTTGGTCTCGGCGGTGAGGATTTTCTCGGCGGCGGCGACGGCTGCTTCGGCGGCGGCGCTGCGAACGTCGGCGGTGGCTTGCGCCTCGGCCTGGGCGATCTTGGTCTCGGCCATCTTGGTGCGCCGAGCCACGAATTCCTCGATTTTGGCCTTGGACTCGACGGCGAGCCGTTCGGCCTCAGCCTTGGCGCCGGAGATGATCTCCTGGGCCTCGCCTTCGGCCTCTTGCCGCTTGCGTTGATAGTCGGCCAGCAACTGGGCCGCCTCGTCCTTGAGCTTACGCGCCTCGTCGAGTTCATTCTTGATGCGGCCGGCGCGCTCGTCGAGGGATTTTCCGATCATCCGGTGAACGCCGATATAGCCGAGGCCGGCCACGAAACAGACGAAGGCCAGCGCCACCCAGGTCTCGGTTTCCATCATCAGGTGGCTGAGCATTCGAAGTTCCATTTTCCTTTTCGCATGATCTTATCCGAAAACCGGTTCCCACTTTTCGGGATCATGCGCGCTAGTTCTTCAGCACGCCGGCGACGGCGGCAGCGATGTCCTTGTCGCTTGGCACCTCACCGATCAGACGCTCGACAATGGCGCGGGCGGCATCTTCTGCGATGCCGCGGACACTGGTCATGGCCGCCGTTTTGGTGGTGGCGATGGTTTTTTCCGCTTCGGCCAGCTTGGCGTTGAGTTCGCCCTCGAGCGTCTTGCGGCGGGCGTCGGCCGCCGCTGTCTGCTTGTCGCGGGTCTCGTTGGCGATGGTCTGCGCGCGGGCGCGGGCGTCGGCCAGCGCCTTTTCGTAGGCCGCAACCGCCTCGTCGGACTGGGTCTTAAGTTTGCCGGCATCGGCGATGTCGTCAGCGATGCGCTTTTGCCGGGCCTCGATGATGGCGCCGACGCGCGGCAACGCCCATTTCGCCATCAGCGCGTAGAGCAGGACGAAGGCGATCACCAGCCAGATGAGCTGCGAGGCAAAAGTCTGCGATTGGAAAGGCGGAAAGCCGCCTTTTTCCTCGGACTTCGGAATATGCTCGACGCTCGTATGGTGAGCCGGTTCTGCCATCGTCGGTCGGATCGTTAGAGCGCGAACAGCAGCAAGAGCGCGATCAGCAGCGAGAAGATGCCGAGCGCTTCGGTGATGGCGAAGCCGAAGATCAGGTTGCCGAACTGGCCTTGCGCGGCTGACGGGTTGCGCAAGGCGGCCGCCAGATAATTGCCGAAGATGATGCCGACGCCGACGCCGGCGCCGCCCATGCCGATACAGGCAATGCCCGCACCGATGTATTTTGCTGCCACTGGATCCATAACAAACTCCTTCTGCGTTTAACGGTCGGGCCTTAATGGCCCGGGTGAATCGCGTCGTTGAGGTAGATGCACGTTAGAATGGCGAATACGTAGGCTTGCAGAAATGCCACCAGGGTTTCCAGCGCGATCAGAATGACGATCATCGCGAACGGTAGCACGCCGCCGGCCCAGCCCAGCGCGCCCATGGCGCCGCCCATCAGGATGATGAAGCCGGCGAATACCTGAAGCGTGATGTGGCCGGCCAGCATGTTGGCGAACAGACGCACCGAGTGCGAGATCGGCCGCGATACGAAGGACAGCACTTCGATGAACACGATCAGCGGCAGGATGTAGATCGGCACGCCCTTGGGCACGAACAAATTGAAGAAGTGCAGCCCATGACTGTAAAGGCCATAGATCAGCACGGTCAGAAACACCGTGATGGCGAGCGCCGCGGTGACGATGATGTGGCTCGTGACGGTGAACGTGTAGGGAATGAGGCCGATGAAGTTCACGGTCAGAATGAACATGAACAGCGTGAATACGAACGGAAAGAATTTCATGCCTTCCGAGCCGGCGGTGCCGCGTACTGTGCTGGCGACGAATTCGTAGGACAGTTCGGCCGCCGATTGCAGGCGCGACGGCACCAAGCGCCGGCCGGCGCTGCCGATCACCAGGAAGGCCGTAATGCAGACCACCGCCGCCAACATGAAAGCGGCCGAATTGGTGAAGGCGATCTCCGTGTGTCCGATCTTGCCGAGCGGAAACAGATTGACGATATTGAACTGTTCGATTGGATCGGTGGCCATGGGTCCTGGTCGTGCGCTCTAGTCGGTCAGATGTCTTTCACGAACGACACCTGCCGCCCGCATCACATTAAGAACCCCGGCAGCGAAGCCTAGCAGGAGAAACACAATGAGTCCCCAGGGCGAAATTCCAAGCCAACGGTCGAGCAACCACCCGATCAGCGCGCCCACGACGACACCTGCCACCAGCTCGGTCGACATCCTAAAACCGCGGGCATAGCCCGAAGCTTCGGCGGCCTGACGAGGACCATTGTCATTTTCGGAAGGCCGGTTCGCCGTTGCGAGCCGGTCGCCGAGACGTTGCAGCCTCGCGGAGAGAGCAGCCTCGTCGTCCGGCGGTACTTTGCGATTGTCTTTTTTGCCGCGCGTGCCGTCAGCCATGCTTTCGACCCGCGTGGTTTTTAAAGGCTCCGCTTGGTTCCGCCGCCCTAAAAGTCGCGCGGACCATACTGAGCGCATATCTATGAGTTAAGAAACGCGCCTTACGGCATAAGCTATTGATATCAAGGAATAAACGGCTAATTTTCCAACTGTTTTGAACGCCCAGGTGTGCACTGCGGCATGGCCGTCAACAAGACAGACTAGGCGCAACGGTTCAGCCGAACTTTGCCGGGTGATAGGATCGCCATCGTCCAGCGCCGGACGGGAGTACTGCCGTATGCGGAAAATGAGTTTCGCCATCGCGATTGGCATCGCCATTGGTTTGGCCTGCGCCGGCACCCCTGCGCTGGCGCAGAACGCCGACGCCACGCCGCCGGACGGGCCTAGCCGTTTCACCTTCACCCGCGTCGATGACGGATTCCTGCGCCTCGACAATGTGAGCGGGCACATCGCCTTCTGCAGCCCCAACAGTGTCGGCTGGGCCTGCCAGATCGTGCCGGAAGATCGCGCCGCGCTCGATAAAGAAATCGCGCGCCTGCAGGACGAAGTCGCCAGTCTCAAGGCCGAAGTCGCCGCCTTGCGCGAGCCGCCGCCACGGCCGCCGGCCGATCTCGTGCCGCCTTCCGGTCGCGACGACGCCGCCGAAATGCGTGAGGATATGGAGCGCGCCCGCGTCGCACTCGAAGGCGCTTGGCGCCGCCTGGTCGAAATGATCGTAAATTTCCAGAAAGACATGATGCGCAAGGGTTGATCCGCGCTACAGCAATGCCAGGCCGATTATCCGCCATTACCGAAACAGTCCCGCAATTGATCGCGACAGCGACGTTGCAGATCGAGACGCCGGGCGCCGGCTTTACCGAAATCACGTCGCATGCCGCGAATTTTATGGCGCAGGCCGGCGCTGGCGAGGGGATATTGCTGGCCTATCTGCGCCACACGTCGGCTTCCCTCACCATCCAGGAAAATGCCGATCCCGACGTGCAGGCCGATCTTGTCAGCGCGCTCGATCGGCTAGCGCCGGAAGACGCACACTGGATTCACGATATCGAGGGGCCGGACGACATGCCGGCCCACGTGAAAGCCATGCTCAACGGCGTTTCGCTGCATGTGCCCGTCACCGGCGGCAGACTGGCGCTTGGCACCTGGCAGGGCCTTTATTTGGTCGAGCACCGCCGCAAGGCGCACAGCCGCGAGGTGATCTTCCAATTTATCGGCAGTAGGGCGTGACAAGTTCCGGCGGCCCGGTGGTTGCCGTATAGGAATAGGCTGAAAATAAAGGTGTTTTTACAGCCTCGCCGCTGCCTCTTGCTGCATGTCATTGCTGCGGCGCATTATGCGGGATGGTTGGGCGAGCGTAAGCTGCCTATAACCGCGGGGCCGCGCGAGCCGAAGGATTGTTCCTGTTGAATGACGTTGTTCAATACCGTTTGTTGATCGCCGACGACCATCCGCTGTTCCGCGGAGCTTTGCGCGAGGCGGTGTCCGGTCTGCTGGAGAAGGTGGACATCGCCGAGGCCGGCACTTTCGACGATGTGGTCGAATTGCTCGATCGCGGCAGCAACGATATCGATCTGGTCTTGCTGGATCTGGCGATGCCGGGCGTGCGCGGCTTTTCAGGCCTCATGTATATGCGCGCGCAATATCCCAGCGTGCCTGTGATCGTGGTCTCGGCCAATGACGATCCGGCCACCATTCGCCGCTGCATGGGTTTCGGTGCCTCCGGCTTTATTCCCAAGACGCTCGGCGTTGACGCCATGCGCGCCGCGGTCTCGCGTATATTGAGCGGCGGCGTGTGGACGCCGCCCGATGTCGATCTCGGCGCCGGCGCGGATGCCGAGACCGCCGAATTAATGGGGCGGATGGCGACCCTGACGCCGCAACAGGTCCGCGTGCTGATGATGTTGTCCGAGGGTCTGCTCAACAAGCAGATCGCCTACCAGCTCAGCGTCTCCGAGGCGACGGTGAAGGCGCATGTCTCGGCTATATTGCAGAAACTCGGCGTCGAGAGCCGCACGCAGGCCGTGATTGCCGCCGCCAAGATCGAAGCCGGCCATTGGCCGCAAGGCGCGAACGCGGAACAATAATTTAGCGACCGCTTTTCTGCTGTCATTCCCGCGAAAGCGGGAATCCAGTAGCCAGTGATCTGTCTGTATGTACTGGGTCCCCGCCTTCGCGGGGACGACACCGGCTACTCCGCCGCCGCCACCCGCAGCATACGCCATTGCGCCAACAAGGCGCGCAAGGCCGCCGGCTTGATCGGCTTGTTCAGCACCTGAATGCCTTCGGCGCGGGCCTGCTCGCGCACGGCCGGCGAACGGTCGGCGGTGATCAGGATCGCCGGTAAGTCGCCGCAGCGCGCGCGCAGCGCGACAATCGCCTCGATGCCATTGCCTTGGTCGAGATGGTAGTCGATCAGCAACCCGTTCGGCATGACCCGGCTTTCGGCAACCGCCGCCAGCGCGATATCGAGGTCGGGCGCCTTGATCACCGCGCAACCCCAGCCTTGTAATAGCGTCTCCATGCCGTCGAGCACCGAGGGTTCGTTGTCGATGCAGAGCGCCGTGGTGCCGGCGAGCTGGCCGGGATCGATACGCGTGTCGTCGCGCGCCGGCAGTTCGACCGGGGCGGCATTGGAACGCGGCACGCGAATCGCAAAATGCGAGCCGCGGCCAGCCGCCGAATGCAGTTCGATGGCGCCGCCGAGCACGCGCGCCACGCGCTCCACGATCGAAAGTCCCAGGCCGAGCCCGCGCGCAATCCGGGCGCCCTGCTCGAGACGGTGAAATTCGACGAAAATATCGCGCTGCTTCGATTCCGGAATGCCGACGCCGGTATCGTAGACATCGATGCGCAGGTTCTCGCCATGCCGCCGGCAGCCGATCAGCACGCGGCCGGTTGGAGTATACTTGATGGCGTTGGACACCAGATTTTGCACCAGCCGTCGCAGCAGCCGGCGGTCCGACCGCACCACCAGCGAGCAGGGCACATAATTGAGCTCGATGCCCTTTGCGGCCGCGAGCGGCGCGAATTCGAGTTCGATCTGGCGCATCAGTTCGTCGATGCGGAAACTGGCGAATTCCGGCCGCATCGCGCCGGTATCGAGCCGCGACATGTCGAGCAGCGCGCCGAAAATCTCCTCCACCGCTTCGAGCGAGGCGTCGATATTGCCGATCAGCCGCCGGTCGTCGCCGCCGCCTGCGCTCGATCAGGCTGGTGACATAGAGCCGCGCCGCGTTGAGCGGCTGCAGGATGTCGTGGCTTGCCGCCGCCAGGAACTTGGTCTTGGAAATATTGGCGGCGTCGGCCTCGCCCTTGGCACGTGCGAGCGCGGCGTTGAGCAGCGTGAGTTCCTCGGTGCGCTCGCGCACGCGCCGCTCCAGCGTTTCGTTCGACCGCTCCAGGCCTCGGCCGCCTCGACGCTGGGCGTGATGTCGGTGAAAGTGGTGACGATGCCGCCGTCCGGCATGCGGTTGGCGCGCACCTCGATCACCATGCCCTCGGCGAAGCGCTCCAGGAACGGCGCGCTGCCGGAAACATAACGCTCGATCTGCGCGTGCCAAATAGTCTTCGGTCCGGTCGGCGCCGATATTGCCGCGCTTGCTGTTGAAGCGCAGGATATCGGCAAGTCCGGAGCCGACGCGGATCAGGCTTGGCGGCAGATCGAGGATTTCGCCGAACTGCCGGTTCCAGCAGATCAGCTGCAAGTCCTTGTCGAATACCGCGATGCCCTGACGCACGTGATCGAGCGCGGTCTGCAGAATTTCGCGGTTGTACTGGATCGCGGCATTGGCGTCGTCGAACAGCTTTAACGCCGCCTTGGTCGAGACCGTGCGCTTGCGCAACAGCAGCGAAAGCACCAGCCGCGATGACGCGCGCGCCAATCGCCGAGGCCAGAATATGCTCGGCATAGCGCACCAGCCGGAAATCGGCCTCGCCCTCGGGCTCCAGGCGATGCTGTGCGGTCGCGGCGAAACTTTCGAGCGCGGTGCGGGTGCGCTCCTCGCCGAGATAGCGCGCGACCGTGCTGGTGAGTTCTTCGACCGTCACCGAGGAGCGCCACAGCCGGAAACTCGGCGCAATCGGCGCAAGATCCGACGGCACGAACAGTATTGGCCTGCAGCCGCTCGATCGCGGTCGGGCTCGCGGCGCAAGCGAGAAGCCGATATAGGCTAGGACATTGACCGTCAGGCTCCAGACCACGCCATGCACCAGCGGCGGCAGTTCCAGCCCGAACAGATGTTGCGGCCGCAGCATGGCGATGCCCCACGGCCCGTCGGTGAGGATGTGCTGGCCGATGAAGCCGATATCGGCGAAAGCTCGGCAGCAGCAGCGTATAGGCCCAGACCAAGATGCCGGCGCTCATGCCGGCGATGGCGCCGGCGGCGGTGGCGCGCCGCCAGAACAGGCCGCCGAAAAACGCCGGCGCCAGTTGCGCGATCGCCGCGAACGACAGCAGGCCGATCGCGGCGAGCTGCGCCTCGCCGGCCGAGCGGTAATAGAGATAGGCCAGCAGCAGGATGGCGAAGATCGCCAGCCGCCGCACCGTGAGCAGCAGCGAGCCGACATTGTCCGCGGCCGCCGAGCAGCGCTTCGCGCCGTTGCAGCACCAGCGGCATGACCAGGTCGTTCGACACCATGATCGACAGCGCGACCGATTCCACGATCACCATGGCGGTGGCCGCCGACAGCCCGCCGATAAAGGCCGCGATGGTCAGAATGTTGGATCCGGTATGCAGCGGCAGCGCCAGCACGAACATGTCGCTGTCGACTTTGCCGGCCGGGAAGGTGAGCAGGCCGGCGACGGCGATCGGCACCACGAATAGATTGATCAGCACGAGATAGAGCGGAAACATCCAGGCGGCGCGCTTGATCTCGCGCTCGTTGTGGTTCTCGACCACCGCGACATGGAATTGCCGCGGCAGCAGGATGATCGCGACGAACGACAACAGCGTCGTCGCGACCAGCGTGTCGAACGGCGGCTCGCGCGTGAACAATCCAGAAGCCTGCGAACTTTGCCGCGCGGCTTCGAACAGCGCGCCGGGGCCGCCGAACATCCAGAAAGTCACGAAAATGCCGACCGCCAGGAACGCGAACAGCTTGACGATCGACTCGGTCGCGATCGCCAGCATCAGGCCGTCCTGATGTTCGGTGGCGTCGATATGGCGGGTGCCGAACAGCACCGCGAAGGTCGCCATCGACATCGCGACGAACAGCGCGATGTCGCCGAGCAGTGGCCGCGTGATATCGGCGACCGGCGTGATATGCGCGAGGATGGTTTCGAGCGAGGACGACACCGCTTTGAGCTGCAACGCGATGTAGGGAATCGTGCCGACAATCGCGATCAGCGCGACGCATAGCCGCCACCGCCTGGCCCTTGCCGTAGCGCGCGGCGATGAAGTCGGCGATCGAGGTGATGTTCTGGGATTTGGCCAGCCGCACGATGCGCAGCAATAGCGGCGAGAACAGGCCGATCATCAGCATCGGTCCGATATAGATGGTGACGAACTCGTAGCCGGTGCGCGAGGCCGAGCCGACCGAACCGAAGAAGGTCCATGACGTGCAATAGATCGCCAGCGACAGTGGATAGATCAGCAGCCGCGCGCGGCCTTCCCGGCGCAAACCAAGGGTGCGGTCCCCATAACTCGCCACCAGGAACAGCAGGCCGATATAGGCAAGCGCCACCGCGATGACGACCCAGCCTTGCAGCATGCGCGCTCCCGAACGGGGCTAAACCCCGGCTTCGCCACGGATTTTAGCCGGATAGGGACTACATAGAAAGTACCGTCGCGCGGATGCGACATACCCAATGCGCGAATCAGGCTTGCTCCGGTCGTGCCCGCGAAACGGTGGCGAGCGATTTTTTATTTTCCAAACCGGAAACCTGCCCCATCCGGGTAACACTAGGCTGCCTCATGGTACCCCTAAGCTATTGAGATACCTTTATTTTTTAACCCAATGCGAGGAACTGTAGTGCAAACTACGCATTGAAGTGAGCGGCCACGGTTTGAGGATCTCCGAAGATGGCTTCGCAATTTTTGCCAACAAGTGACCTGTATATCGTCGATGACGATGCATCGACGCGTGACGCGCTTTCGGTCGTATTCACGCTGGCGGGCTACCGGGTCAATGTCTTCGCCGATGCCGAGACGTTCCTTTCGGTTGCCCGCAATGGACCGCCGGCCGGGGTGTTGCTCGATCTGCATCTGCCCGACAAATCGGGGCTCGAAGTGCTCAAGGAACTCGACGCCCAACATTATCCGGCGCCGATTTTCATCATATCCGGCGACGGCGACATCGCCTGTGCCGTTGAGGCGGTGAAAAGCGGTGCGTTCGATTACGTTCTCAAGCCGTTCGACTCGCGTGCTATTGTTGCGCGCGTGGGAAATGCTATCGCCGGCTTTGCCAAGCGCCATTCCCATTCCAACGGCATCAATGGCGCGACACTCGAGTTTCCCGGGCAAATGCGGCTCACGCCGCGCGAGCGTGAAGTACTGGCGCAGATCGCCGCCGGTGCCTCCAACAAGGAAGCCGGCCGCCGCCTCGGCATCAGTCCGCGCACCATCGAGGTGCACCGCGCCCGCATCATGGAAAAGATCGGCGCCCGCAATGCCGCCGATTTGGTGCGCATCGTGCTTGGCGGCGGAGTCCACGCATACGATCGCGCTGGCCCCTGAGATGGTGGCGTAGTCTCTCTTTCTGTTTGTCCCAAGATGCTGCCGTGCCCGATTGACGCAGGGACCGGCGCACGGCATTGATCGCGTCATCTTGTCCGCACCAGCAGCCCTCGATCGTATCGTCATGCTTCGCCACGTTGCGGAGACGCTCTGCTTTGCCGCTGTCGGCGGCCTCACGCTCGGCCACCTGGGAATGCCGGCCGGCTTTCTTTCCGGCTCAATTATAGCGGTGGCGTGCGCGTCGCTGGCCGGCCGGCCGATGCTGGTCCCGGTGCCCATGCTTGCGCACTTTGCTGGTGCTGATCGGCTTGTCGCTCGGCGCCGTGGTCACGCCGGCGACGTTGATGGGCATGACGACCTATCCGCTAGCATCGCCGTGCTGATCGTGGCCATGATTTGCGTCAGCACGGCCGGCGCCGCCTATCTGCGCGTGGTGCACGGCTGGGACACGATTACGGCATACCTTGCCGCCTCGCCGGGCGGCCTGTCGCAAGTGATGGGGCTCGCCGCCGAATTCGACTCCGACATGCGCGGCATCGCTATCGTGCAAACCGTGCGGGTCGTGATTGTTGCCGTCGGCTTACCGGCCGGATTGTCGTTGCTCGGCCTTGTCGGCCACAGCACGCGTAGCCTTGGCGGCGCCTTCGACCCGGCGCAACTCGGTGAGTTGGCCATACTTATCGCCGCTTCGACCGCCGCCGCGCTATTCGCCTATCGCATAAGATTTCCCGGCGGCCTGCTGTTCGGCGCCATGCTCACCTCGGGTGCGCTGCATGGCAGCGGGCTCATTCACGTGGTGATGCCGTGGTGGGTCACCAATTCGGTGATGATTGCATTCGGTGCGGTGACGGGCTCGCGCTTTGCCGGCACGCCACTGCGCATGCTGATGCATTATATCGCCGCGGCGTTCGGCTCGTTTGCCGTCGCGGTGACGATCACGGCGGTGTTCGCGGTCGGGCTCGTCGGCATCTTGGCGTTGCCGATTGCCGAAGTGATGATCGCCTATGCGCCCGGCGCGGTGGATGCCATGATGCTGCTTGCGCTCGCGCTTAATCTCGACCCGGTTTATGTCGGCGCGCATCATTTGACGCGAATCTTCTATGTGTCGCTGACCATGCCGCTGGTGGCGCGCCGCGCCGCGCGCAAGCTCAAGCCGCCGGCCGACGCGCCAAAGCCGCCGCCGCCAATACCGTTTCACGATTGAAAAATTATTCCGCCGCCAGCGCGCGCTGGCTCTTGCGGCAGGCCGAGCCGCTCCCAGACATCGATCAATGCTTCGGCGAGCCGATCGATCAGCACGTCGTCATGATAGGGCGACGGCGTGATGCGCAGCCGCTCCATGCCGCTTCGGCACGGTCGGATAGTTGATCGGCTGGATGTAGATGCCGTGCTCGGCGAGCAGCATGTCGCTTGCCGCCTTGCATTTCTCCGGATCGCCGACCATCACCGGCACGATATGGGTCGTGCTCGGCATCACCGGCAGGCCGGCGGCGTTGAGCATCGCCTTGACGCGCGCGGCGCGGTCCTGATGACGCTCGCGCTCCCAGCTCGAGGTCTTGAGATGGCGGATCGCGGCGGTCGCGGCGGCGCAGATCGCCGGCGGCAGCGCGGTGGTGAAGATGAAGCCCGGCGCATAGGAGCGCACCGCATCGACCAGCACTTCGCTGGCCGCGATATAGCCGCCGAGGCAGCCAAACGCCTTGGCGAGCGTGCCCTCGATCACGTCGACGCGCGCCATGGCATTTTCGCGCTCGCAAATGCCGCCGCCGCGCGGGCCGTACATGCCGACCGCGTGCACTTCGTCGAGATAAGTCATGGCGCCATAGCGCTCGGCGAGATCGCAGATCGCCGTTCACCGGCGCCACGTCGCCATCCATCGAATAGAGGCTTTCGAACATGACCAGCTTGGGCCGCGCCGGATCGGCGGCCTTCAACAACTCTTCAAGATGGGCCATGTCGTTATGACGGCAAATCTGCTTGTCGCAGCCCGACTGGCGCACGCCCTCGATCATGGAATTATGGTTGAACGCGTCCGACAGGATCAGGCAATTCGGCAACAGCTTGGCGATGGTCGAGATGCCGGTCTGGTTCGACACATAGCCGGAGGTGAACACCAGCGCGGCTTGCTTGCCGTGCAGGTCGGCGAGTTCGCGCTCAAGCTCGACCAGTGGATGATTGGTGCCGGCGATATTGCGGGTGCCGCCGGCGCCCGAGCCCATGCGGGCGGCGACATCGACCATGGCGCCGATCACCTTGGGATGCTGCGCCATGCCGAGATAGTCGTTGGAGCACCAGATCACGACCTCGCGCGGGCCTTGCGGGGAATGCCACAGCGCATGCGGAAAACGGCCGGCGATGCGCTCAAGGTCGGCGAATACGCGGTAGCGCCGCTCGTCGCGCAATTTGTCCAGGGCGGACACGAAAAATGCGTTGTAATCCATACGGCTAATCTACTTTGCGTCTGCCCCGCGCCAGGCTCTTTTTTAGAAGGGTTCCAGGGGGTTTGTCGAGGCGAAATCGCCGCATTCCAATGGGGCAAATTGACCGGGATTACGGGCCTTATTTCGCGGCAAAGGCGGCCATATCGAGATACCCGCGCATGCCGGCCAGCAAAATGGCACCGATATGAAGCTGCAGCACGAATTCCCCGGTCAGGATCAGGGCGGCGAGTTCGGCCGGCGTCACCAGCCGCACTTCGATACCGGGCTCGGCTTTGTGCGTTTCATC
This sequence comes from uncultured Alphaproteobacteria bacterium, assembly GCA_963807665.1. Classification (GTDB taxonomy): domain Bacteria; phylum Pseudomonadota; class Alphaproteobacteria; order Rhizobiales; family Xanthobacteraceae; genus Pseudolabrys. The sequence continues at coordinate 19,671 of CAWEDE010000028.1, read as the reverse complement.
GTTCGGCCCGGCCGCCACGAAAAAGGAATGGATGTGGTTCGACAGACGCGCGGTGCAAGGCGCGTATGTTCCCAGCGCTTGCACCGATTTGGCGGGAAACCCGGTTTCCTCCAGCAATTCGCGCCGGCAGCAATCGGCGGCGGTCTTCGCCTTTTTCCACTATGCCGGCCGGTAATTCCCAGGTGAAGCGCTCCAGCGCCGGGCGGTATTGCCGCACGATCGGAATTTTGCCGTCCGGCGTGAGCGCCACGATGGCGATGTAATCCTGCTGGCCGACCGCGTGATAAATTTCGCTCGCGGCGCCTGGCGCAAACTCGACCTTGCGCGCGATGATGTCCATCCAGGGCGAAACCTTGTTCGTCTGCCGCGCCTTTATCTTCGGCCAGTCGGACATCGTCTGCCTCTATAAAAACCTTGGCACCGGCAGCGGGGTGATCAATTTGCCGCGGAAACCCTTGGCCTTGAGTTTGGGCGCTAGTTCGTCGGCAATGTGCCAGGAGAAAATCACCGCGGCGTCGGGCTGATCGTCAAACAGCTTGGTTTCGTCCACCACCGGAATCCGCGTGCCCGGCATGCATTTGCCGATTTTGAGCGAGCCGGGAATTTCGCAGACATAGTCGATGATGCCTTCGTCGAGCCCGACATAATTGACCAGCGTCGAGGCGCGCGACGGCGCGCTGATGCCGGCGATGCGTGCGCCTTTTTCTTTCAGGTCGCGCAGCATCGACAAGAGCCGAAGCTTGGAGAGCATGACGTCGCGCTTGAAGTCGGCAAGCCGCTTGCTCATGGCGTCGCCACGCGGCTCGGTCGAAAGCATGCGGCGCACGCTATCTTGTACCGTGTTGGCGCCGTGGCGCCCGGCATAGATTCGGATCGATCCGCCATGGCTGGGGATCGGGCGGGCATGAAACACTTCGAGATCGTGCATTTCCAAGAGATGCTTCAGGCTCGCCACCGAATAATAACGCAAATGCTCGTGATAGACGGTGTCGTATTGCAATGTGTCGAGCAGCCCGATGAAATAATGCGATTCGGAAATGAACACGCCGTCGGGCGACAGCATTTCGACAATGCCATCGACGATGGCATGCACGTCTTCGATATGGGCGAAACAATTGGCCGCGGTAACGACCCTGGCCGGGCCGTATTTTTCATTGACCTCGCGGGCCACCTCGGTGCCGAAATAGCGCTTGAGCGTCGGGATGCCGCGCGCATTGGCGATGTCGCCGACATCGGTCGGCTCGATGCCGAGCACGCTTGTGGCCGCCTTTCTGAAAATTCGACAGCAGCGTGCCGTCATTTGAACCGATATCGACCACGAGATCGTCATTGCCGAGACCGAGCATGGCGGCGCTCTCGCGCTGCAAATCCGCGAAATTGTCGCGCAGCAATTTGGTAGTGCCGCTGGTGTAAGGATATTCCGGCGGAAATATAATAACGGGGTCGACCGCGAGGCCGAGTTGCACCAGGTCGCAATTGCGGCAATGCAGAAGGTCGGTCGGAAACCACGGCTGCTGGCGCGGCACCGCGCCGATGGTCACCATCTGGTTGACCGGCGGCATGTAGCCGAGCGAGAGCACGGCATCGAGCGCGGTCGAGCCGCAAACCTGGCAGCATTCGACTGGAACGCTGCCGCCGGTGCCAGCGCCGCGCGCGATTTTAGTGGGACGCAAAGCGGATGTCTCCTTTAAAGCGGGCATTCAGGCCTTCGGCGCCAATGCGGCGTTGTGCCAGTACCAGTCGACCGTCGGCTCCAGGCCGTCGTTGAGCGGCACGCGCGGCTTATAGCCGAGCTTTGCCAATTTCGAAATGTCCGGGCAGCGCCGCAAGGTGCCACCGGGGGCTGGCTTGCCCGGGATCAACGCAATCTCGCTGTCAGCCAGGTCCGCGATCCGGTGCGCCAGATCGGCAATCGAGACCTCTTCGGTGGTGCCGATGTGATAAATGCCGAGATGCTCGCCCTTTTCGCGCATGATCATGACGCCGGCCACCAGGTCGTCGATAAAGCAAAAGCTGCGCGTCTCCTCGCCGGTTCCTTGGATTTCGAACGGCAACCGGCTGCCCGGCTGTTGTGGCCCAAGTTTTTTCACACGCAACGCGAATTGTGGGATGACGTGCTCGAAGCCCATGTCGGGGCCATAGACATTATGTGGCCGGAAAATCAGCACGCGCTCAAAATATTTGCGGCCGTAATTGATCGCCATCACTTCGCTGATCAACTTGCCGGCGCCATATGAATAACGCGGGTTCAACACATCCGGCACCACCAGCGGCGCATCTTCCGCGGTCGGAATATGCGGCGGCGTCTGATAGACCTCGGACGAGGAGGCGAGAATGAGTTTTCCAACGCCGTTCTTCCGGCAGGCGTCGATCACGTTGATCATGCCGCGCACGCCGACATCAAGCACCAGTTCCGGCGCGCTATAGAAAAATTCCGTGCCGTTGACGAAGGCGAGGTGATGCACCTCGTCCATGCCGGCGGCGGCTTTCTCGACCGCGGCGGCATCGCGAATGTCGCCGCCGATGAATTCGATATCTTTTTCGACCACGGCCAGCCGGCGCGGGTTGCCGCGCGAATTGTCGTCCAGCACGCGCACAGTCGCGCCCGCGCGCAGCAGCGCCTTCACGAGCGCGGAACCGATGAATCCGCTTCCGCCAGTGACGAGAATTTTTGCGCTCATGCGCGCTGCTCCTGGGCGGCGGTTTCGGAAGTAAGATCGATCCATTTGCCTTGATTATGCGAGCGTCGCGCGGCGTCCATGATGGTTTGCACGCGATAGCCTTCGGCAAATCCGGGCTTGGCCGTGCCGCCGTTTTGGATCGCGTCGAAAAATAGCTTGGCCAGCCGCGACACTGGCGCGATCCGACCCTCCGGAAATTGCGCGTCAACCGGATCGATGACGGCGATGCGTTCGAGTGCCGCGCCGGGCCGCTTGGCGTAAAACAATTCGAAGCCGCGCATGTAATCGGCGCCCGGATTGTGCAGCACTAGCGTGCCATCCTCGCCGAAGAATTCGATGCGGTGGCCGATACCGAGATATGACGCGCAACTCATCGACAGACTGACCGCCGGTCCGGTTTTGAACGCCAATGCCATCGCCACGGTGGTTTCAAGCTTGGGATCGTCGGGCAGGCCCGATATGCGCGCCGACAATCCGGCCAACGGCCCCACAAACCATTCGAGATAATGAAAGCAGTGGCTGATGAAATTGCCCAGCACGCCGCCGCCATCGTCGCCGGCGGTCTTCCAATTGCGCATGCGCTTCTGGATCGAATAGCTCTCGACGTGCCAATGCACGGTGACGTGGCGCAAGGTGCCGATGGCGCCTTGGTCGAGCAATTGCTTGGCGCGCTGCCAATTCATGGTCTGATGAAAATTGAAATCGATCATGGTGGGAAGGCCGCTTTTTTCGGCTTGCCGCAGCATGGCGCGGGCCTGGCCAAGGTCGCCGGCCATCGGCTTTTCGGCGAATACCGGTTTGCCGAGTTCGAGCGCCCGAATGGCGATAGCGGATTGCAGGCTAGGCAGCGTGGCGATGGCGACGGCATCTACATTTGGGTCTTCTACTAAGCTGCGCCAATCGCCGTAGCCTTTGTGGCACGCCCGCCGCGTGTGCCATATTCCGCGGCGCGGGTAGCATCGCTGCCGGCAAGCGCCACCACTTCACAACGCGGATCGGCGCGAAACGCAGGCAGATGGACATTGCGTCCATAATTCATGCCGACAATGCCTAGACGGATCACGGCGTTAAAGCCCCGCAATATTAATGGTTTGCCGCGCGCGGCATGGATTTGGGCCAAATCGCCATGCTACGCAAGGGTGGATTTTCGGGGCCGATCCTTATGCCTGCAACGCGCGACCTCAATGCCGGCTCCAATTGGCGCAAGCTGGCCGAGTTCGCTTTGGGCTGGCTCAAGCAGCGCTATCCGGTAATGTCGGCCCGCCTACAATCGAATCGCTTGTCGCGCCGGCTTGCATCCGGCCTCGCCCGGCTGCAGAAAGTGTCCGCATGAGCAAACCACCTGTCGGCATTGCGAACGGCCTGACCAATTACGGCGATCGCGATTTCTCTCTCTACCTGCGGCGCTCCTTCGCCAAGTCGATGGGCTATTCCGACGAAATGCTGGCAAAGCCGGTGGTCGGTATCGCCTATACGCCGTCGGGCTTCAATAATTGCCACCGGCATTTCCCCGAATTGCTCTCCGCGGTCAAACGCGGCGTGCTGGCGGCCGGCGCCTTGCCGATCGAGTTCCCCACCATCTCGCTCGGCGAAGTGTTCCTCAATCCGACCAGCCTGAAATTTCGCAATTTGATGTCGATCGACACCGAGGAAATGGTGCGCGCCCAGCCCATGGATTCGGTGGTGCTGATGGGCGGCTGCGACAAGACCGTGCCGGCGCAGCTCATGGGCGCGGTCTCGGCCAACAAGCCGTCGGTCATGCTGATCGGCGGGCCGATGATGACCGGGCGCCATCACGGCGAACGGCTAGGGGCCTGTACCGATTGCCGCCGCTTCTGGGCCAAATATCGCGCCGGCGCGATCGACGAGAAGGAAATCAACGAGGTCGAGGGCAAGCTCGCCACCACCGCCGGAACCTGCGCGGTGATGGGCACCGCCTCGACCATGGCATGCCTCGCCGAAGCGCTCGGCATGATCCTGCCCGGTACCGCCGCCATTCCCGCCGTGCATGCCGACCGCTTGCGTGCGGCGGAAGCGACCGGCGCGCTGGCGGTCAAGCTGATCGGATCCAAACTTAAGCCCGACGCGATCATCACCGAGAAATCGATGGAGAACGCGCTGCGTGTTTTGCTGGCCATCGGCGGCTCGACCAATGCCATCATTCATCTCACCGCGATCGCCGGCCGCGCCGGCATTTCGGTATCGCTCAAGCGGCTCAACGAATTGTCCGACACCACGCCGGTGCTGGTGAATCTCAAGCCGGTCGGCAATGGCTATATGGAGGATTTCTTCGCCGCCGGCGGTATGGGAGCGCTGATGCGCGAACTGAAGGATCTGCTGCATCTCGACGCTATGACAGTCACCGGCGAGACTTTGGGCGAACGGCTTGGAATTCGACCGCGCGGATTGGATCGACCGCACCATCATCGCCGAGCGCGCCAAGCCGCTGGAGCCGCAAGGCGGCCTTGTGGCGCTGTTCGGCAATCTTGCGCCGCAAGGCGCCATCCTCAAACGCTCGGCCGCTGACTCCAATCTGTTCGAACTCGAGGGCAGGGCGGTGGTGTTTACTTCGCTCGCCGACCTCGCCGCGCGCATCGACGATCCGAAACTCGATGTCGAGGCTAACGATATTCTGGTTTTGCAAAATGCCGGTCCGCATTCGACCTCGGCGATGCCGGAGGCGGGCTATCTGCCGATCCCGAAAAAGCTCGCCACTAAGGGCGTCAAGGATATGGTGCGGGTCTCGGATGCCCGTATGAGCGGCACTGCCTTTGGCACCATCGTTCTGCACGTGACGCCGGACTCCGCATCAGGCGGACCGCTCGGCCTGGTGCAAAACGGCGACCGCATCAAGCTCTCGGTCAAGGCGCGCAGCATCAGCCTGCTGGTCGATGACGCGGAACTCAAACGCCGCGCCGCGCTCGCCAAACCTGATATCGAAAAGCCCACGCGCGGTTATGCGAAACTCTACGCCCAGGAAATTCTCGGCGCCGATCAGGGCTGCGATTTCGCCTTTCTCAAGCCGCGTTAATGGCCGATCCGGCAGGCCATGCGTAAGTGTTTTCACGCAATTTGTCGCGATGGCGTTTACGCCTTCGTAGCTCTAATCGATGATTACCGATTGTGACACGCCCACATTAAGGTGGGCCGCAGTCTCCCCCTGTAAGTTGTGTTGTCGTCGCGGATTGATGGGCACGTGTGTCCGGGCCCTCGAGATTGCGGAGCCATGTATAGAGTATTCAACTGCCTCGGTACCGAACACGATTGGCGGCTGGTGGCGTCTCGCCGGCATCGTCTGTTTTCTGGCCAGTGGCGCCGCGATTGACTTGTTCCATCGCGCGCAAGCCTTGCGCGGCCGCGCCCGCGCCGGATGGCTATTGACCGCTAGCGTTGCGACCGGATCGGGCATATGGGCCACGCATTTCATTGCGATGCTCGCCTTCGAGCCTGGCTTTCCAATTTCCTTCAATGTGGCGCTTACGGTCCTCTCACTTCTGATCGCGATCGCCGTCACTGGGGTTGGGCTTGCGCTCGCCGTCTATGGCAACGCGCGTTGGAGCGCAGCCGCCGGCGGCGCCATCGTCGGTCTCGGCATTTCGTGCATGCATTATACCGGCATCGCGGCCGTGCAATTTTCCGGGGAGATATTTTGGGATCGCGATCTGGTAACCGCCTCGATCGTTCTGGGCATTGTCTTTGGCGCTTTGGCATTTGAAATGGCGGTGCGCGGCGAATATCTACGATATTCGATTGCCGCCGCTGGCCTGCTTGCAGTTGCCGTGCTGTCGGATCATTTCACCGCGATGGGGGCGGCCGGCTTCTTGCCGGAATACGGGCGTGACATCCAACCCAACAGGTTTAATCCGACCTGGCTTTCGGTTGCGATCGCCGTGGTCGCCGCCGCGGTGCTGGGCATGTGTCTGATCGGCTCCTGGTTCGACCGGCGCAACAGAAAAATAATCAGCGATAAAAATACTCTGTTCGACGTTGCGATCAATAACATGGTTCAGGGCCTGTGCATGTTCGACGGACAAAACCGGCTGCTGGTTTGGAACCGGCGCTATCAGGCCATGTACAAGATCGATCCGAAGAAAATCGGGCCGGGTTGCAGCATTCGCGATCTGCTTGAAGCGCGCAAGGCCGCCGGGACATTCCCGCACAATCCGGCCAAATATGAAGCGGAACTGCGCGCGGCGCTCGATCAAGGCGAAGCCTTCTCGCTCGACATTGAATTGCAGGATGGGCGCATCATTGCTGTCGCAAACACGCCGACGAGCGGCGGTGGCTGGGTCGCGACCCACGAAGACATCACGGATCGAAAACGAGCCGAGCGGGAACTGGAAGATACCCGCTCGTTCCTCGACACGGTGATCGAGAACGTACCGTCGCCGATCGTCGTCAAGGAGGTTTCTACCCTGCGTTATTTGCTCATCAATGGCGCCGCCGAACGGCTTCTTGGCATCGATCGCAATACGCTGCTTAATAAAACCGCCGCCGAAGTCATGCCGGAAGCGAGCGCCAATAGGATAGCAATCGAAGATCGTAATTTGGTTGAGACCGGAACTCCCTTACATCTCGACGAGCACACAATCGCCACGCCCGGCAACGGCTCCCGCATTGTCGCCGCGACGCGATTAGCCGTGCGAGGCTCCAACGGCAAGCCGCAATATCTCATCACAATGTTCAGGGATCTCACCGAGCGCAAGCGCAGCGAACAGCGCATCGCGCATATGGCTCACCACGACGCGCTGACCGAATTACCGAACCGTTCGGCATTCAATTCCTGCATTGCCGCAACCGTCGATCTCGCAGCGATTTCGGGCGACAGTTTCGCCGTGTTGAGCATCGACATTGATCGTTTCAAGGCGGTCAACGACGTGTTCGGTCATTCGGCCGGCGACGCGTTATTGCGCGAAGTGGCGCAGCGGATGGAAATGGCGTGTCAGGGAGCGTTTTTGGCCCGTGTTGGCGGCGATGAATTCATTGTCATTACCCCGACCGCGCCGCAACCCGCGACCGCCGAGGCCTTGGCCGCACGCTTGATAGCGACTTTCGCGTCCGACATGGAAATCGACGGCCATGCCATCCGGGTCGGGCTCACCGTCGGCATTGGCATCTATCCGCAGGACGGCGCCGACGCGGCCACACTCGTTGCCAATGCGGATGCCGCGCTGTTCCGCGCCAAATCGGAAGCGCGCGGATCGATCCGGTTTTTCGAAGTATCGATGGACAAGCAGCTGCGTGAGAAGCGCGCGTTGCAAGAGGATTTGCGCGCCGCGGTATTGCACGATCAACTCATGCTGCATTACCAGCCGCAAGCGCGGATCGGCGGAGAGATCACCGGCTTCGAAGCGCTGGCGCGCTGGAACCATCCGCGCCTTGGGCTGGTGCCGCCGAATACCTTCATTCCGCTGGCCGAGGAAAACGGCCTTATCAACGCACTCGGCGAATGGTCCCTGCGCGCCGCCTGCCGCGAAGCGGCGTCCTGGCCGCGGCCATTGAACATCGCCATCAATTTGTCGCCGGTCCAATTCCAGCACGGCGATCTACCCAACCTCGTGCACCAGGTTCTTTTGGAAACCGGATTGTCACCCAAGCGGCTGGAGTTGGAGATCACCGAAGGCGTGCTGATTGGCGATTTCACGCGCGCGGTAGCAACGCTGCGGCGGCTGAAAAATCTCGGCGTGCGGATCGCCATGGACGATTTTGGCACCGGCTATTCTTCGTTGTCCTATTTGCAGTCCTTCCCGTTCGACAAGATCAAGATCGACCAGTCCTTCATCGCCAATCTCGGCCACAGTCAGCAGGCGGCGACCATCGTGCGCGCGGTGATTGCGCTCGGCCGCGGGCTCGAAGTGCCGGTGGCGGCGGAAGGCGTGGAGACCAAAGAGCAGCTCAAGTTTCTCGCCGGCGAACATTGCAACGAGATCCAGGGCTATCTGATCGGCCGGCCGAAGGCGATCGCCGACTACGCGCTATTGGTTGGGCGTCATCCTTCGCCGGGTAAGCCGAAATTGAAGATGGTCGCGTCGGCCGGCTGAGTCGCCTCGACCGCCGGGCTCGCTTCGGTTCCGCTGCCGCAAGGCTGGTTGGCGTGCTCGGTCGCGTTCCGTTCTGAGGTGTTCGGCGGATTGATGGTGCTGCCGCACAGGATTGAACTGTGGACCTCCCCCTTACCAAGGGGGTGCTCTACCACTGAGCTACGGCAGCAAAAGGCCCTGCGTCAGCGCATAATCTTTGCGCGGGCGAACTGCCATACCGGCCTATCGGCGCAAGGTAAAGCCTCAACTTGCGAAGCCGCGCGGCAGGCGGATAATGCCGCCATGGCGAACAAGCCCGGGAACGGCGACAAATCCACAAAATCGGGCGCGCGAGCGGCCCGGCTGGCGGCTGCGCTGCGGGAAAACCTGCGCCGCCGCAAGGCACAAGCGCGCCAGCGTAGCGCGCCAAAGCCCGCCAAAGACGCCTGAACCCGACTTTCGCCGCATTCGGGCCGCGAGAGTGCTAACCTAAGCATTATATTGGCATTTGCCGACAGGGTTCCGGCGGGCTAAGCGGGGCGGCATGGATCGAATACGCATTATTGGCGGCCAGCGTCTTAACGGCACGATTCCGATATCGGGTGCCAAGAACGCGACCTTGCCGTTGATGATCGCGGCGCTACTGACCGAGGACACGCTGATCCTCGAGAATGTTCCGCGCTTGGCCGACGTCATCCAGCTTCAGCGCATTCTTGGCAATCATGGTGTCGACATCACCATCGCTGGCAAGCGCCAGGGCGACGACCCCAATTCCGGCCGCACGCTGCACATTTCGGCCAAGCATATCGTGGACACCACCGCGCCCTACGATCTTGTTTCCAAAATGCGGGCGAGCTTTTGGGTGGTGGCGCCGCTGCTGGCCCGCATGGGCGAAGCCAAGGTCTCGATGCCCGGCGGCTGCGCCATCGGCACGCGGCCGGTCGACCTCCTGATCATGGCGCTGGAAAAGCTCGGCGCCGAGATCGAGATTGAAGGTGGCTATGTGATCGCGCGCGCTAAAAATGGCCTGCGCGGCGGCGAAATCAATTTCCCCAAAGTCACCGTCGGCGGCACCCACACTGCGCTGATGGCGGCGGCTCTGGCCCGCGGCACCACCGTGATCGAGAACGCCGCGCGCGAGCCTGAAATTGGCGATGTCGCGGACTGTTTGAATAAGATGGGCGCCAATATCACCGGCGCCGGCTCAGCGCGCATCGTCGTGGAGGGCGTCGCCAAACTGCATGGCGCGCGCCACGCGGTGCTGCCGGACCGCATCGAGACCGGCACTTATGCCATGGCGGTGGCGATGACCGGCGGCGACGTACTTTTGCAAAACGCGCGGCCGGAATTGCTGCAAGCGGCGTTCGATGTGCTGGCGCAGGCCGGCGCCAGTATCACGCCGACCAATGAGGGCATTCGCGTTGCGCGCAACGGTTCGGGCTTGGATCCTGTCGAAGTGTCGACCGCGCCGTTCCCCGGATTTCCCACCGATCTGCAGGCTCAATTGATGGCGCTGATGACGCTGGCCAAGGGCACGTCGCGCATCACCGAGACGATTTTCGAAAACCGCTTCATGCATGTGCAGGAACTGGCGCGGCTCGGCGCCCACATTCAACTCAATGGCGAGACCGCCACCATCGAGGGCGTCGAGCGGCTCAAGGGTGCGCCGGTGATGGCCACGGATTTGCGTGCCTCGGTCTCGCTGGTGATCGCGGGACTGGCCGCCGAAGGCGAGACCATGGTCAACCGCGTCTATCATCTCGACCGTGGCTTCGAACGCGTCGAGGACAAGCTCGCCGCCTGCGGCGCGGCGATTGAGCGCATCAGCGCTTAGTTGTTTTCTGGAGCAATTTGCGTGGCTGAAATCAAAGTCATGAGCGCCGGCGCCGTGAAGTCAATGGTGGTGGCGCTGGGCGCGGAATTCGAGCGTGAGACAGGTAATAAACTCAATCTCAATTTCAACACGGCGGGCGCGACCAGCGACCGCGTCAAGAATGGCGAAACCACCGACGTTGTCATCCTTTCGGAATCTTTGATCGCCGGTCTCGACAAGCTAGGCTTTCTCGCCGGCAGTACCATCACCGACCTCGGCCGTACCGTCACCGGCGTCATCGTGAAAGATGGCGCCGCCGTTCCTGATATTTCCACGCCGGCAGCATTCAAGCAGGCGCTGCTCGACGCGCGCACGGTCGCCTACACCGATCCGAAGGCGGGCGGTTCCGGCGGTATCATGTTCGCAGGCCTGTTGGAAAAGCTCGACATCGCCGACGCGGTGAACAAGAAGGCGGTGCTGTGCAAAGGCGGCTATGACGTCGCCGGCGCGCTTGCCGATGGACGGGCTGAGTTCGGCACCACCTTCATCAGTGAGGCGCTGCCGGTGCCGGGTGTCAAAGTGGTCGGCCCGCTACCGGGCGATTTGTATTACACCAACGGCTACACCGCGGCGATCCACGGCCATGCCGCCAATCCCGCCGCCGCCGCCGCGTTGCTGCGATTTCTGACCAACCCGGCCTACCGTGGCCGTTGGGTCGCCGCCGGCCTGGAGCCGGCATTTTAGCTGGGGTTTTGGCCCGCATCTTGCGCGGATGCGCGGGTGTCCTTAGCTTCGTGGCATGGACCAGAAACTTGACCAGCTTAAATTTGTCGTCCTCGACGAGGAAGACCTCGAGGTGGTCTCGGCCCACCTGCAGGATGCGGTCGTCAAGGTGTCCGACGTGCTGTGGCGGCCGCACGAAAAACGCCTGGTAGTGGCGCTCAACCGTTTTGACTGGGAAAGCGCGCAAGCGGACCAGCCGCAATACCGCCGCCGCCGTTCGGCCTTGCGCTTCGAGCGGGTGCTGTCCTGCAAGGCCCGCGACGTGAGCCCGGCCAGCACGGACGGGGTGCTCAATTTGCTCGCCGTCGAGTTTTCGCCGTCCGACGAGCCGGCGGGTTTTGTGATGCTGACATTTTCGGGCGGCGCTGCGCTGCGGCTCGAAGTCGAATGTCTGGAAGCCGAATTGGCCGATCTTGGGCCGTCCTGGACGACCGCCGTGTGCCCAGCCCATGCGATCGAAGAGCAAAAAGCCGGCCAAGAGTCCGGCCAAGAGTAATGCGTCGGATCGTGCTTTAGCTGCGGCGCAATAATAAATTCGGTTTAGAACCTGCAAAGCCTGCGGTTTTCACCCTTGGCGCGCCTTGATATTGCAGGGCGCGGGTGGCGTAGTGATACCGTTCCTCCAACAGGGATGATTCCATGCGCAAAATAATAATCGCGGCGGGGCTGCTCATTGGCGGCGCGCTGCTCACCGGGTCGCCGGCCAAAGCCGAGCTCGGATGTACCTGCGTCAAGCTGGGTTCGCCGGTCATGTGCTCATCGGGCGTTACCGAATGCACGTTCAAAGGTGGCGGCGTTTGCGTACTGCCATGCAGCTATACGCCGATGAAAATGGCCATGAAGCATAAGGGCATGAAACACAAAACGAAAAAAATGTAAGCAGGCCATGTTGGACTTCGGAAAAAGGCTCCGTCTCGCGGCGGGGCCTTTGTTTTTAGGCCGTATCGGCGCGGCAATCGGGCGCTAAATCAGGAGGGTTGACGCGAACCGGCGCATCACCCATTGACCTGTGATCCGGGCATGATGTCCGGCCGGGACCGCATAATGCCGCTGCGACTGGATCAAAAAAACGCCGATTTTGCCGAGCGTTTCAGCGCTTTGCTCGCCGCCAAGCGCGAGGCCGCGCAGGACGTGGAATTGAGCGTGCGCAATATCGTCGCCGAGGTGCGGGCCTATGGCGACCGGGCTATATTGCAATTGACCCTGGAATTTGACCGGCTCGATCTCGATACGGTTTCGATGCGCGTGAGCGCAGCCGAGATCGATGGGGCGGCAGCACTCTGTAAACCTGAGGCTTTGGCCGCGCTCAAGCTCGCGCGTGACCGCATCGAAGCCTATCACCTGCGCCAGAAGCCTGCCGACGAGCGCTACAAGGATGCGCTCGGCGTCGAGATGGGTTCGCGCTGGACGGCAATCGAAGCCGTCGGGCTTTACGTGCCGGGTGGCACGGCGGCCTATCCGTCATCGGTGCTGATGAATGCCGTACCGGCCAAGGTCGCCGGCTGCCCGCGGGTCGTCATGGTGGTGCCGGCGCCGGACGGCAAACTCAATCCACTGGTGCTGGCGGCGGCCAAGCTCGCCGGCGTCGACGAGGTCTATCGTATCGGCGGCGCGCAGGCAGTTGCCGCGCTCGCTTACGGCACCGCGACGGTTGCGCCAGTGGCAAAGATTGTTGGACCTGGCAACGCCTATGTGGCGGCCGCCAAGCGGCTGGTGTTTGGCCAGGTCGGCATCGACATGATCGCGGGGCCTTCAGAGGTTTTGATTCTCGCCGACAAGACCGGCAATGCGGATTGGATCGCCGCCGATTTGCTGGCGCAAGCCGAACATGACGCCAGCGCGCAGTCGATCCTGATCACCGACGATGTCGGCCTGGCGGACCAAGTCGAAAAAGCGGTGGCGTCGCAACTCAAGACCCTGCCGCGCGCGGAAATCGCCGGCGCGTCGTGGCGCGATTTCGGCGCCATCATCATGGTGACGAAACTCACCGACGCCATCGCCCTGGTGGATCGTCTTGCACCCGAGCATCTGGAAATCGCCGCCGAGAATGCCGAGCAGCTCGCGGCCGCTATCCGCAATGCCGGCGCCATTTTCATTGGCGCGCACACGCCGGAAGCGATCGGCGATTACGTCGCCGGTTCCAACCACGTGCTGCCGACCGCGCGCTCGGCGCGGTTCTCGTCCGGATTGGGCGTGCTCGATTTTATGAAGCGCACATCGATCCTCAAATGCGGGCCCGAACAGCTTCGCGCGCTCGGTCCCGCGGCGATCGCGCTCGGCGAAGCGGAAGGGCTTGCCGCCCACGCGCGTTCGGTGGCGATCCGCCTCAATTTGAAATGAGCCCGGCGAAAACACCGCCGGCTGCCGGCACGCAGCGTCTGGTTTCCGTCACGCTCGACGAGCACTCCATCGGCCGTTCCAGCCCAGATATCGACCACGAGCGCGAGGTCGCGATCTACGACCTGCTCGAGATGAACTCGTTCGCGCCGGTCGGGCATGACGACGGGCCCTATGCGCTGCATCTGAGCGTGAACGGCAATCGGCTGGTGTTCGACATCCGCCTGCAAGACGGTTCGCCCGTCATGGCGCATCTGTTCTCGCTGTCGCCGCTGCGCCGGATCGTGAAAGACTATTACATGATCTGCGACAGCTATTACGCGGCGATCCGCACCGCGACGCCCGACAAGATCGAGGCCATCGATATGGGCCGGCGCGGCATTCATAACGAGGGCTCGGAAATCCTGATGGAGCGGCTCAAGGAAAAGGTGGCGATCGACATCGACACCGCGCGCCGGTTGTTCACGCTGATCTGCGTGCTGCACTGGAAGGGCTAATTCTTTCGGTCTCGCCAATCGCGCCCCCAGGCGGTGCTGTTTGCGTGCGGCATGAACGCGGTGCGCTCGCCCATGGCGGCGGGACTGTTTGGCCAGATGTTCGGGAAATCCGTTTATGTCGGTTCGGCCGGCGTGCAGAAGGGCGAGCTCGACCCGTTCGCCGTCGCCGTCATGGAAGAGATCGGCATCGACATCGCCAGCCATAAGCCGGTGACGTTCGAGGAATTGGACGAGCTTGAGGGATTGAGTTTCGACCTGATCGTGACGCTGTCGCCGCCGGCGCATCACAGGGCGCTCGAGCTTTCGCGCACCAACGCGGGAGAAGTCGAATACTGGCCGACCGCCGATCCGACCGGCGTCGAGGGCAGCCGCGAGCAGCAACTTGCCGCCTATCGCGAGGTGCGCGACCAGTTGCAGGCGCGCATCCGCGAGCGTTTCGGGCGGCCGGGAGGGGGCAACGAGTGACGGCCTTGTCAATTTGCGCAAATATCGCCATTCCGCTAGCTTCCGCGCGCAATTCACCGTCAGCCCAAAGCCGCTAAGCCCATGATCGGCCGTCCCAAATTCGTGCTCGCTTCCGGCTCGCCGCGCCGGCTTGCTTTGATCAACCAGGCCGGCATCGAGCCCGAACTCGCTCAAACCCGCCGATATCGACGAGACGCCACGCCGCGGCGAGATTCCGCGCGCCTATGCCAACCGGCTGGCGCGCTCCAAAGCGGAAGCGGCGCTGGACAACGTCAAGCTCGACGACGAATTGCGCGGCGCCTTTATTCTTGCCGCCGATACCGTGGTGGCGGTTGGCCGGCGCATTTTGCCGAAGGCCGAATTGCTCGACGAAGCCGCGCAGTGCCTGCGGCTTTTGTCGGGCCGTAATCACCGCGTCTACACCTCGATCTGCCTGGTCACCACCAAGGAAGCCTTTCGCCAGCGTCTGGTGGAAACGCGCGTGCGTTTCAAGCGGCTGTCCGAAGAAGACATTGAAGCCTATCTCGCTTCCGGCGAGTGGCGCGGCAAGGCCGGCGGTTACGCGGCGCAAGGCATCGCCGGCACCTTCATCGTGAAACTCGTCGGCTCCTACACCAATGTGGTCGGGCTGCCGCTCTATGAAACCATGAGCCTGCTCGGCGGTGAGGGCTATCCGATCCGCTTCGGCTGGCTCAATGCGATGTGATCTCGCTTATGAATCGAGGTCGGACCGCAAGATTTCTCCAGCGCGCTGCCCGCTCTGCGGCAAGCCGATGGATGCGGCGTTCAAGCCGTTCTGCTCCAAGCGCTGCGCCGATATCGATCTCAATCGCTGGCTGTCCGGCGTTTATGCCGTCCCGGTAAAGGAGACGGATGACGAGGACGGCGGACGCGTGGCGGACGACGATGCGGATGAGAAATCGTGACTGAGACCATTGCGGGCTGGCCGGACCGGCTTTACGACAGCTTCAAGCGCGCCGGCATTCGCCAGGTCGGCTATGTGCCCGACGCCGGCCATGCGCGGCTGATCGACCGCTGCCGCGCCGATCCTGACATTCGCGACGTCGTGCTCACGACCGAAGAGGAGGGCGTGGCGCTGGCGGCCGGCGCTTGGCTCGGCGGCGAGCGCGCGGTGCTGCTGATGCAGTCGAGCGGCGTTGGCAATTGCATCAACATGCTGTCGCTGGCGCGCACCTGCCGGTTCCCGCTGCTGATGGTGATCACGATGCGCGGCGAATGGCAGGAGTTCAACCCCTGGCAGGAGCCGATGGGCTCCATCGTCGAACCGGTGCTCAAATTATGCGAGGCCGAAATCTTTCGCGCGCGTAAACCGGACGAGGTCGAAGGCCTGGCCGAGCGCGCGCTCCAGACGGTGTTCGGCGACGAGCGCATCGCCGCGGTGATCTTGTCGCAGGAATTGATCGGCAAAAAAGTTTGGACCAAATGAAGTTGTCGACCAAATGAGTTTGGAACGCCGCGCCGCGATGGCCACGCTGCTCGCAGGACGTGACGATAATCTTCTGGTCGTGCCGGGATTGGGTTCAACCGCCTGGGATCTGGCGGCCGCCGGCGACAACGACCGCAATTTCTATCTGTGGGGCGCCATGGGCGGCGCCGCCATGATCGGGCTTGGGCTCGCGCTGGCGCAGCCCAAGCGCCGCGTCGCGGTCATTACCGGCGACGGCGAGATGCTCATGGGGCTGGGCGCGCTCGCCACCATCGGCATCCAGCGCCCGGATAATCTGGCCGTGATCGTGTTCGACAATGGCGTCTATGGCGAGACCGGCATGCAGCCGAGCGCTACCCAGAGCGGCGCCGATCTGCTCAAGGTCGCCGGCGCCTGCGGGATCGCGACCTGCGTGGACGTGCGCGACGAGGCCGGTTTGGCCGATCTGGCGGGGCGCCTCAAAAGCTTGCGCGGAACGCTGTTTGCCCGCGTCCCGATCGAGGCCAATGAGCCGCCGCGCGTATTGCCGGAGCGCGACGGCGTCGTGCTCAAGCAGCGGTTCCGCGCGGCTTTGGGGCTAAAAGCCTGACCGTGGCGCGGGCCGGCCCCGTTCTGGACAGTGCGGGGAGGGGCCTCTATAACGCCCGCGCTCCGCTTGGCTGTTGTGATTGAAGCGGATTTGGCGCCCAGGTAGCTCAGTTGGTAGAGCATGCGATTGAAAATCGCAGTGTCGGTGGTTCGATTCCGCCCCTGGGCACCAGGACTTTATTCCTAATAACTAATCAAGTTACGTCAAAAAGTTATCCCTTCAAGGAAACAGCAACATTGTTCTTGTGCAGCGGTGCTGGCCTAGTCGAATTTCTTGCGGCGCTGTTTGGCCTCAAAACCGAGGGCAATGCTGCCAACTAGGCGCCTGCCGGCAGTAATCTCCATCACCGAACCGGCATAGACTGGAGCGTGATTTTGCGTGATGTCTCGAATTATATCGCGCCCGAAGTCAAGCGCCTCTGTATCGTCGTTCATAGCAAGGTAGCCGAGGTCTTCACGGTCGCCCACGTCATTGCGGAGCGCGAAATGGTAGCAGTGCATGATGAGAGAACCTTTAGCATTGAGTCGGGTCGCTATTCTGCACACTAGGCGAAGGTAGGACTGTTCAATATTGAACACCCCGATTGAAATGGCCTTAGCCTTTAGACTCTTGAGATGTCCAGATCATGCGATTGCAATTTTGACATTGGAACACCTGCATCGCGGGCTTATCGCCCAATCGGTCGATACGGAGCGTAAGCGCGGTCTTTCCCTCGCAACGGTCGCAAACTGGGTTCGGTTGGTTGGAAATCACAGTCACGCTCCCGGCCTGCGGCGGGAGCATCTAGCTCTCAGGCACCGATGCCATTGAAACGGTCGGTGATAGCAATGCAACCCACCAAAAGCCTTATGGTTCCGGCCGGTTGGCTGCCCAGGGGCATTTTCGTCAAACAGCCTGAGTGAGCAATTAGAGACAGAAATGATCCCGCCGCACAGTTAGGTTTGCTCCCTTGCGGGGACCTCATGGACAAGAGCAATTCGGCCAAGTTTGATCCTAAAGTCTTTCTTTCCAAAGTGGGAGCAGGAAGGACGATATCCAATTACCGCAAGAACAAAGTTATTTTTGCTCAAGGCGACGTAGCCGACACAATTTTCTACATTCTAAAGGGCAGAGTTAAAGTCACGGTCACTTCGGAGCTGGGCAAAGAAGCGGTCGTAGGGGTATTCGGGCCCACACAGTTCTTCGGCGAAGGAGCTCTTAACGGGCATCCATTGCGCATCGCTACGACAGTGGCCATGGAAGACTGTGTGATCACCACGATAACGAAAGCCGCTATGATGGCTACTCTTAGCGGCCAGCCGAAATTATCGAAGTTGTTCTTGGCGTATCTGTTGACGCGGAACAGCCGAATTGAAGAGGACCTCATCGACCAACTGTTCAATTCAAGCGAAAGGCGACTTGCACGCCTTCTTCTAATGCTTGCAAATTTTGGAAAGGAAAGCGCTCCACAGCCTATTCTGGCAAAATACAGCCAGACCATGTTGGCAGAGATGATCGGAACGACCCGATCCCGGGTGAGCTTCTTTATGAACAAATTCCGCAAATTGGGCTTTATTAGTTACAACGGGAAAATCGAAGTCCACAATTCAATGCTGAATGCGCTCTTGCACGATAAGGGCGGCATCAATGAAGAGTGAATTGGGACCTTTGGGAACGGCCTCAACGAACACAAGTGCAGACGGTCGAAAGGACCGAATGCGTCAGTCAAGAGCAACGCTCGCCTCACTAGGTCTTACCCTTTGTGGGCCCTTGACGCCCACCACAAAGGCCAACTCGGGCCAACCTTGTAACTACTGCTCCAAGACTGCCGCATAGCCATAAAAATCATTGCGCGGAAGCGTACCAGGATACGTCGTCAATCAGACGACCTACACAATACTACCTATGATTAAATAATTTTATGTGTGCAATCTGATACAGCACTTCACTGATATTGGCGGTACAAAATAATTACCGGCCATTGAGTCGTTGAGCGTGAGAGCACGCGAATAATACGAAACAATTTGGTCGCGCTGCCAGAGGCACGAGCTCATGATGAAATCTCTTGTCATCAAGCGATCCATCGTAATCGGCGGACATAAAACCAGCGTCAGCCTCGAAGATGCGTTTTGGAGCGGGCTAAAGGGTATTGCGCAAGGCGATCATACGACCCTGTCGAACATGGTAGGCGACATCGACAAGATGCGTCGTCAGGGCAATCTCTCGTCAGCCATTCGGCTTTTTGTGCTCGATCGCTTACGTAATCCAGTACCACTTGGACATAATGCTGGCGTCGCTCTGACTTGAATGGAGGCGGATTCCACATATTTAGGACATCGACTCCAATGATCGTGAGTAAACGACCGCAATTGATATTGGTCGGGATGATTACAGCAGCAATTCTCTGCGTGATGATCTACTGCGGCTATGTTCTATTGAATGATCCATCGACAAACGGGAAGCAATAAAATCCATGAACCTAATCGGAGGCCACGGTAAAGCGATAGAGATTCTCTGGTCGAAGACAGCCCAGGCGGCGTG
Source organism: uncultured Alphaproteobacteria bacterium (assembly GCA_963807665.1). Lineage (GTDB taxonomy): Bacteria > Pseudomonadota > Alphaproteobacteria > Rhizobiales > Xanthobacteraceae > Pseudolabrys. The sequence continues at coordinate 519 of CAWEDE010000028.1, read as the reverse complement.
CGACTGACGAAGGATGCCTTCCGCGAGTCTAACGGGGCGGTTCATTTGCATGTGGCAGTCGATGGTGTAGAGGCCATGGCTTTTCTGCGGCGCGAAGGGGCGCAATCCGCCGCGCCGCGCCCCGACCTTGTCTTGTTGGATTTGAATCTTCCGAAAATGGACGGGCGCGAGGTTCTTGCTCACATCAAGGAGGATGACAGTCTGAAATTAATCCCGACCGTTATCCTGACCACGTCCGAGTCTGAGACGGACGTTGTGAAATGCTATCAGCTAAACGCCAATTGTTATCTCACTAAACCGGTGCAGTTGGAAGCATTCGAGGCCTTGGTGGCGAGCATCAACAATTTCTGGCTCACACAGGCAAGCCTACCGAATGTGGTGCCGTAGGTTGGGCGCGAATGTCAGTTGTTGGCACTTAGCGAACATTCGGCTCCACGCCAGAAATGGTCGCTAACGGAGTAAGGCGGACAAAGGTCGATTTTAGGGCTGATTGGGTAGGCCGTGTTTGACCCTTAGCGG
>CAWEDE010000027.1:0-9459 GCA_963807665.1 uncultured Alphaproteobacteria bacterium | reverse complement strand
ATTGGATGGATGGAGCAAAAAAAGAAGAAAAAAGAAGAAGAAAACCGCCGATGAGCTGCCTCAATTCCGCGAAGAAGCTGCTGAAATATCTAGAAATTTTCCGAGGCCGAGCTGAAGAAAATCGACGATGACGTGAAGGCCCGCGTACCGGAGCCACCGAGATTCACGCAAGACCTCGCCCGACCAGGACGAATCCGAAATCTGGACTGACATTCTGGTGGAGACCAAGTGACATGGCGACCAATATCCTGATGCCGGCACTCTCCCCCACCATGACCGAGGGCAAGCTGGCGCGCTGGTTGAAGAAGGAAGGCGACGCGGTTGCTTCCGGCGACGTGCTGGCCGAGATCGAAACCGATAAGGCGACGATGGAGGTTGAGGCGGTCGATGAAGGCGTGCTCCAGCAAATCCTGGTGAGCGAAGGGACGGAAGGCGTTGCCGTCAACACGCCGATCGCCTTGCTGTCAGGTGATGCGATTGGCGCCAAGCCGGCACCGAAACCCGCCGCGACCAACGGCCACGATGCCGGACCCGCCCCGGTTCCCGCTGCCACTGCCCCGGCACCGAAGCCAGCCAAGGCACCGGCAGCGGAGGTGGCGAGCGGCCCGACCCATTCACAAACCGTCCGCGACGCCCTGCGCGATGCGATGGCGGAGGAGATGCGGCGCGATCCGAACGTCTTCCTGATGGGCGAAGAGGTCGCGGAATATCAGGGCGCCTATAAGATCAGCCAGGGTCTGCTGCAGGAATTCGGCGCCGCCCGCGTGATTGACACGCCGATCACCGAGATGGGTTTCGCCGGGCTTGGCGTTGGTGCTGCTCTTGCGGGATTGCGGCCGATCGTCGAGTTCATGACCTTCAACTTCGCCATGCAGGCGATCGACCAGATCATCAATTCGGCGGCCAAGACATTGTACATGTCGGGTGGTCAGATGGGCTCCGGTATCGTCTTCCGCGGGCCGAACGGTGCGGCGTCGCGCGTCGGCGCGCAGCACAGCCAATGCTATGCCAGCTGGTACCGCGAAGCCGACGCCATGCACAAGACCATGGCGAAATATTTCGGCGACTGGCGGCCGGCGAGCACGACGGTGTGCATCAATTCGCTGTCGTCGCCCGGCGCGCGCATCGAGCTCGATATGATCGTCGCGCTGCCGAAGAAGGCCTGATTGTCATGCCCGCCTTGAATGTCATGCCCGCGAAGGCGGGCATCCAGTAATCGCAACCGCTTAATATAAATGAGTGAAGCTAAACAATACTACGTCTATATTCTCGCCGGCAAAATCGGCGGCACGCTTTACATTGGGGTCACGAACGATTTGATACGTCGAGTCTATCAACATCGGGAAAAACTCGTCGAGGGCTTCACGAAAAAATACGATGTTGCGAAGCTCGTGTATTATGAAGCTCATTCGGATGCTGAAGCCGAGATTACACGCGAAAAGCAAATGAAGAAATGGAACAGGGCTTGGAAAGCTAGGCTGATTGAAGAGGATAATCCGAATTGGGATGACCTCTATAAGAAAATCGCGAAGTTCTGAGTTTACTGGATGCCCGCCTTCGCGGGCATGACACCGTTGAATAATGGCACGTAGGTGTTCCAATGATTCCTCTCCCGCCGCATCTTGCCGCCCTCGTCGAAGCCGAATATCCGCGGTTTAGCGCGGCCGAAATGGCGCGTCACCGTGCCGGCGTGGCAGCGCTCATGGCGGAGGCGCAGTGCGAGCATCTGATCTTCTGCGGCGCCAACCGTGTCGGCTCCATCGTGCAATATCTCACGCAATGGCCGGTGACCGCCGAAGCGGTCGGCGTGTTCACGCCGGGCAAACGCGACGCGTTGTTCGTGCAATGGGTTAATCACCAGCCGCAAGCGTCGTTGCTGGCCGACCAGGCCGATGTCGACTGGGGTGGCGAATCCTCGATTAAAGCGGCGGTCGATGTTTTGACGAGACGCGGCGCGCAAGCGGGCCGCATCGCCACCATCGGGCCGCTGTCGGCCGAGCAACACGCAGTCATCGCCGCCAAATTCGGCGCGGCGAAAAGTCTCAACAAGCCTTACACGCACATGCGGTTGGTCAAATCGGAGGAGGAGATCGACTGGCTGCGCATCGGAGCGCATTTTACCGATCTCGGCATGGCGGGCTTGCGCGACGGATTGAAAACGGGCTTGAACGAACGCGAACTCGACGATCTAATCGAGCGTGCTTACGTCAAGCACGGTGCGGTCAACTTCATCCATTACATCGGTGTCACGCCGATGGGGGCGCCCAATCTCGGCGTGCCGCGTCAGTTTCCAACGACGCGGCGCGTGCAAAAGGGCGACGTTGTTGTCGCCGAGATCACCGCGACGTTCTGGGATTATCCGGGGCAGGTGCTGCGTTCGTTTGCGCTCAATGAGGAGCCGACACAGCTTTATCGCGATCTGCATGCCACGGCCGATGCCGCTTTCGACGCCATCACCGGCATTCTAAAAGCCGGTGCCACGCCGGCGCAGGTCATCGAGGCGTCGAGCGTGATCGAGGAGCGCGGCTTCACCATCATCGACGACTTGCTGCACGGCTATGGCGGCGGCTATCTGCCGCCGGTGTTGGGTTGCAAGAGCCGGCCGTCCGGCCCGGTGCCGGGCGAGCCGTTCCGCGCCGGGCAGGTCGTCGTGGTGCAGCCCAATGTCGTGACGCCCGACCGTAAGGCGGGGGTGCAGACCGGAGAGATGATGGCGATACAGGAAACGGGTATCGAGCGCTTGCACACGGTGCCGCGGGGGTTCGTCACCCTCTAATGTCGTCCCCGCGAAGGCGGGGACCCAGTACTCCCGGTCCGTCGGTTCTGTCTCGGGCCGCGGTGATTACTGGATGCCCGCCTTCGCGGGCATGACAGCGGAACGCTACCCCAACTGCTCCTTCATCCAATCCGCGGTTTGCGAGCGCCAGCGATAGGCGCGGTTGTTGGCGATGTGGTTGCCATCCTCGATCATCATCAATTCAACCGGGCCTTTGACCTCGCGCGCCAGGCGTTCGGCGTCGGCCGCCGGCACGATGCGGTCGAGCCGGCCGTTCACAATGAACATAGGACAGGTGATGTTCTGCGCGACGCCTTCGAGCGACAGCGTGTTGGCAATCTTGTGCGCGTCCTCGTCGGTGCGGCTATGGCTGCGAACACGAAACGCCTCGCGCGTGAGATCCGGCAAGCCGCCCCAAGCGGCGCCCCAGTTAAATGGGCCGCCGAGCGCAATGCAGGCCTTGATGCGCTTGTCGAAGGCCGCCGCGCGCGGGGCGTAATAGCCGCCCAGGCTTACGCCCCACATGCCGATGCGCTTTGAATCGAGGTCGTGGCGCGCGCCAACATAATCGAGCACCGCTTTGACCGGCACTTCATAGTCGCCGCGAATGGCAAAGTCATATTGCGCCTCGCCCTGGCCCGGTCCCTCGAACACCAGGGTCGCCATGCCGCGCGCCAGGAAGGGGAACTCGTAGGCGTCGGTTTCCTCCTTGGCCGAGTCGAGGCCGACCGCCATGACGACGACCGGCGGCGTATCCACGCCATATGGTTTTCGCAAAATGCCGGCAAGCTTCTTGCCCTCATAGGGAATTTCGACACGCTCGCCGGGCGGCCGCAAATGCGGCAGCGCGGCCTGCCGGCATTCGATGGCTTTCATATGCGCCACCTTCATCTGCGACATGTCGTTGACGAACAAGAACGACGCAAAGTGATAATAGACGCCGGCGCGTTGCAGACATTCACCGGCGGTGAGCAGATGCTTTTGCGCCAGCGCTTCGCGCCCAAGTTTCTCGTGATGCGCGGCGCGCGCCGACCAGGCGGCGCACCAATCGTCGTAGGACTTCATCGAGGCGGTGACTTCCTCGAAATCGGTGAGCACGACGCCGTTGGCAACGAAGCGCGGGCCCCAATGCGCGATTGCGGCCTTAAGCATGGATTCGGATGACATGTGTTAGTCCTTGTCGCGGCGGTACCAAGGCATGAAATGCCGCGTGCACCAATTTACCAGGAGTTCGAAACCGACGCCGAACGCGGCCAGCAGTAGCACGCCGACGAAGGCTTCGTTGTGGTGATAGGAACGTGAATTATACAGGATGTAATAGCCGAGCCCGCCGATCGAGAGGAAAAATTCCGCCACCACCGCGCCGATCAGCGCGCGCCCGGCGGCGAGCCGGAAGCCCGCCAAGAGATACGGCATCGAGGCCGGCAACACGATCCCGATCAGCACGCTCAACCGGCGGGAGCGGAACGAGCGCGCGACTTCGAGATATTCACGCGGCACCGAGCGGGCGCCGTCGGCGACATTGATGATGATCGAGAATATCGCGGCAAAAACGATGGTGGCGATGCGGGTGGCGGGCGAATAGCCGAACCAGAGCGAAAACAGCGGGAGCACGACGATCATCGGCACCGCGTAGAAGCCGTTGACGTAATGCCGGATGGCGCGCTCGAACGTCTGACTGCGCCCCATCAGGACGCCGATGACGGTGCCGAACACCAGCGCAATGGCGAGGCCCTCCGCCACCGCGCTCAAAGTGGCGCCAGTCGCGGTCAGGAATGCCGGGTCAACGATCACATGCGGGATCGCCATGATCACGGAGGTTGGTTTGGCGACATAGGGTGGCGCGAAGGCCCGCACTACGAATTCCCACGTCAGCAAGATGGCGAGCCCGGCGGTCAGCCGCGGCACAAAGGTCGCGAATAGCCGTCCGCTCAAGGCCGGCGAAGCGCCGGTTGGCGTGACGGGGGCCGAAACGCTGATCGCCGAGTCGGCCATAAGTTATTGCCTCCAGCGCGCGAAATGCTGCTCGATTATCAGTCCCAGGCGCATCAAGCCGACGCCGATTAGTCCGATGATCAGGATCGAGGCGAACACGCCGCCGGTGTCGAAATTCTGCGACGCGCTCATGATGAGTTGGCCCAGGCCGGTCGAGGACAAAAAGAATTCCGCCGCGATCATGCCGACCAGCGCGCGGCCGATGGCCTGGCGCACCCCGGTCATGGTGTAGGGCAGTGTGTAGGGCAGCATCACCTCGCGCCACAGCGCCCATTCGCCCGAGCGGAACGACCGCGCCACTTCGATCATTTCCGGCTTGATGCTGCGCGCGCCTTCCACGGTGTTGTAGAGCACCGGAAACACCGCGAACAGAAACACCACCAGAACCTTGGGCGCAAAGCCGAAGCCCATCATCGACAGGATGAACGGGATCAGCGCCACCATCGGCGTGGCGTAGAGCGTCATGATGTAAGGCTCGATGCCGACGCGCAGTACGCGCGCGCGCGCCAGCAACAGGCCAAGCGGCATGCCGACAGCAAGCGCCAGAAAGAAGCCGGTCAGAAACAGTCTGGCGGAGTTGAGGAACTGCGCGATGAATTGCCAGGTCGTGACCAGTTGCCAGAGCCGTACCAGCGTGGTCGAGAACGGCACCATGAAGGCCGCGCTGGTGCTGCGCCCGGCAATCTCCCAAACGGCGATGCCGGCGACAAGGCTGAGCCAGAACGGCGCGTGACGTTTGACGTAGCTGCTTTGCACGATCTCGCTATCCGTTCAGAAGGCTTGAGAAAAAGCCGGTCACTTAACCATCGCGTTGGCGTCTTTCCAGACGCTAGTGTCGACCAGCGCTTCGTAGGTCACCGGCTCCTTGTCGGGATTGATGGCGCCGATCTTCTTCATCAGCTTGGCGGTAGATTCCAATTTGTTGCGCGGCAAGCCGTCATCCTTGGTGGCCCAGAAATCGATGGCGAGGAACTCCTTGAGCGCGGCTTTGCTGACGGCGTTGCTGTGACCGGTGATCGAAGCGGCCTCGGCGACCGCGTCGGCGTTTTTCGGGTCTTGCATGAAATGCGCGGCTTCAATCAGTCCGGCAAGCGTGCGCACGATGGCGTCGCGGTTCTTGGCCAGATTGTCCTTGCGCACGATCAGCATCAGATAGTGGCTGGTCGGGTTGGTCTTATTCTGGGCGAGCAGGATATGCAGCTTTTTGCCCTGCGCTTCGATCTCCGCGAGATCGTCAAGATGCAGCACGGCAAATTGCAGCCGGCCGGCGATCATGGCCGGACCCGCGCTGGAGCCGAGCGCAACCTGCTTGGTGTCTTCGATCTTCACGCCGGGGCAGCCGGTGAGCATCGATCGCAAAGCGACCGAACGCGCGCCGCCGATCGAGTTGACACCGATATCCTGGCCGATCAGGTCCTTGCAGGTTTTGCCCTCTTCGGTGGTGCCGATGACCCAATCCGGGTTCGGCAAGCCGTAGATCGCGACAATCGGCACGCCAGCATTGGAGATCTGATTGATCACCGGCGGCGTCGGTGAAAAGGCCAAATCGATATCGCCGCCGACCACTGCGCGCGCGGCGGCGGTGCCGTTATCGAACGGGCGGATTTCCACGTCGGCGCCGTGCTTTTTGAAAAAGCCTTCCTTCTGCGCGACATACGCAATCGTCACCGAGAAGATCGGCGGAATGCCCGGAACGGCCAAGACGATTTTCTTGCCTTGTATTTTATCTTGTGCCGAAGCGGGGGCAGCGGCCATCAGCGCCGCCGCCAGCAGCGCACTACCGGCCAAGAGATTGAACGTTTTGCGGATCATTGAATCCTCCCTTTTGTTTACGCGTCTTCTTGAATTTGCGTCTTGTATCAACGCTCCAAAACGAATTCGGCTTCGCGGGCTTCCCGCATCACGGTGCTCCACACCTGTTCGCGCAGTTCGGCGAAACGCGGCTCGCGCAAGGTTTCGCGCGTGCGCGGGTTAGGCAAGTCGATGGTGACGGTCTCGTGGATGCTCGAGGGCCTGCCCTTGAGCACGATGACGCGGTGGCCGAGCAGCACTGCTTCTTCGATCGAATGGGTGACGAAGACCATGGCGGTCGGCCGCTCTTCCCAGATGCGCAGCAGTTCGAATTGCAATATTTCGCGCGTCTGCGCGTCCACTGCCGCGAAAGGTTCGTCCATCAGCAGCACATTGGGCTCGATGGCGAGGGCGCGGGCCAACCCGCAGCGCTGCTGCATGCCGCCCGACATTTGATAGGGGAAGGCTTTTTCGAAGCCGGACAGTCCGACCAGTTCGATGAATTCCGGCACCTTGCGTTCGATTTCGGCCTTCGGGCTGCCTGCCATGCGCAAGCCATAGGCGACGTTTTCGTACACGGTCTTCCACGGAAACAGGCCGAAATGCTGGAACACCATGGCGACGCCGGCGATCGGTTCGGTGACGCGCTCGTCACCGACCATGATCTCACCGGCATCGTGCGGCAGCAGACCATCGATGCAGCGCAGCAGCGTGGTCTTGCCGCAGCCGGACGGTCCGACGATGGCGACGATTTCGCGCTCGCCCACATCGAAGTCGATGTTGCGGAATACTTCGAGCGAACCGTAATGCTTGCCGAGGCCCCGCACGCGGATGCGCGGCTCGGCGCCGGCGCGTGGCGCGGCGGCCGCACGGATAGCTGAGGTGGTGGTCTGGTGATCGCTCATGCCACGGTCGCCCGCTCGATCAGACCCGCATCCAATCTATCCATCGGCGGATTCTCCCGGAAATACCGGCTCGTACCAACCGCAACGATCGATGGTCCGGCCCGTTTTTTTTGCATTTTGCCGCAACCGCACCCCATGAGCAACGCATATGGTTACGGCACAATGGCCCGCAGTCTGGCCCACCCGCCGCTGGCCGCCGATTGAGCACCTGCGATAGACCCGCAATTGCAGGGACGTTGCGTCCTTAAGCGAGAATCGGCCAATGCATTCCGCAGCGGGCAGACCGTCAAAACCGGACGCGGGCAGCGCGGTCGAAGAACTTATTAACCAAGCTCGCCTAGCCTGACCGCGCCCGGTTCCCGGGCATTTCCGTCAGGTTTTGTCATGCGTCTTGGAATAGCCCGAGCCTTTGTGATCGCGTTTGCCGGCCTATGGCTGGCGGGATGCAGCACGTCGGGCGGTTTCTCCAACCCATTCGAGACGAAATCCCCCGGTGCTGACGCCAGTCCTCCTGTGCCGGCGGTAGCCGACAGCGAACCTACCGGTTCGATTTCGCCGATCCTGAATTCGCCGGCGATGAGCGCGCAGGCTTTAAGCGCGCAAGCGTCCGAAGAGCCGGACCTGCCTGCGGGCGATGCGGCCAGCGATATAATTCAGGGCAAGACTGAATATCGCGCCAATCATTTCAGCCGCGCGGAAAAATATTTCCGCCGCGCGGCTGAACACAATCCGCACGACGAGGAAGCTTGGCTCGGGCTGGCCGCGGCTTATGACCGCTTGCAGCGTTTCGCTCAGGCCGACCAAGCCTATAGCCGGGCGATTGCCATCGCCGGGGCGACGGCCGAGATTCTCAACAATCAGGGATACTCTTACATGCTGCGTGGCGACTACAAACACGCGCATGAGAAGCTGATCGCCGCGCAGCGCAAAGACCCGCACAACAAATTCGTGCAGAACAATCTTCATCTCCTGGAAGAGAGCGCTCGCCGGGGCATGGCGATCGACTGACGTTGCGACGTCGGCCCAGTCACGGGAAAATGTCGTTTCGAATCCGGTGGTATCAGATTGCAGCACCGGCTGGCTCGATTACCGTCGAGCGGTAAAACGCATGCCATTTCCGACAGCTTGCCCAAATATATCTGTTCACAACCGTCCGGCGGGATTAAATTGCGGCGGCGACTCTCCGAATATTGTTTACTCAGCTTTTTTGAGATTGCCGAGGGGCAAAATTTTATTCCCCGGGGAGACTGCGAATGGCTGACTACAACCACGACAGCGACAGCCGGAAGATAGAACCCAACACGATTTACATCGGTGAGGGTGTCAATGTGAGTGGCGATGTTGTGGTTCCGCAAGTCGTTGTGGTGGACGGCTCGATCGAAGGCAACGTAACCGCACGCGCCGTGTGGGTTGGTCCTTCCGGCGTCATCAAAGGCAAGATCATCGCGACCGAGGCTGAAATCTACGGTTCGGTATCTGAGATGATCGAGGTCAAGCAGCTTCTATGCGTTCGTTCCTCTGGCCGGGTTTCCGGCAATGTCAGCTACGGCGAATTGCTGCTCGAAAAAGGCGCCGTCATCTCCGGGTCGTTTTCGTCGACCAATTTCCAGCCCGACGCGAAGCAGCCGGCGCCCGAACAGATTCTCGGCTCAAGCGAGCGGCCGATGATCGTTCACCGCATCGAGAGCGGCCGGCCGCTCAATGGCAATAGCAATGGCTCCGGCGTCGCGGCAAGCGCGAACGGGCAAACGAAACTTCCCCCGGCGGATTATCGCGAAGCCGTTTAGCTTCACGCCTGCGGCGAGACCCCATATTTCACTAACGCAATGTTTCCGTGCCCGGCGTTTTTTGCGTTACGGCCGGGGCCACAAGGATGTTTCCGTCGTTTCGGCGTTATCTTATGCCGCGCGGTTTGCTTGCGGGCGGAGTAGACGCTAAGAAACGCCGATGAGCGGTTTGCGGCCTATTACTGTGATCACCGGCGCATCGGTC
>CAWEDE010000026.1:0-92859 GCA_963807665.1 uncultured Alphaproteobacteria bacterium | reverse complement strand
ATCAGTACAAACGCGACAAAAAGCGCCGCCCGCCGCAACACCAGGACCATTGCATTCCGCCCGCAAGAGTTAATGGCCGCGATGATAATGCGGGGCAGGGCGAACGCGCGCGAAAGCTCGAAATAGCGTAAATATTAACGCTGATAACGAAAAGGGTTATTTACCATCAATCGCGATGCGGAATTGTTCGCGGGCTTGCGCAAGCCGCTGGTTCTGAACCGTCATCGCATTGAGCAGCTTGGCGACATCGGCCCTGACTTTGGGGTCGTTGGTCTGGAGATCGAGCCGCTGACCTTCACGGCCGCGCGATGGGCGTCGAGATAGTCGGCCAAATCCAGCCCCGCCTGCAGGCCGTCGATCCCGACCGGAATGGTGGCCAGGAAACCTTCGCCTGGGCCGGTGACCGTGCGCTCGTAGGCCGCCGAATAAACCACCTTGAGATCGTCTGGCTGTTGCAACGCCGCCCGTTTGGCGCCGGCCTCAGCGAGACTCTTGCGCATTTCGACCGCGACGCCGGACATCGCCGCGGCCATGGCTTTGACGTCGGCGCGGCGGTCAAGCAATTCCTGGATCGAGCGCGGTGCGTTGGTTTGCGAAATCTTGTAGGGGCCTTGCATTGCCTTATCGATCTCGGCGTTGAAGTCCGTGATCACGGCGTAATGTTCGGCATAGGGACCGAACGATTTGGTGTCCTCGGCTGTTGGCCGCGGCACATGCGCGCCGGACTTGTCGACGATGTATTTCTGCAAAAATTGGATGAAGGCTTTGCGCTGGTCGGCTTCGCTATCGCCACAGGCGGTCAGACCAGCGGCGAGCAGTACAAGCGCGGCAAAACCCGCCTCACGGCGGTTGATTAGGATCATGATGACGCCCCCGTCGCCGGCCGTTGGTTGGGCGGCCACTATAGCGCCACTGCGGGCGCCGGATAGCGGCGCTTAAGCCTTCGCCCCCGCCTTTTTGTTCTGCCGATTGTTCACCAGGTCATCGACCACGGCCGGGTCGGCCAGCGTCGAGGTGTCGCCGAGATTGCCGAATTCGTCCTCGGCGATCTTGCGCAGGATTCGGCGCATGATCTTGCCCGAGCGCGTCTTGGGCAGGCCGGGCGAGAACTGGATCATGTCGGGCGAGGCGATCGGACCGATTTCCTTGCGCACCCAGGCCACCAGCTCCTTGCGCAATTCTTCGCTTGGTTTCTCGCCCGCCATCAGCGTCACATAGGCGTAGATGCCCTGGCCCTTGATGTCGTGCGGATAGCCGACAACGGCTGCTTCCGACACTTTCGGATGCGCCACCAGCGCGCTTTCCACTTCGGCGGTGCCGAGGCGATGGCCGGCGACATTGATCACGTCATCGACGCGGCCGGTGATCCAGTAATAGCCGTCTTCGTCACGGCGGCAGCCGTCGCCGGTGAAATATTTTCCGGGGTAGGTTTTGAAGTAAGTGTCGATGAAGCGCTGGTGATCGCCATAGACCGAGCGCATCTGACCCGGCCATGAATTGGCGATGCATAGATTACCGGAGCAGGCGCCTTCCAGCACCTTGCCTTCGGCGTCGACGATTTGCGGAACGATGCCGAAGAATGGCCGCGTCGCCGAACCGGGCTTGAGCTTGGTCGCGCCCGGCAGCGGCGTAATGAGGATTCCGCCGGTCTCGGTCTGCCACCAGGTATCGACGATCGGACAGCGGTCGTCGCCGACGACGTGGTAATACCACTCCCAGGCTTCCGGATTGATCGGTTCACCGACCGAACCGAGCAGACGCAAGCTGGCGCGCGAAGTTTTCTTTACCGGACCGTCGCCGCCCTGCATCAGCGCGCGGATCGCCGTCGGCGCGGTATAAATTATGTTGACCTTGTGCTTGTCGCACACTTCCCAAAAGCGCGACGTGGTCGGGTAATTTGGCACGCCTTCGAACATCAGCGAGATCGCACCGTTACTCAGCGGGCCATAAATGATGTAGCTGTGGCCGGTGACCCAGCCGACATCGGCGGTGCACCAGTAGATGTCACCGTCGTGATAATCGAACACATATTGATGCGTCATCGAGGTGTAGAGCAGATAGCCGCCGGTGGTGTGCAAGACGCCTTTCGGCTTGCCGGTTGAGCCGGACGTATAAAGAATGAATAGCGGGTCTTCCGCGCTCATTTCTTCGCACGGGCAGTCGGCCGGCACGGTCCTGGCGATGTCGTCATAGAATACGTCGCGGCCGGCCTGCATGGCGACGGCTGTGTTGGTGCGTTTCACGACAATGACAGAGGTCACGCCACTGACCTTCTTGCAGGCTTCATCGACATTGGCCTTGAGCGGGATCTTGCGGCCGCCGCGCAGGCCTTCGTCGGCGGTGACGATGCAGGTGGATTTGCAATCCTCGACGCGTCCGGCGATCGAATCCGGCGAAAAGCCGCCGAAGATCACCGAATGCACCGCGCCGATACGCGCGCAGGCCAGAATCGAGATCGCCGCTTCCGGGATCATCGGCATATAGATGGTGACGCGGTCGCCCTTCTTGACGCCGCGCGCCTTCAACACATTGGCGAATTTGCACACTTCGGCGTGCAGCTGCTTGTAGGTGATTTTCTTGTCGTCCTTGGGATCGTCGCCTTCCCAGATGATGGCGGTCTGGTCGCCGCGCTTGGCGAGATGACGATCGACGCAATTATAGGCGGCGTTGAGCGTGCCGTCCTCGAACCACTTGATCGAGACATCGCCGGTATAGGAGGTGTTCTTGACCTTCGTGAACGGCTTGATCCAGTCGAGGCGCTTGGCCTGCTCGCCCCAAAAGCCGTTCGGGTCCTTGATCGAGCGCGCGTACATTTCGGTATATTTGGCGTCGTCGATAAAAGCGCGCCTTTTCCAGTCGGCTGGAACGTCGTAAACTTTGTCGGTCATCTTAAACTTCCTCCCGGCCCACATTGTACGCCGCGGGCACTCATTGGCTCGTTGTTGGGGCCATTATGCGACGGCGCTGCCGCGTACGACAAGGCGCGGGACCAACACTTTGGTCGCAGGTTATGGCTCTTAGGGGCCCATCCAGGCGACGATTCCGCCGATTATCACGAGAACGCCGAGCCAATGGGCGCTGTCGATCACCGTGAGCATAAGCTTGCGCCCGCTATAGGCGTTGTTGACGGCGATGGTGGTCAGCACGAAGCCGACCCAGCAGAATGCACCCGTCACAACGCCCGCGTGCCAAATCCACAATCCGCTATGGGTCAGGATGCCATAAATCACGACGCCCATGATCAGTGCGCCGACGAACGACAGAACGAAGGGCGTAAATTTCGCCAGGCCCGACTTGGCGGCGAATTCTGCCTTGCAGGATTCTGCAGACTTGCCCTGCGCGGCCATCCAGGCTTTGCCGAGCGTCGTATAATAGACTGCGCCGAACAGCCACGCGGCCACCGCGGCGATGACGACGCTCAGCAAGTTCACATGTCCACCCATCACGCGCTCCCTATTTAAGGCCGCCCATTTTGCACACGATTTTCCACTCGGCATCCGTTATCGGCGGCACGGAAAGCCGCGATTGCTTGAGCAGCTGAATCTCGGCGAGTTTCGGCTCGGCCTTGATGGCGGCTAGCGTCACCGGCTTCGGCAACGGCTCAACCGCCTTGATATCGACGGCGACCCAAGGCTCGCCGGCTTTCGCGGTCGGATCGGGATAGGCGGCGCGCACGATCTCGCAAATGCCGACGATCTCCTTGCCGACATTGGAATGATAGAAAAAGCCGCGCTCGCCCTTTTTCATCTTCATGAGGTTGAGCTTGGCGGTGTGGTTGCGGATGCCGGTCCATGGCTCGCCCTTAGGCCCGCGCTTGACCAACTCGTCCCATGAGAATGCGTCGGGTTCGGATTTCAGCAGCCAATACGCCATTTCATTCTTCCGATTTGATCGGCCGCGTCAGCAGCGACTCGATGGCCTTGTCGACGCTCAATTCGCCGGCCAGCACGGCGGCGACGGCGGCGGAAATCGGCATGTCGATTTTTTTCGCGCGCGCCATTTCCAACAGCACCGGCGCGGTGAAAGCGCCCTCGGCCAATTTATCGCCCGGCTTCTGGTTTTTGCCCAAGGCGACGCCGAACGAGAAATTGCGCGATTGCGGGCTCGAGCAGGTCAAAATCAGATCGCCGAGTCCGGACAGCCCCATCATGGTCGCGGTTTTGGCGCCAAAGGCCGTGCCGAAGCGCACCAGCTCGGCAAAGCCGCGCGTGGTCAAGGCCGCCGCCGCGCTGGCGCCCAGGCCGCGCCCGGTGACGATGCCCGAAGCAATGGCCAGCACATTCTTGGTCGAGCCGCCGATTTCCACGCCGCGAATATCGGTCGAGTGGTATGGCCGGAACGAGGCCGAGGCCATGGCCTGCGCCAGTGCGCCGGCGATCTGCGCGTCGGTCGCAGCCAGCGTCACCGCGGTCGGCAAGCCGCGCGCCACGTCGGCGGCGAAACTCGGCCCCGACAAAATCGCCGGCACCGCATTGGGCGCGCATTCGGCAATAATCTCGGTCATGAATTTCTGCGTGCCATGCTCGATGCCCTTGGCGCAGGCGATCAACGGCGTACCGTCGCGCACGAGTGTTGCGAGCGCGGTGCAGACCGCGCGCATGGCCTGGGCCGGCACCACCAGCAGAATCGCGTCGGCCTCCGCCGCTTGGCCAAGATCGCTTGTCACTTTGATGGCGTCGTCAAGGCGCACGCCGGGCAGAAACTTGCTTTCACGTTTGGTTTCGAGCTGCGCGGCATTGCCGGGCTCATGCTCCCACAACTTCACGCCGCGGCCGGCGCGCGCGCAAGTTTGCGCCAGCGCGGTTCCCCAGGCGCCGCCGCCGAGCACGCTGATGCGTTCGATGGCGCCGCTCATTTATAGGCCGCGTTGTTTTGCCCGATCGCTTTGCGGGCGGCGACCTCGTCAAGCGGCCAGCGCGCGCGCGGCGCGACATCGAGCGAGTCGGTCAGGCTGAGCGCCAGCCGCTCGCAGCCGGCCCAGGCGATCATGGCGCCGTTGTCGGTGCATAATTCAAGCGGCGGCGCGACCAGAACGGTGCCAACTTCGAAGGCGAGACGATGCAAGACCTTGCGGATCGCCTGATTGGCAGCGACGCCGCCGGCGGCGACCAGTGCGCTCGGCGCACCGTATTTGGAACGGAAAATTCGCAAGGCCCGCGCGCAAACGGTCGAGCACGACATCGACCACCGCTTGCTGAAACGAAGCGCATAAGTCGGCGACATCTTGATTGGATAGCGGCGCGATTTTTTCCGCTTCCAGCCGCAGCGCGGTCTTGAGACCGGACAAGGAGAAATCCGCATCCTTGCGCCCGTTCATCGGCCGCGGCAGCGCGAAGCGGCTCGGGTTGCCGCGCACGGCTTCCTTCTCGACCTGCGGGCCGCCCGGATAACCCAAACCTAAAAGTTTCGCGGTCTTGTCGAAGGCCTCGCCGATGGCGTCGTCCATAGTGGTGCCGAGCCGCACATAATCGCCTACGCCACGCACGGCGACGACTTGGGTGTGACCGCCCGAGGCCAGGAACAGGCAATAGGGGAACGGCGTCGCGCTGGTGAGTCTTGCGGTGAGCGCATGCGCTTCGAGATGATTGACCGCGATCAGCGGCTTGCTCTTGACCAGCGCAATCGCCTTGGCCGTGGTCAGGCCGACGATAACACCGCCGATCAGGCCGGGGCCTGCGGCCGCGGCGATGCCGTCGATATCGTCAAAGGACTTTTCGGCTTCGGCCATGGCGCGGGCGATGATGAGGTCGAGCGCCTCGACATGAGCGCGGGCGGCGATCTCCGGCACCACGCCGCCGAAGGCCGCGTGTTCGCTGACTTGGCTGAGGATGATATTGGACAGAATCTTGCCGCGGCCATTGTCGGAACGCTCGACCACCGCCGCCGCGGTCTCGTCGCAGGTCGTCTCGATGCCGAGAACGATCATTGCTTCCCCATTTTGCCGTCAGTCCGGACGACGCTTTTGCGCCGGACCCGGAATGTCGAACACCGGTTGCCCCTCCCAATTAAAGGCAGGGTGAACTACAAGCTGCCCTAGCATCGTGAGGTAATGTGACGCAATCCGCCCCAGCCCTTTTGCGTATCGGCACGCGTGGCAGCCCGCTCGCTTTGGTGCAGGCGCGCGCGGTTGCGGCGCATTTGGCCGCGGCTTTGGGGGTGAACCCGGATGTAATCGAGATCAAGACCATCCGCACCTCCGGCGACATGATCCAGGACCGGCCGCTGGCCGAGGAAGGCGGCAAGGGCCTTTTCACCAAGGAAATCGAGGAGGCGCTGTTGGATGGGCGCATTGACCTTGCGGTGCACTCGGCCAAGGACATGCCGACCGTATTGCCCGCGGGGCTGATGCTGGCCGCCTGTCTTGAGCGCGAAGACCCGCGCGACGTCTTCATCAGCCTCAAGGCGCCATCGCTCGCCGATTTGCCGCAAGGCGCGAGTCTGGGCACCACCTCGCCACGCCGGCAAGCCATCGCCAAACGCATGCGGCCCGATCTGCGCATTGTGCCGATGCGCGGCAATGTCGAGACGCGACTGCGCAAACTGGCCGCCGGGGAATGCGACGCCACGATTCTGGCGCTAGCCGGATTGAAGCGGCTCGGCCTGGAGTCCCACGCCACCAAGATCATGCATGTGCATGAATTCCTGCCGGCGGCCGGGCAGGGCGCCATCGGCATCGAAGCGCGGGCGGACGACACGCGCACGCGCGATATCGTGACGCGTATCGATCATTCCGACACATCGACGGCGCTGGCTTGCGAACGCGCGTTCCTCGCCGTGCTCGACGGCTCCTGCAAAACGCCGATTGGCGGCTATGCCGATATCTCAGGCGACGTGATCCATTTTTACGGTTTGCTCGCCCATCCAGACGGCAAGCCCTCGATCGACTTCCGAACGCGCGGTCCGCGCGCAGATGCCGTCAAGATAGGCACCGAGGCCGGGCACGCCATCAAGCGCGATGCGCCCAACGGCTTGTTGAGCTGACGCATGCACATCGCCGTCACCCGTCCGCGAGATGATAGTGAACGCACCGCCGCTGCTTTGCGCGCGCGCGGCCATGAAGTGCTGGTCGCGCCCTTGCTACAGGTCGAACCGGTCGCCGCCGACATTCGGCCATCCTGGGCGGCCGTTATCGTCACCAGCGCCAACGCGGCCGACGCGCTAGTGGGTCATCCCGCTCGCGGCGCGCTGATCAAGCTGCCGCTGTTTGCAGTCGGCCGGCGCAGCGCCGATGCCGCGCGCGCGGCCGGATTTACAGATGTGACCTCCGCCGGCGGCGACGTGCGCGATCTGGTGCGTCTCATCGTCGCCCGGCGCGCCGATGCAACCGGGCCACTGCTTTATCTTGCCGGCGAGGATCGCGCCGCCGACCTGATCGGCGAGCTCACCGGGCGCGGCATCGCCGCCGAAATGGCGGTGGTCTATCGCGCCGCCGCCGCGCCATTCGCGCCGGAACTGATCGCGGCGCTCAAAGCGGGCAAGATCGACGCGGTGCTGCATTTCTCCAGGCGCAGCGCCGACAATTACCTCACTGGCGCGACGCAGGCCGGTATTGCCAACGAGGCGCTGGCGGTGCGTCATCTCTGCCTGTCGGCGCAAATCGCGCAACCGCTCATGGCCGCGGGTGCCAATCGTGTCGCCGTGGCCAAGCGCCCGGATGAGGCTTCGCTGATGGCGCTCTTGGAGCAGGCGCCAGACTGATTCTGCCAATTCAAGCGCAAGATTCGCAACCTTGCGCCATATGCGTTATTTGCTGGTTGCGAGGGGTCGAATTGAGGAATCGCCGATGTCAGACAAGCGCAAAACGCCGGAGGTCGCCGAAGGCGCCAGCCCGCGCAAGCGCGCGGTGCCTACCATCGACCTCACCGCCACGGAAGTGCCGCCGGACGCATCCGGCAATGAAGCGCCTCCGCCGGAGCAGCCGACGCCCGCGGGTCCCGAAATGGCGGCGGGCGATCCGCCCAACGAATCCGTGAACTGGCTGAGCGCCATCAAAGGGCCGGCGCTTGCGGCCGGTTTCGCCGGCGCGGCCGTTATGATGCTGGTGCTGTTCGGGCTCTGGCTGACCGGCCTGGTGCCCATTCGCTATGCGGGTTCGACCGCTATGCGCGCGCGCGTAACGGCGCTCGAAATGGAGTTGCACGATTTACAGAGCCGCCCGGCTGCCGCATCTGACGCAAAATCGATCGAGGCACTCAACGCCCGCATTGCCAAGATTGAAGAGACTGCCGGCAAAAGTTCCGGCAAGCGATCCCAAACTGGCCGAGCGTGTCGCCGCCGCCGAAAACGCCATGAAGTCGCTTGGTCTGACGCTGGCCGCGCTCAGCCACCGCAGCGACGATATTGCCGGTGACGCGACGCTCGCGCGCGACCACGCGCAAGCGGCGGAAAAGGCGGTAACGGAATTGCGCAGCAGCGTACAGATCGCAACGACCGCGTCGGCGGGATTGTCGTCGGCCGATCTGGATGCTTTGCAGCAACGCATCGCCGCGCTCGAGCAATCCGCCAAAACCGCCGCTAGCGACATCACAAAGACCACAGCCACCGACACCGCGGCGCGGCTTGCGTTGAGCGCGGTGGCGTTGCGCGAAGCGGCGTTTAGCGGAGCGCCGCTTTCGGCCGCATTGGCGCAAGCCAAATCGCTGGGCGCGGACGAAGCGCTTTTGGCGCCACTGGCGCCATTCGCCGCGACTGGCGTGCCGACACAAGCTGCGTTGGCGCAAGAATTGCGCGGGCTGCTGCCCACTATGCTCAAACTGTCCGGCGCGAAGGCGCCACCCAGCGGGTTCCTTGAACGGCTGGAAGCCAATGCCGGCAATCTCGTGCGCGTCCGCCCGGTCGATGCGCCTGCCGGCGACGATACTTCGGCCGTGCTGGCGCGCCTCGAGATCGACGCCGCGCACAGCGACATTCCCGCCGTACTCGCCGATCTCGGCAAATTGACCGAGGCGCAGCGCGCGCCTGCGCAAGCTTGGATAAAGCAAGCAACCGATCGGCAGGCGGCATTGGCGGCGGCGCAGGCTTTCGCCGCGCAAGCTGCCAGCGCGCTCGGCAAGCAGTGAGGACACGATGATCCGAGTCATCGTATTCCTGGTATCGGTTGCGATTCTGGCGGCCGGTTTTGTCTGGTTCGCCGACCGGCCGGGCGATGTTGCCGTCACCTGGATGGGCTACCGCATCGAGACTTCGCTGATGGTGGCCGCGCTCGCTATGGCAGCGCTGATCGTCGCGATCATGCTGCTGTGGTCAATCCTGCGCGGCATTTGGCGCTCGCCGCACCAGGTGTCGCTGTTCTTTCGCCATCGCCGCGCGATGAAGGGCTATCTCGCCATCACGCATGGTTTGATCGCGATCGGCGCGGGCGATCTGCGCGTCGCGCGCAAATCAGCCGCCGAGGCGGCGCGGCTTTCGCCGGGCGATCCGCTGGCTTTGCTGCTGAACGCGCAATCGGCGCAACTGGCCGGTGACCGCGGCGCCGCCGAGCAAGCCTTCCGCGCCATGAGCGCGCGCGACGACACCAAGCTGCTCGGCCTGCGCGGGCTTTATATCGAGGCGCAACGCCGCGGCGATACGCATGCCGCGCGGCTGGTGGCCGAAGAAGCCGCCAAGGTTGCGCCTTCGCTGACCTGGGCCGGGCAGGCGCTAATCGACGATCATTGTGCCGCCGCCGACTGGGCCGGTGCGCTCACGGCGCTCGATCACATGAAGAGCGCGCTCGACAAGGCCGATTATCGCCGCAGGCGCGCGGTGCTGCTCACCGCCCGCGCGCTGGCGCTGGAGAACATCGATCGCGACGCCGCGCGCGATGCCGCGCTGGAGGCGGTCAAGCTCGCGCCCGATCTGGTGCCGGCGGCGGCACTGGCCGGGCGGCGGCTGGCGGAAGCCGGCGATGTGCGCAAGGCCGGAAAAATTCTCATGGCGGCGTGGAAAATCAATCCGCATCCCGATATCGCGGAGGCCTATGCGAATTTGCGTTTCGGCGACAGCGCGCGGGCGCGGCTCACCCGCATGCAAAATCTCGCCGAAAAAGTGCCGGGCCAACTCGAAGGCGCGCTGGCGGTGGCGCGCGCCGCGCTTGATGCGCGCGAATTCGGCGTGGCGCGGGTAAGCCTCGCGCCCTATCTGTCGGCGCCGACCCAGCGGGTCGCGACTTTGATGGCGCAAATCGAGGATGCCGAACACGGCGATACCGGCCGCGTGCGCGAATGGCTGGGCCGCGCCATGCGCGCCTCCGGCGATCCGGTGTGGACCGCGGACGGCGTCGTATCCGATCGCTGGCTGCCGGTTTCGCCCAATGGCCGGCTTGACGGTTACGAATGGAAACTGCCGCTCGCTGAAATCGGCGTCAGCCGTCCGGCCATCGAATTCGCGCCGCCGGCGCAACCGGCCGAGGCGCCGGTGTCCGATCCGGAGCCGTCATTGGCGGCGGAACCCGTGGCGGAAAAGCCGACACGCAAATCGGCCAAATTGGCGGCCAAAGGCGTGGCAAAGCAGACAAGCAATCCTAAGCCGGCGGATCCAGTCATTCCGCTTGTGCATGCCCCTGACGATCCTGGGCCCGATTCAACCGTGGACGCCGATCCGGTGCCGGAAACTTCGTCGCCGCCGGTAAGCGATACCTGGCAGCGGTTGCGGCAGTTGTTTCGATAGGAGCCCAAAAGCGGGCCGAGTGTATTGCTTGCCAAGCCCGGCCCGCGCCGATAGTAGTGGCGCCAATTCAGCCGACGTAGCTCAGCGGTAGAGCATCCGCTTCGTAAGCGGGTGGTCGGGGGTTCAAATCCCTCCGTCGGCACCAGCCTTCATCGGCTCAAGCGGTTTCGACTCGGCAAGCCATCACGAAGGAAGACTGCCGCGCCGAAGCTCCTTCAGCGAAGGCGGGCGTATCGGCCTACACGTCCTGCGGGCTTAAGACCTCCGCCGAACTATGCGCCTTGATCTCGCGCGCCGGCACGCGTCCGCGAATGTCGCGGCCGGTCGGCAGCCACGTGCAAATCTCGCTCTCGTTCACCCAAATAGTCTTGAATTCGGCCGGCGCGAAGAACTCCGCAAACACCAATTCCTCGTCGCTGGCGGCTTCCAGAAAATGCCGCTCGCGGTCGGGATAATAAATGACATCGCCCTTGGCGACCGGAAACGGTTTTTCATTGGCATAAACGGTGCCGCGTCCGCGCAGCACATACATGAAGTGTTCGGCGCCTTCGTGGTGATGATTGGCGGCGGCGGTGCCGGGCGGATAGATGATCATCTCTCCCTTCACCGCTTTTGTGCCGAATAGTTTCGGTGTCACCAAGTAAATGCGCTTGCGCGCGTCATGTTCGGAATCGAGCACCGGCTCGCGCGTCCAATCCGCCAGGCGGAACGGCGGCGGCCTTTGCGCGAAATTGGCTTCGAAGCGCGCCGCGTCCGGGATCTCGCCATATAAAAGCGCGGCGCCGGCCGGGGAAGTCAATGTGGCGGAAAATCCGGGCGGCAGAAATGCGACATGGGCGTCCGAGACATTGTCGTTGTTCGCCCCATGCGCCAACAGGGCTTGGCCGTCGAGCCCCTGAAGCCAGGCGACGCTCGTATCCGGCACGGCCAGGCGCAGTTGGCCGCCGGGGCCAAGCGTCAGCCGGTCGAGCAGGATGCCGGTCCCGGGAACCCGGGCGTGCGTGATCAGGTGAGCCCGGGCGGCGTCTTTGCCAGCCGGATTTGCGGCAATCGTGTTTTCGTTAAATATGGTTGCCACGCATTTCCTCCGCGGTCCCGCTGGTTGTCGGCCAATTTATTGAAATTATGGCACTATTTCGCCACGCCGACTTCGGCCCGGGCCTAGGATAGCGTGCCGGCAAGGAATAATCCTGTCGTTATTTCCCGCCCATATCCGTGTAGGATGTCCGTTGAAGGCGTGACGCCGCGTCCGTCACTTCCAGTTTTGTAGAGTAGCCCATGGCCAGACCCGCAGTCATTCTCGTAGGTGCCGATAAGGGCGGCGTTGGAAAGACCACCGTCGCCCGCACTTTGCTCGACTATTTCGGCGCCCATAATACGCCGACTCGCGCCTTCGACACCGAAGCGCCGCGCGGGACGCTCAAGCGCTTTCATCCGGCCATCACCGAAGTGGTCGATGTGACGCTGATCCCCGACCAGATGAAAATCTTCGACACGCTCGGCAACGCGGAAGCCAAAGTTACGGTGATCGACGTGCGCGCCGGACTGTTATCGCCGACGCTGCAAGCGCTCAACGATATCGGCTTCATCGAGTCGGCCAAGAAGGGCCAGATCACCTTCGCGGTGTTCCATATCCTCGGGCCATCGATCGCTTCGCTGCAGGAAATCGCCGAGACCGCGCGCTTCGTTGGCGACGCCAGCTACTTCCTAGTGAAAAACCACATCAATGAGACTTCGTTCTTCGAATGGGATCCCGCGACCTACAATTCCTATTTCAAGCAGATCAAGGGCGCCGAGGAAATCACCATTCCCAAACTCAACGAGATGGCCTGCGAGCAGGTGGAAGTGGCCAGCGTTCCCTATGTTTCGTTCGTGGCGAATAAGAACGCCGCGGGCGAGGCCGCCAATTATTCGTTCGTTCTGCGCGGCTATGTGCGCCATTGGCTCGGCAATGTTTGGAGCGAGTTCGACCGCGTCAAACTGGTCGATCTGGTGTCGCCGAAAGCCGAAAGCAACGTTCGGCAAGTTGCCGGCTGATCTGGCGGCTGGCCGATCGAGTCGCTGGCCGGCCGCTGCCTATAGTGCGACGTTTGGGCGGGCGGCGCCGGTATTGTGATGTCGTTCCGCAACTCGATTACCATTGTCGCATCGCCGCGGCCACGCGTCGGCAAGACCCTGCTGGCGCGGCTGCTCACCGATTTTTATATCCACGAGGGCCGTACGATGTCGGCTTTCGATATTAATTCCGGCGAGGGCACGCTTGCCGAGTTCCTGCCCGGGCAGGCGGCCGTATCGGAAATCGCCGACATCCAAGGACAGATGGCGTTGTTCGACCGTTTGGTTGCCAATGACGGCACCACCATGGTTGTCGATCTCGGTCATGAATCGTTTGAATCCTTCTTCGCCTTGGCCGACCAAATCTCATTTGCCGACGAAGCGCGCCGCCGTGGCATAGCGCCGGCCATCCTGTTCGTGGTTACGCCCGACCAAACCTCGGTCGACGCCTATCGCAGCCTGCGCAGTCGCTTTCCGCAAGCCACGGTGACGCCAGTGCATAATGAATTGCTCGGCCCGGCCCAGCATCGCGATAAATATCCGATCACCGGCAGCGGCGCGATTCAGGTGAAGCTGCCGGCGCTGGCACATGGCTTGCGCCGCTATATCGAAAAGCCGCCGTTCTCGTTTTCCGAGGCGCAACTGGCCAACGCCAAAGACATCCCACTCAATGTGCATATCGAGCTGCAACGCTGGCTACGAAAAATATATTTGGAGTTCCGGGAACTCGATCTGCGCATTACGCTGGCCGATCTGCAATTCACGATCAAAAGCCAATTGTAATTGCTGATAATTTTACGATTCCCGCTCGCCTATAAATCACCACAAGTTCCATTCTGACCGGGAAAGCCTGGTAGTCGTGCCAGCGTGCCAGGAACCAGCGCCGGCTTCGCGCGTTCTCCAGCGCCTGACTATTCGCGCGGGGAACCCGCGCCAACGCGGAGGTTACGCCATGTGGATATCGCTGTTCACCGTCGTCCTCGCTATATCGCTGGGCCTTGGACTAGGCGCCATGACGCTCGAATCCTACGGGGACAATGCCCGCCGCTACGGACGCCGGCGCGTCCGCCATTTCTGATTTGCGTCATCGGTAGCAACTAGTTGAGGGACGGCCGGTTGGCCGTCCTTTTTTATGGGCGATCTTTTTATGGGATGAGCGCGGCCAACGGCATAACTTCATGCTTTAATCGGGGTCATGTTGCCGATTTCGCCGCCGTCGCCACCGCTGCCACCGCTCATGTTGTCGAGGCGTTTCGCGCCGCTGTTCTGGTGCCAGTTTTTCGCGGCGTTCAACGACAATTTTCTAAAGACCGCGCTGGTATTTCTCATTTTATTCCGATCCGGCGCGGGTGACGCGGGGGCGCTGATAACATTGGCGAGCGCGATTTTCATTGCGCCGTATTTTTTCATGTCCGGGTCTGGGCGGCGAATTGGCCGATCGTTACGATAAAGCCAAGGTGGCACAAAGGCTTAAGTTCGCCGAGATCTTCGTCGCCTGTGTCGCGGTAGTGGGCTATGCGCGGCAAGAATTGGCAGTTCTATTCGTTTGCTCTGGCTTGTTTCGGCATGATCGCGGCTTTGTTCGGGCCGATCAAATATGGAATTCTGCCAGACCATTTGAAGCGCGAACAATTGCCCGCCGGCAATGCCCTCGTGGAAGGCGCGACCTTCGTCGCCATCCTGACCGGCACCATTACCGCCGGCTTGGCGGCGCGCGGCGGCGGCGATGTCGTGGCATTTTCCGTGCTGGTGGTCGGATTTGCCGTGGCCTGCTGGATCGTGAGCCTGCTTATTCCGCCGACCGGCGAGGGCGCGCCGACGCTCAAGGTCAACGCCAATATCGCGGCTTCGACCCTGGCGATGATCCGCCATCTGCGCGCCGACCCGCGGCTGTGGTGGGGCGCCATGGTGACAAGCTGGTTCTGGCTGGTCGGCATTGTCGTTCTGTCGCTGCTGCCGCCGCTCATCAAGACTTTGATCGGCGGCAACGAGGACACGGTGACCGCCTATCTCGCGCTGTTCTCGATCGCGGTCGGCATCGGCTCCGCATTGGCGGCGGTGATTGCGCGCGGGCGCATCGTGCTCAATACGACGCTCGCCGGCTGCGTGCTGCTTGGCTTGTTCGCGCTCGATCTTGGCCTGGCGACGTTTGGCGTGGCGCCGGCTGCGGCACCGCAGGGGCCGGGCGCGGTGTTTTCATCGCTGCTGGGAATTCGCGTCGCGGCCGATCTGGCCGGCCTTGCCATTGCCGGCGGACTGTTCATCGTGCCGGCCTTCGCCGCCGTGCAGGCCTGGTCGGACGCCGATTACCGCGCGCGCACGGTCGCCGCCGTTAATGTGCTCAACGCCGCCTTCATGACCGGCGCCACCGTGGTGGTGGCGCTGCTGCAGAAATTCGGCGTGACCGTGCCGGCGCTGTTTACGGCGATTGGCGCGACGACGCTGCTGGCAGCGGTCGCGATCTGGAAAACAATGCCGAAGGCGGACTAGCCCTTGCGCATCGCCAGCACGCGATCGACCATCTCGCCGGCGACGCCCAGGTAATTGGCCGGGTCGACCATTTTCTCCAGTTGCGCGCGCGTGGCGTGCTTGCCGATTTCCTTGTCCTCGACCAGAAGATCGATCAGCGGACGCCCGGTCTTCACGACCAAACGGCAGACGTCATAGACCATGTCATGCGCCTTGTTGCGGCCGAGCGTGGGGCCGAGCCCCATCATCACCGCTTCCGACATGATCAGGCCTTTGGTGATGTCGAGGTTCTCGCGCATCTTCTTTTCGTTGACCTGCAAGCCGCTGACGACGAATCTCGTCTGCGCCAGCGCGCCGGCCGCCAGCATGAAGATTTCCGGCAGCACGATCCATTCGATCTCCCACGGGCCGGTGGCGCGCTCATGGTCTTCGACCATCGCCTCCAACAGCGCGGCGACGAGTTGTTTCACTATGCCGACCTGCGCGGTGATGTAGACCGATGAAATCGGATTGCGCTTCTGCGGCATGGTGGAGGACGAGCCGCGGCCTTCGTGGAACGGCTCGTAGACTTCCTCGACTTCGGTCTGCATCAACAGTTTCACATCGAAGGCGATCTTGCCGCAGCTTCCGGTCACTAGGCCGAGGAAACAGCCGACCTCGGCAATCGTGTCGCGCACGGTGTGCCAGGTCGCGACCGGCTGGCCGAGCTTGAGTTCCTTGGCGAGTTCTTCCTGACACTTCAGGCCGTCTTGGCCGAGCGATGACAGCGTGCCGGCGGCGCCGCCGAATTCGACGACCAGCAGACGCTTTTTGAGTTGAGCAAGACGCTCCTTGTGGCGTTCGAAACCGGCAAGCATCGTTGCGACTTTGTAGCCGAAGGTGATCGGCACCGCCTGTTGCAGGTTGCTGCGGCCGGCCATCGGCGTGTCGCGGTATTTTTTCGCCAAGGCTGCGAGTGCGTCGGCGATGCCGTCGATTTCTTTCTCGATGATGTCGAGCGCCTCGCGCATCACCAAAACGGTGGCGCTGTCGGTGATGTCCTGCGTCGTCGCGCCCCAATGCGACCATTCGCCGAGGCCGTCCTTGCACAGCTTCACAAGCTGCTGCACCACGGGCAGCACCGGATAGCCGATACGTTCGGTGGCCTCCTTGAGCTTGGCCATGTCGTATTCTTTGGCGTCGCAGTGTTTGACGATCTCGTCGCAGGCTTCCTGCGGGATGATCTTGAGCTTGGCCTGAGCGCGGGCAAGCGCTGCCTCGAAGTCGAGATATTTCTGCACGCGGTTCTCGTCGGAGAATACGGCGCGCATTGCCGGCGTGGTGAAAATGTCGCGGAACACCGCGGAATCGAGAAGGGTCGAGGGCATTAGGGGCTCCGCTTGCGTGGTAACGAATGCTGTGCTAACCTAAGCGGGCCCATATGCGGACAAGGGAGGACCCTTAATGAACGTCAATACCAAGCCGCAACGCGGCTTCACGTTGGAGCCGGTGCACCCCAAGCCGGACGAGGCGCACACGATGCCTTACGCGCCGGCGGTGCATATTGTCGGCGCCTGCGATCTGATGTTCCTGTCGGGGGCGACGCCGTCGCCGCTCTACCATAAGCATCCGCATGTCGATGCCGAGCATGTGCATCCGCATTCGATCGAGGAGCAGACCGACCGCGCGATGGAGGCGATCAAGTCGATCCTCGATCACACCGGCGCCACTTGGCGCGACGTCGTGAAGGTCACCAAATATCTCACGGATTTCCGCGAAGCCGACGCCATGCACAAGACCATGGCGAAATATTTCGGCGACTGGCGGCCGGCGAGCACGACGGTGTGCATCAATTCGCTGTCGTCGCCCGGCGCGCGCATCGAGCTCGATATGATCGTCGCGCTGCCGAAGAAGGTTTAACGTCGTCACCCTGAAGTGCGAGCCCAGCGTAGCTGGGCGAGCCTCGAAGGGCGACGGCGCGACCGCATCCTTCGAGGCTCGCTCGCTTTGGTCGCTCGCACCTCAGGATGACGGCGCTAGAAAGGCTCCTACCCATGAACCCTCTCCCCCCGCATCTCGCCGGCCTCGTTGAAGCCGAATATCCGCGTTTTAGCGCGGCCGAAATGGCGCGTCACCGCGCCGGCGTGGCAGCGCTCATGGCGGAGGCGCAGTGCGAGCATCTGATCTTCTGCGGCGCCAATCGTGTCGGCTCCATCGTGCAATATCTCACGCAATGGCCGGTGACCGCCGAAGCGGTCGGCGTGTTCACGCCGGGCAAACGCGACGCGCTGTTCGTGCAATGGGTTAATCACCAGCCGCAGGCGTCGTTGCTGGCCGACCAGGCCGATGTCGACTGGGGCGGCGAATCCTCGATTAAAGCGGCGGTCGATGTTTTGACGAAACGCGGCGCGCAAGCGGGCCGCATCGCCACCATCGGGCCGCTGTCGGCCGAGCAACACGCAGTCATCGCCGCCAAATTCGGCGCGGCGAAAAGTCTCAATATGCCATACACGCGCATGCGGTTGGTCAAATCCGAGGAGGAGATCGACTGGCTGCGCATCGGCGCGCATTTTACCGATCTCGGCATGGCGGGCTTGCGCGACGGATTGAAAACGGGCCTGAACGAGCGCGAGCTCGACGATCTAGTCGAGCGGGCTTACGTCAAACACGGCGCCGTCAATTTTATTCACTACATCGGCGTCACGCCGATGGGCGCGCCCAATCTGGGCGTGCCGCGCCAGTTTCCATCGACGCGGCGCGTGCAAAAGGGCGACGTTGTTGTCGCCGAGATCACCGCGACGTTCTGGGATTATCCGGGGCAGGTGCTGCGTTCGTTTGCGCTCGGCGAAGAGCCCACGCAGCTTTATCGCGATCTGCATGCCACGGCCGACGCCGCTTTCGACGCCATCACCGGCATTCTGAAAGCCGGTGCCACGCCGGCCCAGGTCATCGAGGCGTCAAGCGTGATCGAGGAGCGCGGCTTCACCATCATCGACGACTTGCTGCACGGCTATGGCGGCGGCTATCTGCCGCCGGTGCTGGGCTGCAAGAGCCGGCCATCCGGCCCGGTGCCGAGCGAGCCGTTCCGTGCCGGGCAGGTTGTCGTGGTGCAGCCCAATGTCGTGACGCACGACCGCAAGGCGGGTGTGCAGACCGGTGAGATGATGGTGATCCGGGAAAATGGGATCGAAAGGTTACACACGGTGCCGCGGGGGTTCGTCACCCTCTAATGTCGTCCCCGCGAAAGCGGGGACCCAGTACTCCCGGTCCGTCGGTTCTGTCTCGGGCCGCGGTGATTACTGGATGCCCGCCTTCGCGGGCATGACAGCGGAACGCTACCCCAACTGCTCCTTCATCCAATCCGCGGTCTGCGAGCGCCAGCGATAGGCGCGGTTGGTGGCGATGTGGTTGCCATCCTCGATCATCATCAATTCAACCGGGCCCTTCACCTCGCGCGCCAGGCGTTCGGCGTCGGCCGCCGGCACGATGCGGTCGAGCCGGCCGTTGACGATGAACATCGGGCAGGTGATGTTCTGCGCGACGCCTTCGAGCGACAGCGTGTTGGCAATCTTGTGCGCGTCCTCGTCGGTCCGGCTATGGCTGCGAACGCGGAACGCTTCGCGCGTGAATTCCGGCAGGCCGTCCCAAGCGGCGCCCCAGTTAAATGGCCCGCCGAGCGCAATGCAGGCCTTGATGCGCTTGTCGAAGGCTGCCGCGCGCGGGGCGTAATAGCCGCCCAGGCTCACGCCCCACATGCCGATGCGCTTTGAATCGAGATCGTGGCGCGCGCCAACATAATCGAGCACCGCTTTGACCGGCACTTCATAGTCGCCGCGAATGGCGAAGTCATATTGCGCCTCGCCCTGGCCCGGCCCCTCGAACACCAGGGTCGCCATGCCGCGCGCCAGGAAGGGGAACTCGTAGGCGTCGGTTTCCTCCTTGGCCGAGTCGAGGCCGACCGCCATGACGACGACCGGCGGCGTATCCACGCCATATGGTTTTCGCAAAATGCCGGCGAGCTTCTTGCCTTCATAGGGAATTTCGACGCGCTCGCCGGGCGGCCGCAAATGCGGTAGCGCGGCCTGCCGGCATTCGATGGCTTTCATATGCGCCACCTTCATCTGCGGCATGTCGTGCACGAACAGGAACGACGCAAAGTGATAATAGACGCCGGCGCGCTGCAGACATTCGCCGGCGGTGAGCAGATGCTTTTGCGCCAGCGCTTCGCGGCCAAGTTTCTCGTGATGCGCGGCGCGCGCCGACCAGGCGGCGCACCAATCGTCGTAGGACTTCATCGAGGCGGTGACTTCCTCGAAATCGGTGAGCACGACGCCGTTGGCGACGAAGCGCGGGCCCCAATGCGCGATTGCGGCCTTGAGCATGGATTTGGATGACATGTGTTAGTCCTTGTCGCGGCGATACCAGGGCATGAAATGCCGCGTGCACCAATTTACCAGGAGTTCGAAGCCGACGCCGAAAGCGGCCAGCAGCAGCACGCCGACGAAGGCTTCGTTGTGGTGATAGGAACGTGAATTATACAGGATGTAATAGCCGAGCCCGCCGATCGAGAGGAAAAATTCCGCCACCACCGCGCCGATCAGCGCGCGCCCGGCGGCGAGCCGGAAGCCCGCCAAGAGATACGGCATCGAGGCCGGCAACACGATCCCAATCAGCACGCTTAACCGGCGGGAGCGGAACGAGCGCGCGACTTCGAGATATTCGCGCGGCACCGAGCGGGCGCCGTCGGCGACATTGATGATGATCGAAAATATCGCGGCAAAAACGATGGTGGCGATGCGGGTGGCGGGCGAATAGCCGAACCAGAGCGAAAACAACGGCAACACGACGATCATCGGCACCGCGTAGAAGCCGTTGACGTAATGCCGCATGGCGCGCTCGAAGGTCTGACTGCGCCCCATCAGGACGCCGATGACGGTGCCGAACACCAGCGCAATGGCGAGGCCCTCCGCCACCGCGCTCAAGGTGGCGCCAGTCGCGGTCAGGAATGCCGGGTCAACGATCACGTGCGGGATCGCCATGACCACGGAGGTTGGTTTGGCGACATAGGGCGGCGCGAAGGCCCGCACTACGAATTCCCACGTCAGCAAGATGGCAAGCCCGGCGGTCAGCCGCGGCACAAAGGTCGCGAATAGCCGTCCGCTCAATGCCGGCGAAGCGCCGATTGGCGTGACGGGGGCCGAAACGCTGATCGCCGAGTTGGCCATCACTTATTGCCTCCAGCGCGCGAAATGCTGCTCGATCTTCAGTCCCAGGCGCATCAAGCCGACGCCGATCAGTCCGATGACCAGGATCGAGGCGAACACGCCGCCGGTGTCGAAATTCTGCGACGCGCTCATGATGAGCTGGCCCAGGCCGGTCGAGCTCAGAAAGAATTCCGCCGCGATCATGCCGACCAGCGCGCGGCCGATGGCCTGGCGCACGCCGGTCATGGCGAAGGGCAGGGTGTAAGGCACCAGCACATCGCACCACAGCGCCCATTCGCGCGAATGAAACGAGCGTGCCACCTCGATCAGTTCCGGCTTGATGCTGCGCGCGCCTTCGACGGTGTTGTAGAGCACCGGAAACACCGCGAAGAGAAACACCACCAGCACCTTGGGCGCGAAGCCGAAGCCCATCAGCGACAGGATGAAGGGGATCAGCGCCACCATCGGCGTCGCATAGAGCGTCATGATGTAGAGATCGAGCCGACGGCGCAGCACCGCGCGCGCGCCAGCAACAGGCCGAGCGGCACGCCGACGGCAAGCGCCAGCACGAAACCGGTCAGGAACAGTCGCCGCGAACTAGCGAACTGCGCGATGAGCTCGCCCGAGCGCGTGACCAGTTGCCACAGCCGTCTCAGCGTTGTCGAGAACGGTACCAGGAAGGCCGCGTTGGTGCGGCGCCCGGCAATCTCCCAGACGCCGAGCCGACGACGAGGCTGAGCCAGAACGGCGCGTGACGTTGGAGGTAGCTGCTTTGCACGATCTCGCTATCCGTTCAGCAGGCTTGAGAAACAGCCGGTCACTTCACCATCGCGTTGGCGTCTTTCCAGACGCTAGTGTCGACCAGGGCTTCGTAGGTCACCGGCTCCTTGTCGGGATTGATGGCGCCGATCTTCTTCATCAGCTTGGCGGTAGCTTCCATTTTGTTGCGCGGCAAGCCGTCATCCTTGGTGGCCCAGAAATCGATGGCGAGGAACTCCTTGAGCGCGGCCTTGCTGACGGCCTTGCTGTGACCGGTGATCGAAGCGGCCTCGGCGACCGCGTCGGCGTTTTTCGGGTCGTGCATGAAATGCGCGGCTTCGATCATTCCGGCAAGCGTGCGCACGATGGCGTCGCGGTTCTTGGCCAGATTGTCCTTGCGCACGATCAGCATCAGATAGTGGCTGGTCGGGTTGGTCTTATTCTGGGCGAGCAGGATATGCAGCTTTTTGCCCTGCGCTTCGATCTCCGCGAGATCGTCAAGATGCAGCACGGCAAATTGCAGCCGGCCGGCGATCATCGCCGGACCCGCGCTGGAGCCGAGCGCAACCTGCTTGGTGTCTTCGATCTTCACGCCGGGACAGCCGGTGAGCATCGATCGCAAAGCGACCGAACGCGCGCCGCCGATCGAGTTGACACCGATATCCTGGCCGATCAGGTCCTTGCAGGTCTTGCCGTCTTCGGTGGTGCCGATGACCCAATCCGGGTTCGGCAAGCCGTAGATCGCGACAATCGGCACGCCAGCATTGGAGATCTGATTGATCACCGGCGGCGTCGGCGAAAAGGCCAGATCGATATCGCCGCCGACCACCGCGCGCGCGGCGGCGGTGCCGTTATCGAACGGGCGGATTTCCACGTCGGCGCCGTGCTTTTTGAAAAAGCCTTCCTTCTGCGCGACATAGGCAATCGTCACCGAGAAGATCGGCGGAATGCCCGGAACGGCCAAGACGATTTTCTTGCCTTGTATTTTATCTTGTGCCGAAGCGGGGGCGGCGGCCATCAGCGCCGCCGCCAGCAGCGCGCTACCGGCCAAGAGATTGAAGTTTTGCGGATCATTGAATCCTCCCTTTTGTTTACGCGTCTTCTTGAATTTGCGTCTTGTATCAACGCTCCAAAACGAATTCGGCTTCGCGGGCTTCCCGCATCAGATTGCTCCACACCTGTTCACGCAGTTCGGCGAAACGCGGCTCGCGCAAGGTTTCGCGCGTGCGCGGCTGCGGCAAGTCGATGGTGATGGTCTCGTGGATGCTCGACGGCCGGCCTTTCAGCACGATGACGCGGTCGCCCATCAGTACTGCTTCTTCGATCGAATGCGTGACGAACACCATCGCCGTCGGCCGCTCTTCCCAGATGCGCAGCAATTCGAATTGCAAAATCTCGCGCGTCTGCGCATCGACCGCCGCGAACGGCTCGTCCATCAGCAGCACGTTGGGCTCGATGGCGAGCGCGCGGGCCAGCCCGCAGCGCTGCTGCATGCCGCCCGACATCTGATAGGGATAGGCTTTTTCGAATCCGGTCAGCCCGACGAGGCCGATGAAATCCGGCACCTTGCGCTCGATGTCGGCCTTCGGGCTGCCTGCCATGCGCAGGCCATAGGCGACGTTTTCGTAGACGGTCTTCCACGGGAACAGGCCGAAATGCTGGAACACCATGGCGACGCCGGCGATCGGTTCGGTGACGCGCTCGTCGCCGACCATGATCTCGCCGCTCGTGCGGCAGCAGCCCGTCGATGCAGCGCAGCAGCGTGGTCTTGCCGCAGCCCGACGGTCCGACCAGGGCGACGATCTCGCGCGCCCACATCGAAATCGATGTTCGGAATACTTCGAGATCGCCGTAATGCTTGGCGAGGCCCCGCGCTTCGATATGCCCAGCCTCACTATGGCTGGCGCCCGTCACCCCGCCCCGCTCACTCGATGGCACCGGCGGTTGCGCCGACAAAACACGCGTATCGGTCATTCCGCGAGCGGCGCCGTCTTCTGGCGGGTCGGCGATTGTCTTGGCCCAGTAATCGGCAGCGCTTTTGCTTTGCACCAACGCTTCCGAATTCTCAAAGCCCGGGGCCATCGACGCGGCAGTGCCCGGCAAGGATCTGATGATGCTCGATATTGAGCGTCCTCAGCCAGCGCTGCTGACCCATGGTGATGGCGACGAAATAGCCGAGCTCGACGATCTGCGCTTCGCTGAAATGACGATGAAGCCGCTGCCACAGAACGCATCATCGAGCGTCAAGTCCCAGGTGATCGCCTCGGTATAGGCGAGCGCCGATTTTTGGCGCTCGTCGTAGCGTCGTCGAACTCTCGAAATTGAGCAGGTCCGACATAATCGTGCTTCCTCGAGGCCCTCCTTGGCCGATTTCATCGAACGCTGATTGCCGCAATATTCGCATTGCACCGAACGCGAGACATAGATGCGGCACAGTTCCTTGATGTCGTGATCCATGACGCCGTTCGAAACACGGCATCCCATGTATTGGCGAACGACCAGAACGCCGCCGGCACATGGGCACGGATGGCTTGGCTTTCGGGCCGCGGCGTGCCTTCGCGCGGACAACGATCGAACTCGGCGATCATGGCAGGATCATTGGTCGCTGCCGGATCGATATAACTAATCCGCGGCTTCGACATTGCTGGACTCTCCCGGAAATCACGGCTGGTTACATTTGGACAAGCAATGGTCCGGCCTGTTTTTTTGCATTTTGCCGCAACCGCACCCGATGAGCAACGCATATGGTTGCGGCACAATGGCCCGCAGCCTGGCCCACCCGCCGCTGCCCGCCGATTGAGCGCCGGCGATAGGCCCGCAATTGCAGGTAAGTTGCGTCCTACAGCGAAAATCGGCCAAGCCATTCCGCAGCGGGCAGAGCGTCAAAGACGGACGCTGGCAGTCCAATCAAATAACTTGTTAACCAAGCTCGCCTAGCCTGACCGCGCTCGGTTACCGGGCATTTCCGCCAGGCATTGTCATGCATCTTGGAATAGCCCGAGCATTTGCCGTTGCGGTCGCCGCCCTATGGTTGGCGGGATGCAGCACGTCGGGCGGTTTCTCCAACCCATTCGAGACGAAATCCCCCGGCGCTGACGCCAGTCCTCCTGTGCCGGCGGTAGCCGACAGCGAAGCCACCGGTTCGATTTCGCCGACCATGAGTTCGCCGACTGTGAGTTCGCAAGCCATGAGCGGGCAGCTATGAGCGCGCAAGCTTCCGCAGAGCCGGGCTTGCCCGCGGGCGATGCGGATAGCGATTTAAGTCATGGCAAGACCGAATATCGCGCCAATCATTTCAGCCGCGCGGAAAAATATTTTCGCCGCGCGGCCGAACACAATCCGCACGACGAGGAGGCCTGGCTCGGCTTGGCCGCATCCTATGACCGCCTGCAGCGTTTTGCTCTGGCCGACCAGGCCTATAGCCGGGCGATCGCCATCGCCGGGGCGACGGCCGAAATTCTCAACAATCAGGGATATTCCTACATGCTGCGTGGCGACTATAAACACGCGCATGAGAAGCTGATCGCCGCGCAGCGCAAAGACCCGCACAACAAATTCGTGCAGAATAATCTTCATCTCCTGGAAGAGAGCGCTCGCCGGGGCATTGCGATCGACTGACGTTGCGGCTTCGGCCCGGTCACGGGCAAATACCATTTCGAATCCGGTGGTATTGGATTGCTGTAGCACGGCAGGTCGATTACTGTTGAGCGGTAAAACGCATGTCATTTCCGGCAGCTTGCCCAAATAAATCTGTTCACAACCGCCCGCCGGGATTATATTGCGGCGGCGACTCTCCGAATATGACTTACTCAGCTTTTCAAGATTGCCGAGGGGCAAAATTTTATTCCCCGGGGAGACTGCGAATGGCTGACTACAACCACGACAGCGACAGCCGGAAGATTGAACCCAACACGATTTACATCGGCGAGGGTGTCAATGTGAGTGGCGATGTTGTGGTTCCGCAAGTCGTGGTGGTGGACGGCTCGATCGAAGGCAACGTAACCGCGCGCGCCGTGTGGGTTGGGCCTTCCGGCGTCATCAAAGGCAAGATCGTCGCGACCGAGGCTGAAATCTACGGTTCGGTATCCGAGATGATCGAGGTCAAACAGCTTCTGTGCGTTCGTTCCTCTGGCCGGGTTTCCGGCAATGTCAGCTACGGCGAATTGCTGCTCGAAAAAGGCGCCGTTATTTCCGGGTCGTTTTCGTCTACCAATTTCCGGCCCGACGCGAAGCAGCCGGCGCCCGAACAGATTCTCGGCTCAAGCGAGCGGCCGATGATCGTTCACCGCATCGAAACCGGCCGGCCACTCAATGGCAATAGCAATGGCTCCGGCGTCGCGGCAGGCGCTAACGGGCAAACGAAGCTTCCCCGGCGGATTATCGCGAAGCCGTTTAGCTTCACGCCTGCGGCGAGACCTCATATTTCGCTAACGCAATGTTTCCATGCCCGGCGTTTTTCTGCGCCACAGCCGGGACAAGCGGTGCCGTGTGGGGATATCATCCGGCTTCGTGGGGTTAAACATTTTGGCATGAGCCGGCGAGCAAGACCGGCCATCTCATCAAGGGGGGAAATCCAATGGCTACCGCAGTGAACGCCGGCGCACGCCTCGATCGGCTGCCGATATCTTCGTTTCACTATCGCATATTCTGGCTGGTCGGCGCCGGCATGTTTTTCGACGGTTACGATCTCTATGTCGCCGGTGGCGTGATCGCTTCCGTGGTCCAGACCAAATTCGCGACCCCACTGCAGATTCCGCAATTCATTTCGTTAACTTTCGTAGGCATGACCATTGGCGCCTTCGTCACCGGATTTATCGGCGATAAATACGGGCGGCGCTTCACCTATCAGATCAATCTTTTGATTTTCGGGCTGGCGTCGCTGGCGGCTGCTTTCGCGCAGGACATGGATCAGCTTATCATTTGCCGTTTCGTGCAGGGGCTCGGGCTGGGCGCCGAAATCGTTGTCGGCTATTCGACGCTTACCGAATTCGTGCCGCCCAAGACGCGCGGGCGCTGGCTATCCTTTATGGCGTTCCTGGTGGTCGCCGGATTCCCGGCAACGGCGCTCCTGAGTTATCTGATCATTCCGACATGGGGCTGGCGGCCGATGTTTATCATCGCCGGCGTTGGTTCGCTCATCGTCTGGTATCTACGCAAGAAACTGCCGGAGTCGCCGCGCTGGCTGGAATCGCAAGGCCGCACCGCGGAAGCCGAAGCCTTGATGGAATCCATCGAAAATGAAATCGTCCGGCGGCGGCAAATTGCCTCCGGCGGCGGTGCACGCGCCGGTCCCGCAACTCTCGGCCTCGGCGATGTTCAAGCCGCCGATCCTGCAACGCCTACTGGTTGGTTGCTGGGTACTGATCACCATCAATACGCTGATTTTCGGCTTCGTGATATTCCTGCCGCAGTTCTTCCTGCGCCAGGGCCTGACCATCACGAATTCGCTGCGCTTATACGTTGGTGTTGTCCGTCGCGTCACTGGTTGGCTGCGCGGTCGGCGCCTGGAGCTCCGACGCCATCGGACGGCGCTGGAGCATCATCGGCGCCTCGGTCCTCACGATTGTCGCCGGCTATGTCTATGCGCGGTTCGACGCCTCGTCCGACCCGACGATTGTGTTGAGCGTCGGCTTCGTGCTGATCGTGGCGATCTATGTGCAGACCGCGATTCTCTTCGGCGTCTATACGCCGGAGCTGTTCCCGACCGAGATCCGGCTGCGCGCCAATGGTATTTGCAACACGCTGGGCCGCGCCGCCACGGTGGCTTCGCCCTTCATCGTCACCAGCCTGATGGCGAACTACAAGCTGCCGGGCGTGGTCTGGCTGATGATCGGGTTGGTGGTCATCCAGATTATCGCGGTCTATTTCTGGGGCGTCGAGCCGCGCAACCGTGCGCTGGAGGAAGTTTCCGCCAGTTCGGCATGATGCCGGGCTCCCGCTGATTGCCGCTTTCGCGGCGCGAAGGGTAGCTATACAGTGCCGATGAGCGGTTTGCGGCCTGTTACTGTGATCACCGGCGCATCGGCCGGCATCGGCGTGGCGCTGGCGCATATTTTTGCGCGCAACGGCTATGAACTGGCGCTGGTGGCGCGCCGCCAGGACCGTCTGCAAAAATTGGCCGATCAGATCGCGGCCACCGGCGCGGCAAAGCCGATCGTCATCGTTGTCGACCTGGCGCTACCGGGCGCGGCCCAAACGATCGGCGCGGCGCTGGCGGCGCAAGGCGCCGAGCCGCAATACATGGTCAACAATGCTGGCTTCGGGCTGGTGGGCGTGGCGGCCGCGCTCGACCGCGACGAACAACTGCCGATGATCGACCTCAACGTGCGCGCGCTGACCGACCTGTCGCTCGCCTTCGTCGACAGCATGGAGCGCCACAAAGGCGGCATGCTCAATGTCGGTTCCATGGCCGGCTTCCTGCCCGGCCCTGGCATGGCGGTCTATTACGCCACCAAGGCCTATGTACTGTCGTTCAGCGAGGGCCTGCACAGCGAACTTAAGGCCCGTGGGGTTCGGGTGACCGTGCTTTGCCCCGGCCCGGTGCCGACCGAATTCGCCGCGCGTGCCGGCATCGGCAGCGGAATGGCGCCCGGTATTCTCACCCAGAGCGCCGAGACCGTGGCGCAAGCCGGCTATGACGGCTTGATGCGAGGGCGGCGGCTTGTGGTGCCGGGGCTTGCCAATAAATTGGTCACCATCCTGATTCGTCTTGTCCCGCGCCGCCTGCTGTTGAAAGCGGTGGATTCGCGCCAGAGCCGGCGCAGGTCCGCGCGCCAGACATAGCGCACATCGCGCCCGTCATTTTGGCGCCCGTCATTTTGGCGCGGTCATATTGCAAACACCTGCAAAGCGGTTAGTACTCGCTTATTGCCATGCTCAAGCCTGTCCTTCTCATCCTGCACCAGGAACATTCCTCGCCCGGCCGGGTCGGCCAGACGCTGGCCAAGCTCGGCTATCCGCTCGATATAAGGCGGCCGCGTTTCGACGATCCGCTGCCAAAGACCATGGACGATCATTCCGGCGCGGTGATTTTTGGCGGCCCGCAAAGCGCCAATGACAAGGACGATTTCGTGCGCCGCGAGATCGACTGGATCGGCGTGCCTCTGCGCGACAAGAAGCCTTATCTCGGCATCTGCCTGGGCGCGCAGATGATGGCGCATCATCTTGGCGGCCGCGTCTATCCGCATCCGCAGGGTCATGCCGAGGTCGGCTATTACCCGATCCGCCCGACCGAGGCCGGGCGAAGCCTGTGCGCGGAATGGCCCGATCACGTCTATCAATGGCATCGCGAAGGCTTCGATCTGCCCACCGGCGGCGAATTGCTGGCCGAGGGCGATGCTTTTTCGGTGCAGGCATTCCGTTACGGCAGCGGCTATGCGCTGCAATTCCACCCCGAAGTGACGCATGCGATGATGTATCGCTGGCTGGTGCGCGGCGCGCACCGCATGGAACTACCGGGCACCAAGCAGCGCCACGAGCACATTGCCGACCGCGCGGTGCACGATTATGCCTCGCGCAATTGGCTCAGCGCTTTCATCGACCGCTGGATCGGTCGCCAACCGGCGGAACTGCCGGCCGTCAGCCGGCCGCAAGCCATTGACAAATAGCCGCCTGCCCGCAGTGTTGCGCCGGGGCGTAAGGGAATTGACGGTCCACGCGCGGAGGCGTGCGGATGCCTGATGCGAGCGATAAAGGGCGACCCGCTTCGCAGCCGATTCCTCCGGCGTTGAGCGAGATGCTGCGCGCTTCCGACGGCATTCTCGACATGCTGCCGATCGCTACTTTCATTTCCGACGCGCGCGGCACGATCCTGCAATACAACCGGCGCGCCGCCGAAATCTGGGGCCGCGCCCCCGATCCCGGCCAGACCCACGAGCAGTTCACCGAGAACGCGCGCTTTCTTGAACTCAATGGCAAGCCGATGGCCCGCTCGCTGCTGGCGGAAGTCTTGGCGACCGGAATGCCGGTACGCGACGCCGAACGGCTGGTGGTGCGCCCCGACGGCACGCCGGTCGTCGTGTCGGTCAATATCGATCCTTTGCTCAATACAAAGGGCGAACTGGTTGGCGCGGTAAACTGCTTTCTCGACATCACCGAGCGTAAACGCATGGACGACGCGCTCGAACATTCGCGATTGCGCGCGCTGGAGCATGAGCAATTGCTGGCGGCGACCTATGAGCATGCCGCCATCGGCATTTCGGAAATCGCGCCGGACGGCGGCTTCCTGCGCGTCAATGAAGCGATCTGCGCCATCACCGGCTATAGCCGCGAGGAATTGCTCGCCAATAGGCTGTTCGTCCATACCCATCCCGATGACGCGGATCCCGATCGCGAAGGTTTCCGCAAGCAGGTCGCCGGCGAACTCAAATTCTATTCGGTCGAGAAACGCTTCATCCGCAAGGACGGACGGGTGATCTGGCTGTCGGTGCGTTCCTCGCCGGTGCAGGGCGACGACGGCCACCTGCTCTTTGTCGTGCGCGTGGTGCAGGACATCACCGAGCGCAAGGCCTCGGACCGGCGCCAGAAACTTTTGATCGACGAATTGAATCACCGCGTGAAAAACACGCTCGCCACCGTGCAGTCGCTGGCTTCGCAAACCGCGCGTAGCGCGCCGACGCCGGCCGCCTTCAACGAAAGATTCGAAGGCCGGCTGATCGCGCTCTCCAAGGCGCACGATCAGCTCACCGCGCATCACTGGGAAAATGCCGATTTGCGCCGCCTGCTTTCGGGCAGTCTGGCGCCTTATGCCGGCGCCGGGCCGCAACGCGTCGTAATGCGCGGTGAGGATATCGTGTTACGCCCGCGCGCGGTGCTTACATTGGCGATGGCGTTCCATGAGCTCACCACCAATGCGGCGAAATACGGCGCGCTCTCGGTTCCCGGCGGGAAAATCGAGATCTGCTGGCAGGCGGTTGGCAGCGATGCGGGCGGGCGCCCCGCGCTGCGGATCGATTGGAGCGAGCATGGCGGGCCGCCGGTAGCCGAGCCCAAGCGGCGCGGCTTTGGTTCCAAACTGATCGAAGGCAGCATTGCCGCCGAACACGGCGGCAGCGCCCGCCTCGCCTTCGAGCCGACCGGACTGCATTGCGAAATCATCATTCCGCTCGAAGCGGCGGCGGCCGAAATCGACCGCGAGCCGCAGGGTGTGGATTGGTCGGTTTGAGGGAAGGAGTCCGCTTCGCCCTACGGGCTACGACGGACACCCGCAACGCGGAGGACTTGCCCGCCGAAGCTTTAGCGAAGGCGGGTGGTGGAGCCAGGCGGGATCGAACCGCCGACCTCGTCATTGCGAACGACGCGCTCTCCCAGCTGAGCTATGGCCCCGCCGAATGCAACGGCAAAGCCGCCGTTGCAAGCATTTCCAAGCGAGTGGGCGCCATTTAGGACCAGGTGTCCGGCCTGTCAAGGATGGGTCCGCCTTGTTCCAAGTCACCCGACCGGCTAGTTTCCGCCCAGCATTAAAACGGGCGGACAAACATGCGCGCGGTTCTCGATATCGTTCTGCTGATCCTGCAGATTTATATTTGGCTCCTGATAGCCTCGGCGGTGCTTTCCTGGTTGATCGCCTTCAATGTGGTCAACACCCGCAATCAGGTGGTCGCCATGGTGGCCGATTTCCTGTTCCGCATCACCGAGCCGGTGCTGCGGCCGATCCGGCAGATGATGCCCAATCTCGGCGGCATCGACGTGTCACCGGTGATCCTGATCCTGCTGATCCTACTGCTCGAGAACATCATTATCCGCTACATCTACCCCAACGTATTTTAGGCGTATAATCGCGAAACGATTTTCCGCGCCGTGATTGGGGTGATCATGTCCGCACACATCATCGACGGCAAGACGATCGCGGCCGACCTGCGCGGCAAGGTGACGGATGCGGTGCATCGATTGCGCCGCGACCGCGGCCTTGTACCGGGGCTGGCCGTCGTTCTGGTCGGCAAGAATCCGGCCAGCGAAGTCTATGTCCGCAACAAGTCCAAGGCGGTGAGCGAGGCGGGCATGCATGCCTTCGACCGCTATTTGCCCGACGACGTCAGCGAAGCCCAACTGCTCGATCTGATCTCGGAACTCAATGGCGATCCGCGCGTCAACGGCATCCTGGTGCAGTTGCCGCTGCCCTCGAAAATCGATGCGCAAAATGTCGTGTGGGCCATTGATCCGGACAAGGACGTCGATGGATTTCATCCGATCAATGTTGGCCGGCTGGCCAGCGGTTTGCCGGGCCTGGCGCCGTGCACGCCGGTTGGCTGCATTTATCTCGCCAAAACCGTGCACGCTTCGCTCGAAGGGCTTGAGGCGGTGGTGATTGGGCGCTCCAACATTGTCGGCAAGCCGGTGGCGCAATTGCTGCTGGCCGAGAATGCCACGGTCACCATCACGCATTCCAAGACGCGCGATCTTGAAAACCTATGCCGGCGCGCCGATTTGCTGATTGCCGCGCTGGGGCGGCCGGAAATGGTGCGCGGCTCCTGGATCAAGCCGGGCGCGACGGTCATCGATGTCGGTATCAATCGCGTCGCGGGCGACGGCAAATTAAAAATTGTCGGCGATGTTTGTTACGCGGAAGCCGCCGGCGTCGCGGGTGCGATTACGCCGGTGCCCGGCGGCGTCGGTCCGATGACGATCGCGTGCCTGCTGTTGAATACGTTGCGCGCGGCTTGCATGCAAAACGGATTGCCGCCGCCGACGATTTAGCGGTCATTCCGGGGCGCGAACGCAGTGAGCGAACCGGAATCCAGACGAAAATTTTGAAATTGTTTCTGGATTCCGGGTCTGGCGCTTCGCGCCATCCCGGAATGACCGAATTTAGTTCTGCTGCCAGG
The DNA here is from genome assembly GCA_963807665.1 of uncultured Alphaproteobacteria bacterium. Lineage (GTDB taxonomy): Bacteria > Pseudomonadota > Alphaproteobacteria > Rhizobiales > Xanthobacteraceae > Pseudolabrys. The sequence continues at coordinate 60,923 of CAWEDE010000026.1, read as the reverse complement.
CGTAGGCGACTTTATCCAGCGTCTTGACGCCGAATTTCTCGGACGAGCGCGCCACCGCGCGGCCGCCGAGCGCGCGATAGAATTCCATCGCCGGCTCGTTGTCGGAGAGCGCCCACACCACCAGGCTCTTCAAGCCGCTGTGTACGAGATCCTTGCGCGCGGCCGAGAACAAACGGCGGCCAAAGCCGAGGCCCTGGAATTCCGGCCGCAGATAAAGTTCGTAGACTTCGCCTTCGTAGAACAGGCTGCGGGCGCGGTTGCGGCCATAATTGGCGTAGCCCGCGATACGCTCGCCGAATTGCAGGACGGTGATGCGGCTGCCTTTGCGGATCGCCGAGTCCCACCAATCCGGCCCGCGCCGGTTGATCAGCTTGTCGAGTTCATTCCCCGGGATGATGCCCTGATAGGCCGTGCGCCAGGCCTCGTCGTGGGTGGCGGCAACGTCCACCGCATCGGCTGCCTTGGCGCGGCGAATCTCTATGAGGGTCGTGCTCATTTTTGAATAGAAGCAATGAACCCTCCGCCCTTCAAGCCCTATAGTTAATGATCGGTAAACTGTGTGGATTACTGGCCACAGGCAGTCAAAACGCGTTGCTGGCGTAGGTAAAACCCGGCCACGGTCATCGCCTGGCGTGCCTTGAAGCCGGCTTGTGTGCCATTACCGGACAGAATTGCCGCTCCGGCGCCGGTGGGCCGCGTCGAAAGTGATTCGATCAATTCCGAATAGTGGCGGCCGATAAGACGAAAGGCGAATGCCTCAAACGGTCTCGGTGGCGGCGGATTTGGCCCGGTCTTCGCGCTTGCGGTCGGTCTCGTCCAACAGCTTTTTGCGCAGCCGGATCGACGACGGCGTGACTTCGACCAGTTCATCGTCCTGGATATAGGCCAGCGCTTTTTCGAGCGTCATGCGGATCGGCGGCGTCAGGCGAACCGCCTCGTCCTTCGAGGTGGTGCGGATATTGGTGAGCTGTTTGCCCTTGAGCACGTTGATCACGAGATCGTTGTCGCGGGTATGTTCGCCGACGATCATGCCGCGGTAAACTTTCCAGCCCGGCTCGATCATCATCGGACCCCGGTCTTCAAGGTTCCACAGCGCATAGGCGACGGCTTCGCCCTTGTCGTTCGAAATCAGTACGCCGTTGCGGCGGCCTTGGATCGGACCGCGATGCGGCGCGTAGCCGTGGAACAGCCGGTTCATGATGGCGGTGCCGCGCGTGTCGGTGAGCAGTTCGCCCTGATAGCCGATCAGGCCGCGCGTCGGCGCGTGAAACACCAGCCGCAAACGATGGCCGCCCGACGGCTTCATCTCCAACATCTCGGCTTTGCGCTCCGACATTTTCTGCACGACGATGCCGGAATGCACCTCATCGACGTCGATGACGACTTCCTCGATCGGCTCCAGCGTCTCGCCGCTCTTGGGATCGTCGCGCATCAGCACTTTCGGCCGCGATACGGAAAGTTCGAAGCCTTCGCGGCGCATTTGCTCGATGAGAATGCCGAGCTGCAATTCGCCGCGGCCGGCGACTTCCATGGCGTCCTTGTCGTCGGATTCGCGCACGCGCAAGGCCACATTGCCTTCCGCTTCGCGCAGCAAGCGGTCGCGGATCATGCGGCCGGTGACCTTGGTGCCTTCGGTGCCGGCAAGCGGCGAATCGTTGACGCGGAACGTCATGGCCAGCGTCGGCGGATCGATCGGCTGCGCGGGAATTGGCGTTTCCACCGACGGATCGCAGATCGTCATGGCGACGGTCGCGTTCGGCAATCCGGCAACGGCGACGATGTCGCCGGCATCGGCCTCTTCCACCGGAACGCGCTCGATGCCGCGGAATGCCAAAAGCTTGGTGATGCGGCCGGTCTCGATCAGCTTGCCGTCATGGTCGAGCACCTTGACCTGCTGGTTGGGCTTGACCGAACCGGAGGTGATGCGGCCGGTGACGAGACGGCCGAGATAGGGATTGGCTTCCAGAATAGTGCCGAGCAGGCGGAACGGGCCTTGCTCCACGACCGGCGGCTTGACGTGGCTGAGGATGAGATCGAACAGCGGCTGCATGCCGTCGTTATGCGAGCCTTCGAGCGAGGTCGCCATCCAGCCCTGCTTGGCCGAGCCGTACAGGATCGGGAAATCGAGTTGCTCGTCGGTGGCATCGAGCGCCGCGAACAGGTCGAACACTTCGTTGATGACTTCGACTGGCCGTGCGTCCTGGCGGTCCACTTTGTTGATCACGACGATGGGCTTAAGGCCCATCTTGAGCGCCTTGGAAACCACGAATTTGGTCTGGGGCAGGGGGCCTTCGGCGGCGTCCACCAGCACCAGCGCGCCGTCCACCATGTTGAGGATGCGCTCGACCTCGCCGCCGAAATCGGCATGGCCCGGCGTATCGACGATGTTGATGCGGGTACCTTTCCATTCGACCGAGGCGGCCTTGGCCAGGATGGTGATGCCGCGTTCGCGCTCGAGGTCGTTGGAATCCATGGCGCGTTCGACCACGCGCTGGTTCTCGCGGTAAGCGCCCGATTGCTGCAACAGCCGGTCGACCAGGGTGGTTTTGCCATGATCGACGTGGGCGATGATGGCGACGTTGCGGATATCCATTACATTTTTCCTTCGCGCATGACCTTTACCGAAAACCGGTACCCACTTTTCGGGGTCACGCGCTGTGTTCCTAAAACCAAGCGCGGGCCCGATGGGGCCCGCGACTCGTGCTAGTGCGCTATTGCGGCGCAATATAGTCACGAAGCCGCTGGAAGCAACCAAAGACTGGCGTTTCGCGCCCAAAGACTGGCGTTTCGCGCCAATGAGGTTAAGCCGAAAGCCCGGTTTTTAGGCCGGATCAGCCGGAATCGCCCGATAATAGGTAGTATCCGGGCGGACCGTATCGTTGAGCGGCGCGTTAGCCCTTCGGAGGATCATCCATGGCGCAGAAATTGACGGCCGATGCCCGCAAGGCGGCGTTGAGCAAACTGTCCGGCTGGACCGAAATCGCCGGGCCGCGAGGCCATTGCCAAGAAATTCACCTTCAAGGATTTCAACCAGGCCTTCGGTTTCATGACGCGGGCCGCGCTGGTGGCGGAAAAAATGGATCACCATCCGGAATGGTTCAACGTCTACAAAACCGTCGAGGTGACGCTGTCCACGCATGACGCCGGCGGCGTCACCGAACTCGACATCAAGCTCGCCGAGGCGATGGACAAGATCGCGGGCTAAGGCCGCAAAATCACCTTGCCCATGACCTGGCGCGCGGCGATGGCCTTGAGCGCCACGGCGGCCTGATCGAGCGGATAGACCGCATGCACATGCGACGACAATTTTCCGTCCGCGACCCACGCCAGCAATTGTTCGGTATTGGCGCGGTGGCCGTCCGGATCGCGCTCGATCCACGAACCCCAGAACACGCCGAGCAGATCGCAGCCTTTGAGCAGCACCAGATTGAGCGGCAGCTTGGGAATTTCGCCGGCGGCAAAGCCGATCACCAAATAGCGGCCTTGCCAGGCGATCGAGCGTAATGCGGCTTCGGCATAAGAGCCGCCGACCGGATCGTAGATCACGTCGGCGCCTTTGCCTTGCGTGACGCTGCGCAGCGCCTCCTTCAAATCCTGCGAGCCGTAATCGATGCCGTCGTCGGCGCCGTGCTGGCGCGCAAAGGCGATCTTTTCGGCCGACGAGGCGCAGGCAATTACGCGCGCACCCATGATCTTGCCAAGCTCGATGGCCGCCAGGCCGACGCCGCCGGAAGCGCCGAGCACGGCGAGGGTTTCGCCCGGCTTGAGATGCGCGCGATCCTTGAGCGCATGCAGCGTCGTGCCATAGGTGACGCAGAGCCCGGCGGCGCGGTCGAAGTTGAGGCCGTCCGGTATCTTGATGGCCATATTGGCGGCAATCGCGATGCGTTCGCGCGCGGCGCCATAACGGGTATAGGCCATCACCCGGTCGCCCACTTTGAGCGACGTCACGCCGGCGCCGAGGCTCTCCACCGTACCGGCGCACTCGGCCGAGGGCGAAAACGGCATGGGCGGTTTGGTCTGGTATTTACCCGCAATAATCAGCGTATCGAAGAAATTGAGCGCCGCCGCCCCGACCCGAATGACGACCTCGCCGGGCGCGGGCGCCGGATCGGCAATATCGGCGATTTCGAGATCGTCGGGCGTGCCGTAGCGGGTACAGATCAGGGCTTTCATGACAAGACTTTCATGGGCTGGCCACCGTTAACTTTTGTCGGCTAATCTGGCGTTTCGCGACGAATAGTCGCCTTCACATTGCCGATATTCACCCGTACTGGGCTAATATCCAACGCTTCTTAGGGACGGTTTGCATCCGTCGTCAATTTGACCGGTAGAGCCCGATGAAAAAGACCTCTTTGCTCGGCACTGTCATCGCCATGGCGGCAGTATCCGCCTTTGCATTCTCTTCGGCTGGATTTGCACAGGACAAGAAGGCTGCAAAGCCCGAGGCCAAAACCGCGCCAAAGCCGGCGGCTAAGAAGGAGCCCAAATCCGATCCTACCGAGCAGGCCGTGCTGCTCGGGCAATTCGGCGACTGGGGCGCCTATACGGCGACGCCGGGCGGCAAGAAGATCTGCTTCGCGCTCGCCAAGCCGGCAACAGCGGTGACCGAGCCCGCCGGCCGCAACCGCGATCCATCCTATGCCTTCGTCTCGACCCGTCCGGCCGAGAAAGTGAAAAACGAAGTGTCGGTGATCGTCGGCTATCCGCAGAAGGCCGGGCGTCGATGCGTCGGCTGCGATCGGCTCGGCGAATTACGTGATGTACACGCAGAACGATGGCGCCTGGGTCAAGAATGCCGCCGAGGAAGCCCAGATGGTCGAAGCCATGCGCAAGGGCGCCGATCTGGTGGTCAAGAGCGTGTCCGGCCACGGCACCAAGACGACCGATACCTATTCGCTCAAGGGTCTCGCCCAGGCGATCGACAAGGTGGCGGAAGAGTGCAAGTGAAAGCCGCGCCTTTCGTGCTAGATCGGATTTAATGTCGCTTTCATTGGAAACCCCCTTCGTCGAGAAGACGCCGCTCGAGCGCTATGTCGCGCCGGCAAAGCCGTCGCTGATCGGGCTGTCGCGTACGCGACCTCGCCGATGCGCTGGGCGAGGTCGGCGTGCCGGAAGCGCAGCGCAAGATGCGCGTGCAGCAGCTTTGGCACTGGATTTATTTTCGTGGCTTCACTGACTTTGACGCCATGACCAGCGTGTCGAAGGAATTGCGCGCGGCGCTGGCCGAGCGTTTCACGCTGGCGCGCCCCGAAGTGGTGGCCGAGCAAATCTCGGTCGACGGCACGCGCAAATGGCTGCTGCGGCTGCCGGGCGAGACGCCGGGAGAAAATCCGCACGAAGTCGAAACGGTTTACATTCCCGATACCGAACGCGGCACGCTGTGCGTCTCCAGCCAGGTCGGCTGCACGCTCACCTGCACTTTCTGCCACACCGGCACGCAGCGCCTGGTGCGCAATCTCACCGCCGGCGAAATCGTTGGCCAGGTGATGGTGGCGCGCGACCGCATGGGCGATTGGCCCGGCGCAACGAGGCCGACCGATGGCGTAGTGCCGAACGGCGAGCGTTGCGTCACCAATGTCGTGATGATGGGCATGGGCGAGCCGCTGTATAATCTCGACGCAGTGCGCGACGCGCTGCTGATTGTGTCGGACGGCGAGGGGCTGAGTATTTCGCGGCGCCGCATCACGCTGTCGACCTCTGGCGTGGTGCCGAATATCGAGCGCGCCGGCGCCGAGATCGGCTGCATGCTAGCGGTGTCGCTTCATGCGACGCGCGATGAATTGCGCAACGAGCTAGTGCCGCTCAACCGCAAATATCCGATTGCCGTGCTGATGGAAGCCTGCCGCAATTATCCCGGCGTCTCCAATGCGCGCCGCATCACTTTCGAATACGTCATGCTCAAGGGCGTCAACGATTCCATCGACGAGGCCAAGGCGCTGGTGCGTCTGCTCAAGGGCATCCCGGCCAAGATCAATCTCATTCCGTTCAATCCCTGGCCCGGCAGCAAGTATGAATGTTCCGACTGGGATCAGATCGAGAAATTCTCCCAGGTCGTGTTCGACGCCGGCTATGCCTCGCCGGTACGCACGCCGCGCGGCCGCGATATTCTCGCCGCCTGCGGCCAGCTCAAGAGCGCGACCGAGAAACTCTCGGCGCGCGAGCGCATGGCGTTGCGGGCGATGGCGATGGTGGATTAGCGCATGATCCCGAAAAGTGGGTACCGGTTTTCGGATAAGATCATGCGCAAAAAAACCTGATGGCATTCATCGGCCGAATATTTGTCATTCTATTCGCCGTTATTCTCTCCAGCATGACGGCCGGCATCGCTATCGCCATCGGCCTGCTCGGGCCGGCGTGGCATAGCCTGTCCGGCGATATCGGCGAGCGCTTTATATTCTGGGGCACCAGCTTCGTCGGCGCGGCGGCGACAGGTTTCGCCGGAATGCTGCCGCTGTTGATTCTGATTGTCATCGCCGAGGCGTTCAAAATCCGCTCGCTATTGGTGCATGCGGTGGCGGGCGCGGCGCTGATGCTGCTGGCACTCTACGGCAGCGGTGTGCCGGGGCCTTACGAGGAATCGATCGACCGCGCGCCGCCGCCGATCTCGCGCGACGCCGAAATCGCCGCCGCGGCGGGCATTGTTTTCGGGCTGACCTATTGGCTGATTGCGGGCCGCAATGCGGGGCGTTGGCGCGAGCCGCGGGTTTAGCCAACCGTGCCTTGTCGCCTTTCCATTTATGCGGGCCTCGGCTAGACGAGGCGCGCAAAGGAATTGCATGAACCGCACCGGACTGATCATCGCGCTTATTATTGCCGCCGTCAGCGGCCTGGTATTCGGATTCTTTCCGCAGCTCGATTTGGCGATTTCGGCGCCGTTTTACGCGATGACGAGCGGCGACAATCATTTCGCGGCGCGACTTCTATGAGCCCTTGCTGGTGGCGCGCGATGCCGGGCTTTGGGTCGGGGACCTTGCTGGTGGCGCCGGCGATCGTAGCGCTGCTATTCAAGCTGATCCTGCCACGGCGCAAACTGCTGATCTCGGGCCGCGCTATTATATTCCTGATCGCGACGCTGGCTTTGGCGCCGGGCCTGGTGGCCAATGTTCTGCTCAAGGATCACTGGGGCCGCTCGCGGCCGATCGATGTGACTCAGTTCGGCGGCAGCGAACATTTCGTTGCCTGGTGGGATCCGCGCGGCGATTGCCCGAGCAATTGCGCCTTCGTGTCCGGCGACGTGGCCGGCGCGTTCTGGACGCTCGCGCCGGCTGTCTTGGCGCCGCCGCAATGGCGCGCGCTCAGCATCGGCGCGGCGCTGGCATTGGGTACCGCCATGGCGGCGATGCGCGTGATGGCGGGCGCGCATTTTCTCAGCGACACGATATTCGCGGGTGTCTTCACGTTTCTGATCATCTGGCTCATGTACGGCTTGATTTATCGGTGGCCGCGCACGCGGCTTTCCGACGCGGATGTCGAGCGTGCCATCGAACGCATCGCCTTGCCGGGTTACAAGGCGATCAAGTCGCTGTTCGGCAAAAGCTGAAGCCTAGCGCTGCGCGCGCTTGAGCGAACGCCCGCCGTCGAGCTTGTCGGCGAATAGCGCGATGGTCTTGGCGTAGACTTCCGCCTTGTTCCATTCCTGGATCGCCGCGAAATTCGGCTCCCCCTGGTCCCAGCCCTGGCCGCGCTGCCAGCCGTGGTTCTTGAGATAATTCGCGGTCGAGGCGAGCACGTCGGCCGGGCTGCGAACCAGATCGGCGCGTCCCTTGCGGTCGAAATCGACGGCATATTTCACGTAAGACGACGGCAGGAACTGGGTCTGGCCGATTTCGCCGGCCCAGTCGCCTTTCAGGTCGGCCGAGGCCATGTCGCCGCGATCGATAATGCGCAGGGCATCGGTGAGCTCGGCCTGAAACTTGTCGCTGCGGCGGCAGTCATAGGCCAGCGTCGCGACCGAGCGCACCACCGATAGCTTACCCTGGTTGACGCCGTAGTCGGTCTCCAATCCCCAGATCGCGACGATCACCGCGCCGGGCACGCCATATTGCTTTTCGATGCGTTTGATCGTGTCGGCATGCTGCTGCATGAGCTTGGCGCCTTTGACTAGGCGATCCTTCGAGATCATGCGGCCGGAGAACTGCTCGAAGCTCTGCTTGAAAACCTTTTGGTTGCGGTCGGCGGCGAGCACCTTGTCGTCGATGCTCAAGCCCTCGAGCGCGGTCAGGCCCCGTTTCGAGACGCCCTTGCCGGCGGCATCCTTCTTGAATTCGGCGATGAAGCCGTTGAATCCGCCTTTGTGATTGCACTGCGCGGCGAATGCCGGCGCACCGGCAATCAGCACCGCGCCGGCGACGGCTAGCGCGATAGCGGCGTTAACTTTTGGCATCGGTCTGCCCCCATGAATGACGGCCCGTTTGCCGGTTCAAATATCGCAACGGCCGTTTGCCGTGTAGCGGGATCGCGGGGTGAGGTTAATTCGCCAGGCGCACTTTGCGCCGTTTACCTTTCGCCCTATAGTCCGCGCGATTTTTGGTTTTGAAACGGTAATTCCAATGCCCAATGCCGGGACTAAAAGCGTCAAGAAAGTCGTGCTCGCCTATTCCGGCGGGCTCGACACGTCGATCATTTTGAAGTGGCTGCAGATCACCTATGGCTGCGAGGTCGTGACCTTTACCGCCGATCTCGGCCAGGGCGAGGAGCTCGAGCCCGCCCGGCAAAAGGCACTGCGCGCTGGCATCAAGCCGGATAACATCTTCATCGAGGATCTGCGCGAGGAATTCGTGCGCGATTTCGTATTCCCGATGTTTCGCGCCAACACGGTCTATGAAGGCCAATATCTGCTCGGCACCTCGATCGCGCGGCCGCTGATTGCCAAGCGCCAGATCGAGATCGCGCGCAAAGTCGGCGCTGACGCGGTCTGTCATGGCGCCACCGGCAAGGGCAACGATCAAGTCCGTTTCGAACTTGGCTATTATGCGCTAGAGCCCGGCATCAAGATCATCGCGCCGTGGCGCGAATGGCAATTCAAGGGCCGCGACGACCTCTTGGAATTCGCGCGCGCGCACCAGATTACGATTGCCAAGGACAAAGAAGGCGATGCGCCATTCTCGGTCGACGCCAATCTTTTGCACTCGTCGTCCGAGGGCAAAGTGCTGGAGGATCCGGCCAAGGAAGCTCCGGCTATTGTCTACCAGCGCACCATCTCGCCGATGGACGCGCCCGACAAGGCCACCGAAGTCCGCATCGGCTTTGCCAAGGGCGACGCGGTCAGCGTCGATGGCGAACCGCTCACGCCGGCGAACTTGCTCGCCAAGCTCAACAAGCTCGGCCACGATAATGGCATCGGGCGGCTCGATCTGGTCGAGAACCGTTTTGTCGGTCTGAAATCGCGCGGCGTCTACGAGACGCCCGGCGGCACCATTTTGCTTACCGCCCATCGCGCCATGGAATTGATAACGCTCGACCGTGGCGCCGGCCATCTCAAGGACGAGCTGATGCCGCGCTATGCCGAGTTAATCTACAACGGTTTCTGGTTTTCGCCGGAGCGTGAAATGTTGCAGGCGGCCATCGACAAGTCACAGGAACTGGTCGGCGGCGAAGTGCGCCTCAAGCTCTATAAGGGCAACGTCATGGTGACCGGGCGTGAGAGCCCGGCGTCGTTGTATTCCTCGACGCTGGTGACCTTCGAGGACGACAAGGGCGCCTATGACCAGAAGGACGCCGAGGGCTTCATCAAGCTCAACGCCTTGCGGTTGCGCACGCTGGCGCAGCGGCGCCAAAAACTCGCCAAAAAGCAAGACAAGAAACAAGACTAGTCATTCGACCCCGTAAACCTCACGTGGAGGCATCCGTTGCGCGGCAAGGCAGGAAGGCTGATTGTGACTGTGGCCTTCGGACTAACGCTCGCGGCTTGCGCGGGCTTTAGCGACCCTTACAAGGAGCCGGAGCCCAATATATATCCGAAGGATTATAAGGAGGAGATTCTCAATACCTTGGCTAGCGATTTGGCCGATCCGACAAATGTCCGCGACGCCTATATTACCGACCCTGCGCTCACGCCGGTCAACAAGGACCAGCGCTATACGGTCTGCGTGCGCGCCAATGTTCGCGGCGCCAATCACAGCTATCTCGGCAGCAAAGACCGCATCGCCTATTTTTTTGCCGGCCACTTGAATCAGTTGATCGCGGCGACCCCGGAACAATGCGGCAACGCCGCCTATAAGCCGTTCCCGGAATTGGAAAAGCTTTGTTACGGCAAAAAATGCGAATAGCGCCGCTATAGGCCTGGCCTGCCGACGGATATTAAATTCAGTTTTGATTTTGCGGCGCGGAAGCCGGCACGGCGTCAATCTTGGTCGCCTTCATCTCCGGCACCAGTGGCAAATTGCGGCGCTTTTTATCAGCGATCTCCTCGATCGTTTTGCGCATTTGCAGATAGCGCACCGGCGTCGTCGGGTGAGTGGTCGCCAAGCCTATGCTGGATGGATTTTCCAGCGACATGGCGCGCCAGACTTTCTCGGCGCCTGAAATATCGTAGCCGGCGCGCGTTGCATAATAGGCGCCGACATAATCGGCCTCCATTTCGAAGCCGACGCTGAATGCGTTTAGTCCTGCCCGGTGCAGGTAATTCGAAAACGCACCGCCGGTGTAAATGCCGCCCAATAGGAAACCGCCATCGACCAGCGCGCCGCTGGCCTCGCCGAGAAAACCATTCAACGATTTTTTCTGGTAATGGCCCATGGTCACGTGGGCGAGTTCATGGCCGACGACCACGGCGAGATCGGAGTTGGTTCGCAAGACCCGCAAAATGCCGGTCTGAATGACGATCTTCTTATAGTCGGTGAATGCGTTCGGCACCGGATTGGTTTCCAGGACGATCGGGATCGCGCAGCCGATGACCGGATTTATTGTGAAGGTCTTTAATTCGTCGTCGCGCATGAGGACGACCGTGATCGGCCGCTCGCCATTGTCTTCCAGGAACGCGTTGATCCAGCGCAGCGTGGCGGTCACGGGAATCGGCTCGCCGTTGAACGATACGAGTTCATCCTTATCGACGATGCCGGCCAGCGCCGCCGGTCCGCCGTCGGCAATCGAGATGACCGTCGGCCGAACCCAGCGTAGCCCCAGCGCCTCAGCGGAAAATTTTCGATATTTGCTGGGCATGCTTTGCGGCGTCGCCGCGAGCAGGCCGATCTGCGCGATCAGCCATTGCTTGCAGAATTCGCGGTTGGCCGTGACGATATGGTAGGCGACTGTGTCGAGCCGGTGAATTTGCGAGTAGTAATCCTGCAGCTGCGCGATTTCCTGGCGGCGGCGCTCGGCGGCGATATCGTCTTTCGACGATTTCGGTATGTCCGTGCTTGGCCCGGCACAGGCCGCGCACAGCAACACGCCAGCAATGACCGGCCAAAAACGATTACGCACCGGAACCCCCCCGGGGCGTAAAGTTAGCGTCACCAATGCAACCGGATCAAGCCTAAGTTGTAGGCCGCGAAGCTTCCCGTGACGGCAGGTGGCTCAGTTTTTTAGGCGCGCGATCAGGCCATGGATGTCGCCGAGGACATATAGATCGCGCACTTTGCGCCCCTCGAACGTGAAGATCGGCATGCCGGTCCACCATACATGCCGGCCGCTCGGTGCAACCCCGAACAGTTCTTTGCGGTGGAAGCCGTGAAACCGCATTTTGCCGCTGACGCGATTGTCTTCCTCGATCATGGTCAAAATGTCGGTGGTGTATTCGCCAAGCGCACCGGTCACCCAGTCGACGTAACCGGCAAACTGGTCGTGGCCAACGAGCGCCGGCCCGAGCGAACCGCGAAATGTGAAACCAGGATGAAAAATTGTTGGAATTAGACTCTTGTCGGCGTGGTCCCACAATTCCTTATAGAACACGCGCACCGTTTCTTTTTGCGGCGACAGCGTGACGCCGTTGAAATTAAGCGCGGCTTCGTCCATGCGCGAATGACCGCCGGTTCAAACCTGCCTGTCGACCATGGCCTTCTTCAACACGGCGATTTCTTTCGCCGGATTGAGTCCCTTCGGGCAGGCTTTCGAGCAATTCATGATGGTATGGCAGCGATAGAGCCGGAACGGGTCTTCGAGATTATCGAGCCGTTCGCCGGTGGCCTCGTCACGCGAGTCCTGGACCCAGCGATTGGCCTGCAGCAACGCGGCGGGCCCTAGATAGCGGTCCGAATTCCACCAATAGCTCGGGCACGAGGTCGAGCAGCAGGCGCACAGGATGCATTCATACATGCCGTCGAGCTTGGCGCGGTCGTCGTGGCTCTGGCGCCATTCCTTCTCCGGCGTCGGCGACGTGGTCTTGAGCCAGGGCTCGATCGATGCGTATTGCGCATAGAAATTCTTCAGGTCCGGCACCAGGTCCTTGATCACCGGCTGGTGTGGCAGCGGATAGATCTTGAGCGGCGCTTTGGCGTCGTCCATGGCTTTGGTGCAGGCCAGCGTATTGGTGCCGTCGATATTCATGGCGCAGGAACCGCACACGCCCTCGCGGCAGGAGCGGCGGAAGGTGAGCGTCGGATCGATGTGGTTTTTGATCCAGATCAGCGCGTCGAGCACCATCGGCCCGCAGTCGTCACGGTCGACGAAATACGTATCCATACGCGGATTTTCGTCGTCATCCGGCGACCAGCGATAGATGGCGAACTCGGTCAGGTGCGTGGCATGCGCCGTGCGCGGCCAGGTCTTGCCCTGCGTGATCTTGGAATTTTTTGGCAGTGAGAATTCGGCCATTTTCAGTTCCCGATTTCATTCCAGCGTCAGGGGAAAGCAATTAATAGACGCGCGCTTTCGGTTCGATATAGGCAATGTCGTTGGTGAGCGTGTAAGTGTGCACCGGCCGGTAGTCGATCTTCACGCTGCCTTTGTCGTCGATCCAGGCCAGCGTGTGCTTCATCCAGTTGTCGTCGTCGCGCTCGGGGAAATCCTCGCGCGCATGGCCGCCGCGGCTTTCGGTGCGGTTTAGTGCCGAGTCCATGGTGACGACGGCTTGCGCGATCAGATTGTCGAGCTCCAGCGTTTCGATAAGGTCGGAATTCCAGATCAGCGAGCGGTCGGTGACATGGATGTCGGCCATGCCGTCGATATACCTCGTGGATGCGCTTGTGGCCCTGTTCCAGCACCTCGCCGGTGCGGAACACCGCGCAATCCTCCTGCATCACCTTCTGCATATCGAGCCGCAATTGCGCGGTCGGCGTGGCGCCGGCGGCGTTGCGGAATTTGTCGAGCCGCGACAGCGCCAGGTCGGCTGAATCCTTCGGCAGTTCCGCATGCTTGTCGCCGGGCGTGAGCAGTTCGGCGCAGCGCAGCGCCGCGGCGCGCCCGAACACCACCAGATCGATCAGCGAATTCGAGCCGAGCCGGTTGGCGCCATGCACCGAAACGCAAGCGGCTTCGCCCAGCGCCATCAGGCCGGGCACTACGGTGTCAGGATCGCCATTTTTCTTTGTCAGAGCTTCGCCGTGATAATTGCAAGGAATGCCGCCCATATTGTAGTGCACGGTCGGCAGCACCGGGATCGGTTCGCGCGTGATATCGACGCCGGCAAAAATGCGCGCGGTATCGCTGATGCCCGGCAGGCGCTCATGCAGCACCGCTGGATCGAGATGATCGAGATGCAGGAACAGATGATCCTTGAGCTTGCCGACGCCGCGGCCTTCGCGAATTTCCAGCGTCATGGCGCGCGACACCACGTCGCGTGACGCCAGGTCCTTGGCCGATGGCGCATAGCGCTCCATGAAGCGCTCGCCTTCCGAATTTACCAGATAGCCACCTTCGCCGCGCGCGCCCTCGGTGATCAGGCAGCCCGCCGGATAGATGCCGGTCGGGTGGAACTGGACGAATTCCATGTCCTGCAAGGGCAGGCCGGAGCGCAGAACCATCGCATTGCCGTCGCCGGTGCAGATATGCGCCGAGGTGCAGGAGAAATAAGTGCGGCCATAGCCGCCGGTCGCCAGGATCGTCATGTTGGCGCTAAAGCGATGGATGGTGCCGTCGTCCATGTTGAGTGCGACCACGCCGCGGCAACGGCCTTCATCGTCCATGATCAGATCGAGCGCGAAATATTCGATGTAGAACTCGGCCGCGTGCTTGAGCGCCTGGCCGTACATCGTGTGTAGCATGGCGTGACCGGTGCGGTCGGCGGCAGCGCAGGTGCGCTGCGCGGTGCCCTTGCCGTAATGCGTGGTCATGCCGCCGAACGGGCGCTGATAGATGCGGCCATCCTCCTTGCGGGAAAACGGCAGGCCCCAATGTTCCAGTTCATAGACCGCTTGCGGCGCGTTGCGGCAGAGATATTCGATGGCGTCCTGGTCGCCGAGCCAATCGGCGCCCTTGACGGTGTCATACATGTGCCAGCGCCAATCGTCCTCGCCCATATTGCCGAGCGACGCGGCGATGCCGCCTTGCGCCGCGACGGTATGCGAGCGGGTCGGAAATACTTTGGTGATGCAGGCGGTGCGCAGCCCCGCCTCGCTGCAGCCGACGACGGCGCGCAAGCCCGAGCCGCCGGCGCCGATCACCACCACGTCGTAACTGTGATCCTCGATCGGATAGGCGCTGCCGTTGAAAGCGGGGCCCTTGGCCGCATGTCCGCCGTTGGATTTTCCATTGCTCGCCATGCGTCAGACCCCGAACGAAAGCTTGAGAATGGCAAAGGCCGAGGCGAAGGCGACGACGAAGCAATAGAAGGTATTCGCCATCAGGATCACCAGTTTGAATTTATCCTCGTGCACATAATCGAGGATGATTTCCTGCATGCCGATCCACATGTGATAGGCCGTGTTGATAATGAACAGCAGCATGATGATGGCGACGATCGGCGAGCCCAGAATTTGCACGACGGCCGCGTGGCTGCGTCCCAAGAGCCCGATGACGATGATCACCAGCGCGATGCTCAGCGGAATGCCGGCCACCGAGGTCACGCGCTGATGCCAGAAATGTCCGGTGCCGGAATGGGCGGCGCCTAATCCGCGAACGCGCCGCATCGGCGTGCGCATCTGGGAGTCCCTCATCGCGGGCCTCCCATGGCGAGATAGCCGACTACCCACAGCACGAGCGTGAGCGAGATCGATCCAACCAGCGTCGCCAGCGTCAGCATTTCGCGCTCGGCCGGCTCCAGCCCGTGCAGGGTGTCCCAGATCAGATGGCGAATGCCGCCGAGCATGTGATGCAGCAGCGCCCAAGTGTAACCGAGCAGAACCAGGCGCCCGATCAGGCTGCCCATGAACCATTCGACATAGGAATAGGCATTGGGACCGGAGGCGGCGGCGATCAGCCACCAAGCCAGCAGCAGCATGCCGAAATACAGCGCGCTGCCGGTGATGCGATGCACGATCGACATCATCATCGTCAGCGTCGGCTTGTAGATTTGCAGGTGAGGGGAGAGCGGACGGGCGCGCTGCGCCGGCGTCGTGTCCGCCTCTAGTTCGGCCATCGTCAGTCTCCAGAACGCTCAGGACCCGCCGGCCGATCGGATCGAAGTGCCCGCTCGGTCGTAACCTAACGCCGAAGCGGGCCGCAACGCGCCTATTGGCCAATAGGCAGCCGGTCGCTTTTGGGCTTGACCGGCGGCCAAAGCCGGTTACTTCTTCAATTGCGAAGCTTGAACCTGTCCTAATTGGCCTGCAATATGTGTTTTGCGTAGTCTACCTTCGTAAAATAAGAAGGCTCCGGTATCATGCGCTTCGATTTCACCGATCTCAGCCTTTTTCGGCACATCGTGGAGGCCGGCAGCATTACCCATGGCGCGGCGCGCTCGAACCTGGCGCTGGCCGCTGCCTCCACCCGCATCCGCAAGATGGAAGATACCTTCGGCACCGAATTGCTGGTGCGCGGCCGCCAGGGCGTGGTGCCGACCCAGGCCGGCCGCACGCTGTTGCAGCACGTGCGCTCGATTCTGGCGCAGACCGAGCGCATGCAGGAGGATCTTACCCCTTACGCACGCGGCCTAGCGGGCCAAGTGCGGGTTTTGTCCAATACCAATGCGCTCACCGAATTCCTGCCGGAAACCCTGAGTTCGTTCCTTACGGCCTATCCCGATATCAGCGTCGATCTCGAGGAGCGTCTGAGCGACGAGATTGTCGGACTGATCGCGGAAGGCGCTGCCGATATCGGCATTGTCGCGGGCACCGTCGACCACGCCGGCCTGCATACGTTTCCGTTCCGCAGTGACCGCTTCGTGCTGGTGGTACCGCGCGACCACGCGCTCGCCAGCCGCGCCCGCATCGGATTTGCCGAAGTGCTCGACTACGACATGGTCGGGCTCGACCGCGCCAGTGCGATCCAGCGCTTCCTGGCCGACAAGGCGAGCCGTATCGGGCGCCCGTTGCGGCTGCGCATTCAACTGCGCAGCTTCGACGCCATCTGCCGGCTGGTTGAATGCAATGTCGGGCTCGGCATCGTGCCGGAGACCACCGTTCAGCGCGCCGCGCGCAATATGGCGATCAGCCCGGTCCGGCTCACCGATCCCTGGGCCTTGCGCGAACTCACCATTTGCGTGCGCGATGTGGACGCGCTGCCGCCTTATGCGCGCCAGCTTGTCGATCACTTGCGAGCGAGCGTTTAGCGCCGCTAGGATTTCTTGCGGCGTTTTTGACGCGCAGGCCGCGGTAACTTCGTCGCTTTCATCGACAACACGGTGTCGATAAGTTCGTTTTGCGTCAGTCCGCCCACCATGAACGGTTTGAGCCGTCCGCCCAAGCGCAGCAGCGCGAAACCGTAAGTGCTCGACATGATGGCGATGGTCGCCGCTTTGACGGTGCTGTCGTCGGGATCCTCGAGTGTCGCCGCGACCATGCCTTCGAATACGTCGTAGCAATCGCCCGCCGCCTTGATAAGCGCCGGGTCGGGCGGCCCGCCGCCGAGCAGGTCGGAGGCAAACATCAACCGGAATAGCTGCGGCCGCTCGACCGCGAAGGCGAGATAGGCGCGCCCCGCGGTGGTGAGCGTTTCGTGCGGGCTTTTTCCGGCCTCGATTACTTTGCGATAAATCGTCGCCAGTTCCACGAACCCCTCGGCGGCAAGCGTGGCCAGCAGCGCTTGCCGGTCGGTAAAGTGCCGGTACGGCGCCGCGCGCGACACGTCGAGCGAGGCCGCCAGTTCACGCAACGACAACGATTCATAGCCGCCGCGCTCGATTTCGGCCGCCGCCGCCTTGATCAGCGCCGCGCGCAAATCACCGTGGTGATAGGGTATTTCTTTGCTCATGATTTAAATGTTGACACAGCTCACATTCAGATGCAATGTGAGCGGCGACAACATAAACAGCTTTCCACAATGAGGGTTACGCTATGAATATCGCCGCCACCACCGTCGCTGCTTTGCTGCTGACCGCGACGCCGGCTTTTTCCGCAGGCTTCGAGCGAGTCAGCGTGCCGGACCCAAGCGGTGCGGCGCTCGAAGTCGGCATCTGGTATCCGAGCGATGTGCCCCCAAGTTCACAGCAACTGGGCGCCTATACGCAATCGGTTGCGCCCAGCGGCGCCATTAAAGGCAAGGATTTGCCGCTGATCGTGATATCGCATGGCAGCGGCGGCTCGTTCGAAGGCCATTACGATACGGCGGTAGCTCTGGCCGAAGCGGGCTTCGTGGTCGCGGCAGTCACGCATACCGGCGACAATTACCGCGATGGCAGCGGCTTCACCCAAATCGAAAACCGGCCGCGGCACATCAAGGCGCTGATCGATTACATGCTTGCGCCATGGCCGCACCATGATCTCGTCGATGCAAAGCGCATTGGCGTGTTTGGATTTTCAGCCGGCGGCTTTACGGCTCTGGTAGCGATCGGCGGCGTGCCCGACATGACAAAGGTCGCGCCCTATTGCCTGGCGCATCCGGACGAATGGACTTGCAAGAAAGCCAAGGAATATCCGGCCATGAGACCGGCGCCGCCGGAAGCCTTCGTGCATGACGCGCGCATCAAGGCCGCGGTGATCGCGGCGCCCGCGATCGGCTATGTATTCTCGCCGGAAGGATTGGCCAAAGTCACTGTGCCGATCCAGCTCTGGCGCGGAGCCAGCGATGAAATACTGCCGCATCCGCGATACGCGCAAGTTGTCTATGACGGACTAGCGGTTAAGCCCGAATACCACGTGGTGCCGAACGCCGGGCATTTCGCCATTTCTGGCGCCGTGCACGCCGATGCTCCGGCAATATGCGCCGGCGATAATCTGCACAGATCCGGCTGGCTTCGACCGCACGGCGTTCCACAGCGAGTTCAACCCCGCCGTGGTGGCCTTCTTCAAGGCCAAGCTGCCGGCGCAGCCTTAATCTTACCGCGGCATCAGCACCCAGTAGTCGAGATCGAGGATCACCGACGGGTCGTATTCGTCGCCTACTTTAGACGGAAAATCCGCGCAAGGATGGTCCTTGGTGGCGATGGTGCGCAAGCGCAGTGCGCCGACATCTTCGCGGCCCGGCAGTTCGGCGACTGCCAGCACTTCCGACCAGGCAAACACGGTCAGGCCGGCAAACAGTGGCGCGACATGGCGCCCGCCATTGATGGCCGCGACATGGAAGGCGTTGCCAAAGCCGTTAAACGAAAGCGCGCGCGCCAGCGAAATCGGGTGGCCGCCATAAATCAGGCGCTTGCCGAAGCGGCTTTTGCTTTCGGTGAAATGGTCGAAATGGATGCGCGCGGTGTTTTGATAAAGCCGCGTCGCGATCATGTGTTCGGCGTCCTCGACCGTGATGCCGGTAATATGATCGATCTTCTCGCCGGCCTTGTAGTCGCCGAAACGGTGCGGGCTGCCGGCCAGCACGGTGTCATAGGCCGCGGCATGGATGACCGGGCAGCCGCTGCCGATATCGGAAGCATCCACGCTTTTGGGTAATTCCGGCACTTTCTCCTCGGGCGCCGCGGCTTTCTCGTCGCGTTTGCGCACCATGACCCAGCGCGCATAATCGAGCACCGCTTCGCCGTTCTGATTGAAGCCGCGCGAGCGCACATAGACGATGCCGGTCTTCTTGTTGGAATTTTCCTTCAGCCCGATCACTTCCGACGCCGCATACAGCGTGTCGCCCGGATAGACCGGCTTTAGGAAACGGCAATCGGCATAGCCGAGATTGGCGACGGCGTTGAGCGAGACGTCCGGCACGGTCTTGCCGAATACAATGTGAAACACCAGCAGGTCGTCGATCGGAGAGCGCGGATAGCCGATTTTTTGCGCGAAGCTATCGGAGGACTGCACCGCAAAGCGGGCGCCGAATAATCCATTGTAAAGCGCCACATCGCCGGTGGTCACCGTGCGCGGCGTGGCGTGGCGGATCTGCTGGCCGAGGCGGAAATCCTCGAAGAAATTTCCCGGACTGGTTTTGGGCGCGGACGGCTCACTCACGAATTGGCTCCTCGATCCGATTTTCCCCGGCGACGCCATTCTCACAAAACCGTGAGCGAAACGCTAGGTTCGATCAACGGGAAACTGATGAGGGCGTGTTTGGGGCCCATGCTAGCGAATAGGGCGCAACTTCATTTCTCAGGAGGGTATCCCCATGAAAAAGAGCATTCTGCTGTCCACGCTGATCGCGGCCGGTCTGGCCATCGCCCCCGTCGCCCCGGCTGCCTTCGCCCAAGACACTATGAGCAAGGACAGCATGAAGAAAGACTCGATGAAAAAGGACGAGATGAAAAAGGATGATATGAAGAAAGACGAGATGAAAAAGGACGAAATGAAGAAATAGTCCGTCCCGCCGGCGCCGGGCCTTGCATCTTTAGGCCCGGCGGCGTCGTATATTCGTGGCCTCACGCAGGCCAAGAACTGCAGACTAAGAGCTAGAGAGCGCAAACGACATGAGCGCAGAATCGGCCATTGGCGCCAATCCCGCGGCAAGCGGCGCAACCATCCATCCCGCCTGGGTGCGCGTGTGCCATTGGATCAACGCGCTGGCCATTTTGGTGATGGTCGGGTCCGGCTGGCAGATCTATGACGCCTCGCCGCTGTTCGACTTCCGTTTCCCCAGGAGCATCGCGCTCGGCCAATGGCTTGGCGGCGCGCTGCTCTGGCACTTCGCCGCGATGTGGGTGCTGGTGTCAACGGCATCGTCTATGTCAGCTTGGGGTTGATCACCGGGCGCTTCCGCCGCAAACTGCTGCCGGTCTATCCGTCGCAGGTATTCGCCGACGTCAAGGCGGCTTTGACCTTCAAACTGCCGCATGACGACCTGTCGCATTACAATGCCGTGCAAAAGGTGCTGTATATCGGCGTCATCCTGTGCGGCGTCGTCATCGTGCTGTCGGGCCTGGCGATCTGGAAGCCCGTGCAATTCCAGGAGTTGACCACTCTGTTCGGTGGCTATGATTTTGCCCGCTACGTGCATTTCTTCGCCATGGCGGCGATTGTCGGCTTCCTGGTCGTGCACATCCTGTTGGCGCTGCTGGTACCCAAAAGCCTGCGCGCCATGGTCACCGGAAGGTAGGAGGGTCACATGAAGATCCGAAAAATCATTCCGGGCGTCGATAACAGGCTGCTGATCAAGGACGCCGCCAAGTTGATGCCCGATCCGATGCGGCGCACGTTCCTGCGCAACGCGGCGAGCCTGGGCGCGCTGACATTCCTCACGGGCTGCGACATCATCGATGGCGACACCGCCGAAGGCGTGCTGCGCAAGGTTTCCGAATTCAACGATGCCGCGCAGGCGGCGATCTTTAGCCGCACCAAGCTGGCGCCGGTCTATCCGGAAAGCGCCATCACGCGGCCGTTCCCGTTCAACGCCTATTACGACGAGGACGAGGCGCCGACCGTCGATGGTGCGGCCTACAAACTCGAAGTCGCCGGTCTGGTCGACAACAAGAAATCCTGGACGCTTGACGAGTTGCACGCGCTCCCGGAAGTGTCGCAGATCACCCGTCATGTCTGCGTCGAGGGCTGGAGCGCCATCGGCTCCTGGCAGGGCGCGCAGCTATCGGAATTCCTCAAGCGCATCGGCGCCGACACCAAGGCCAAATATGTCTGGTTCAAATGCGCCGAGGGCTACACCAACACCATCGACATGCCGACCGCGATGCATCCGCAGACGCAGATGACCTTCAAGTTCGACAACAAACTGTTGCCGCGCGCTTATGGCTTTCCCGATGAAAATCCGCATGCCGACCAAGCTCGGCTACAAGAATCCGAAATATGTCGTGGCCATGGAAGTCACCAATACCGACCACGGCGGCTATTGGGAAAACCAGGGCTATAACTGGTTCGGCGGGTCGTGAGCGTTGGGCCTTATTAGTCCTCGCCCTTTTCCGGTGCATAGGTGATCAGCCGTGCGCCGCGTTGGAACGTAAGATAGCTCCACAGCCAGCTGAAGGCCACGATGAAGCGGTTGCGAATGCCGATCAGAAAATAAATATGCGCGACGCCCCAGAACAGCCAGCCGATGAAGCCGTGCAATTGCAGGATGCCCAAATTCACCACCGCGGCGCGCCGCCCGATGGTGGCGAGATCGCCGGGATGCATATAGCGAAACGGCTTGCTCTTGGAATTGCTCTGCGTCGGGCCGGCAAGGCGCGCGGCGATTAGTCGGCCGACATATTGCCCCATCTGCTTGGCGGCCGGCGCGATGCCGGGCACCGGCCGGCCTTTCGGGTCGGTCACCGCGGCGGCATCGCCGATGACAAAAATATCCGGATGGCCGGGCACGGACAGGTCGGGCGCGACCTTGACCCGGCCGGCGCGGTCGGCCTCGGCGCCAAGCCAGCGCGCGGCAGGCGAGGCCCACCCCGGCGCCCAGACGATGGTGCCAGCATCGAGCCGGCCGCTATCGAGATCGACGCCGCGGGCATCGATTTCGTCACCATCGTGTCGGCCATGATGGTGACGCCGGCATGCATCAGCGTATCGCGCACATAATCGGACTGGGCGGGCGGGAATGCCGGCAACAGGCGGTTGCCCGCCTCAATCAGCATGATGCGGGCCGAGCGCGGATCGATGCGCCGGAAATCGGCATGCAAGGTCTGCTGCGCGATCTCGGCGATGGCGCCGGCCATTTCGACGCCAGTGGCGCCGCCGCCGACAATCACGAAGGTGAGCAGGCGATGTTGCTCGAGCGGGTCAGTGACGATTTCGGCCTGCTCGAAGGCAATCAGGATGCTGCGGCGGATGCGGGTGGCGTCCTCGATATGTTTGAGGCCGGGCGCGACTTGCGACCATTCGTCGTGGCCGAAATAGGAATGCATCGCGCCTGCCGCGATCACCAGATAATCGTAAGACATGTCGCCGAAATTCGTATGCAGCCGCTTTTGCGCGGTATCGACGTCGTGCACATCGGCCATCAGCACGGTAGCATTTTTCTGCGCGCGCAGAATATGGCGGATCGGCCAGGCCACATCGGCTGGCGATAGAGCCGCGGTCGCCACCTGGTAGAGCAGCGGCTGGAAACAATGGTGGTTTTGCCGATCGATGACGGTAATATCGGCGGCCACGCGCCGCAGCGTTCGGGTGGTTTCCAGCCCGCCGAAGCCGGCGCCGACAATGACCACTTTGGCAAGGCCTTCCGGCATTAATGCCTCCTGAGGCGGGTCCTTGGGTGCCATGCGAAGGCCCCGACAGTGTCGGCCTTTCGGCGGCCAGTTGCCAAGGGCGCCGCGGACCTTTAGCAATCGCGCGAGTTTTGTAACGGTGAGGCGTAACCAATGGCGACCCATAATCTCCTTCTGCTGCCCGGCGATGGCATCGGCCCCGAAGTCATGGCCCAATTGAAACGCGTCATCGACTTTTTCAACAAAAAGGGTCCCGACAAATTTACCACCGAGGAGGCCCTGGTCGGCGGCTGCGCCTATGACGCGCATGGCGTCGCGGTTACCGATGAGACCATGGAGAAGGCCAAAGCCGCCGACGCCATCATCTTCGGCGCGGTCGGCGGGCCAAAATGGGACAAGGTGCCCTATGACGTGCGCCCGGAGGCGGGTCTGTTGCGGCTGCGCAAAGATCTCGCGCTGTTTGCCAATATCCGCCCAGCGATCGTCTATCCGGCGCTGGCCGACTTATCGAGCCTCAAGCGTGAGGTGGTCGAAGGTCTCGATATCATCATCCTGCGCGAATTGACCGGCGGCGTCTATTTCGGCGAGCCCAAGACCATTACCGATCTCGGCAACGGCCAGAAGCGCGCCATCGATACGCAGGTTTATGACACCTATGAGATCGAGCGTATTGGCCGCGTGGCCTTCGAGCTGGCGCGCAAGCGGCGCAACAAAGTCACCTCGATGGAAAAGCGCAATGTCATGAAGTCGGGCGTGCTCTGGAACGAAGTGACGACGGCGCTGCATGAGCGCGAATTCAAGGACGTGCAGCTCGAGCACATGCTGGCCGACGCCGGCGGCATGCAGCTGGTGCGCTGGCCCAAGCAGTTTGACGTCATTGTCACCGACAATCTGTTCGGCGACATGCTGTCCGATATCGCCGCCACCTTGACCGGCTCGCTCGGCATGCTGCCGTCGGCGTCGCTTAGGCGAGGTCGATCCCAAGACCAAGAAGCGCAAGGCATTGTATGAGCCGGTGCACGGTTCGGCGCCCGACATCGCCGGTAAGGGCGTCGCCAATCCGATCGCCATGATTGCGTCGTTCGGCATGGCGCTGCGTTACTCGTTCGACCTGGGCAAACAGGCCGACATGATCGACGCCGCGATTGCCGGCACGCTCGCCAAGAACCTGCGCACCGGCGACATCAAGTCGGAAGGTTCGAAGGTCGTCAACACCGCCGAGATGGGCGACGCGATCTTGGCCGAGTTGGAAACGCTGGCGGCTTAATGACGTTGGCTGTGCTTCGACCAATAAAAAACGCGGCAATTTAATATTGCCCAAGTCGGGTAAACCCGACTTGGGGCGGCCCGCGTTTTTTTATTCCGGAATTTGTTCGGCTTCTAAAACTGGATGAAAGGATTATTCTTGCCGGGCAAGGTCCAGACATTCGGCAGCGGCTGCTGATTGCCGCCGAACGCGGTGTTGTCGAGCACGCCGGTGGCGTGATGGTTCGGCGTCGAAGCGTAATTGTTGCCCGTGTTCTCGCCCGGGAATGTCTCGGTGCCCGGGTCGAGGTAAGAGCGCTTCTGAATGATGATGCGCGTGCGGGTCTTGCCGTCTTCGTCGCGGCTTGTGAAAACCGTGTGGTTTTGCGGGTCGACCACGGCGACGGCGGTGGGGTCTTTCTTTTTCGGCGCGGCAAAAGCCGGCGCGGCAAAAAGACCGATGGCGGCGACAGCGGCAATCCCGGCGGCGACCACGTTCAAGCGCATGAATTCCTCGTCTGTGCCCCTCTTGCGGGCCCTAAAGTGCAACGCAGTCTAGCGGGCTTTAGTTCACCGCTAAAGACCACAATATCGGCATTTGTTGCTGTAATCATTAAGAAAATGGCCCCGGCGGGGTGCCGGAGCCGAATTTTGGGGCGGTGAGGCTTTTAGGCCGCGCCTAGGAGCCGTAGTTCTTTTTGAGATAATCGCCGATGGTTTTTGCGTCGGCATCATCGATCGGGGCGCCAAAGGCCTTGATCATCTTGGTAATCTCGGCATCCCACAGCGCCGGGCTGGGGAAAGGCGAGTTCATCTGGATGTAGTCGAGGCTGTGGCAGGAGCCGCAGTTGCCTTCGACCTTGTCGAGGCCATCGGCCTTCTTCAATTGAACCGGCTTTTCGTCGGCAAAACCAGGTGCGGCAAAAGCCGACGTGAAAAGTCCGAGCGTGATCGCGCAAATGAGTTCGTATCGCATGGTGTTTCCCCTCACGCGCCGGTTACGCCGACGGACGAATAGAGATTGTGGTGGTAGCCGGCCGGGTTTTGAATGAGTTCGGTGGTTTGACCTTGGCCGTTGACGCTGGTCGCGCGTGCCATGATCTTTTGTGCGCCTTTGCCGACCGGCACGCTGGCGCTCCAGGGCCGGAATGCGAATTTGCCGAGGTCCTTGCCAAGCTTGGCCGGCTGCCAGGTTTTGCCGCCGTCGGCGGAAACCTCGACGGTTTTGATGCCGTAGCCGCCATCCCAGGCAATGCCGCTGACGGCAGTCTTGCCGCCTTTGACCTTGGCGCCTTCGCTCGGCGTCGTGATCAGCGAGTTCACCATCATTTCCGTGATCGGCGTGTTGGGTCCAATCGATTCCTGCGAGGTAAACCGCGCGCCCGGAAATTTTCCGATCGGAATGCGATAGGCGCTTTTCATCCAGAAGCCTTCGAACGGCTTGGTCACCGCCCGGATGGAAATAAGATGCTTCATCCAGTAGGTGCCGGTCCAGCCCGGCACCACGAGGCGCGCGGGAAAACCGTTGAAATGCGGCAATGGCGCCCCGTTCATCTCATAGGCAACGATAGTGGTGTCTTCCATCGCCTTGGCGACCGGAATGCTTTTCACGAAGTCCGGCGTCTTGTCGATGACCGGACCGTCGGCGCCGTCGATGACGATCTCGATGGCTTCCGGCTTGACGCCGGCCTTGGCGAGAATGTCCTTGAGCCTGGCGCCTTTCCAGCGGGCACAGCCCATGGCGCCATTGCCCCATTCGACGCCCGCAACATGCGGCAGGAAAAGCCCGCGCCGGTTGCCCGAACACTGGTTGACCGCGACGATTTCGACGGCCGGCAATTTTTTGAGATCGGCAAGCGTCAGTTGCGCGGTGCCATTGGCGCCGTCGCCGCCGACCGAAAGCTTCCAGGTTTTGGCGTCGATCTTCTCGGGGATATCCGCGAGGTGATAGCGCACGAAGAATTTGTCGTTCGGCGTGATCGGTGTCTTGAAATAGTCGACCGGCGCTTCGTAATTCGGCGGCCGGTAGGTGAGCTTGATCAAGGGCTGCTTGCCCGGCAGCCGTTCCATCACGGCTTCACTGCGCGTTCCGGCCGGCAGGCCCGCGTCGATATTCGGTATTTCGGCGTGGGCTTGATCGAGTTTTGGAAATGCCAGGCCGGACCCTGCAAGTGCTGCGCCTGCGCCGGCCGTCCCCAACAGGTGACGTCGTGTGATCATTGTTTCCTCTCCCCAGAGGTTTCACCAAAGCCATTTCGGCCATCGCCGCGGCTTTAGATATTATTATTTGAATATGATCTGACGAATTGAATGGCCGGTCAACCGAAATGGGTGCGCAGTTTCGGGAATTCGTTGCCGCGCTGCAGCGCCAGAGTAGCGCTAGTTTAGCGCCCGATGCGCCGCGGCTCCGGGCGGTTGGCCAGCGCCTGCCACAACAGATGATATTTCGGCGTCGCCGCGATGATGGGATCGCGCTGGCCGCAAAAGCTGCGGTTGAGTTCGGCCTGCGCGAACAGGGCGCCGACCTTGGGCTCGCTGCCGGCGGCCAATAGCGTGAGCCGGTCGAGTGCGCAGGCCAGCGTGCTGCGGTCGACAAATTCCGCGCCGCCGATACAGAACCAGCCGGATAATTGCAGCCGCGGGTCGTCGTAAGCGCGCACGAAGCCGAGGCAATGGCGGCTAACGCCCTTGGAGGTATCGAAAGTGACAATCGAGAGCGGGCCGAATTTGCTGGGCAACGGTCTTGCGCGGCCGACATCGCAATCTGGCCCCAGCGCCGCAGCGCTTTGGGCGATCTCGGTTTGCGGTTCGGGGAAGCTGCGCGTCTCGCTGCCCGGCCGGTAGATTTCAACTTGCAAAAACGGCGCGGCGCCGTCCGGCTCGCCCAAAGCGAGGATGTCCTTGCGGCCGCCGCCGGCGGCGTGTCGGCGGATGGCATAGCTTGCCGGCACGTCGGTGGCTTCGGGGATGGCGAGCGCAAAAGCCGGGAACGGCCGCTCGATCTCGATCCATTCGGATTGATGCACGGGAGCAATGGGTCGCATGACCGGCGGCGATTGAAATATTTGCGCGGCGGCCATGGAAAGCACCGCGATTCCGCCCACATAAGCGAGCATACGCACGAAATTAGCCGGCAGTTCCTCGCGCCAGGAATGCAGAGCCGGATGCATGGCCGTCCCCTCAGGCCGCCGTTGTCATACGATCAGTTCTCGCCTAGAAGCGCTGCCATCCGGTTGTCTGGCACCATGCTGCGGTGCGGATATTTTTTCGGAGAGTTAACAATGGGTTACAAGGTCGCTGTGGTGGGTGCCACCGGCAATGTCGGGCGCGAAATGCTCAACATTCTGGCCGAGCGGAGCTTTCCCGCCGACGAGGTGGTGGCGCTCGCCTCGCGCAAGAGCATGGGTCAGGAATGCTCGTTCGGCGACAAGACGCTGAAGGTGAAGGCGCTCGACCATTTCGATTTCTCGGATGTCGATATCTGCCTGATGTCGGCGGGCGGTGCGGTGTCGAAGGAATGGTCGCCCAAGATCGCGGCTGCTGGCGCCGTCGTGATCGACAATTCGTCGGCTTGGCGCATGGACCCGGATGTGCCGCTGGTGGTGCCGGAGGTGAATGCGGACGCGCTCTCCGGCTTTACCAAGAAGAACATCATCGCCAATCCCAATTGCTCGACCGCGCAACTCGTGGTCGCGCTCAAGCCGCTGCACGACAAGGCGGTGATCAAGCGCGTCGTGGTGGCGACTTATCAATCGGTGTCGGGCGCCGGCAAGGAGGCCATGGACGAGCTGTTCCAGCAGACCAAGGCGGTGTTCACCATTGGCGAGATCGTGACCAAGAAGTTCCCCAAGCGCATCGCCTTCAACGTCATTCCGGAAATCGACGTGTTCATGGAGGACGGCTACACCAAGGAAGAGTGGAAGATGATGATGGAGACCAAGAAAATTCTTGATCCCAAAATCAAGCTGACCGCCACTTGCGTGCGCGTGCCGGTATTTGTCGGCCATTCCGAAGCGGTGTGCGTCGAGTTTGAAAACCCGATCAGCGTCGAGGAAGCGCGCACGATTTTGCGCGCCGCGCCGGGCTGCCTGGTGATCGACAAGCACGAGCCCGGCGGCTATGTGACGCCCTATGAATGCGTCGGCGAGGACGCCACTTATATCAGCCGTATCCGCACGGATCCGACCGTCGATAACGGCCTGCAGATGTGGGTGGTGTCGGACAATCTGCGCAAAGGCGCGGCTTTGAACGCGATCCAGATCGCCGAATGCCTGATCAATCGCAAGCTGATCCAGGCCAAGCGCAAGGCGGCGTAGTTATTTTTGAGCATGATCTTATCCGAAAACCGGTACCCACTTTTCGGGATCATGCTCTACCGCCTCGATCTGGCGAAACTCTCCGCTCTTGCGGTCAAGCACCGACAGATCGCCGCTGGCGACGCCGAAATAGGCGCCGTGAGTGGCGATCTTGCCCTTCTCGATCAGCGTAGCGAGGCGCGGGAATGTCATCAGGCTCTCGAGGCTATTGATGACCGACGCCTGTTCGAGCCGCGTCTGATAATCGTCGGCTGACGCCTCGCCGCGCGGCCCGATCTTTTTTGCCGCCGGCTCGATCAGCGAAATCCATTTGCCGATGAAATCGCCGGCCGACAGCTTCTGGCGATGCTCGTTCTCGGTAAATGCATGCACGCCGCCACAGCGGGCATGGCCGAGCACCACAATATGTTTTACCCGCAGCGCGCCGACGCCGAATTCGAGCGCGGCGGAAACGCCGTGATAATGGCCGTCGGGCGAATAGGGCGGGATCAAATTGGCGACGTTGCGCACCACGAATAATTCGCCCGGGCTGGCGTCGAAAATCACCTCGGGCGAGACCCGCGAATCGCAGCAGCCGATCACCATGATCTCCGGCGCCTGGCCGCGCTCACCCAACTCGCGGTAGCGGTCCTGCTCCCGTGCCAGCCGGCCACCGGCAAAGGCGGTGTAGCCATCAATCAAACGCTGCGGAAAATTCATCGTTTTCGTGTCCGGAAAAGCCATTTTCTATCGCCATAAACCAAGCAATCTCCATGCCCGGAGGTTCTAAACCCTGCCAATTCATTGGGCAAAAGGAACCCGTCGCCGGCAGGTCATGTCCAACGCATATTCATCACTTGTTCACCTGTAATCGACCAGAAGAGGCCCAAACAAGCATGCTTTCGCCGAACAAACCAATTGCCGAAGTGCCATCGCTGCCGCGATTTCGTACGTCCGGAATCTCGGGCGCGCAAATCGGCATTTTGTTCGTTGCGCTCACCTTGCTGATATCGATCCCGATCTGGACGCATCCACTGCCGCCGCTGTCGGATTATGTCAATCATCTGGCGCGCATGCATGTGATTGCGACGCTCTCGACCAACCCGCAACTGGCCAATTTTTACGAAATAAATTGGCAGGTCATTCCCAATTTAACCATGGATCTCGTGGTGCCGCTGCTGGCGCGGTTCATGAACATCTATCTGGCCGGCCAGATCTATCTGGTGGCTATGTTCGCGCTCATCATATCCGGAAGCCTCGCGCTCAACCGCGCTCTGATCGGCCGCTGGTCGGTGCTGCCGCTGTTCGCTTTCCCGTTCCTCTACAACTACATTTTCCTGGTCGGATTGATGAACTATATTTGTGGCATCGGCGTCGCGCTATGGGCGCTGGCCGGCTGGGTCGCCGTGCGCGAACGCGTCTGGCCGATCAGGCTGGCGCTATCCACCGTTTGCGTGGTCGCGCTGTTTTTCTGCCATCTTTCGGCGCTGGGCATTTACGGCGTCGGATTGCTCTCGTTCGAGATTTTGCGGCTTTGGGAGCGGCGGATGTTGCCGGGCTGGCCGGCGCGCGCCGTGGATTTCGTCGCCAGCGGTCTGCCATTCTTGGCTGCGGTGCCGCTGCTTTATGCCAGCCCGACGCTGCAGCTGATTTCCGCCACCTATTGGGATCAGCGCGGCAAGATCGATGGGCTGATGTATGTCATCGCCGACTATTCCGATATCGTCGCCTTCGCACTGGTGGCGGTGATGGCCGCCGGTATCGTCTGGGCGATACGTCATCACGTCCTGCGTTTTCATCCGCTGGTCTTCGTGCTGATGGTGGTCGGCGGCGCCGTCTATTTCGCCCTGCCGCGGATCATGTTCGACACTTACATGACCGATCAGCGCGTCCCGATCGGCATCGCCTTCATGCTGTTTGCCTGCGGCGATTTGAATTTGCGCCACCGCCTGGTGCGGCGCGGCTTTTTGGTCGTGCTTATTTTTCTGATTGCTGGCCGCCTGATAGAGATCGATCTCAACTGGTCGCAATTGTCGGATTCAACCAGCCAGTTCCGTTCCTCGGTGCGCCGCATCGCGCCGGGTTCGAAGGTCTTCGTCGCCTATGCCGACCGCTCGCTCGGCGAGGACGTGCGCGACCTCGGCCTGGTTCACGCCGCCAGTATCGCCACCATCGAGCGCTCGGCCTTGGTCACGACAACCTTCACGGTGGTCGGCAAGCAGGTGCTGCACGCGCGTCCTGAATATCGCGACTATGTCGATGCCCTGGACGGCACGCCGCCCTCGACGTCTCAGCTTGTCGTCGCCGCCGACCATCCCGGACCGACCACGCCGGCGTTCTGGCAGAATTGGACGAAGTTCGACTATCTCTATGTGCTTTTCACCGAAGACGAGGCGCCCAATCCCTACCCGTCGCGCCTCAAACTGGTCGCCGACGGCGACCGGTTCCAGCTCTATCGCATCGAAAAGCCCGAAAGCTTGAACGTGACAAAATCGAAGAGCCGGATTAACTAGCGGCCAGGCAGAAGCGGCGCTTGATAGTTTTTGGCGCGCCGGTAGAGTTGGCGGCATGACCCCCCGCCCACGCCGCAGCGTACTCTACATGCCGGGCTCCAATGCCCGCGCGCTGGAAAAAGCCAAAACTCTTCCCGCGGACGGCGTCATCCTCGATCTTGAAGACTCGGTGGCGCCTGACGCCAAGGAAGCCGCGCGCCAACAGGTGGCGGATGCGGTCAAGGCTGGCGGCTTCGGCACGCGCGAGGTCTTCATCCGCACCAATGGCGTCGATACCGCCTGGTTTTCCGAGGACCTCAGCGCGGCGGCGCATGCCGCGCCGGACGGCATCGTGGTGCCCAAGATTTCCACGCCCGAGCAGCTCGAGACCATTGGCCAGCGCCTGCTCGACATGGGCACCGATCACAAGACGCGAATCTGGGCGATGATCGAATCGCCTTTGGCGGTGTTCAACGTGCTCTCGATCGCGGCCTGCGCGGCCGATTCCGAAACCCGGCTCGCCGGCTTCGTTATGGGCACCAACGATATTGCCAAGGATACGCGTGCGCGCCAGATGCCGGGCCGCTGGCCCATGATAGGCTGGCTAATGAACTGCGTCGCCGCGGCGCGCGTCTACGGCATCGACATACTGGACGGCGTCTACAACAACATCGGCGATGCCGAGGGCTTCGTGAAGGAATGCGAGCAGGGCCGCGACATGGGCTTCGACGGCAAGACGCTGATCCATCCCAATCAGATCGAACCTTGCAACAAAGTTTTCTCGCCGTCGCCCGAGGAAGTGGCCTGGGCGCGCGTCATGATCGGCGCTTTCGATCTGCCGGAAAACAAGACCAAGGGCGTCGTTTCGATCGACGG
This sequence comes from uncultured Alphaproteobacteria bacterium, assembly GCA_963807665.1. Classification (GTDB taxonomy): domain Bacteria; phylum Pseudomonadota; class Alphaproteobacteria; order Rhizobiales; family Xanthobacteraceae; genus Pseudolabrys. The sequence goes on along the minus strand of CAWEDE010000026.1, from coordinate 29,532 downwards.
CAAGATGGTCGAGCGCCTGCATGCCGACATGGCGCGGCGCACGGTGGCAATCGCGGATGCGATCGCGGCGCGCTGACGATCGGATTCAAAGTTTCGATGGCAGCTGGGCGCAGATCGCGCAGGTGCTTTATCCCGCGCTGGCGGATTGAGGAGACAAACCGCGATGCCGGCGACCAAGAAAACCAAGCTTTTCACGCTGCTCGGAAATTATCCCAACACCGCGGCGCTCAGGAACGGCGCGGTGACATCCGATCTCATCGATTTCGATTTCGCCGACGTGAAAGTGTCGAACACCCAGTTCAAACCGCTGGTGCGCGATGCCAAATTCGATGTTGGCGAATTGGCCATCGTCACTTTTTTGCAGGCCAAGAGCTACGGCAAGCCCTATGCGCTCATACCGGCGACCGTGTTGGGCCGCGGCCAGCACCACACCATCGCCTATAATCCCGAACGCGGCGCCTTAAAGGCGTCCGATCTCAACGGCAAGCGCGTCGGCGTGCGCGCCTATACGCAAACCACAGGCGCCTGGGTGCGCGGTTTTCTGGCCGAGGATTACGGCGTCGACACCGCGAAGGTTAAATGGATCACTTTCGAGGATCCCCATCTCGCCGAATACAAAGACCCCGATTTTGTCACGCGCGCGCCTGCCGGCAAGGAACTGGCGGCGATGTTGCTCGACGGCGAACTCGACGCCGCCATCGTCGGCGATAAAATGCCCGACCCGCGGCTCAAGCCGCTCATTCCCGACGCCGACGCCGCATCGCGGCAATGGGCGCCGGCGCATGGCGGCGTGCCGATCAATCATTTGATGGTGGTGCGCGAACAGATCGCCAAATCGCGCCCTGACATTGTGCATGAAATCTACCGCATGGCGCGCGATAGCCGCGCTAAAGCACCGCCGCCGGAGGGCGGCGCGCTCGACCCGTGGCGCTTCGGGATCGAGGCCAACCGCCGCTCGCTCGAAATCATCATCGATTACAGCTTCCGCCAGAAGCTGATTGCGCGAAAGTTCTCGGTCGACGAATTGTTCGACGATTGTATGCGCGCGTTGACCTGAGTGTGGCGCGGGCGGTGTTACGCCCAAAGTTACGCCCCAAGTTATGCCCAGAATCACGCCCAAGGGCGCGCGGCCTGGGCCTTTTCCTCGTAGCTGACGATCTTGGCGGTCTTCTGTTTGGTCAGCCCGATATCGTCGAGGCCGTTGAGCATGCAGTGCTTGCGGTGCGCGTCGATCTCGAACTTGATCATGCCGCCGTCGGGACCGCGGATTTCCTGCTTTTCGAGATCGATCGAGAGCGTGGCGTTGGAGCCGCGATCGGCATCGTCGAACAGCTTTTCGAGATCCTCCGGTGAAACGCGGATCGGCAGCACGCCGTTCTTGAAACAGTTGTTGTAGAAAATATCGCCGAACGAAGTCGAGATCACGCAGCGGATGCCGAAATCCATCAGCGCCCAGGGCGCATGCTCGCGTGACGAGCCGCAGCCGAAATTATCGCCGGCCACCAGAATCTTGGCTTTGCGATAGGCCGGCTTGTTCAAGACGAAGTCCGGGTTCTCGCTGCCGTCGTCCTTGTAGCGCAGCTCGGAGAACAGGCCGACGCCCAGACCGGTGCGCTTGATGGTTTTGAGATATTGCTTTGGAATGACCATGTCGGTGTCGACATTGATCATCTTCATCGGCGCCGCGACGCCTTCAAGCGTGGTGAATTTTTCCATGGTCGTCCGGCTTTCTGATGGTCTCAGCGCTGTGGGTTTAGCGTGTTGCGCAGTTTAGCGGAAGGCTTGCGCGGCAGACCTGATGCTCACTCAGCGCCCGCCTCGATCGCTTCGATGTCGTCGTCGGACAGGCCGAAATGATGGCCGATTTCATGAACCAGCACATGGGTCACGATGTCGCCCAGGGTCTCGTCGTGCTCGGCCCAATAATCGAGGATCGGGCGGCGGTAGAGCCAGATCATATTCGGCATTTGTTGTGGCGCGGAAGGTGACTGAAACGGCAGACCTACGCCCTGAAACAAGCCGAGCAGGTCGAATTCGCTCTCGGCATGCATGGTTTCCAGCACTTCCTCGGTTGGGAAATCCTCGACCCGGAAAATCAGATCCTCACAAAGCGCCCGGAAATGCTGGGGCAAGCCGGCATAAGCGTTACCCGCCAAGGCCTCGATATCGGCCAAAGAGGGTGCCTGCAGCCCCTGCCAGCGGTCAAATTGGCCTGTCATGCCAATGTTTTAGCGGATATACTGGGCGCCACCAAGCGGTTGACGGGCGCTTGGCCGTTAACTATTAAGGCAAAGGCTTTGGGACCACAGAACATGCCGAGAAAACGGACCGTCTGGACTGCTCTGGCACTGATCTTTGCCAGTTCTGTACTGTTCACGACGCCTACTCTGGCGGAGTTCTTCGGCTGCAACGACCACAGCAAGGGCCGTGTCCTGGCCTATTACACGACCCCATCGTCCGGCACCCGCGAATTCGCCGCCCAGACGAAGCGCCCGCGCATCACCATCCATCCGCGCCGGCGCTATGTCGGCCGCAATGCCGTGCGGCAATGCGAGGCGTCGCTGGTGAAGGAATATCGCGTCAGCGGCCCGGTCGTGGTGCCGCGCATGCACTGCTGGTGGCAATAACGCAGGTTTTTCGGCTTCGCGGCGTTTATTGAGAATGCTGGGGCGGCATCGGAGGTGGCTCGATGTCTAGGTTTGCAAAAATGTTTGGCGCATTGGCCCTGGCGGCCGGCGCCATCGCTCTCACGCCAGGCGCTGCCTTGGCGCAACATCATCACGGCGGCGGCCACTGGCACGGCGGTTATTACCGCGGCGGCGGCTGGGGACCTGGCTTCGGGTTTGGCTGGGGCGGTCCGTATTATTACGGCGCACCTTACTATGCCGGGCCAAATTGCGGTTGGGCCCGCGTGCGGGTCTGGCGCCACGGCACCTGGGTCGTGCGGCGCAGCTGGCGATGCTGGTAGCGTGTTGCCTTCAGGATAATTCTTTTCCGCGCGCTGCAACCGTTTGATGGGGAACCGGGTTGAGTTCCAGCATCAACCGGAGGCAATACCAATGGTAAAAATTCTCGCGGCTGCGCTGGCTCTTGCCGGCGCGGTTTGGCTCACGGCGCCGGCTAATGCCGCGCCCCGCAGCAATGGCATCGCGAACGCCACTCAAATCGATCTGAGCGCCGCGCGCCGGCACTATCGCCACTATTATCGCCCGCGCGTCTACAGCTATCCGGGCCCGACACCCTACGGCTATTACGGCCCGACTTATTACGAGCGGCCTTACTATCGTCCTTCGCCGTTCCCGTTCATCGGGTTTGGCGGTTGGTGGTGATCGCGAAACGTTAAAGACGAAAAGGCCCGCCGGTTGGCGGGCCTTTTTGCGTTGCGATTTTGCCGCGGGCTATTTCCACTCTCTTACATCGACGAAATGTCCGGCGATCGCGGCGGCCGCTGCCATCGCGGGCGAGACGAGGTGGGTACGTCCCTTGTAGCCCTGGCGGCCTTCGAAATTTCGATTTGATGTGGACGCACAACGCTCGCCCGGCTTGAGCTTGTCCGGATTCATCGCGAGGCACATTGAGCAGCCCGGCTCGCGCCAGTCGAAACCGGCGGCCTTGAAAATCTTGTCGAGGCCTTCGGCCTCGGCCATTCTCCTTTACCAGACCGGAGCCCGGCACAATCATGGCGTAGACATTGGCGTTGACCGTCTTGCCGTCGGCGATCTTGGCGGCGGCGCGCAAATCCTCGATGCGGCCATTGGTGCAAGAGCCGATGAAGACGCGGTCGAGCTTGATGTCGGTGATTTTCTCGCCGCCTTGCAGGCCCATGTAACCGAGCGAGCGCTCGGCCGCGACGCGTTTCTTCTCGTCGGCGATTTCGCTCGCCACCGGCACGCGGCCGGAAATCGACGCCACCTGCTCGGGACTGGTGCCCCAGGTCACGATCGGCGGCAGTTTGGTGGCGTCTAACCTGATCTCGCGGTCGAAATTTGCGCCGTCGTCGGATCGCAGCGTTTCCCAATAGCGCATGGCCTGATCCCAGGCGTCGCCCTTGGGCGCTTTCGGCTTGCCCTTGAGATATTCGAACGCCTTCTCGTCGGGCGCGATGAAGCCGGCCTTGGCGCCGCCTTCGACCGACATGTTGCAAACCGTCATGCGGCCTTCAATCGAGAGCGCACGGATGGCTTCGCCGGCATATTCCAGCGCATAGCCAGTGCCGCCGGCGGTACCGATCTCGCCGATGATGGACAGGATGATGTCTTTCGCCGTCACGCCCGGCGGCAACTCGCCATCCACAACCGCGCGCATGTTCATGGATTTTTTCTGGATCAATGTCTGCGTCGCCAGCACGTGCTCGACTTCCGACGTGCCGATGCCATAGGCGAGCGACCCGAAGGCGCCATGCGTCGCGGTGTGGCTATCGCCGCATACCAGCGTGGTGCCGGGCAAGGTGAAACCCTGCTCGGGACCGATGATGTGGACGATGCCCTGGCGCTTGTCGAACTCGTTGTAATATTCGATGCCGAAATCCTTGGCGTTCTGCGCCAGCGCCGCGATCTGCTCGGCGCTCTCGGGATCCGGATTGGGCTTGGAGCGGTCCGAGGTCGGCACGTTATGGTCGACGACGGCCAGCGTCTTTTCCGGCGCGTGCACCTTGCGGCCGGCGGCGCGCAAGCCCTCGAAAGCTTGCGGCGAGGTGACCTCATGCACGAGATGGCGGTCGATATAAAGCAAACAGGTGCCGTCCGGCGCTTCGTCCACCAGATGGTCGTCCCAGATCTTGTCGTAGAGAGTACGCGGTTTCATGACAAAGGTGACCTTAGCTTGAATTGAAAAATGGAATTGATGGCTAGGCGTGCGCCGCTGCTCGCGGCAGTGCCGATCAAAGTCCCGCTTGCACCGAAGTCAGCCGGCCAAAGAAGCGCCAGGGCAGTCGGGCGTGGTCGCTCAGGATTATCCGATGAAGGTTCAAAATCATGCTGCGTATATAGACCCTTGCGTGGGCTTCGACAACGAACGCCAAAGGGGTCTTGAAACGCAAAAGGGGCCTTGCGGCCCCTTCACGTATTCCGCGTTGGCGCCAGCGCTATTCCTTGGCGTCGGCCGCGATGCTGGCTGCGCTGGTCGCTTCGGAAATGCGGGCCTTCTTGCCGCGCAATCCGCGCAGGTAATAGAGCTTGGCGCGGCGTACTTTGCCACGGCGCACGACCTTGATCGAGTCGATCATCGGCGCGTAAAGCGGGAACACGCGTTCGACGCCTTCGCCGTATGAAATCTTGCGGACGGTGAAATTCTCGTTGAGACCGCGCCCCGAACGGCCGATGCATACGCCCTCATAGGCCTGGATGCGGGTCTTCTCGCCTTCGATTACCTTGACGTTGACCAGCAGGGTGTCGCCGGGCCCGAAGTCGGGCATTTCCTTGCCGGCCGAAAGCTTATCGACCTGCTCTTTTTCGAGCGTCTGAATGAGGTTCATGGCGAATTCTCCGTCGGCAGCGCCAGCAACCGGCGCGCGGTCATGTCTGGTCGTGAATGGGTTGGCGGTCGTATAGGCCATATCGGCATAGAGGTCAAAGTGGCAGTTTATGGCCTTTTACGGGCCAAATAGGCCGCCCAGAGGTCGGGGCGGCGCTCCTTGGTGAGCCGCTCGGCCTGCGCCCGGCGCCAGGCGGCGACCTTGGCGTGATCGCCGGAGGTGAGAGTTTCCGGGATCGGCTGGCCCTCGAAAACGGCCGGCCTTGTGTATTGCGGATATTCCAGCAAGCCGTCGGCGAAGCTTTCCTCGAGGCCGGACGCCTCCTTGCCCATGACGCCGGGCAAGAGCCGCACGCAGGCATCGATCAGCGCCAAGGCCGCGGGTTCGCCGCCGGAGAGGACAAAGTCGCCGAGCGAGACTTCCTCCAGATTGCGCGCCGCGATCAGGCGCTCGTCGACGCCCTCGAAACGGCCACAGAGAATGACGGCGCCCGGGCCATGCGCGAGTTTCGCCACGCGGCTTTGGGTAAGCGGCGCGCCGCGCGCGCTCATCAGCAGACGCGGGCGCGGATCGGGCGCAATGGCGTCGAGCGCCAAACTGTCCAAAGCTTTGGCGAGCACGTCGGCTTTCATCACCATGCCGGGTCCGCCGCCGGCCGGCGTGTCATCGACCGTGCGATGCGTATCGGTGGCGGAGTTGCGGATGTCGATGGCGTCGAGCGACCAGATGCCGTTGGCCAGCGCTTTGCCGGCCAGGCTTTGGCCGAGCGGGCCGGGGAACATGTCGGGGAAGATGGTGAGTACGGTTGCACGCCACATGGCAGTTACTCGATGACCGAGGGAAGCACGACCGTGATCTGCCGCAGCGCCGCGTCGATTTCCGTCACAACCGATTCGGTAAACGGCAGCAGTAACGGTTCGCCGCCAGCGGTGGTCGCAATCTCGACCAGATCGCCGGCGCCGAAATTATGGATGGCCGTGACATTGCCGAGCGGTGCGCCTTGCGGCGTTATCGCCGTCATGCCGACCAGGTCCGCATGGTAATAAGTGTCATCCTCTTCGATCGGCGGCAACTTATCGCGCGCGACAAATAGTTCGAGATTGCAAAGCTTCGTGGCCGCGTCGCGGTCGGCGACGCCTTTGAGCCGCGCCACCATGAAATCCTTGGCCGGGCGCAGCGTCTCGATTTCGAAACGCTGCGCGCCGTCCTCGGTTTCCAGCGGGCCGTAACTGGCGACCGCCATCGGGTCTTGCGTGAACGACCACAGCTTGACCTCGCCGCGAACGCCATGCGCAGCACCGATACGGGCGACACGGATGCGGCCGGACATAAGCGGCGACGCTGGCGTCAGCTCGCCGCCGGCGCTTCGGCCGCCTTGGCAGCGGCTTTCTTGTCGGCAGCGTCGGTCGCGGCCTTGGCGGTCGCCGCGGTCTTGGCGGCTGCATCGGCGCCTTCCTTGGCTTTGAGCGCTTCTTCCTTGGCGGCCTTACGCTCTTTGCGCGGAATGGCCTTTTCCGGATTGTTGCGCTTGGTGCGCGTTTTGATGCCGGCGGCATCGAGGAAGCGCATGACGCGGTCGGACGGCTGCGCGCCCTTCTTCATCCAGTCCTGCGCCTTGTCGAGATCGAACTTGAGACGTTCGGTCTTTTCCTTCGGCATCAACGGATTGAAAAAACCAAGCCGCTCGATGAAGCGGCCATCGCGCGGTGAACGCGAGTCGGCGACGACGATATGATAGACCGGACGTTTCTTGGTGCCGGCACGCGCGAGACGGATAACGAGAGACATTTTAGTTTCCTTTCTGAGGACGATTCGAAGTGTTGAGCGGGTTCATTTCTTTTTTCCGTAACCGGGAAGACCCGGCAATCCGGGAAATTTTGCAGGCCCGCCCAATCCAGGCAGGCCGGGAATATTTGGTGGAAGATTCGGCATGTTGGGAGGCAAGCCGGCGGCGCCTAGGCATGCCTGACGGCAACTGACCGCCCGGCATTTTCTTGGCGAGTTCGGCCATCTGTTCGGGCGTCGGCTGGGCGCCGCCGCCAAAGCCCATCATCTGGCCGAGGCCCGCGAGCGGCGAGCGTTTTCCGGAGCCCATGGCCTTCATCATGTCGGCCATGCCGCGATGCATTTTCAGCAGTTTGTTGATCGCTTCCGGCGTGGTGCCGGAGCCTTTGGCGATGCGCTTCTTGCGGCTGGCTTTGAGCAGGTCGGGGTTGCGGCGCTCGCGCGGCGTCATCGAATCGATGATGGCGACCTGGCGCTTGAGAATCTTGTCGTCGAGACCGGCATTGGCGATCTGGGTTTTCATCTTGGCGACGCCCGGCATCATGCCCATCAGGCCGGACATGCCGCCCATGGCGGCCATCTGCGTGAGTTGCTCGCGCATGTCGGCCAGATCGAATTGGCCCTTGCGCATTTTCTCGGCGGTGCGCGCGGCCTTTTCGGCGTCGATATTGGCGGCGGCTTTTTCGACCAGCGCGACGATGTCGCCCATGCCGAGAATACGGCCGGCGATACGGGCCGGGTCGAATTCCTCCAGCGCGTCGAGCTTTTCGCCGGTGCCGATCAGCTTGATCGGCTTGTTGGTGACGGCGCGCATCGACAGCGCGGCGCCGCCGCGGCCGTCGCCATCGACGCGGGTGAGCACGATGCCGGTCAGGCCGACGCGCTCGTCGAAGGCGCGCGCGAGATTAACCGCGTCCTGGCCGGTCAGACTGTCGGCGACGAGGAGCACTTCATGCGGATTGGCGGCCTGTTTGACCTGCGTGGCTTCGTTCATCATGTCGTCGTCGAGCGTGGTGCGCCCGGCGGTGTCGAGCATGACCACGTCATAGCCGCCGAGCTTGGCCGCTTGCAGCGCGCGCACGGCAATTTGCGGCGGCAATTGGCCGGCGACCACCGGTAGCGTGTCGATGCCGGCCTCACGGCCGAGCACGGCGAGTTGCTCCATCGCCGCCGGCCGGCGCACGTCGAGCGAGGCCATCAGAACTTTTTTCTTCTGCCGGTCAGTCAGGCGGCGCGCGATCTTGGCGGTAGTGGTGGTTTTGCCGGAGCCTTGCAGGCCGACCATCATGATGGCGACCGGCGGCGCGGCGTTGAGATCGATACCCTGTGCATCCGCGCCGAGCGTCGCGATCAACTGGTCGTGCACGATTTTCACGACCATCTGGCCGGGCGTGACCGACTTCATTACTTCGACGCCGACTGCCTTGGCCTTGACCTGGTCGGTGAAGGCGCGTGCGACATCGAGCGCGACGTCGGCTTCCAGCAGCGCGCGGCGGACCTCGCGCAGCGCCGCATCGACGTCGGTTTCGCTGAGCGCGCCGCGCCGGGTAAGGCGGTCGAGAATGCCGCCAAGTTTTTCCGACAGTGTGTCGAACACTGTATTCCAAGAACGCCATCCTTCGGGAGGCCATGTCAATCAAACAACTTTACGCCCGAGGGCGCATTGCGCTGTCGGGCGGGGGCCTCCGGTCTCAAGGGCCGGGCGGCGAGTGCGGTATTCCACGTCGCTTTACGTGAGCGCGCGGAACCTAGGGTTGGGCTGTGTTCAAGTCAAGGCAGCCGGAAAGCGCTTACTTTATCGGCACATAAACGTTGATGACCAATTTGTCCGGGGCCGTTGTCGCCGGGTCGGAGGCATATTCCTCGATGAACAGGTCTTTGGCATCCAGGCCCTTGTCGTCGAGATAATTGGTTATCGCCTCGTAGGTAGCGTCCATCGCATCATAAGAACCGCGGTGGACGAATTTGAGCGCCTTGCCGGATGGCGCTTGGCCGACAGCGATGTCGCCCTTGGGCGGATTGGCCGGGGCTACCGCGACCGGCAATGCAGCCTCGAACGAAAATCCGGTGTCATCGGTCTGGGTATAGATGGTCATGGCCGGGCCATTCGGCTTGAGGCCCTGTTTATCGAAATATTCGTTGAGCGATTTGAAGGCGTCGATCAGCGTATCGAAGGCGGCATCCCAATTGGTGTGGCCCTTCAGATAGATGATGGTTCGCGCCGGCAGCACCACGGATTCGCCGAACGCATCGCCCGGCTGCAAAGGCGAGGGCATGGTGGTGCTGGGAGTAACCGGCACCGCCGGCGGCGGCATTTGTTCGCCCGGTTTCGGCTGGCAATGGGCCGGACCGGCGGCCAAAGGAAGCGTAAGCAACGCCAGCGCAACAGCGGCCGGCGCCGCAAAGCGTGTGATCCACATCGCGATTCTCCGTCTCTTACGGCGTTTCATTGCGGCATATCGTGCGGCGGTCCGGCGATTCGCCTTCGCCATTTTATCATGGCCTCTGGCCAATCCTCGTTTATTCGCCATATAAACGCGGGCTTTAGCGGGAAAAGCGCCCGACCGCGATCGTATCCGGCCCACGAATTTGCAAGGTGAATTTTGAGCGCACTCGCCAATCGGCCATTTGTGAAGATGAACGGCGTCGGCAACGAGATCGTCGTGGTCGATCTGCGCGCGCGCGCGGGTAAAATTACCACAGAAGGAAGCGACGCGCGGCGGCGGCGCCGCAAGGCGCGCCTTACGACCAATTGATGGCGCTCTATCCGCCGCGCACGCCGGGCACCGACGCCTTCATTCGCATCTACAACAATGACGGCTCGGAAGCCGGCGCCTGCGGCAATGGCATGCGTTGCGTGGCGTCATTGGTTTCGGACGAGACCGGCAAGGACAAACTGACTTTCGAAACCAGCGCCGGGATATTGAATTGCTGGAAAGGCGCCGAGGGATTGTTCACCGTCGACATGGGCAAGCCGCGTTTTGCCTGGAACGAGATTCCGCTGGCCGAGGAATTCCGTGACACCCGCGCCATCGAGTTGCAGATCGGGCCGATCGACGCGCCGGTGCTGCATTCGCCGGCGGTGGTGAACATGGGCAATCCGCACGCGATCTTCTGGGTCGATGACGTGAACGCCTATGATCTCGCGCGCTTCGGGCCTTTGCTCGAAAATCATCCGATGTTTCCCGAGCGCGCCAATATTACGCTGGCGCATATCGTCTCGCGCGAGACAATCGTCATTCGCACCTGGGAGCGCGGCGCAGGCTTGACCAAGGCCTGCGGCTCGGCCGCCTGCGCGGCTGCCGTTGCCGCCGCGCGGCTCAAGCGCACCAACCGCAAGGTGAAAGTGACATTGCCGGGCGGCGAGCTCACGATTGACTGGCGCGAGCGCGACGATCACGTGCTGATGACCGGGCCGGTCGCGTTTGAATTCAAGGGCACGTTCGACCCGAAATTGTTCGCGGCGGGCAGCCCATGAGTCTCGATATTGTCACTTTCGGCTGCCGTCTCAACATTGCCGAGTTCGGAAGTTATCCGCCGGCAGGCCGCCGGTATCGATGCCGTGGTGGTCAACACCTGCAATGTGACGGGCGAAGCTGTGCGCCAGGCGCGCCAGACTATCCGGCGCCTCAAGCGCGCGGCTCCCGCGCGCCGCATTATGGTCACCGGCTGCGCGGCGCAGACCGCGCCCGAACAATTCGCGGCCATGCCCGAAGTGGATCGCGTACTGGGCAATGAAGAGAAACTCGACGCGCGCGCCTGGTCCGGCGCCGAGCGCGTCGCCGTCGGCGATATCATGGCGGCAACGCGCCACGCCCGGCATGGCGTCGATCATATCGAAGGCCACACCCGCGCCTTCGTGCAGGTGCAGAATGGCTGCGACCATCGCTGCACTTTCTGCATCATCCCGTTTGGGCGCGGCAATTCGCGCTCGCTGCCGATGGATGAGGCGCTGGCGCAGGCGCGCCGGCTCGCTGAAAACGGCTACCGCGAAATCGTGCTCACCGGCGTCGATATCACCAGTTACGGCGCCGACCTCGATGGCGCGCCGCGTTTGGGCGCGCTGGTCAAGCGCCTGCTCAGGGAAATTCCCGAAATCGCGCGCCTGCGGCTCTCATCCATCGATTCCGTGGAAGCCGATAACGATCTGCTCGATGCGCTGGCGAACGAGCCGCGTTTGATGCCGCATCTGCATCTGTCGTTGCAGGCCGGCGACGATCTCATACTCAAACGCATGAAGCGGCGTCATTCGCGCGATGACGCGATCAAGTTTTGCGAGCAAGTGCGGCGGCTGCGGCCCGATATGGTATTCGGCGCCGATATCATCGCCGGTTTTCCGACCGAGACCGAGGCGATGTTTGCGCGCTCGCTCGATCTGGTGGACGAATGCGGGCTCACGCAATTGCACGTATTTCCGTTTTCGCCGCGCCCTGGCACGCCGGCCGCGCGCATGCCGCAACTCGACGGCGCCATCGTCAAAGAGCGCGCGCAGCGCCTGCGCGCCAAAGGCGAGGCGGCGTTACGCGCACATCTTGAGGCGCAAATCGGCGCGACGCGGCTGGTCTTGACCGAACGCGGCGGCATTGGGCGCACCGAGCAGTTCACCGCGGTGCGGCTGACCTCAGCCGCAGAACCCGGTACATTTCTCGATCTGACCGTGGCGGGGCATGATGGCCGCCAGCTACTGGCCGCCTGATAGAGGGGATGACGATGAGCGATCATCTGGTGACGACCGAGGCGCAACTCGAAGCGCTCTATGGCGAGAAAAATCCCAACTCGGTCATCAAGGAAATCGACCATCTCAGCGCGGGCTACCGCAAGCTGATCGAGGCCGCGCCATTCGTGGCGATTGCGACCGGCGGTCCCGATGGCTTCGACTGCTCGCCGAAAGGCGACGCCGCCGGATTCGTGCGCGTTATCGACGATAAAACTTTGGCGATCCCGGATCGGCCGGGCAACAACCGGCTCGACGGCTTCCGCAATATCCTGTGCGATCCGCGTATTGCGTTGCTGTTTTTGATTCCCGGCGTTGGCGAGACATTTCGCGTCAACGGCCGCGCCTCGATTTCGATCGATCCGGAACTGATGCAGAGCTTCGCGGTCAACGGCAAGCTGCCGCGCAGCGTGCTGATCGTTCACATCGAGTCGGCGTTTTTCCATTGCTCGAAGGCGATCGTGCGCTCGAAACTGTGGGATCCGGCCACGCAGGTTGATCGCAAGAGTTTGCCAAGCACCGGCACCATCATCGCGGAACTCAGCCACGGCAAACTCGGCGGCGAGAAATATGACCGCGAGGCGCCGGAAAACATCAAAGCGCAGTTGTATTGATCGCTTGTGCGGGAATGAGCGGTTGAGGGACGTCCCCTGTCCATCCGCATTTCATCAGCATCTCGCGCATATGCGCCGGCACCGGCGCGGTGGTTACGACCGCCGGCTTGTTCTTGGAAATCGGCACGACGATCTCGCGCGAGTGCAAATGCAGCGGCGTTCCGCCAGTCCGTGGGGCGCTGCCATAGATATTGTCGCCCATCACCGGCCAGCCCATTTCGGCGCAATGCACGCGAAGCTGATGGGTGCGCCCGGTCAGCGGCTCAAGCGCGAGCCAGGTGACACCCGGCGCGCGCCCCATCACCTTCCAGGTCGTGGACGACGGCATGCCGTTGGGGTCGGGCTTCATCCACCAGCCGCGATCCTCGTCGAGTTTGCCAAGCGCGATGTCGATGCGGCCTTCGTCCTCGGCGGGCGAGCCTTCGACGACGGCCCAATAAGTTTTCCCGATTTTGCCCTGCTTGAACAGCTTGCCGAGCAGCGCCAGCGCCTTACGGTGGCGGCCGAGCACCAGGCAGCCGGAGGTGTCCTTGTCCAGCCGATGCGCCAGCGACGGCATGCGCGGCAGGCCAAAGCGCAGCACGTCGAAATGGTCCTCCAGGCTCTCGCCGCCTTTCGGGCCGCGATGCACGGCCAGCCCGGCCGGTTTGTCGATCACCAGCATCAGGCCGTCTCGGTAGAGCAGGCGGGAAAGCATCTCTTCCGGTGTCATGACGAAACCGCTATCACGGCATCACCATGAACGACAGCACACAGGGCACAAGCTGGTGGAAACGCTTGAGCGGCGGGCTCAAGCGCACGTCGGCTTCGCTCGGCGGCGCGATTGCCGATCTGGTGATCAAGCGCAAACTCGACGCCGGCGCGATCGAAGTGCTCGAACATGAATTGATCCGCGCCGATCTGGGGCCCGATTTCGCCGCGCGGGTCGTCAAGGTGCTGAGCGACGGCCGCTTCGACAAGGCCATCGCGCCCGACGACGTGAAGGCTGTGCTGGCCGGCGAGATCGAGAAGGTACTGGCGCCGGTCGCGGTGCCGCTTGAAATCGACGCGCGGCCTTTCGTCATTCTGGTTGCCGGCGTCAATGGCTCCGGCAAGACCACCACGATCGGCAAGCTGGCGGCAAAATTCCGCGCCGAGGGAAAAAGCGTGATGCTGGTGGCCGGCGACACTTTCCGCGCCGCGGCCATCGATCAGCTGAAAATCTGGGGCGAGCGTACCGGCGCCAGCGTCAAGGCAAGCGCGCCGGGCGCCGATGCGGCCGGTCTCGCTTTCGATGCGCTGATGGCCGCCAAGACGGACAATACCGATATCGTGCTGGTCGATACCGCGGGCCGCTTGCAAAACCGCAGCGAGCTGATGGGCGAGCTGGAAAAAATGGTGCGCGTCATCCGCAAGGTCGAGCCCGACGCGCCCAATGCCGTGCTGCTGGTGCTTGATGCGACGGTAGGGCAGAACGCGCTCAGCCAGGTCGAGATTTTCGGAAAAATCGCCGGCGTGACCGGCCTGGTGATGACCAAACTCGACGGCACCGCGCGCGGCGGAATTCTGGTGGCGATAGCCGACCGCTTCAAGCTGCCGGTACATTTCATCGGCGTCGGCGAGGGCGTCGACGATCTGGCGCCGTTTACCGCCAGGGATTTTGCCCGCGCGATTGTCGGGTTAGAGTAAGAAAGCGCCATGGCCGAAAAGAAGCAACTCAACCCCATGCTCAAGCTGCTGCTCGATATCGGGCCGCTGGTGCTGTTCTTTGCCGCCAATGCGAAATTCGGCATTCTCGCGGCTACTGGCGCTTTCATGGTTGCCGTGCTGCTGGCGCTGGTCGTTGCTTATGTAATGACGCGCCGCATCGAGGTGATGCCATTGGTTACTGCGATCATCGTGCTGATCTTCGGCGGGCTAACGCTCTATTACGACAACCCGACTTTTATCATGGTCAAGCCGACTATCATCTATGTGCTATTCGGCGGCACGCTTTTGGGGGGACTGCTGCTCGGCAAGCCGCTGCTCGGCATGCTGTTCAATTCGGTCTTTAATCTGACGGAGGAAGGTTGGCGCAAACTGACCTGGCGCTGGGCGCTGTTTTTTTTCGTGCTTGCGATTCTCAATGAAATCGTGAGGCATTATTTTTCGCAGGACTTCTGGGTCAGCTTCAAATTATTCGGCGTGGTGCCGCTGACGTTTTTATTCGGCGCGCTGCAATATCCGCTGCTGGTGAAATACAGCTTGGAAAAGAAATAGCCGAAATTATTTCGCGGCCGCCTTGGCGATTTCCGGCTCCAGCACCTTGGCGATATTTTCGGCCGTAATCGGCCCGACCAGTTTGTACGCGATATGGCCGTCGCGGCCGACCACGAAAGTCTCCGGCACGCCATAGACGCCCCAATCGATGGCGTTGCGGCCGTTTTCATCGGCGCCCGCCGCGGCAAATGGATTGCCGTAGCGGTTGAGGAAGCGCCGCGCATTGTCGGGTGCATCCTTGTAATTGATGCCGACGAGCTGAATGCGCTTGTCCTTCGACAACTGATCGAGAAATGGCACTTCGTCGGCGCAAGGCACGCACCATGACGCCCAGACATTGACCAGCGTCACTGCGCCGGTAAACGTCGCGTTGCTCAGGCCGGGCACGGCTTTGCCGTCCCGGGTCAGGCCGGCGAGCGGCGGCAGGTCGGTCTTTGGCGCCGGTCGCCCGATCAAAGCGGACGGCAGTTGCGAGGGATCGCCGGCGCCGAGCCGCACGAAAAACAAGGCCGCCAGACCGAGAAAAGCTACCAGCGGCAGCAGCACCAGAATATTGCGCCGCTTGGGGCCGGAATTGGGGCCGAAAGCATCGCTCATGGCTGGTCTGCCGGCCGCGAACGCCGCGTCACGCCGCGCTTCTCGAGATTGTGCAGAATGCGCTGCTGCGCCGAATAATCCAGCGTCACCCAGGCGATGAGAATCGCGACCACGATGCCGGTCGCAGCATAGGCGGCGATGATGAAGTCGGCGTGCGGGCCCAAATTCATGCACATTTCTCCTTGCGCATGATCTTGTCCGAAAACCGGTGCCCACTTTTCGGGATCATGCGCGGGCGGCTTCTGCTAGGCGCATCGTGCGCACGCGGCGGCGCAATATTTCGTTGCGCATGGCGGCGAGATGCAACGTGAAAAACAAAAGCGTAAATGCCCCGGTCATGACGAGCAGCGGTATGAGAATCGACGGATCGATCGCCGAGCCGCCCATGCGCAGGATCGAGGCCGGCTGATGCAACGTGTTCCACCATTCGACCGAGAATTTTATGATCGGAATATTGATCGCGCCGACCAGCGTGAGGATTGCCGCCGCGCGCGAGCCGCGGCCGGGATCTTCCGCCGTCCAATAAAGCGCGAGCACGCCGAGATAGAGCAGGAACAGCACCAGCACGGAAGTCAGCCGTGCATCCCACACCCAATAGGTGCCCCAGGTGGGGCGGCCCCAGAGCGAGCCGGTGACGAGGCAAATGAATGTGAATGCCGCGCCGATGGGTGCCGCCGCTTTGCCTGCGACGTCCGCCAGCGGATGGCGCCATACCAGCGTGCCGAGCGCGGCTAGCGTCATCAGCCCCCAGCCCATCATGCCGAGCCAGGCTGCGGGTACATGCAGAAACATGATTTTGACAGTAGCGCCCTGCTGATAATCGTCGGGCGCGTGGACAACGCGCACCAGGCCAAAAGCGAAGGCCAAAATCGTCGCCGCCACCAGCCATGGCAGCACGCGGTTGACGAGAGTGAGAAACCGCGTCGGGTTGGCGAGATCGATGACGGCCATGATGGCTACTCTAACCCGTGTCGAAGCGCGGCGGCGGCGGCGAATGGCCCCAGCACCAGCGAGGCCAAGGATAATGCGCAAAGAATGGTGAAAGCTGGGCCAAACGACGTAGCCCCGATTATCGCTGCATTGGCGGCGGCGACACCGAATATCAATACCGGAATTGTCAGCGGCAGCACTAGTACCGCCAGCAGTAATCCGCCGCGCCGCAGCGCGACTGACAAGGCCGCACCGATCAATCCGATGAAAGTGAGCGCCGGCGTACCGGCGAGCAATGTCAGCGCGACCCAGCCCATAGCGCCCAATTCGATATTGAGCATCAGGCCGAGCACCGGCGTGATGATCACCAAAGGTAATGCGGTGGTCAGCCAATGCGCGATCGCTTTTGCGGCGATTGCCAACTCCAGTGGCAGCTTGCTCATCATCAAGAGGTCGAGCGAGCCGTCATCGTGATCGGTGGCGAATAGCCGGTCGAGCGCCAGCAGGCTCGCCAGTAGCGCGCCGAGCCACAGGATCGCCGGGCCGATACGCGCGAGCAGCGCCAAATCCGGGCCGAGCGCGAAGGGCATCATGACGACGACGATCAGGTAAAACAGCGCGCCCATGAGCGCGCCGCCGCCGGCGCGGACGGAAAGCCGCATATCGCGTGCGAAAATGGCGAGAAACATGCTCATGGCGGCGGCGATCCGCGGACTCCGAGCTCCAAGGCCCGCGCCCGCTCGAGCCCGATCGGGCCATGCGCGGCGGCGATAATCATGCCGCCGCCGGCAAGATGACCGCGCATCAATTCCGCCAGCCGTTTCTGCGACGCCTCATCGAGCGCGGAAGTCGGTTCGTCGAGCAGCCAAAGCACCCGCTTGACCGCCGCCAGCCGGGCAATCGAGAGCCGCCGCCGCTGCCCGGCCGACAAATAAGCCGCCGGCAGGTCGGCAAGCGGCGCCAGACCCGCGGCTTCCAGCGCTGGCGAGACCGCGTTGCGGGCGGCCCCATAAAACACAGTCCAAAACTGTAGATTTTCGGCAACCGTCAGTGAAGGCTTCAGTGCGTCCTGGTGGCCGAGGTAATGCGCCTGTTCGGCCAGACTGGCGTCGTCGTCGCCGCCGGTTAGCTTAAGCTGCCCTGCGGATATGCATATCAGACCGGCGATCATGCGCAGCAGCGAGGATTTGCCAGCCCCATTGGAGCCGGTCACCAGCAAGGCTTCGCCGCCGGAAAGGTTGAAATTCAGGCCTGCAAACACCTCGCGTCCGCCGCGGCTGCAGGCCAGGTTCTCGCCGCTAATGCGCATCAAGGGTGGCCCTGTCTTGCCGGACCGGCCAGCCAAATTGCGGGAAATAGGGAAATTCTGCGCATTTTTTGCCCGAGCCCAGTAATTCTTGCCGCGCGTGCGAAAATACCTTTTAAGCCCGCACTTGCGGCGCTACGTTAGCGGAATTGGAACCAAAGTACCGCCAGCGAGAAAAACCTTGTCTTGCTAGCAGCTTACACCGAACCCCGCCGATGTCCCCAGCCGGGATATGGAAACAGTAGTCATGACTTCGCTCGACAGCTTCCGATGCTGCAAAACCCTCCAGGTTGGTAGCAAGAATTACGCTTATTTCAGTCTCCCGACCGCCGAGCGAAATGGCCTCAAGGGCATTTCCCGGCTGCCCTTCTCGATGAAGGTCCTCTTGGAAAACCTGCTGCGCAACGAAGACGGGCGCACGGTGACCAAGGACGACATCAAGGCGGTCGCCGAATGGCTCAAGACCAAGACATCGGACCGCGAATTCGCCTTCCGCCCGGCGCGCGTGTTGATGCAGGATTTTACCGGCGTGCCGGCGGTGGTCGATCTCGCCGCCATGCGTGACGCCATGAAGATGCTCGGCGGCGACCCCAAAAAAATCAATCCGCTGGTGCCGGTCGATCTGGTCATCGATCACTCGGTGGCGGTGACCTTCTTCGGCAATAATCAGGCGTTCAAGAAAAACGTCGACGAGGAATACCGGCAGAATCAGGAACGCTACAAATTCCTCAAATGGGCGCAGCGCTCGTTCGATAATTTCAGCGTGGTGCCACCCGGCACTGGCATCTGCCATCAGGTCAATCTTGAATATCTGTCGCGCGTGGTCTGGACCAAGAAAGACAAGGTTACGGTTGACGGTAAGAAAACGACCATGGAAGTCGCCTATCCTGACACGCTGGTCGGCACCGACTCGCACACCACCATGGTCAACGGTCTCTCCGTGCTCGGCTGGGGCGTCGGCGGCATCGAAGCGGAAGCCGCCATGCTCGGCCAGCCATTGTCGATGACCTTGCCCGAAGTGATCGGCTTCAAGCTTGCCGGCAAGCTCAAGGAAGGCGTCACCGCCACCGACCTGGTGCTCACCGTCACGCAAATGTTGCGCGCGCGCGGCGTGGTCGGAAAATTCGTCGAATTTTTCGGGCCCGGCCTCACGCATCTTACTATCGCCGACCGCGCCACGCTCGGCAATATGGCGCCGGAATATGGCGCAACCTGCGGCTTCTCGCCGATCGATGACGACACGCTCACTTACATGAAAAGCACCGGACGCCCGGCCGAATTGATCGCGCTGGTCGCCGCCTATGCCAAGGCGCAGGGCATGTTCCGCGTCAAGACGACGCCCGACCCGATGTTCACCGACGTGCTCAAGCTCGAGCTCTCGTCGGTCGAGCCTTCGCTGGCCGGACCCAAGCGCCCGCAGGACCGTGTCGCGCTCAAGGACGTCAAAATGGGATTTGCCGGCTCCATGGATAAGGAGTTCGGCAAAGGCTCCGAGATGAAGAAGCGCGTGGCGGTCGAAGGCCATAAATACGACATCGGTCATGGCGACGTGGTGATCGCGGCCATCACCTCCTGCACCAACACGTCCAACCCGGGCGTGATGATGGCCGCCGGCCTGCTGGCGCGCAAAGCCGCGGCCAAGGGCCTCACGGTCAAGCCATGGGTGAAGACCTCGCTGGCGCCAGGCTCGCAGGTGGTCGGCGAATATCTCGAAAATTCCGGCCTGCAAAAGGATCTCGACAAGCTCGGATTCAATCTGGTCGGTTACGGCTGCACGACCTGCATCGGCAATTCCGGTCCGCTGCCGCCGGAGAATTCCAAAGCGATCAATGACGGCGACCTGGTGGCCGCCGCGGTGCTCTCGGGCAACCGCAATTTCGAGGGCCGCGTGAACGCCGACGTGCGCGCGAACTATCTCGCCTCGCCGCCGCTGGTGGTCGCCTATTCGATCGCCGGTTCGATGAATGTGGACATGCTTAAGGATGCGCTCGGCACCGATCAAAAAGGCAAGAAGGTCTATTTGAAGGACATCTGGCCCTCGAACCGGGAAGTCGGCGAGTTCGTCGCCAAGAACGTGACGCGGCAGGTGTTCACCAAGAAATACGCCGACGTGTTCAAGGGCGATGCCAACTGGCGCAAGATCAGCATCAAGGGCGGATTGACCTTTGCGTGGGACGATCGTTCGACCTATGTGCAGAATCCGCCATATTTCGAGGGCATGAAGAAGACGCCCAAGCCGCTCGAAGACATCGTCGATGCCCGCGTGCTGGCCTTGCTGCTCGAACTCGATCACCACCGATCATATTTCGCCCGCCGGCTCGATCAAGATCGAACTCGCCGGCCGGCGAATACCTGCGCGACCATCAAGTGCGTCCGAAGGACTTCAACCAGTACGGCACGCGCCGCGGCAATCATCAGGTGATGATGCGCGGCACCTTCGGCAATATCCGCATCAAGAATCAAATGTTGCCGGGCGTCGAGGGCGGCTTCACCGTCCATTATCCGTCCAAGCAGCGCATGACGATCTACGACGCGGCCATGAAATACAAAGCCGATGGCGTTCCACTGGTGGTGTTCGCCGGCAAGGAATACGGCACGGGCTCGTCGCGCGACTGGGCTGCCAAGGGCTCGCTGCTGCTCGGCATCCGCGCCGTGGTTTGCCAGTCGTTCGAGCGCATCCACCGCTCGAACCTGGTGGGTATGGGCATCATGCCGTTGGTATTCGAGGAAGGCACTTCCTGGCAGACGCTAGGCCTCAAGGGTGACGAGCAGGTCACAATCCGCGGCCTGCACGGCGAGATCAAGCCGGGGCAGAAACTGATCGCCGAGATCGTCTCCGGTAACGGGACGCTCAAGCGCGTGCCGCTGATCTGCCGCATCGATACGGCGGACGAGCTCGAATATTACAAGAACGGCGGCATCCTCCAATACGTCCTGCGCCAATTGGCCGGTTAACGGGGCCGATGCCCGCACCACGACGCATTGCCACTCACCGCGAAGTGAGTGGCAGGTGATCGGCGAGGCGCCTACTAACTTGCCATGCGGGCAGGGGGAATCGTGGGACCGGCATGAACAATCGCTTCATCACGTTTGCGGCCGCGCTTATCGGGATTTCAATGACCGTACCCGCAACGGCGGGCGAGCCGCGCGCCGTGATCGAATTATTCACCAGCCAAGGCTGTTCGTCGTGCCCCGCGGCCGACAAGGTGATCGGCGAATTGGCGCGCGATCCCTCACTGTTAACGATGAGCCTGGCGGTCGATTACTGGGATTATCTCGGCTGGAAGGACACTTTGGCCCTGCATGGCCATTCCAACCGCGAACGCGCCTATGCGGATGCGCGAGGCGACCGCGAGGTCTATACGCCGCAGGTCGTGGTCAACGGCATCGTGCATGTGCTGGGCAGCGACAAGGCGGCGATCGAAAAAGCCATAAGCGACACACGCCGTGATGCCCGCCCGCTGACCGTTCCGGTCAGCATAGCGATCGCGGACGGGAAAGTGACCGTTAAAGTCGCGGCCGCGGACGGCGAGCACAGGAGCGGCGAAGTCTGGCTCTGCCCGATCACCGACAAGGCGCCGGTCGCCATTGGGCGCGGCGAGAACAGCGGCCACACGCTGACCTATACCAATGTGGTGCGGCGCTGGGTCAAGCTCGGCGATTGGGACGGCAAAGCCGCAAGCTTCAGTTTGCCGCTGGCCAGCCTGCCAGACGCCGATTATTCGCTAAAAGATGTCGATCATATCGCGGTGATCGTGCAAAGCGGCGTTGCCGCCAAGCCCGGCTTGATGCTGGGCGCTGCGACGGCGAGTTTGCGCTGAACACTTGAACCCCAGAACCGTTGCGTCACGCGTGCGCACAAAAAAATCGGACCGGCGACTGGCCGGCCCGAAGGACTAGGGGATTGAACCTAACGCGCAACTCAACGCGACATTACGCGAACTCAACTCAACTGGCCCGGCCGGCCAAGCCCCGGGGGGCTGGGGGGCTGAGGAATCCGGAACTCGAACCGGACCGGGCCTTGAGGCAACGCTGAATTTATCGTCCCGCACCGTGACCGGCGATTGACGAAAATGGGGCGTTATTGTGGGTGGAATTGACGAATTCGTGATCGCCAAAGCGCGGTTTTGCCCGTTTCCCAGCCATTACCTGCCCATTTGGCGCCCCGCTTGCCGCCAGGAAGTCCTTGCGGTGGGCCCGTGGCGGCGCGATCATCGGCTTTGGAAAAGGAGGCGCCGCATGACGTTTAGCTCCGGCGAAATCGATCCTAGCCAGTTCCCCGGGGGCGGATCCCCGGCGCGCAGCGGCACCGCCCCCCCGAGCCAAATCACTTTCAGCCGCCTCGAACTCAATCGCATTCTCGATCTTTACGGCCGCAAGGTCGCCGCCGGCGAATGGCGCGATTACGCCATCGATTTTCTCAAAGACCGCGCGGTGTTCTCGGTATTCCGCCGCGCTTCCGAAGTTCCGCTCTACCGCATCGAGAAAAATCCCAAGCTGGCGCGCAAGCAGGGCGCCTATAGCGTGGTCTCGGCGACGGGGCTGATTGTCCGTCGCGGCCACGAACTCGACCGCGTGTTGCGCGCGATCGACGTGTCGCTGAGTTTGGTGGCGGTTAGCGCGTGATCCCGAAAGTGGGAACCGGTTTTCGGACAAGATCACGCGCAATTTGGCGCCGTCGCCGAGCCATCGCCCAGCGCGCGCTGCATCAGCAGCGTATCGCGCCAGCCGCCAAGCTTGAAGCCGACATCCCGCAGGATCCCGACGTGACGGAAGCCGACGGCCTCGTGCAGGCCGATCGAGCCGGCCTGGTTGGGTGAATCCCCGATCACCGCGATCATCTGACGGAAGCCGCGCGCTTCGCAAGCCTCGATCAGCGCGTCGAGCAGCGCGCGGCCGATACCGCGGCGCTGCATGTCGGGCGCGACATAGACGGAATCCTCGAGCGTGAAGCGGTAGGCCGGCCGCGTACGGTAAAGGCCGGCATAGGCGTAGCCGCCGAGCACGCCGCCTATTTCCGCGGCCAAATAGGGAAAGCCTTTGCCGGTGAGCTCGTTCATGCGGCGCGCCATCTCGGTTTCGTCAGGCGGCGTAAGCTCGAACGACGACGTTCCGTGCACGACACCAGGCGCATAGATGCGGGTGATGGCCGGGATGTCGGAAGGCTTGGCGGGACGGATCGTTATGGTCATGCGTTGGCAAATCTATCAAATAAAAACGCCCCGGCACTAGGCCGGGGCGCTGACGATTTCAATTCTTGCTGCCGGCGCTTTAGCGCCGGTCGCCCATGAAGCGCAGCATGAACAGGAACAGGTTGATGAAGTCGAGATAGAGCGTGCAGCGCGCCCATCACCGCCTTGCGGCCGGAGACGGTGCCGTCGTCATTGGCGTCGTACATTTCCTTGATCTTCTGGGTATCCCAGGCGGTGAGGCCTGCGAAAATCAGCACGCCGATGGCCGAGATCACGAAATCGAGGCCGGTGCTCTTGAGGAAGATGTTGACGATCATCGCCAGGATCAGCCCGAACAGACCCATCACCAGGAACGATCCGATCGGCGAGAGATCGCGCTGCGTGGTGTAGCCGTACAGGCTCAAGGCGCCGAACGAGGCGGCCGAGATGAAGAAGGTGCGGGTGATCGACGCGCCGGTATATTGCAGGAACACCGTCGAGAGCATCAGCCCGAGTAAGGCCGCGTAAGCCATGAACAGCATCAGCGCCGTGCTGGCCTGCAGCTTGTTGATGCGGAAGCTCATGAAGAACACGATGCCGAGCGTGCCGACGAACAGCACGATCGTCAGCGGTCCGCCGAAGATCGCTTGACCGAACGAGGTGAGGCCGGTGATCGTCCCGCTTGCATCGGTGATCACGGCGGCATTGAAGGTTAGCCAGGACGACGACGCCGGTCAAAGCGACGCCGGCGGCCATATAATTGTAGATGCGGATCATGTAGGCGCGCAGGCCTGCATCGATCGCGGCGCTACTCGTGGTGCCAAAGCCACGGGCAGCTACGTTACGGTCGTAGTCCGACATCGAAGTTTCCCTCTCTATGGTCCGGCTATTTTGCCGGGTCACGTCACGCGCGCAGGCATCTGCCGTCGCGCTCGTGCCCCCAATTTAGTGTGCGAACAGTGTTGGCGCCAGATATGGCCCGATCATGACCAGTTGAATTGCGGCGAATTAACCTTTCAACCCGGCCTTTATAACCCAAAACCTGGGCTCGCGGGGGTTGGGGCGAATTTCGCAAAAGATCGTGCGCAATGAAGGCCTTAGAGATTGCGCAGGATCGAGGCCGGCTTCTGGCCGAGCGCGCTAAAAGTGCCGATTAGGCCCAAAGCCACCGTGACAACCACGGCGGCGGCGGCGGCCGCCAAAGCCGGCAGCGGCAACCACGTAAATTTGAGGTGCATCAGGTCGGTCACGATCAGCCAGCCGGCCAGCGAACCGCTCAAAACGCCGAACAACGCCGTGGCGCTGCCGAGCAGTAAATATTCGATGGTGTAGGCGGCGAGCAGGCGCAGCCGGGTGGCGCCGAGCGCCTTGAGGATGACGGCGTCATAGACCTTGTGGCGATGACCGGCGGCTAGCGCGCCGCCCAGCACCAGCGCCGCCGCCAGCAACGTGATCGCGCTGGCGCCGCGGATGGCTAGCACCATGTTGGCGATAATGGCGCCGACCGACTCGAGTGCTTCCTTCACCCGCACGCTGGTGACGGCGGGAAATTTATCGGCGACCGCCTGGATGATGGCGGCTTCCTGCGCCGTGGTGCTGCCATTGGGATAGGTCAGCGTCGCCAGATGCGTATGCGGCGCGCCGCGGAACGCATTGGGCGAAAACACCATCACGAAATTAATGCCGAGGCTCTGCCAGTCCACGGTGCGCATATTGGCGATGTGGGTGGTGATGTTGCGGCCAAGCACATTGACCACGATCGGATCGCCGAGTTTGAGGCCAAGCCCGTCGGCGATCTTTTTCTCGAACGAAACCAGCGGCGGTCCGTCGTAATCGGGTCCCCACCATTTGCCCTCGACCACGCGCGAGCCGGTGGGAATTTCGCCGCCATAGGTGATCCCGCGATCGGATTGCAGCACCCAGGCGGCGTCATCCGCCGGTTTGATATTTTCCGCCGGCACGCCATTGGCCGACACGATGCGCCCGCGCAGCATCGGCACATCCTCCAGTGTGGCGCCGGGCGCTTGCGCGCGCACGAAGTCGGCAAAGTTCGCGGCCTGGTCGGAGGGAATATCGAGGAAATAAAACGATGGCGCCTTGGCCGGAAGTTCTTGCGTGAATTGCTGACGCAGATTGCCGTCAATTTCGATCACGGTCACCAGCAAGGCGATGCCTAGGCCTAGCGAGAGTACGATGGTGGGGGTCAGCGCGCTCGGCCGGTGGATATTGGCAATCGCCATGCGCAATACGGTGGAGCGCGCGCGCGGCGCGTGACGCGCCACCGCCATCAAGAGACTGGCGACTAGCCGCAAGGTGACGAATACCAAAGCCGCGACTGCGACATAGATAATGGCGACGCGCCGGTCATAGGCAAGCAATACCGCGACGGCAGCCAGCGCGATCACGGCGGCGCCGGTGAGCGCCATGTAGATTTTGCGCGGGCGTTGCGGCTGCGCGGTCACGGCGTCGCGGAACAGCGCGCCGACCGGCACGTCATGCGCGCGGCCGAGCGGCCAGAGCGCGAAGGCGAGCGCGGTCAACAGTCCGTAGATCAGCGCGAGGATCAGTTCGTCGGGATGAAACGCCGGCACGAAGGGCAGCGGAATAATCGCGCCGAAGGTCCAGGAAATCGCAAATGGCAGCACCGCGCCCATAGGCAGCGCCGATGGCGCCGCCGATCAGCGCCAGCAACAATACCTGGGTGAGATAAATCGCGAATACGCGCCGCCCGCTGGCGCCAAGCGCCTTCAGGGTCGCGATGGTTTCGCGCTTGCGGTCGAGATGGCTTTTGACCGCATTGCCGACGCCGACGCCGCCGATCAACAGCGCGGTTAGGCCGACAATGGTGAGGAATTGGGTGAAGCGCTCGACATTGCGCTCGAGCTGCGGCGATACATTGGTGCGGTTGCGAATGTCCCAGCCGGCCTCGGGCAATTGTGCGCGCGCCTGCGCCGTCACGGATTTGGCGCCGGCGTCGGTGGCGTCGTTCTGCGGCAGCCGCAATCGATAATGCCAGCGCACCAGGCTGCCGGGCTGCAATAATCCAGTAGCGCGCAACGCCGCTTCGCTCACCAACAGCCGCGGACCAAAGCCGATGCCGCCGGCGAGCTTGTCCGGCTCATTGGTCAGCGCGGCGCGGATCTCGATCGTCGCGCTGCCGACAGTCAGCCGCGCGCCCGGCTTGATGGCGAGCCGCGCCAGCAGCACCGGATCGGCGGCGGCGCCGAACACGCCGGCGCGCTGCGCCAGCACATCGGAGAGCGCACCTGGCGGATCGAGCTTTACCTCACCAAACAGCGGATAGGCGCCGTCCACGGCTTTCAATTCGACCAGCGTGGCCTTGCCGTCGGCGGTGTTGGCCATATTTGGTTCGGCGCTCCGCGCCATGGCACGCATGGTCGCGGCCATCGACATTTTGCCGTGGCTGTCGAGGAATGCGCGTTCTTGCGGCGTCGCTTCGCGCTGGATCAGTGTGAAGGAAAGATCGCCGCCAAGGATGACGCGGCCCTCGCGTGCCAGTCCGTCGGCCAGACTGGCGGCCAGCGAGCCGACGCCGGCGATCGCCATGCTGCCAAGCGCGATGCAGGCGATGAAAACGTAAAAGCCGCTCAAGCCGCCGCGCAATTCGCGCAAGGCATATTGCAGCGGCAGCCAGCGATTTTCAGCGGGCGCGGCCGCAAGGGAAGCGACGCTCATGACTCGCTCACCACATGGCCCGAACGCAATCGCACCACGCGGCCGCAGCGTTGCGCGAGGCCGTATCGTGCGTGACCAGAACCAGCGTGGTGCCGCGCTTGGCGTGGCCGGCGAATAGCAGGTCGATGATCTGCTCGCCGGTCGTCCTCGTCGAGATTGCCGGTCGGCTCGTCCGCCACCAGAATTGCCGGGTTGGGCGCCAGCGCGCGGGCGACCGCCACGCGCTGCTGCTCGCCGCCCGACAGTTGCGCCGGATAATGATGCAGCCGCTCGCCGAGGCCGACGCCGACGAGTTCGTTGCTGGCGCGCTCGCTCGCATCGGCGACGCCGGCCAGTTCCAGCGGCACCGCGACGTTTTCCAGCGCCGTCATGGTCGGGATCAAATGAAAGGACTGGAACACGATGCCGACATTGCGGCCGCGAAAGCGCGCCAGCGCGTCCTCGTCGAGCGCGCCGCAATTCTCGCCCGCCACCGCCACGGTGCCGGTGTCGGTGCGTTCCAGCCCGGCCATGACCATCAGCAAGGTCGATTTGCCGGAACCCGACGGCCCGACCAAGCCAATCGCCTCGCCGCTACCTATATTCAGGTCGATGTCTTTGAGGATATGGACGCGGGCCGCCCCTTGCCCGAGCGAGAGATCGACGCCGGCCAACGCGATAGCCGGCGCCGGTTGGGAAGGTGATTGCATGTGGCTCCACCGTTCACGATTCCCGTCATATGGGGAAAATTTGGCCGGGTCCAGCGGTTCGTGGCGCTAATGCTCACGATTGTCTGCGTTTTAGCGACGCTTTCGGCGTCCGCTCGGCCGACGCGCCGGTGAAAATCGTGGTGCTGGGCAATTCGCTCACGCGCCGGCTATCGGGCTGCCGGCCGAGGCCGCTTTCCCGCAAAAGCTGGCCAGGCGCTCAACGCCAAGGGCATCGCGGCGATTGTCACCAATGCCGGCGTGTCCGGCGACACCGCCTCCGGCGGGCTCGACGCGGCTCGACTGGTCGGTGCCCGATGGCACCGACGCCGTGATCCTCGAACTCGGCGCCAACGACGCGCTGCGCGGCCTCGATCCGAAATGACGCGCGAGGCGCTCGAACATCCGGCAGGCTCGAGAAACGCCACATCGCGGTGCTCCTGTGCGGGATGCTGGCGGCGCCGAATAT
The DNA here is from genome assembly GCA_963807665.1 of uncultured Alphaproteobacteria bacterium. GTDB lineage: Bacteria > Pseudomonadota > Alphaproteobacteria > Rhizobiales > Xanthobacteraceae > Pseudolabrys. Next base: position 1,853 of record CAWEDE010000026.1, on the reverse strand, counting down.
CGGGCCGGACTACGTGCGTGCCTTCGACGCGATCTTTCCGGATCTCGCGAAGCGCCATGCGGTCGTTCTTTATCCGTTCTTTCTTGACGGCGTCGTGGCCGATGCCAAGCTCAACCAAGCCGACGGCCTGCATCCGACCGCCGCCGGCGTCGACAGCTATTGTCGCGCGCATTCTGCCGAAGGTCGAAGAACTGATCGCCCGGGTGCGGGCCAAGCCCCTCCTGACTTATTGTTGTCATCGTGGGCACGCACGCGTAATAATAAGCATCACTCCGTTATGCCGCGCCTGTTCACCGGTATCGAAATTCCGACGACATCGGGCAATCGCTGAGGATGCTGCGCGGCGGCTTGCCGGGCGCTCGCTGGATCAGCCGGAAAACTACCATCTGACGCTGCGTTTCATCGGCGACGTCGCCGCCGATACTGGCGCAGGAAGTCGCGCTTGGTGCTGGGCCGGGTCCGGCGTGGCCCTTCGAATTGCAGTTGACGGGCTGACTTTGTTCGGCGGGCGGCGGCCGCGCGCGGTGGTAGCCAACGTGGCCCGTCGCAGACGTTGATCGAATTGCAGGCCGAGCACGAACGGCTGATGCAGCGCATCGGTTTGGAGATTTGATACGCACGCACATCGGCGATGAGGCCCTGGCTCCCTACTTCGCCGCCATTCGGGCCCGGCGCGGCAAACGCCTGGCGCGCTATCCCGGCTCTCCCGCCCTGATTGCCGGCAGTTTGCGCCCGCAAGATCGCGCGATATTCGTCGAGTTGATGCCCGCCGAGGCGCGGGCGGGAGCGCGCGAAATCGAATCCGCCGGGCGAATACGCGTGGAAATCGAGGACGGCTACACCGCACTTAGAGCCCATTTGCCGCCTCCGGAGCGGCGGGGGTTGGTGCTGATGGATCCACCCTACGAGAGCATCGACGAACTGAAGACAATGCTGCAGGCGTTCAGCGATGCGTACCGCCGTTGGCCGAGCGGCATATTCTTGATGTGGTACCCGATCCGCAGCGCAGCGCAGCGCACCAAGGTGCAGTCGCGGTTCGAAGCTCTCCAAATTCCGAAAATGCTGTTTGCCGACCTGGCTATTCATCCGGACGATGCGGGCGTCGGCCTCGCGGGCAGCGGTTTGATGATCGTGAATCCGCCCTACGGCGCGGACGAGTTCCTGCGCAGCGCCTATGACGCCATTCACGCGGGGATTGCGGCCCCGGGCGCGGGCTACGTCCAAGTGGCGCGCTTGACGCCTGAACGAGTGGCACAATAGCGCATCTTCCGTCGAGGGCCTGAATCATGGATTCCAACGTCTTGCGCGATCAGCTCACCAAACTGCACGCGGAACTTCGCGGCGTGCGCCAAGTAGATCCGCGGTCGAATCATCAACTGCTCATCGATGTGCAGCAGGATATCCAGCGGCTGCTGGAGCTCGAGCGCGTGGGCGACTCGACAAGCGGGGACGCCCCTGCGATAGCGCCCGGCTCGGCAGCACCCGGCGCGGCGCCGGTCAATCCTTCCCTCCCGGAGCGTTTGGAAAAGATCGCCGTGCAATTCGAGGTGGATCATCCGACGCTGGCAGTGAGCTCTCGAAGGCTGATCGATTTACTCGGCAAGGCCGGACTTTAGCCCGTCCAGACGATGGCGCGCTGCACGCGCGCGGCAATTTCCTCGACCGCTTTGAGGTCGGCATCCTTCCCGCGCCCGAGCACCGCAAGACTGCCGTGGCCCGGCACGGGAAGTATCACACCGCTGTAGCCCTGCTCTTCGAAGGCGACGGGCTTCGCCACCGTTTCATGCACGAGCACCATCACCGTGATAGGTCCCATTTCTGTCTGGACCACCAAGTGCGGCACCATGCGCCCG
>CAWEDE010000025.1:0-103530 GCA_963807665.1 uncultured Alphaproteobacteria bacterium | reverse complement strand
GGCTGCGCCGCGCTGGCGTCAAATCGTTCTACGCGCTGATCAACTGGCGCTCGCGCCACAAAATTCCCGAAGACGCCGGCGATTTCCGCTTGCTGTCGCCGCGCGCAGCGGCCGCGCTGCGCCAAATGCCGGAACGCAACCGTTTCTTCAAGGGGCTGGCGAGCTGGATCGGCTTTCGCCAGGTGCGCGTCGACTATGAGCCGGCCAAGCGCGAGCATGGCGTCACCACCTGGAACGTCGCGTCCTTGATCGGGCTGTCGATCGAGGGGCTCACGTCGTTTTCGGTGGCGCCGTTGCGCGTCGCCAGCATGCTTGGCCTGCTGCTGGCCGCGACCGCGCTGATTTTCGGCGGCTGGATCCTGTTGCAGACCATTCTCTACGGCAAGGACGTACCCGGCTATCCCTCGCTGGTGATCAGCGTGATGGTGATTGGCGGCGTGCAACTGCTCATGATCGGCGTGCTGGGCGAATATGTCGGCAAGATGCTGTCCGAGATCAAACACCGCCCGGCCTATTTCGTAGCCGAGCACAGCGTGAAAAGCGCCGGCGCTTCCGCCAAAGAAAGCAAAGCGCGCCCGGCTGTGCCGCGCGCGGCGGAGTAGGTCATTGCCGCAAGCCAGCACGCGCCAGATCTGGCTGTGTGCCGACGACTACGGAATATCGCCGTCGGTCAATGCCGGCATCCGGGAATTGATCGCGCGCGGGCGTCTCAATGCCACTTCGATCATGGTGTCGGCGCCGCATCTGGGGGCTGGCGAAGCCGGCGCGCTTAAGCGGCTCAATGAAGGCGACAAACGCGCGGCGCTGGGCCTGCATGTAACGCTGACCGGCCCGTTCAAGCCGTTGACGGCAGGTTTTGCGCCGCTGCGCGAAGGCGCGTTCCTGCCACTAGCGGACATGTTGCGCGCTGCCGTGTCGCGCCGCCTCAAGCCGACCTTGCTGGAAGCCGAGATCGCCGCGCAGGTGCGGGGCTTTCAGGATACGTTCGGCCGCCTGCCGGACTTTCTCGATGGCCATCAGCACGTGCATTTGTTTCCGCAGGTGCGCGACGCGTTTTTGAAAACCGTCGCGGCGATGGCGCCCGATGCCTGGGTGCGCCAATGCGGCCGGGCGCGCGCGCTGCGCCGCCTGCACGACCGCAAGGCGCTCATGCTGGATATTTTAAGCCTGCGCTTTCGCCGCAAGGCGGCCCGCCTTGGCATAAATACCAATCCGGCCTTTGCCGGGACTTATAATTTCGGCACCAAAGCGGATTTCGCAACAATTTTCCCGCGCTTCCTCGCCGGGCTGCCGGATGGCGGCCTGATCATGTGCCATCCGGGCTTCGTCGACGCCGAATTGGAACGGCTCGACACGCTCACGCGTTTGCGCGAGCGCGAACTGGCTTTTTTCAATTCCGATGATTTTCCAAAAACACTCGCCGCGCATGGCGCAGCGCTCATCCAGCCCTAGAGCACGACAACCTTGGTGCCGACTTTGACGCGGCTGTAGAGGTCGATGATGTCGGCGTTGCGCAAGCGGATGCAGCCGGACGAGACGTTCTTGCCGATGGTCCAGGGCTCGTTCGAGCCGTGGATGCGGTAAAGCGTGGAGCCAAGATACATGGCGCGCGCGCCGAGCGGATTATTCGGGCCGCCCGCCATGAAATGCGGCAGATTGGGCTGGCGCTCCAGCATTTCCTTCGGCGGCACCCAGTCCGGCCATTCCTTTTTGCTGGACACCACATGCGTGCCCGACCAGGTGAAACCGGGGCGGCCGACGCCGATGCCATAGCGCATGGCTTTTCCATCAGGCTCGACCAGATAAAGAAAATGATTCGGCGTATCGATGACAATCGAGCCCGGCTCTTCCGCGCCGGAATAGTCGACTTCCTGGCGCATGAATTGCGGATCGATCGGATAGGATGGCGCCGGCAGCGGATCGACCGAGGCCGGCCCGGTATTGGCATAAAGCGGCAGCGCGGCCTGCGCGGGGTCCGGATAGATGCGCGGCGGCTCGGCCGGCTGTTGCTGCGAGCCGCCGAACAGGAATTCGATAAAGCCGCCACCGAGATCGCCGCGCACTTGCGTCGGGTACTGCGTCACGACCATGCGCGGCGTGGTCGGCAGGAGTTGCGCCGATGCCGTTGCGCTCACGAACATGCCGGCGGCCAGTATTGGCAAAAACAAACGCTGCATCGACGGACTCTGAAAAAATTCTCGCTTGCCTAAGCAGTACAGTTTGAAACCAACACCGTTTGGTAAACCACAGCGCCCCGTACGCATCTTTGGTGCGCCGGCGCGCGCGCTTCGTGGCGTCACGGTTTATTTTTCGTAAAATGCAATACGCCATGGTAAATGGCCCGTTTACGCGATCAATTTCGGCGCGCCGCAACGCAGCGTTAATCGGCCATACGGTAGAACTTATGGGCCGGATTTTTTGGGGGCGTGGCGTGCAGCGAAAGGTTTTCCGCGTCGAGCAGTTTATTGCGCCTGGCCGCGGTTCCGCGCCGGCGCGCCCGCAACCGCGCGGTACCGAGGAAGCCTCCGCGACCGAGCGTCTCGCGCGCGATCTGGCGCTCATGCACGATGCGCTTGCCCGCAACAAGCGCGAACTCGAAAAGCTGATCGGCGAGGGCAAGGAACGCAAGATGGCGCGCGCCGCCGATGAATTGCGCGCTTCGGTCGACGGCATGGATTACGCCACGCAAAGAATTCTCAAATCGGTCGAGGTCATCGACGACAGCGCCAAGGCGCTCGCCGCCGCCCAGAAATCCGATTATGAGCGCGGCCTGACGCAGGAAATCCAGGAACACGTGGTGCAGGTCTATGAGGCCTGCAATTTCCAGGACATTGTTGGCCAGCGGATCGGCAATGTGATCGGGCTGATGACGATGGTCGAAGACCAAGTGGCGGCCATGATCGAGCGCTGCGGCGCGATAGCCTCGCACCATCCCGCGTCCGCGCCTGTCAAGCCACGACAAGGGCACGGGCTGCTCAACGGCCCCAAGCTCGACGGCGATCACGGCCATGCCAGCCAGCACGACATCGACGCGATGTTCGGCTGATTACTTCGGCTTCCTGATTACGATAAAACATGCGAGCGCGGCGGCAGCGAATCCCGCGGCGAGCGCCAGCGCGCCGGCGTCGGACGCATACTCCACCACAAAGGCCATCACCAAGGGCGCCGCCGCCTGCACAGCCAAGAACGGTCCGGCGAGCCGTCCCATCAACCGGCCGTAGCCGGAGGCGCCGAACAAGGCCAACGGCACCGCGCCGCGCGTAATGGTCACCAGCCCATTGGCGCCGCCAAACATCAGCGCGAAAGCCGCCGCCACCGGCGCCGATATGCCGAGCACCGCCATCATCACGAAGGCGCACAGCAGGACGCCGAGCGCGAAGCGCACTACCCAGAGCGGATGCAAGTCGCGGCCGAAGGAAAATTCGATCAGCCGCGCACCCACTTGCGCTGGGCCAAACAGCGCGCCGATCCATACCACCGTTCCAGAATCGATGCCGGAGCGCGCAAAGATCGCCAGCAGATGCGCCGAGAGGCCCGACGGAACGAAGGCGTAAGTTGCGAAGGCGGAGGCCACCAGAATAAACGGCAGGCCATGCGGCGGCAGAACCTTGTCCGGCAGCTTGGCGCCGATTTCTTTTGGCAGATCCGCCTCGAAGCGGCTGCGCGGCAGCACAAAGGCGTGCAACGGCGCCGAGATCAAAGCGAGCAGTGCGGCATAAATCAGGTAAGTGCCGCGCCAGCTGGTCGCCTCAAGCAGGAAATGCGTCGCCGGCCAACTCACGGTCGAGGCGAAACCGCCGGCTAGCGTCAACGCAGTGATCGGCCGGCGCGCGCCGGTGCCGAAAATACGGCCGAGCGAGGCGAAGGCAGAATCATACAGGTTCGCCGACATGGCGGCGCCCAGCACCATCCACACCGCATAATAGGCCCACGGATTATTGGCGTAGCCGATCAGCACGAGTCCGGCCGCGCCGGTCAGCGAGCCTGCGGTCATGGTGACTTGGCCGCCGAAGCGGTCGATCGAGCGTCCGACAAAGGGGGCGATCAGCCCAGCGACCAGGAGCGCGGCCGAAAAGCCGCCCATGGCGAAGGCGATCGACCAGCCGTGTTCCTTGGCGATCAGCGGCACGATCAGCACCGGCGTGTAGAAGATCGTGCCCCATGAAATGATCTGCGTGACGCCGAGCACCGGCACGGCGCGCCAGGGTCCAAAAATAAAATCGCGGGGGCTGGTCATGGGCTGATTGTTTACCGCGCCGTCACAGCAAGTCGAGTGCTGGGCAGTGGCGGCTCTCGCCCTTTACAACAAACCGATCAGCGGGCCGGCGGCGCGTTCTGGATCGGCGGTTGCACAGGTTTGGGCGCCGGTTTCGGCTTGGACTTAGCCTTTGGCTTAGGCTTAGGCCGATTTTCGCCCTCGGGGCCGCAGCGCACATAGACCATGGTGCCGTAACGGCCCTGCACTTCGGGATCCATCCAGCGCAAGATCAACACGCGGCCATCGAACGACACCACTTCGCGGTCCTGTTGGCTGCCGGGGGGATCGCCTTCCGGGCCGATAAAGGTCTTATGGCCCGGCGCGCCCTTCAGGCGCAGTTCGCTCGGCGTCGCCTGGTCGGCGAGATGCATCATCACACCGCCGGTCGGGCCCAGCGTGATGACATAGGGCTGTTTGCATTGGTTGGCGGCGGCGGCCTCGATGCGGTCGCGGTCCTCCGCATTGTGATAGGCGGCGAGCCCCCAGCGGCCGACGAGATCCTGCGGCGGGAAGGCGGGCGGCAGAGTTGGCGTCGGCGCCTGCGGCGCGGGCTCCGAAGGCGACGAAAACGGGTTGGAAATAGTGCCTGCGCAACCGGCCAGCCCTAGGGCGAGCCCTAAAGACAGCCCAAAGGCGAGGCCACGCGCGAGCCGAACCAAAACCAGGGCGCTCGGAAGGCTGGGTCGATTTGGAAGGCTCATTCGGGCTCCGGCGGCACTTCTTAAAGGACTTTGGGAGGTCGCAGCCGCCTGCGCAAGCCTAAGCCAGCACCTGCGGCGTTGGGGCGCCCCCAATAAGACATACCGCGCTTTGGTTAACGCTGACCTGCCAAGACCTTTTTGAGCGTTCAGACCCTCGTCGGGTCTTAATGACCCTTCCTGGGCATTATTGGCGCCGGTTCGCCGGTTGACACGCCTTCATGGAGGCCATATGTCCCGGTCAGCGATTGGCACTCTCGGTTAGCGAGTGCTAAGAGCTTCCAATATCGAGCGTTTCAGTCACTCACCCGCTTTTCAAAGCCGAGGCAGACATGTCCAAGACCAAGTTCCGACCGCTCCACGACCGCCTGGTCGTTCGCCGCATTACCGCCCTGGAGAAGACCAAGGGCGGCATCATCATTCCCGACAGTGCGCAGGAAAAGCCGTCGGAAGGCGAAGTGATCGCTGTCGGCCCCGGCGGGCGCGACGAGGCCGGCAAGCTCATTCCGCTCGACATCAAGACCGGCGACAAGGTTCTGTTCGGCAAATGGTCGGGCACCGAGGTCAAGCTCGACGGCGAGGATCTCCTGATCATGAAGGAGAGCGACATCATGGGCGTGATCGCGTAACGCGCCATCCCCCTGCCCCACGAAATTCATATCAACGGAGTAATTTGAAATGGCTGCCAAGGACGTAAAATTTTCCACCGACGCGCGCGACCGCATGTTGCGCGGCGTAGATATCCTCGCCAATGCGGTGAAGGTCACGCTCGGCCCCAAGGGCCGCAACGTCGTGCTCGATAAGAGCTTCGGCGCCCCGCGCATCACCAAGGACGGCGTCACCGTCGCCAAGGAGATCGAGCTCGAGGATAAGTTCGAGAACATGGGCGCACAGATGGTACGCGAGGTCGCTCAGCGCACCAACGATCTGGCCGGCGACGGCACCACCACCGCGACCGTGCTGGCGCAGGCGATCGTGCGCGAAGGCGCCAAGTCGGTTGCCGCCGGCATGAACCCGATGGACCTCAAGCGCGGTATCGACATCGCCGTCAGCGCCGTGGTCAAGGACCTCGAAAAGCGCGCCAAGAAAGTTTCATCTTCGGCCGAGATCGCCCAGGTCGGCACCATCTCGTCGAACGGCGACACCTTGATCGGCAGCATGATCGCGAAGGCGATGCAGAAAGTCGGCAACGAAGGCGTCATCACCGTCGAGGAAGCCAAGGCGATGGAGACCGAGGTCGAGATCGTCGAAGGCATGCAGTTCGATCGCGGCTATATTTCGCCCTACTTCGTCACCAATGCCGAGAAAATGGTGGCCGAACTCGACGACGCCTACATTCTTTTATACGAGAAGAAGCTCTCGGGGCTGCAATCCATGCTGCCGCTGCTTGAAGCGGTGGTTCAGACCGGCAAGCCGCTGGTCATCATCGCGGAAGACGTCGAGGGCGAAGCGATTGCGACCCTCGTGGTCAACAAGCTGCGCGGCGGGCTCAAGGTTGCCGCCGTCAAGGCGCCGGGCTTCGGCGATCGCCGCAAGGCCATGCTGGAGGACATCGCGATCCTGACCGGCGGCCAATTGATCTCGGAAGATCTCGGCATCAAGCTCGAAAACGTCACGCTCGCCATGCTGGGCCGCTCCAAGAAGATCATCATCGAAAAGGAAAAGACCACGATGGTGCACGGCGCCGGCAAGAAAGCCGACATCGAGGCGCGGGTTAACCAGATCAAGGCGCAGATCGAGGAAACCACCTCCGATTACGACAAGGAAAAGCTGCAGGAGCGTCTCGCCAAATTGGCGGGCGGTGTCGCGGTGATCCGCGTCGGCGGCGCTTCCGAAATGGAAGTCAAAGAAAAGAAGGACCGCGTCGATGACGCGCTCAACGCCACCCGCGCCGCCGTGCAAGAAGGCGTCGTGCCGGGCGGCGGTGTCGCTTTGCTGCGCGCCAAAAAGGCGGTCGGCAAGCTCACCGACGACAACTCGGACGTCCAGGCCGGCATCAATATCGTGCTCAAGGCGCTGGAAGCCCCGATCCGTCAGATCGCGGAAAACTCCGGTGTTGAAGGCTCGATCGTGGTCGGCAAGATCCTCGACGAAAAGTCGGAGACCTTCGGCTTCGACGCCCAGAACGAAGAATATGTCGACATGATCGAAAAGGGCATTATCGATCCGGCCAAGGTCGTGCGCACCGCCTTGCAGGATGCGGGCTCGGTCGCGGGCCTCCTGGTCACCACCGAGGCCATGATCGCCGAACTGCCCAAGGACGCGGCACCGGCGATGCCGGGCGGCGGCGGCATGGGCGGAATGGGCGGCGGCGGAATGGGCTTCTAAGCCTTCACGCCAATCGTGAAATCCAAAGGGCGGCCTTAAGGGCCGCCCTTTTTTGTGAGTTGCTTGTCTGTTAGTTGCTGGCCGGCCGGAATTTCAGCGGCTTCACTCCGTCCAGCACCAGCGTAGTCCCCTGCATACGCCAGACGTTTGCCTGCGCAAACACCGCGAGCAAATCCTGATCGGCCTGCAGGCGCTCCGGCGTGCACTGCCCGTTGCCCATCATCGCCGGCAGCGCCTCTGGCAAGGGACCGGGCTCGATCTTGATCGCGGCGTCGGAAATTTCCACGCGCGCGGTCACGGTTTTGCACCATAAGCCGATGGTGGCGTTGCCGTCGGGCGCGACGTTGAGGACCGGCATGCGCTTGCCCGGCCGCATCGGCGCGGCGTCGAGCAGAAGTTCCCGGTCGAACGGGAACTCATCGGCCGCCAGAGCGTGGCCCGCGCCGAGCAAGGCGCACACAATCATCAGCGGCCCTGCGAACGGGCGGATCGACGTCATCATGTGCTCCGGACCGGCTGCCGCAGGATCGCGCGCCATTACGCCGCTTGAAATGCAGGCTGACCGGCGCGCCGTCAAGCCGGTTGCGGGCGTTGTGCCCGCGTCATTATGTCAAATTTATTCGGCGGCCCGAGCGGCGGCCGGCGCCACCAGCAAATGCGCAATCGAATTGGCGTAATAGCGCAACAACGGCGTTTCATCGGGCGCGATCCGGTAGAGACCGTCGGCCTCCACCACCAGATGGCGCAGCCGCAACATGCGCAAACCCACTTCGATGGCGTAATCCTGGTCGCCGCGCGGAATATGCACATGAGCGCCGCGCCCGGCGAGCCGTTGCGTAAGAGCCAGCACGCGCGACTTGAGTTCCAGCATGGACAGCGGGGCGCCGGCCTCCAACAGCGCGGTCGCGACCAGCGAAACCGGCAGCGCCGGAACCACCTCGCCGACTTTCTCCATCAACACATTGGCGAGGTGCTCGACCTCGGCAAAGCGCGTCGGCTGGTCGAGCAGGCGGAAGTCGATGCCGCGTTGTTTAACGTATTGCCGCAACGACAGCGGCGCGCCGAAACTCACGCAGGCGTAACCGAAACGGTACCAGCGGCCGCGCAGCCGAAGCGCGATGTGCGTGGCCAGCGCCTTGAGCAGAACGATGGCGTTAAAGCGGTGGCGCGCGCGGCCGCCTTGCTTGGCGGCGAGCGAGCCGAGCTGCAAGCGGTCCTCCAGCACACGGTCGTAATTGATACCGACCGGCACGAACACGGCGTCGCGCGGACCCTGCGGATCGAAGCCCGCCACCATATAGCCGATCAGGCCAAGTTTTGGCGGGCCGAGCTTGCCGTCGCGCGTCAGGCCGCCTTCGGGAAACACCGCCTGCGCCAGGCCGCCCGACACCGCCATATGCACATAGCGCGCCAGCACCTTGCGATAAAGCGGATCGCCCGAGTCGCGGCGCACGAAATAGGCGCCCATGGTGCGGATCACGCTTTGCAGCAGCCAGACCCGCGCCCATTCGCCGACCGCATAGCTCAAGGCCGAACTGGTCGAGGCCATATAAGTGACCAACACGTAATCCATATTGGAGCGGTGATTGATGACGAAGATAACCGAACTATCGGGGTCCACCGTCTTGAGCGCATCGGCATCCATGTAGCCAAGCCGCACACGGTAGAACACCGTCGATATCCAGCGCGCCACGCGCGCGCCAATTCCGAAATAGGCATAGGCCGAAAACGACGGCACGATCTCGCGCGCATAGCGCCGCGCCAGCTCCTGCGCGGCCGCGCGGGTGACGCCGTTGGCGGTGGCATAGAGTTCTATCTCGCCGAGCACCTCGGGATCGAATACGAGCTGGTCGATCAGCGATTGGCGCTTGGCCAGTTTGAACGGCTGGATGCGCAGTTTCAGCCGGGTGTTGAGCTCGTCGATGGCGCGGTTGAAGCGCCGCCGCATGACCCAGCGCGCGCTCGGCAGCAGCAAATGATCGAGCGCGGCCATGATCGAGAGCAGGCCGACAATCACGACCAGCCAAAGCGGCAACTCAATCGTTGACGACACAATTTTCCCCCGGCTCAGGATTTCAACCTAGCAATCGGACCTGGGATTGTCGCGCCGCGCGCGGGCCCGCGCATTCGAATGCTGCACCGCACGTTGACTTGGAATAGAACCGCCGCCGCTGTGTTAGCATTGGTGGTAATCGCACCCGGGAGCCGTTCCATGGATCAAAAGATCATCGACCTCTATGACGATTTCACCCATGGCGGGATAAACCGCCGGCAATTTCTCGATCGGCTGAGCGAGATCGCCGGCTCCAGCGCGGCCGCGCTCGCGTTGCTGCCAATGCTGCAAAACGACTATGCGCGCGCGGCCACCATAGCGGCCGACGACGCGCGGCTGGCGATCGACATGGTTTCTTATGACGCCGGTGGCACGAAGATCAGCGGTTATTTGGCGCGGCTCAAATCGAAAGGAAAACGCCCGGCGGTTATCGTCATTCACGAAAACCGTGGCCGCAATCCGCACATCGAAGACATCGCGCGCCGCCTCGCGCTCGCAGGTTTTCTCACGCTTGCGCCCGACCTCCTGTCGGTTGCCGGCGGCACGCCTGCCGACGACGACCAGGCCCGCGACCTTCATACCAAGACCGACAAAGGCCTGATGCTCAAAGCGGCCGTGGCGGCGATCCCCTTCATGAAAAATAATCCGGAATCGACCGGCAAAGTCGGCGCCGTTGGATTCTGTTATGGCGGCGGCGTGGTCAATTCCATGGCCGTGGCAAGCCCGGATCTTTCGGCCGGCGTCGCCTATTACGGCGCGCAACCGCCGGCCGACCAGGTGCCGTCAATCCAAGCGCCGCTGCTGTTGCAATATGCCGGGCTCGATACGCGCATCGATGCCGGCATTCCCGCCTACGAGGCGGCGCTTAAGGCTAACGGCAAGCGCTTTACGATTTACATCTACCCGAACGTCAACCACGCCTTCAACAACGACACGGGCGACCGCTACGACAAGGCCGCGGCCGAGCTCGCCTGGAGCCGCACGCTGGCATTTTTCAACGAGAACCTTGGCGCGCCGCCGAAAGCGTAAGCGTCAGGCGCTAGCGACCAATTCCGATAGCGACTTGCGCGGTCCGCAGCAGCTTGGCGTCGTCACCGATGGCGCCGACAAGCTGCACGCCGATCGGCATGCCGCTTTCGCCTTTGAGCAGCGGCAGCGTGACCGCCGGCAGCCCGGTCAAGGTCCACAGCGTGTTGAACGCAGGGTTGCCGGTGGCCATGCCTTTCGGCGCCACGCCAGGCGCGGCGGGCGTCAGGATCGCGTCATAGTTCTTCAAAATATCGGCGAGCCCGTCGCGGTAATGCCGAGCGCCATCGCGCGCCGCCAGATAGCGCAAGGCGGTGTTTTGGCTGCCCTCCGCGACCAGATCGCGCAACTGCTGGCTCGAAGCATCGCCTCCGCGCTCGACTTGTGCGCCGAAATTATGCGCCATATCGGTGTACATGATGACGCGCTGGTCGGCCCAGGCAGCGGCGAAGCTTTCGGGCAGGTCTATCGTCGTGGCGGCGCCGCCAAGCCGCTGCGCCAAAGCTTCGAATGCGGCGCGGGTTTCGGGCTCGGCCTTATCCCAAACCGGCGTACGTATGAAGGCCAGCCGAGGCGGCGACGACTTTTTGGCCAACGCGGCGCGGAATTCCGGCGCTGCCGTTGGCCGGCTGTCGGGATCCTCGGCATCGTAACCGGCCAGCACGTCGAGCATGAGCGCGCAATCGGCGAGCGAGCGCGCGAACACGCCGACATGGTCGAGCGCCAGCGACAGCACGAGCGCACCGTGGCGCGAGATCGTGCCATGCGTCGGCTTAAAGCCGTAGACGCCGCAATAGGACGCCGGCCGGATCATCGAGCCGTTGGTCTGCGATCCGATCGCCAGCGGAATCATGCCGGCGCCAACGGCCGCGGCCGAGCCGGACGACGAGCCGCCAGGCGTGCGCGTCAGATCATGCGGATTGCGCGTTGGGCCTGGATGGAAATAGGCGCATTCGGTCGTGACGGTCTTTCCGACAATGACCGCGCCGGCCGCGCGCAGCCGCGCCACCGCCGCGGAATCGCGCGATGGCTGGCGATCCTTGAACAAAGGCGAGCCGTATTCGGTTTTGTAGTCGGCGGTGTCGAAGATGTCCTTGATGCCGACTGGAATGCCGTGCAGCGGGCCCAGCGGCTGCCCATCGCGGCGGCGCTCGTCGAGCGCGCGCGCCTGGCGCAGCGCATGTTCGGGATCGATATGCACGAAGGCCCGCACATCGCCTTCGGTAGCGGCGATCCGCTGCAAACAGGCGGCGGTATAATCCTGTGCAGATATATTGCCGTTGGCGATATCGTCAGCGGCTTGCGACGCCGTCAGCGCGGTCAAATCGGCCGCCAAGCTAGGCGCCCGCCGCGCGCGGTTCCCATTCCTCGGCGCTGGCGCCGGCGAGCGCGCGAACGCGCGCCTCGTCCTTGGCAAATTCCGCCGCCGGGCCGGAAAACACGACCTGGCCGTCGTCAAGCACATAGGCGCGATCGGCGATTTCGACCGCGGCGCGCACGTTCTGCTCGACCAGCAACACCGAGATGCCTTGTTCGCGGGCCGAGGTGACGACCTTGAAAACGTCCTGAACGATCAACGGCGCCAGGCCCTGGCTCGGCTCGTCGAGCATGAGCAGTTTTGGGTTCAACAACAGCGCGCGCGCAATCGCGAGCATTTCCTGCTCGCCGCCGGAAAGCTGCCGGCCTTTATTCGATTTGCGCTGCGCCAGGCGCGGAAACAATTCGTAGATGCGCGGAATGGTCCATGGACCGGGCCGTTCCATCGGCACCTTGAGGTTTTCTTCCACGCTCAGATTGGGAAAAATGCGGCGGCCTTCCGGCACGTAGCCAACGCCGAGCGCGGCGATCCGATAAGGCTGCCAATCCGTGACGGCATGGCCGAATATGCGAACGGCGCCTTCGCGCGCCGGCGTCAGGCCCATGAGGCTGCGCAGCGTCGTGGTTTTGCCGGCGCCGTTGCGGCCAAGCAGCGTGACGATCTCGCCTTCGCGCACTTCCAGGCCGACGCCATGCAGGATGTGGCTTTTGCCGTAATAGGTGTGCAGGCCTTCCGCTTCGAGGATGACAGTTGCTCATGCCGCAGCCTTCCCCAAATAGGCCGCCTGGACCGCCTCGTTGGCGGCGATTTCCTTCGGCGTGCCTTCGGCGAGCATGCTGCCCTCCGCCAGCACCATGATGCGGTCGGCGAGATGGAAGACGACGCGCATGTCATGCTCGATCAGCACGATCGTGAGCTTCTGCTCCTGATGCAGCTTTCTGATCAGTTGCGTGATGTCATAGGTCTCCTGGTCGCCCATACCGGCGGTCGGCTCGTCGAGCAACAACAGCCGCGGCTTGAGAGCGAGCGCCATCATGATTTCGGTGGCGCGCTGATCGCCATGCGAGAGTTCACCGACCAGTCGGTCGGCCTTTTCGGAAAGCCCGCTCATCTGCAGCAGATCGACGACGCGCGCCTTGACCTCATCGGCGGCATCGTGTGACTGCCAAGCGTGCAAACGCTCGCCGCCGGCGACCTCGACCGCGATGCGCAGATTTTCACTCACCGCCAGTTCCGGGAACACTTCCGTGATCTGGAAGGTGCGGGCGATGCCGCGCCATACGCGCTGGGGCGGCGCCATCGCGGAGATATCGTCGCCGTCGAATATGATGCGGCCCGAACTCTGCTTGAGAAAGCCGCTGATGGTGTTGAAAAACGTGGTCTTGCCGGCGCCGTTGGGACCGATAATGGCGCGCAATTCGCCGGGCTCGACCGTCATCGAGACATCGTTGACGGCAACCAGGCTGCCGAAATGCTTGGAGACGTTTTCAACCTTCAAAAGGCTCATGACGTAATCTTTCGCCGGATCATGCCGAGCACGCCGCGCGGGAAGTACAAGACGACGAGCACGAAGATCAGTCCCACGAAGGACATCCAGTTCTCGGTGTGGCTTGAGATGTAATCTGCCAGCACGATGAATATCGCCGCGCCGAGCAGCGGGCCCCAGAAGCTGCGCATGCCGCCGAGCACCGCCATAATGACGAAGTTGCCGGATTGGTCCCAGCGCAGCGCGCGCGGATCGACGAAGTCATTGAGCAGCGCGTAGAGCGCGCCGGCCAGGCTCACGAAGCAGCAGGAAATCACCCAGGACAGCCAGATATGGCGGTCCACCGGAATCCCCAAGAACCTGGCGCGGCGCTCGTTTTCGCGGATCGCCAGCAGCGTGCGGCCGAACGGCGAGCGCAGAATGAACGCCATGATGCCGACCGCGGCGGCGAAAAACGCCAGCGCCATATAGTAGAACGCTTTGTTGTCGTTGAGGATATCGAGCGTGGCAAAGCCGAAATGCAGCGGTTCGCGATGCCATGCCGAAAGGCCGTCGTCGCCACCGGTCACGTCGCGCCACTGGAAGGCGATGAAATAAAAAACCTGGCCGAAGGCGATCGTGCACATGGCGAAATAGACGCCGCGCAAGCGCGCGATGAACGGGCCGATGATGGCGGCGGCTACGGTGCCGACGAGGACGCCGAAGGCGATCGCCAGCGGCGTGCTGTCGACCATAATACTTCATCATCATCGCGGCGCCATAGGCGCCAAGGCCGAAATAAGCGGCGTGGCCGAATGACAGCACGCCGGTATAGCCGAGCAGGAAATTGAGCGACATCGCCGCCAAGCCGAGGATCACCACGCGGCTGCCCAGTTCGACATAGCCGCCGGTGTAGGGCAGCCAAAAGGGCGCGGTCAGCAGCAATAGCCAGACGACGACGTCGCCCGTGCGGGCGTTCATCCTGTCCATTAGAACCGCCCTTCCTCGCCGAAGAGGCCGTGCGGCCGGACCAGCAAGACAGCGCCATCATGACGTACATGACCGCCTCGCTAGCGGCGGGCAGGAACACCGTGGTGACGCCGGAGGCGACGCCGATCATCAGGCCGCCAAGCAAGGTGCCCGGCAGGCTGCCAAGGCCGCCGATAATGATCGAAATAAAACTCGGCATGATCAGCGAATCGCCGATGGTCGGCTGCAGGCCGAGCATGCCCGCGGCCAAGCACGCCGGCGAGACCCGCCATGTAGATGCCCAGTCCGAAATTGAGATTGCGCAAAATCCGCACATTGACGCCGAGCACCGAGACGGTTTCGAGGTCGAGCGTGCCGGCGCGGATGCGCAAGCCGAGCCGCGTATAGTTGAGGATGAGAAACAAGCCCAACACGATGATCACCGACCATGGCCACCATGAACACGCGGTAGCCGGTGAGGAAGAACAATTCGTTGCTCAGCGGGCTCTGCAGGAAGTTCGGGATTTGATATTGCAGTCCTTGCGCACCCCAAATGACGCGGGTGCCGTCCTCGATGATGAAGGCGAGGCCGAAGGTCAGCAGCAGGCTATAGAGCGGATCGCGGCCATAGAGCCGCCGGATCAAGACGCGTTCGACCGCAAGACCGATTATGGCGGTCAAAATCGGCGACACAATCAGCGCGCCCCAGAAGCCGATATAGGGGATCAGCATGTAGGCGAGATAGGCGCCGATCGCCAGAAAGCCGCCATGCGCGAAATTGATCACGCCCGACAGGTTCATGATGAGCGAGAGGCCTAGCGCCATCAGCGCATAGAACGCGCCGATAATCAGCCCGTTAAAGACGTTGAAAAAAATCAGCTGACTCATCATGTAACGCTTATGCCCCTCACAGCTCGAACACGCCCCGACAGCACCGTGGCCCGTCCGGTCGCGGGCGAGCCACGTCGCAAATCCTGACTAACGATATAAACCCGCCCGGCGTCAAGAAATTGCCGGGCGCCGCAACTAAATTGCGGCGCCCAGCATTCTATCGGGTCAGCTCGGCCATACCATCTTGCAGCCGGTCTGTTCGACCGACAGGGCCGCATCGGTTCCCTTGACCAATTCGGTGACCTTGAAGAGGTCTTCCTTGTCGCCGCCGGCAGGCGCCTGCTGCGAATGGCCGACGAACAGCGTTGGCATCAGTTGGTTGTCGCCTTCGCGGTAGAAGGGGTTGTTCGGCATCAAGGCGACTTCCGGCGGCAGGACCAGGCCCTGCATCGCCTTGGCCATCTTGACCGCGTCGAGCGATTTGGCCTTTTCCGCCGCCAGCTTGCAGGTCCAGGTGGCCGCAAAGCCGAACCAGGTACGCGCGGTCGGAACGTGACCGCCGCTCTTGGCGCGAACATCGGAGACGAACTTCTCCAGATGCGGCACGTTCGGCTGCTTCCAATACCACTCGAAGCACCAGTCGCCGATGAGCGCTTGCGGCGGCAGAGCCAGAAGGACTTCCAGCTCCTGCTGCGCGCCGGCGATATGCGTCTTCTTGTCGAGTCCGAACTGCACGGCCTGCTTGAGGCAGTTGACCATGTCGTCGCCGGCCAGCAACAGGATGAGCGCGTCGGGATTGGTCGATTGCGCCTTGATCAGGTTGGCCGAGAAGTCGGTGCTGCCGAGCGGCGTGTAGTCGGCGCCGAGTTCGGTTCCGCCGGCTGCCTTCAGGCTCGCTTCGAAGCCCGCCTGCAGGCTGCGGCCGAAGGCGTAGTCGGTCGTGATGAAGTACCATTTCTTGCCGTAGCTCTTGAGCAAGAGCGAGGACACCGAATTGGTTTCCATGCGCGTCGTGTTGCAGACGCGGAACACATTCCAATGACACTGCGTGCCGGTAACCGAGTCGGTGTGACCGCCCGGTACGATGTGGAACACTTTCTTCTCGAAGCTGACATTGGCCATGGCTTGCGCCAGCGCCGAATTGATGTTGCCGAGCAGGAAGTCGACCTTGTCGCGCTCGATCAGCTTATTGGCTTTCTGCACCGCGACGGCGGCTTCGCCTGAGGTTGAGTCTTCGACCAAGAGATCGACCTTGCGGCCGAGGATGCCGCCCGAAGCGTTAATTTGTTCGATCGCCAGTTGGGCGCCGATCAATTCATTTTTGCCGACCGCGGCGAATGGGCCGGTCAGCGGATTGTCGAGGCCGATTTTCACATTGTCAGCCGCGCGCGCGGTGATGACGAACGGCGATGCGATTTGAACGACACCGGCCGCCGCCGCCGTCTTCAGAATGGTGCGGCGATCAACTTCATCGAATTGAGTTCAAGTTTCATCATAATCCTCCCTGAGATTTTTATGGGCGCCATCTTATATCCGATGGCACCACAATTACGACGAACGGCCGAACCAGAACTGCGCAACCGTCCTTGGTGCGCACCCTAATGCGCGACGGCGAAACTGTGCAAGACTGTGCGGGCAATCAATTGCGCCGCCCAAAATGGAAGGCTCTTCGCCTTTCGGCTATAGGCATCACCTAACGCTATGATACACAAAGATAAATTCCAACAAAAGCGAGCAATTCATTGGCCGCGCGCGGGCGCCATCAGGTTAATTGGCCGCATCGTCGCCATGCATAGCTGCGCCCATCGCCGTCGGTCTGCGTCGTCAAGGTTGCAGCCGGTTACCACAGGAGACCGCACGTGAGAGGCCTTATCTCGACGCTCGCCACCGTCTGGCGAATTGCTAGCCCCTATTTCCGGTCGGAGGAACGCTGGTCGGCGCGGCTTTTCCTGGCGGCATTGATCGTCATCGAATTATCGATCGTCGCCATCACGGTGCTGCTCAATGCCTGGAACAATAATTTCTACAACGCCCTGCAAGACAAAAATTGGAATGCCTTCGTCTACCAGCTTGGTTATTTCTGTGTGCTGGCGGCGCTCTATATCGTGCTCGCGGTCTACCAACTCTATCTCAATCAGTGGCTGCAGATCCGCTGGCGGCGCTGGCTGACCCAATATTATCTCGATCACTGGCTGGGCGGCGCCAATCATTACCGCATGCAGTTGCTCGGCGACGCCGCCGACAACCCGGACCAGCGCATCGCGGAAGACGTGCGCCAATTCATCGATGGCGGCGCATCGGGCGCCGGCATTTTGTCGCTCGGCCTCGGGCTTTTGAATTCGGTAGTCACGCTCGGCTCCTTTGTCATTATTTTGTGGACCTTGTCGGCGGCGGCGCCCTTGCACGCCTTCGGAACCGTGTGGGCGATTCCCGGCTATCTGGTTTGGGCGGCGTTGCTCTACGCGATCTTGGGCACCGTATTGACGCATCTGGTCGGCTGGCCGCTGGTTTCGCTCAGTTTCCAGCAACAGCAATTCGAAGCCGACTTCCGCTTCAATCTGGTCCGGGTGCGCGAGAATTCCGAACAGATCGCGCTGCTTGACGGCGAGCGCGCCGAAGAGGCCCGCGCGCTCGACAGTTTCACGCGGATTATCGCCAATTGGCGCCTGATCATGACGCGCACCAAGCGCCTGACATTCCTCACGGCCGGCTATGGGCAAGTCTCCACCGTGTTCCCCTTCATCGTAGCGAGCCCGGCTTATTTTGCCGGCGCGGTGCAGCTCGGCGGCCTGATGCAAACGGCGTCGGCCTTCGGCAGCGTGCAAGGCGCGCTGTCGTTCTTCATCAATGTCTATCGCGGTCTCGCGGAATGGCGCGCCGTGATTGAGCGCCTCAACGGTTTCGACCGCTCGGTCAAGGCGGCGCACGCGCTCGCCATTACGCCGCCGGTGATCGTGGTCGCGCCCAGCGAAGGCGCCAGCGTCAGTTTCGAGGAACTCGCCGTGCGGCTGCCTAACGGCGTGCCGCTGGTCAATGCCAATGACATTTCGATCGGGCTGAGCGAGCGCGTGCTGGTCTCAGGCCCGTCGGGCGCCGGCAAGTCGACCTTGTTCCGCGCGCTCGCCGGCATCTGGCCGTTCGGACTGGGCTCGGTGCTGATCCCCAAGAATGCCAGGGTTATGATGCTGCCGCAGCGGCCCTATTTCCCGATTGCGCCCTTGGCCGCCGCGGTCGCCTACCCGGCCGAACCTGGCGAGATCGACAGCGCGGTTGTGGCCGAATTGATCGCCGCGGTCGGCTTGCCGGCGCTCGCCACCCGCATCGACGAGGAAGCGCATTGGAACCGGATGCTTTCGCTCGGCGAGCAGCAGCGGCTGGGCATCGCGCGCGCCATTTTGCAGGCGCCCGATTTTCTGTTCCTCGACGAGGCCACTGCCTCGCTCGACGAGGCAGCCGAGGCTGCGCTGTACAAATTGCTGGACGAGCGGCTGGCCAAGGCGACCATCGTGTCGATCGGCCACCGCGCGACGCTGGCGGCGTTCCATAGCCGCAGGCTGTCGTTCAAGCGCGAAGGCGACCATTACGCCCTGCGCGAAGGCAGCCTGACGCAAACCGAGTGACGGCGAAGGGTGCGGCGGGGCCTGCCCCAAAAAATCGAACGGCGGTTCCGTTAGGAACCGCCGTTCATTCGCAGCCAGTGAGGCAGCTTTTAGATCAGACTACTTGAGAGCCGACAAAGTGGTGTCGAACTTCAAGGTCGCTACGAAGGTCGAGCCGGCCAGGTTGTTGCCACCGAAAGCAGCAGGGGCAGTAATGGCCGCCGACGGAGCGTTCGTGTTCCAGTAGCGCAGATCGAGGGTGACGGACTTATACACGAAGTCGAGGCCGACATCGTAATACGTGAAGCTTACGCACGGAGTGCCGCCGAAAGTCGTGCATTTCGCCCACTGGCGACCAACTTCCGGGTTTAGCGAGATGGCGATGCCGGCAGGTGCGAACGGCAGCGTGATGACGGCATTGCCGGAGTAGTAGCCCTCACTCTTGCTGCCAACGACCGTGAATCCGCCGTTGTTATTGTTGCCACCGTCGATGGTGCCACCAATAGTCAGCCAGTCCGTGATTTTGTAGCTCGGCTTGGCGTAGAAATCGCCGAAGCTGCTATAACCGGTGACACCGACGACGGCGCCATCCGGGTAATAGTAATAGACGTAGCCGAGGTCGAGGCCGAAATTGCCGAAGCTGAGGCGCGCGCCGCCTGAGATGTCGATCTCCGCTTCTGCAGCATACGGTGCCAGGCTCGAACCCCAGAGACCCGCATAGAGCTTCAGCCAATCATTGGCCGTGTAGTCGAGCTCGAAGTAACCCTGCTCTGCGGGCTTGCGGTCGGACTGCGAGACGCCGCGCAAACGATAGTCGGTGGTGAAATCAACACCGAAAGCGATATCCCACGGCGACGGCGCCGCTGCCGGAGCCTTCATGGCTTTTACCGGCATATCCGCTGCGAAAGCGGGAACCGCGGAAACCGCGAGTGCCGCTACGACGGACAACATAAGTTTATTCATTGAGCCTGCCCCTTTAAGGTTCGATCGACTTTGAGCCGATACAAGAAGCCCATCACTCTCGCGTACAAGAAATCTGGCTGCGATCGACCCGTACGCGACAGGACGTGCATTAGGCGCAAATTTACACATGCGGCATGATGTAGCGTCGAGTCGAAAACGGCAGCAATTGCCGCCTTTTTGAGCAATTCCGGCCTCCGGCGATAGATTGCATCGGACTGTTGCGCGGACGACACAATTTTCGAGGCCAAACGGGTATTTAGCTGCCCAATTCGGGCCAGGAGAGGCAGATTTCACCCTAATCCGGCCAGTTGCCCTTTGGCCTGTGAAAAACTCGCCCAAAACCGACAATAAGTATTTGTAATTACATAAAAATCGAACACCCGCCGGGATCGCCGGCGGGTGCCGGGAGCCACAACAGCCGGACCCAATTACCGCACTGCGAAGACGCTCAGGCCGCGGCCTTTTTTCAATTCGCCGCGAGCAGTTCGTCGACCAGCGCGACATTGGCGTCGATCACTGCATTGGTCATGCCCTTTTGCTTGCCGATGAGCTGGACGAGCTTGTCGGCGCGCTCGATGTTCTGCGCACCGTTGAACAGGGCGCGCGCGGCCGAAGCCGGACGCGAAAGGCTTTCGGCGGCGGCGGCATATTTCTCGAACGGAACCAGTTCGCTCGGCTCGGCGCCGAGTTTGACGCACAGGTCGAACACGAAATTATAGACCGCCTTCGAACTCGGCGAGATTTGAGTGAACCGCTTCCTTGGCGGTCCGCATGCCGTCCTTGGTGATGCAGCGGTAATTGCCGGCGAGCAGCATCGACCATTTGGCGAGCGGCACGAACAGCGAGTCGTGCACACGCAGTTTCACCGGCAATTCGATCTTGACGCCGTCGCCCGGATCGAAGCGCACCGCGTCGATGTCCTTTTCGAGCTGGCGCAAGATGACGTTGCCTTTTTCATTGTCGAATTTGGCGACCTTGAAGTTGGTCGGCAACGTGACGAGCAATTCGTTGGCTTTGCCGTCGGGCGGACGGATCGCTTGCGGATCCGGGCTGCACAAAGTCAGTAGCGCCGGATCGAAATTGTCCCACACGGTGGGATCGGTGTAAGCCGGCTTCAACGCATCGTAATCGAGGCCGGGGATGCGCTTCACGTAAGGCAGCGGCGGCATGTTCATGATCGACATGCACGGCACTTTCGATTTCGCCACCGCGTCGAGCAGTTCGCGCACGCCGGGCGAGCGGTATTGCGGTTCCTGCATGGCGAGGCCGACCAGATCGTAATCCGCAGGATTGACGCCCGCGGGACCGCCAGCGGTGACTTCGCCCGGCAGCTTTTTCGAGTCGAGCAGCACAGGATCCTTGCGGCCGCGCACCGGCAGCGTAACCTTGAAGCCCTCGGCATTGATCAGGTCGGCTTCGGCGGGCAGGCAGACGTGATGAATCTTGTTGCCGCCGAACAGCATTTTGGAAGCCAGCAGCGACCCATAGGCCGCGCCCATGATCAGAATTTTATACGCCGGCATATCAAGCTACTCCCTAACGTCTATTGAGAAATTTCGAGAGAGTTCCAGCCGCAAGCGGGCCGTCGATCTCGTTGGCGCTATCGTATGGCGGCAAGCGGGGCGATGCAATCGGGCATCAAACAGGCAAGCGGGCGCGCCCGCGTTCTTTACCGGCCCCGGGTAGGCCGTAGTCCATCTCGTTTCCCCTCGAAAAATCGAGGGGATGGAGCACCGAGTGCGCACCATGGGATTAAAGTCAAGTGGCGTTTTTACTTTTTTGTAGGGTGAGCTGAGCCGTAGCGAAGCCCACGCGGCTTAAGGAAGACGTGGGCTCGGTGCGTTCCGCCTACGCCACAGCGCGTGGAAGAACGCGTAAACGCGCTTATGCGGGCTTCGGCGAACAAGTCCGCGCCTAGCCCACCCTCCAAGGCTAGAAAAGCGTCGCCCTACTCCGCCGCCTGCGGCATGGGGGCGGCGAACGTCGGCAAATTCGCAAGCGCGTCGGGCAGCGGACCGCCATCGGCCCAGTCGAGCAATTCGACCGTATGAACGACCGGAATGCCGGTGCCTGAGGCGATCTGGGTGATGCAGCCGATATTGCCGGCGGCGATCACGTCGGGCCGGACGCTTTCGATATTGGCGACCTTGCGGTCGCGCAATTGTCCGGCCAGCGCCGGCTGGAGGATGTTGTAGGTGCCGGCCGAGCCGCAGCACAGATGGCCCTCCGGCACGTCTTTGACCGTGAAGCCGAACTTGGCCAGCAATTGTTTGGGCTGATGTGTGATCTGCTGGCCGTGCTGCAGCGAGCAGGCGGAATGATAGGCGACGGTTAGCGCGATCGGCGCCGGCGCGCCTTTCAATTCGAGCGCGGCGAGATATTCGGTGACATCCTTGGCAAGCGCTGAGACGCGCGCGGCCTTGGGCGCATAGACCGGATCGGTGCGCAGCATGAAACCGTAATCCTTGATCGTGGTGCCGCAGCCCGACACCGTGATCAGGATGGCGTCGAGGCCGCCGGCTTCGATCTCGCGCGTCCAGGCGTCGATATTGTTGCGCGCCTGCGCCAAAGCTTGTTCCTCGCGGCCCATGTGATGCACCAGCGAGCCGCAGCAGGCTTCGCCCTTGGCGACGACCACTTCGATGCCATGGCGGTTGAGCAAGCGGATGGCGGCGTCGTTGGTCGAAGGCGCCAGCACCGGACCGATGCAGCCGGACAACAGCGCGACGCGCCCGCGCTTGGTGCCTATGGCAGCGTGGACCTTGCCGGTGCGATCGCCTGGCGGCGCCAGCTTGCCGCGCGGCGACAACCGCAGCATCGCCGCCAGCCGGGTGAGGCCCAGCATATTGAACACCGGCGCGAATGGTTTGCCGATCAGCCCGGCGACCACAGCCGTCCGGAACAGCGCCGGATCGGTGAGCACGCGCGCCAGCAGCGCGCGCAAGGCGCGCTCGAACAGCGGGCGCTTATAGGTTTTCTCGATATGGTCACGGGCGTGATCGACCAGATGCATGTAATTCACGCCGGACGGGCACGTCGTCATGCAGGCCAGGCACGACAGGCAGCGGTCGATATGTTTGACGACTTCTTTGGTGGCCGGCTGATCCTGCTCGAGCATTTCCTTGACCAGGTAAATGCGCCCGCGCGGCGAATTGAGTTCATCGCCAAGCAGCACATAGGTCGGACAGGTGGCGGTGCAGAAACCGCAATGCACGCAGGCGCGCAGGATTTTTTCCGAAGCATAAGTTTGCGGGTCGGCGAGTTGCGCGAGGGTGAAACTGGTCTGCATGGAGGCTTCTAACCTGTCAGCCTGGCAAAGCGAACCAGCGTGTCGCGGTCCATGGCGTAAAGGGCGTCGCAAATCTCGGCCGGCAGATGGCCGGGCCCGCGCAGATTTTGCGCGGCGGCGGAACCGGCGGCGCCGAACACCGCGAGCGCGGCCACCGTCGCGGCTTTGGGCGGGCGCACTGCGGCAAAAGCGGCCGTCACCGCGCTGAGCGCGCAGCCGAGCGCCGTCGACAGCGGCATCAAGGCATGCCCGGCATGCACCGCGATTTGGCTTTGGCCGTCGGTGACGTAATCGACCGCGCCGGTGACCGCGACCACGGCGCCGGTTTGCTTCGCCAGCGCGGCGGCGGCGCCGACGGCGTCTTCGGCGGCGCTGAGCGAATCGACGCCCTTGCCGGCCTTTCCCGTTTGCCCGGCGAGCGACATGATCTCGCTGGCATTGCCGCGAATGACGCTGGGCCGCATGCCGGCAAGTTCGACCGCGACGCCGGTGCGGTAGGGCGTGGCGCCGCAGCCGACGGGATCGAGCACCCAGGGCTTGCCGAGTTTATTGGCGCGCGCGATGGCGAGCTTCATCGACTTGACCCAATCGGGCGACAGCGTGCCGATATTGACGGCGAGCGCATCCGAGATGGCGACGAAATCCTCGACTTCCTCAGCGGCATGCACCATGGCGGGCGAAGCGCCGAGCGCCAGCAGCACATTGGCGCTCAGCGTCATCGCCACATAATTGGTGATGTTGTGCACCAGCGGGCGGCGCGCGCGCAGGTCCTGCAGCGCGTCGAAAATATCGTCGATGGATATTACCTGGCTCATCGCGATGACCTTAAACGCCTGCCCACATACGGCCGGGATTGAGCACGCCTTTGGGATCGAAGCCGTCCTTGACGCGTTTGCTCAGCGCGCGAAGCCCGGCGTCTTGCGGCTCGAACACATCGAGCGCGGCGCGCAACGAGGCTGGCGCGCGCACCAGCGTGGCGTGGCCGCCGAGATTCTTGACGACGGCGCGGATCGAAGCGGCGTCCGGCTCATCGGCAAACGGCATCGCCACCCATACCAGTCCGCCGCCCCAATCGTAATACATCTGCGCCGCCGGCGTGAGCGCGGCCGCGATCTCGTGGCCTTTGCTGGGCGCGGTCGAAATCCGCCACAGCGGGCGGTCGCGCGCGGCCGGCGCGGCAAAGGGTTTGACCTGCCGCACGCTGAGCCAGAGCGCGCGCGATTGCGATTCATCGAGCAGCGTCACGGGGCCGAAATTTTTCAAGAGCCGCGCCAGCGCGGCTTCGCGGTGCGCAACCGAAGGCGCGACGCCTTCCAGCCGCAGCACGGTGGCGGCTTGCGCGCCCGGCAGTCCGTCGAAATAGGACGCCACGTGGTCGGGCAGATGGGCAGCGCCCGACACGTCGCAAGCCGAACCAAGCGCCGCCGACATTGCCTGCGCGGCGTGCGCATCGTCGAGACCCTCGACAACGACGCTGCCTTGCGTCTCCGGCTTGGGCAGCACCTTGATGGTGACATCGGTCATGGCGGCGAGCGTGCCCCAGGAACCCGCCAAAACTTTGCACATGTCGTAGCCGGTGACGTTTTTCACGACGCGGCCGCCCGATTTGATGGTTTCGCCGCGCCCGGTCACCGCCGTGACGCCGAGAAAATGGTCGCGCGCGGCGCCCGCCTTGATACGGCGCGGACCGGAGAGATTGGCCGCGATCGTGCCGCCGATGGTGCCTTGGCCCGGCGCAAGGCCAAGCAGCGGGCCGTAATCCATCGGCTCGAAGGCGAGCTGCTGGTTATTTTTATCGAGCAAAGCCTCGATTTCGGCCAGCGGCGTACCGGCGCGCGCGGACAGCACCAATTCGGCCGGCTCGTACAGGGTCACGCCCGTAGAGTCCCGACAAATCGAGCGTCATGTCGGTCTGGCTGGGGCGGCCGATGGCGCGCTTGGTGCCGTGGCCGACGACTTCCAACGCCTTGTCGTTACCGAGCGCCCAGAGAACGGCGTCCTCGACCTCTTTGGCGTCGCGGGGTTTGAGGATGTCAGTCATTTAAGTCCAATTCACGCAGATCGTTTCCGAAAACTCGAGTACCGCACCTTTCGGGATCAGACTGCAGCTCAAAACCGCGGAATATCCGGGAACGGCAGCTTGCCGCCGGAGATGTGCATGCGGCCCAATTCGGCGCAGCGGTGCAGCACCGGGAACACCTTGCCGGGATTGAGCAGGCCCTTCTCATCGAAGGCGCATTTGACGCGCTGCTGCGGCGTCGAGATCGATTTCGGAGAACATCACCGGCATCAGGTCGCGCTTCTCGACGCCGACGCCGTGCTCGCCGGTCAAGCACGCCGCCGACCTCGACGCAGAGCTTGAGGATATCGGCGCCGAAATCTTCGGCGCGCTCGAGCTCGCCCGGCTTGTTGGCGTCGTAGAGGATCAGCGGATGCAGATTGCCGTCGCCGGCGTGAAACACATTGGCGACGCGCAAGCCGTAATGCGCCGACATTTCGCTTCATCGCCGCCAGCACTTCCGGCAGCCGCGCGCGCGGGATGGTGCCGTCCATGCAGTAATAATCCGGCGAGATGCGCCCGACCGCCGGGAACGCCGCCTTGCGCCCGGCCCAGAACAGCAGCCGCTCGTCTTCCGAAGTCGGACACGCGGCACGGTCGTCGCATGGCATTCGCTTGGCGATTTTCTCGACGCGCTCGATCAGATGATCGACTTCCGCCGCGGGGCCGTCGAGTTCGACGATCAGCAGCGCCTCGACATCGAGCGGATAGCCGGCATGGACGAATTCCTCGACGGCGTGGATCGCGGGCCGGTCCATCATCTCCATGCCGCCGGGAATGATGCCGGCGCCGATGATCGCGGACACGCAGGCGCCGGCGTCCTCGGAAGTCGGAAAGCCGATCAGCACGGCGCGCTGCGGTTTCGGCTTTTTGCAAAATGCGCACGGTCACTTCGGTGACGACGCCGAGCAGCCCTTCCGAGCCGGTGATCAGGCCCAGCAGATCATAGCCTTCGGCGTCGAGATGCTTGCCGCCCAGGCGAAGCACCTCGCCGCTCATCAGCACGATCTTCGCAGCCCAGCACATTGTTGGTGGTCATGCCGTATTTCAGGCAATGCACGCCGCCGGAATTTTCCGCGACATTGCCGCCGATGGTGCAGGCGATCTGCGAGGACGGATCGGGCGCGTAATAGAAGCCGGCATGGGCGACCGCGTTGCTCACCGCAAGATTGGTGACGCCCGGCTCCACCACGGCGACGCGGTTGTCGAAATCGATGTCGCGGATGCGGTTGAACTTGGCCATGCCGAGCAGCACGCCGTCCTCCAGCGGCAGCGCGCCGCCCGACAGCGAGGTGCCGGCGCCGCGCGGCACCACCTTGATGCCCTCGCTCGTGGCAATAGGCGCAGCACCTGGCGACACCTGCGCGGTGGTCTCGGGCAGCACCACGACCATGGGCAGCTGGCGATAGGCGGTCAGCCCGTCGCTCTCGAACGGGCGCATTTCCGGCGCTCGGCGGCGATCACGCCCTCGCCCGGCACGATGGCGCGCAAGGCCGTGACGATGGCCTCGCGCCTGGCCAACACCGAGCCGTCCGCTTGCGGCATCCGCACCGACATTCTGGCAACCCCGCTTTTCTTGTCGTATTTCGTTGTCTTACAGGTTATCAGCCATTTGACGCCGGATACAAAGCCCTGCCAAAAACCCCTGGGGCTATAAAAAAGACCGGCCACAAAGGAGTGGAAACGTGAAAGCAGCATTGGCATTGGCGGCGATGGTATTGGGCGTCATGGCGCAAAGCTTGTTAGCGGTTGGCGCGCAGGCCCAGGATGCGGCCGCCGGCGAGCAGTCCTTCAAGAAGTGCTTCCCCTGCCATTCCATCGGCGAAGGCGCCAAGAACAAAGTCGGCCCCGAACTCAACGGCATTGACGGGCGCCATTCGGGCACGGCCGCCGATTACAACTATTCCGACGCGAACAAGAATTCCGGCATCGTCTGGAGCCAGGCGACATTCCTCGAATACATCAAGGATCCGCGCGCCAAGATTCCGGGCACCAAGATGATCTTCCCCGGCATCAAGAACGAGAAGGAAGCCGGCGACCTGTGGGCCTATCTCAAACAATTCGACGCCGAGGGCAAAAAAAAGTAGCGTAACCGTCAGCATTATTTAGCCACGTCGGGGGGCGGCGGGCATCACAGAACGGCCGCGCCTTTTGGCGCGCCGATCCGGAGATTAGCCTCATGATCAAGGATATCATCGTCAATCTTGGGCTCGGCAAGCACGACCCGGCCGGCGATTATGCCATCACGGTAGCGAATACCTTCGAAGCGCATGTGCTCGGCGTCGCCTTTGCCTTCGAGCCGGTCATTCCGGGCATGGTGATGGGCGGCATCCCGCCCGAATTCATCGAAACCCAGCGCACGCAATCCGACAAAAAGGCGCGCGACGCGGTGGCGCATTTCGAAGAGGCGGCCAAGCTCGCCGGCGTTTCGGCCGAGACCCGCATCATCTCGACCGGCATATCGGGCGCCGCCGACCAGCTCGGCCGCCTGGCGCGGCGCTTCGATCTCGCCATCGTCGGCCAGCCCGACGGCAACAACGCCGCCCCCGACGAAGTGGTGGATGAAGGCGTGCTGTTTGAATCCGGCCGGCCGGTGATTTTCGTGCCGTTCATTCAGAAAGCCGGCCTCAAGCTCGATCGCGTCATGGTGTGCTGGGACGGCAGCCGCGCCGCCACGCGCGCGGTCGCCGATTCGATTCCGATTTTGCAAAAGGCCAAGCTGGTGGAAATCGTCATCGTCACCACCAAGCATTTTAAAAGCGACGAAGCGCCCGGCGTCGATCTCGCCAAGCATCTCGCGCGCCATGGGCTGGACGTCAATCTCAAGCGCATCACCTCGCCCGACATCGATGTGGCCTCGACGATTTTGTCCTACGCCGCCGATAGCAATGCCGACATGATTGTGATGGGCGGCTACGGCCATTCGCGCTTGCGCGAATTCGTGCTGGGCGGCGTCACCCGCAGCATTTTCGAGACGATGACGGTCCCGGCGCTGATGTCGCATTAGCGTCCGCTGAGCGACCGCGCCGGACGATGGCACACTGTCGCACGCTTACGGGAACGGCGGTGCTGATCCGGCCGCTGACGGCCGAGGACGCCGCGCTCTATCCCGATTTTCTAACCGAGGTGACAAGCGGCGATCTGCGGCTGCGGTTTTTTTCGGCGATGCGCGAAATGGCGCCGGCGATGATCGACAAGCTCGTGCATTACGACCCCAAGACGGCCATGGCCTTCATCGCCATCGAGGAGACCAACGGGCGCATGCTCGGCGTGGTGCGGCTGCATGACGATGCCACCGGCAAAAGCGGCGAATTCGCCATTCTGCTGCGCTCGCATCTCAAGGGCCATGGCCTGGGCTGGCTGATGATGAAACACATCATCGGCTATGCCAAAGACCGCGGCCTCGAATTCAGTGCAAGGCGAAGTGCTGGCGGAAAATGCCACCATGCTGCTGATGTGCGGCGAGCTCGGTTTTCACATCGCCGACGATACGGGCGAGCGCGGCGTGAAACGCGTGACGCTGCCGCTCGACAAGGTGCCGGCCATTATCGTCGCGCACTAAACGAATTCAGTTCGATAAAATCGGCAGCACGCATTGCGCCACCAGGCCGCGGGCGCGGGCATCGACTACGCCGAGCGCGCGCAGCGCCAGCAGCGTCACGGTCTGCACCGCTTCGCGCGAGCCGGCGGCGTCGCCGTCATGCGAGGGCGCCAGCGGGCCGAGCAGCCCTTCCATCATGGCGCCAACAATGGCCGGCGCCGCGACGCGGGCATCCTGATCCGGCAGATGGCTGCCGGCAATCGCGGTGCGGATGCGCGCTTCGAATTCGGCAGCGAGCGATTGGCGGAAATCGAGCCGCATGGCATCGACCGCGGCATCGACCGGCTCGGCCATCACCGCCCAAGTGAGCCGGCGCTCGTTGAGCGCGCGGGCGGCGAAAGTGGCGATGGCCGCCGCCAGCGCCGACAGCGGCCCCGGCGCCGCATTGGCGGCCGCCGTCATGGCGTCGAGTTCGCGGCCGGCGACCGCCGCGACCAGTTCGGCGATCAGATCGGTCTTGGACGGGAAATAGCGGTACACGGTGCCGGCGGCGATATCGGCGCGCTCGGCGACGATGGCGATCTGCACCGCCGCCATGCCGCCCTCGGCGGCGATGGCGCAGGCGGCGTCGAGAATGGTCTGTTCGCGCTCAGCCAGGCGGCGGACGACATTCTCGGTGCGGCGATAGGGCATGAATGAGTGAATGGTGATTTATGCGAATAAATCAAGGGTGCAAAGCGCCGCAATGCGGGCTCGGCGCGGCCGCTAAACGCTCTCGGCGTGGTTGATCACCAGCCAATATTTGCCGATGTCGCGCACGGATTCCGTGAATTGCACAAAGTCGACCGGCTTGACGATGTAGCTGTTCACGCCGACCTCGTAAGTTCGCATCACATCCTTCTCTTCGCTGGAGGATGTCAGTACCACCACGGGGATGGCGCGCGTGCGCGGATCGGCCTTGATGCGCTTGAGGACCTCGTGGCCGTCGATGCGCGGCAGTTTGAGATCCAGCAAGATGACCTTCGGCTTTTCCGGTATCGGCTTGTCGGTTTCCGCCTCGGCGCCGAACAGATAATCGAGCGCCTCCACGCCGTCGCGCGCAACATGCATGGTGTTGCCGAGATTGGCGGTCTTGAAGGCATGCATGGTCAGCTTGATGTCGTTGGGATTGTCTTCGACCAACAGAATATCCGCGCGTTCTGTCATCCATGAATCCGTGAGCCCCTATCGTGAAGTAGAACGTCGCGCCCTCGCCGACCGTGCGTCCGCCCAGACACGGCCGCCGTGGCGATTGATAATGCGCTGGACGATGGCGAGACCGACGCCGGTGCCTTCGAATTCCTCGACCCGGTGCAGCGCTGGAACACCTTGAACAACTGGCCGGCATATTCCATGTCGAAGCCCGCGCCATTGTCGCGCACGAAGAAAACCCGCTCGCCATCGACATCGTCGCTGCCGATTTCGATAGCCGCTTCGGCACGACTGCTTGGTGTATTTGAAGGCGTTGCCGATCAGATTGACCAATACCTGCTTGAGCAGCGCGGGATCGCCGGAAACCGGCGGCAGATCGGCCACCTTACGCATCGACCGCGCGCTCGCCATACTGCGCCCGCAGCTCGGCCAAAACCTGTCTCGACGATGGGGCCAAGCGTCACCGCTTGCTTGGTCAAAGGCTGCGGCCAGCCGTGCGAAGGCCAGCAGATCGTCGATCAGATTGCCCATCTGGACCGTGTTGTCGCGCACCAGCTGAAGATATTCGCGCGGCTCGGGCGCCAGGCTCAGCGCCATGTTCGCTTGAGCAATATCTGGGTAAAGGCATCGACGGCGCGCAACGGCGCGCGCAAATCATGCGACACGCTGTAGGTAAACGCATCGAGCTCCTTGACCGCGGCCAGCAACTCGCCGTTTTTTTCCTCCAGGATATGCTCGTAACGTTTCTGTTCGTTCTCGTAGCGCATTTGATCGGAAAAAAAAAAAAAAAAAAAAAAAAAAAAAAAAAAAAAAAAAAAAAAAAAAAAAAAAAAAAAAAAAAAAAAAAAAAAAAAAAAAAAAAAAAAAAAAAAAAAAAAAAAAAAAAAAAAAAAAAAAAAAAAAAAAAAAAAAAAAAAACCGAGCCGCGCGCGGCGATTTGACCATAGCACAAGCGGGTTTTTGTCGTGGTTTGTCTGCGACGACCCGATGCGAACGTCGGCCAAAGCAGATATTTGAAAATAAAGTCTCAGTTTTTCGTCTCGGCATTTGGTTCCATATGGAACTCAAAAATCATATTTCGTCCGCAATTCGTTCGCGCTGAGGACCAAGTTCGAGGTCATCTGTCGGCTTCGAACCCCTTTCAAGCAACCGCAAAACTCTTAGAAATGAAAAATACAGCATACGCGGGCGTGTTCGTGCTCGCTACAATAGGCTTGTTGTCGACTTTCTCGGCGACCTCCGCCAATGAACCTGTTCCCGCTGTTTCGGAACATTCACAGGTGTCGGCCTCAATCGATATTGGTCGCACTAGAAACGCACTCCAACTGACACCGGAACAGGAGCCCTATTGGCCCCCGGTTGAAGCGGCTCTGCGCGACCTCGCCCACCAGCAGGCTCACTCCGAGCCTACTGGCTTCGTCCATCGGCTCAGCCGCCGGGTGGTATCGATTGTGCTCAACAGTGCCGCCGTCGAACGGCTTGCGGTTGCCGCACGCCCACTGGTCGCGATGCTTAACAACGAGCAGATGCATTCGGCGAGCGGTCTGGCTCAGGAAATGGGCTTAGGCCCAGTGGTGTTGGCCGCGTTGAGATAGTCAGCGCGATGTTTGCTTATGGCACTTAGCGGACACAGACCAACAGCCAACCGGCCCCGATTAATGAATACACGCCCTCGTTCGCGACGATGGCGCGACTTAATGGCCGTTGCCGCCGGCCAGCGATTTTTCGCGAATAGCGGTGAGGGTCATGCCCGGCGTGATGGCTTCCGGATCGATCTTGAGATGGATGATCGACGGCAGGCCGGACTTCTGCGCGGCGGCAAAGGCTGCCGGGAAGTCGGCGGTCTTTTCCACGCGCACGCCGAAGCCGCCGAAGGCCTTGGCATAGGCGACGAAGTCGGGATTTTTCAGCGCGGTCGCCACCACGCGGCCGGGATAATCGCGCTCCTGGTGCATGCGGATGGTGCCGTAGATGCCGTTGTCGGAAACCACCACGATGACCGGCAAATTATATTGCACGGCGGTCGCGAAATCCTGGCCGGTCATGAGGAAATCGCCGTCGCCGGCGATGCACACGACCGTGCGGTCCGGATAGAGCGTCTTCATCGCGAGCGCCGCCGGAAATCCATAGCCCATCGAGCCCGAGGTCGGCGCAACGTGGCTGGCGAATCGGCGGAAGCGGAAGAAGCGGTGAATCCAGCCGGCGAAATTGCCGGCGCCGTTGGTGAGGAATGAATCGCGCGGCAAATTCTCGCGCAGCCAGATAATGATTTCGCCGAGATTGACGCCGCCCGGCTGCGGCGTCGCCTTTTCGGTCCAGGCGAGATAATCGGCGTGCGCGATGTCGGCCTCGCCCTTCCAGGCAATTTCATTGGGCGGCTGCAGGCCTTCGAGCGCCGAGCAAAAACCGGTCGGCGCCGCCTGGATAGCCAGATGCGGATGATAGACGCGGCCGAGTTCTTCGGCGCCCGGATGCACATGCACGAGTTTCATCTGCGGCTCGGGAATATCGAGCAGCGTATAGCCCTGGCTCGCCATCTCGCTCAAGCGGCCGCCGATCAGCAGCACCAGGTCGGCGCCTTTGACGCGCGCCAGCAGCTTCGGGTTGGGCCCGATGCCCATGTCGCCGGCGTAACAAGGGTGCAGCCCGTCGAACAAATGTTGCCGCCGGAACGTTGTGGCGACCGGCAGCGCGAAGCGTTCGGCAAAGCGCATGAGCGCGGCGCAAGCCAGTTCCGACCAGCGGCTGCCGCCCACCAGCACGACCGGGCGTTTGGCCGCCCACAGCAATTTTTGCAGCCGGCTCATATCAGTCAGTCCGGGCCACGATTTCGACCGGCTCGAAGGCGGTGGCATCCGGCACCGTGGCGCGCTCGGTCAACATGTCTTCCGGCAGCGCGATCACCACCGGACCGGGCCTGCCATTGCAGGCGGTGTGAAAGGCGCGCGACACGAGTTCGGGAATGCGCGCGGGGTCGTCGATTTCGGTCGCCCATTTGGCGATCGAGCCGAACACCGCGCGGTAATCGAGTTCCTGGAACGCCTCGCGCTCGCGCATGTGCAGCCCGACCTGACCGACGAACAGGATCATCGGCGAGGAGTCTTGCCGGGCAATATGGACGCCGGCGGAAGCATTGGTGGCGCCCGGCCCGCGCGTGACAAAGCAGATGCCGGGCTTGCCGGTCACCTTGCCGACCGCCTCCGCCATGATGGCGGCGGCACCTTCGTGCCGGCAAACCGTGATCGCTATGTCGCTGCCATAGAAAGCGTCGAGCGCGGCGAGGTAGCTCTCGCCCGGCACGCAGAATACATGGCGCACGCCATGGATCGCCAGCTGGTCGATCAGGATTTCGCCGCCGGTCCGGGTGCCGTCATTGCTGCGCATGGTATATCTCCAGGGCGCAAGACGTGCCGCACCGGTCCGGCACCGTCAACCCCGGAAGCCGAAATAGTGAGGCAGCACCAGCGTAAACCACGGTACGAACGTTACGACCAGGAGACCGATCAGCAAAACAACTAGATACGGCATCATCGCGCGCGATGCGGCTTCGAGCGGCGCACGAGCAACCGCGCAGCAAACATAAAAACCTACTCCGGCCGGCGGCATGAATGCACCAACTCCCATGGCGATGATCAGCATCATTCCATAGTGCAATTCGCTGATGCCGATCTTGCCGGCGATCGGTATCAGCAGCGGCGCGAGAATATTCAGCGCCGGCAGTCCTTCAAGCAAAGAACCGCCGATAATCAAAAGAATCAGCGAGCCGATAAGGAAAACATCCTTGGAATCATTGAACCCGTGTAACAATTCGACGACCCGTTGCGGCACATAAGCAATGGTCAGCGCCCAGGAAAATCCCGATGCCGCCGATAGGATGAAAAGAATCATGCCGGTCAACGCCACGCTATCAACGACCGTTCGATAAAAACTCCGCCAGTCCATTTCCCGATAAACCACTAATGACAGGAACATGCCGTAGAGCACTGCGAAGGCGGAAACCTCAGTCGGGGTTGCAATTCCCGCCAGGATACCCACGAACAGGATCAACGGCATCATGAACGGCAAGATGGCGCCGATGCTGGCGTCGAGCCGCACCGACCACGGTGTCCGCGCTCCGGGCGCGACGCCGCTCTTGCGCGCACGCACGTAGATGAGTGCCATCAGGCAAACGGCGATCACGGCGGCCGGAATGATGCCGCCGATAAAAAGCCCGGCCATCGAAATGCTGGTAACTGAACCAAAAATCAGCATGGCGATCGACGGCGGCACGGTTTCCCCCATGACCGCGGATGCCGCCAGGACGGCTGCGCCCTCGGCGCTGCTGTAGCCTTGTTTCTTGAGCATACCGCGCATCACGGTTCCGACGGCGGCTACGTCGGCGGCTTTCGAGCCGGACAGGCCAGAGACCAAATACATGCTCAAGACCATCACCTGCAGCAAGCCGCCGCGCAGATGGCCTACAAAGGCATAGACAAAATGCACCAGGCGCAGGCTGATGCCGCCACGCTCCATGACCAAGCCGGCAAGTATGAAAAACGGAATGGCCAGGAGAATGAAATTGCTAGTGCCGTTCACCATCTGCTGCGGCAGGGCCTCGATCGGCGCAATATCGCCGACCCAAACATAACTCGCGGTCGAGAGCAGCAATGCGAAGCCGACCGGTACGCCGACTATCACCGAGGCAAAAAAGAACCCAAGCGAAAGCAGTATGGCGGTATCGCCAACGACCCATGGCCGCCAGATGGCTTGCGTCGCAAATACGACAACGGCCACCGCGAGGACCGCGACGGTCACGCCAAGCGCGGATGTGCGATGTTCGCGCCACAGCCGCCCGGCAGCATAGAACGCCAGCAGCGCCATGCTGGCCGTCAACGGCACCGCGATATTGGAAACCGGCCATCCGAGGATCGGCGTGGTCTGCTCCCAGTTCAGCGCCAGCAACTTGAACGACGACAGCAGCGCAATAACGGCGATGGCCAAAACCAGCGCGTCCGCCAGCGCGACGCAGCGGCGGTGGACGTAGAGCGGCAAAGTATCGATCACGGCCCGAACATAGGTATGATCGCCGCGGCGATAAGCGACCGTGCCGCCGATAAATGTCAGCGTGGATAGCGCTATGCGCGCGATTTCCTCAGTCCACAAAAACGACACGCCGAGGAGGACGCGCGCCAGCACATTGATAATGACGGCTAACAGCTCGCCGAGCACGGCGACTACGAGAATCGTGTCCGCAACGGCATCGAGCGCGCGCATCGCGGGATGCGACGGCACCTCCTCGATCACCGTGTCAATGTCGATATCGACGCGCATGCGGATTTCAACCGACAGAGGATATCACAAAAAGGCACGGCGCCGCGCGAACAAAGCGGCGCTGGTTCATGCTATGCTGGTCAACCGGCCTTGGCGACAATGTCCAGGAACTTAGCGACATTGTCGGCGCCCATATACGTGCCGATCTTGGTATAGGCCGACGTCATTTTGGCCTTGAACGGCGCCAAGTCGGGCTTGGTAACCAGCATGCCGAGCTCGGTGAGCTTTTTAACCTGATCGTCTTCCTGACCGACGACCAATTTGCGCATCGTTGTGCCGGCGGATTTGCTTTCTTCGCGCACGATCTCCTGTTGATCCTTGGATAGCTTGGCCCAGGCGCGCGCGCTCACCACATGGATCATGTTGTTGTAGATGTGCTTGGTCAACGCGAGATGCTTTTGCACCTCGTAGAACTTGCTGAAGTAGATCGTCGCGATCGGATTTTCCTCGCCGTCTACGACGCCTTGCGACAGCGCCAGATAAAGTTCCGGAAATGCGATTTGCGTCACGATGCCGCCAAGCGCTTCCATGCTGACGCTGATCTGGATTTCCGGCGGCGTACGAATCTTCAGCCCTTTTACATCGTCAGGGCTCTTGATCGGAACTTTCGCGGTAGTCAGGTTGCGGAAGCCGTATTCCCAATTCGCCAGAATGACGAAGCCCTGCTGCGCGGCAAGCGGCGTCAACCAGCCCATGACGGCGTCGCTGTCGAGCACCCGGTTGGCATGAGCGTAATCCCGGAACACGAACGGCAACTCGCAGGCGCCGAACGCTTTGACATATTTGTCGAGCTGCCCTTGCGTTGGCACGGCCATGTCGATGGCGCCAAGTTTGGTTTGCTCGAGAATCTCAGGCGGCGAGCCGAGCGCGTTATTGGGAAATATATTGACCTGAACCGCGCCGTTGGTGCGTTCCTTTACGCGATCGGCGAATTGCACGGCGGCCATATGGGCCGGATGTTTGACGTCGGAGTAGTGACCCAAGCGTAGCGTGATAGGCGTCTGCGCGCCGGCTTGGCGCACGTGCGGCATAGCGACCGCACCGGCGACACCGGCGAGGCCCGCGATAAATGTCCTGCGTTGCATGGCGTATTTCCCCCTGTTGTTGTCTGGCGCGCTTTTGTTTTGCACGCCACCGGCATTTGCGGCCGGCAAGTTCAAGACTTGGTTTGCGGCTGAGCCCGCTTGCTGATATTTGTATACTAATATATCAGCGGCCGAAAGGCCCGCCGGACAGGGCGAAAAAGGATTATCCAGTGACGCTCAGCCGCCGCCAGCCGGCGCCGCCACGGCCACGGCCCAGCTTTACGCCGGTGCGCAGCCATACCGCGGCCGACCTGATCTATCGGCGCCTGCACGACGACATCGTGGCGATGCGGCTACTGCCGGGCCTTTCCATCAACGAAAAGGCGGTGGCGTTGCGCCAGGGGGTGAGCCGCACGCCGGTGCGCGAGGCGCTGTTGCGGCTGGCCGGCGAGCAGTTGGTCGAAATTTTCCCGCAGTCCGGCACTTTCGTGACGCGCATTCCCATTGCCGCGCTGCCGGAAGCCATTCTGGTGCGCAAGGCGCTGGAAGATATCACGGTGCGGCGCGCGGCCGAAAACGCCGATGCGGCGCAGGCCGCAAGCTTGCGGCAATCGATCGACCGCCAGCAGAAATTGGCACGCAGCGGCGACCGCGACGGCTTCCACACCGCCGACGAAGGCTTCCACGCGGCCATTGCCGATCTCGCAGGCCATCGCGGAATTTGGCGGCTGATCCAACAGGTCAAGACGCAAGTCGACCGCTACCGGCGCTTGACGCTGCCGGTGCCCGGCCGCATGAGCCGCGTGGTCGACGAGCACGCCGCGGTGGTGGCGGCGATTGCCGCCGGCGAGCCGGACCAAGCCAGCGCCGCCATGGCCGCCCATCTCAATGGATTGAGCGCCAGCATCGCCGACGTGCGCGATCTCAATCCGGAATATTTCGAGCTGCCGCATGGATAACGCCGGCATCGAGCAGCGCATGAAAGCCTATCGCGCCGCCTTCGACCTGTCGGGCAAGACCGCCTTGGTACTGGGCGCGGCATCCGGCATCGGCAAAGCCAGTGCCGAAGCATTGGCCGCGCTCGGCGCCGACGTGATCTGCGCCGATAATAATCGCGAGGGCGTTGAACGCACCGCGGCCGAAATCGGCACGCGGGTGAAATCGCAAGCCCATGTCGTCGATGCCGGTAATGCCGGCGACATCCGAACCCTCGCCGCCGCCGTGACAAAATCGGGCCATCGGCTCGATATCGCCGTGACGACGCCGGCAATTCACGTGCGCAAGATGTTTCTCGATTATTCCGACGAGGAATATGACCGCATCGTCGATCTAAATTTGCGCGGCGTATTTTATTTTCTGCGCGCCTTCGGGCGGATCATGCGCGACCAGGGCGGCGGCAGCCTGATTGCCACCTCCTCGATGCGCGCGACCACGCTGGAGCCGGGGCTGGCGATCTATGGCGCGACCAAGGCCGGCATCATTCAACTGGTGCGCGGGCTTGCCTCGGAACTCGGACCCCGTGGCGTGCGGGTCAACGCCATCGTGCCCAGCATTGTCGAGACGCCGCTGGTGGCGCCGCTCAAGGCGCGGCCGGAGATTTTCAACAAACTCGCCGCCCACACCGTGTTCAACCGCTGGA
Source organism: uncultured Alphaproteobacteria bacterium (assembly GCA_963807665.1). Classification (GTDB taxonomy): domain Bacteria; phylum Pseudomonadota; class Alphaproteobacteria; order Rhizobiales; family Xanthobacteraceae; genus Pseudolabrys. The sequence goes on along the minus strand of CAWEDE010000025.1, from coordinate 65,968 downwards.
GCCAGCCCAGCGAGGTGGCGACCGCTGTCGCCTTCCTCGCCTCGGACGCGGCGAGCTACATTACCGGCAGCGCCTTGATGGTGGACGGCGGCTGGACGGCGATCGATGGACCGCCGTCCGGCTTGACCGCGACCTGACGCGTTCGCTGCGGCGCTAGGGAATAATCTTAGGCATCGGAATCGGTGGCGACCAGGCGGTTGGCACCATCAGGCAGTTTTCCTGGCTGACCAGATTGCCGGCCTTGGCGTTTTCGGCCAAAAAAGTTTTCCAATCGGGGTCCTGCGCCATCTTGGCGCGCTTGGCCTCGCGATCGGCCGCGCTCGCATAGACCCAGACATGGGTATAGGTGTTGAGTTCGCCGCTTTCCGCCACCGCGTAACAGAGCGGTTCACCCATATAGCGAAGCTGCACCGGGTAGCCATATTTTTTGTAGAGTTCGAGTTGCGCCGGAACGCGGCCGGGCAGTGGTTTTATAGGTTCGAACATCGAGTAGCACGCAGAACCTCCCTCGGATTGACCGTGTTTTTACGGCGATGCGGGTACTCAACCGGTCAAGTGCGCGCCGGTCAATAGGATTACAGCGCAGCCTCGTGCATGGCAGGGCTTTCGGTAATGCTGTGATCGGAGCGCTGCTCGGCCGGCTTGGTATGATGCGCGAGATTGCTCGCGGTATTGATGAGCGCGAGATGGGAGAAGGCCTGCGGAAAATTGCCCACCAGGCGGCGCAGGCGCGGGTCGTATTGCTCGCTCAAAAGCCCCAGATCGTTGCGCAAGCCCAAAAGCCGCTCAAACAGCGCCCGCGCGTCGTCATGGCGGCCCAGCATCAGAAAAGCGTCGGCCAGCCAGAAGCTACAGGCCAGGAATACGCCCTCGCCCGCCGGCAGACCGTCGCCGGCGCTTGCCGTGTTGTAGCGCAGCACCAGTCCATCGACCAAAAGCTCGCGCTCGATGGCTTCGACCGTGCCGCGGATGCGCGCATCTTCCGGCGGCAGAAATCCAATCGCCGGCAGCAGCAGCAGGCTGGCATCGAGATCGGTGGATCCGTAAGCGCGGGTGAAGCTACCGCGCGCGGTATTGAAGCCGTGCTTGCAGACATTGGTGTGGATTTGCTCGCGCAATTCGCGCCAATGCGCCAGCGGGCCCGGCAGATTGTAGAACTCGGCGCTTTTGATGGCGCGGTCGAAGGCCAGCCACGCCATGACCTTCGAATAGGTGAAATGCTGCGGGCCGCCGCGCACTTCCCAGATGCCTTCGTCCGGCTCGGTCCAGATTTTTTCGAGATGCAGGAGGAATTCCTGCTGCAAGTCCCAGCCGGATTCGTTGGCGCCCAGCCCGCCCTGGCGCGCCTGATGCAGCGCGTCCATGACTTCGCCGAAAATATCGAGCTGCAACTGGCTATGCGCGGCATTGCCGATGCGCACGGGTTGCGATTTCTCATAGCCCGGCAGCCAGGGCACTTCCCATTCGGTCAAGCGCCGTTCGCCGCGGATGCCATACATGATCTGCATCTGTTGCGGGCTGCCGGCGGCCGCGCGCAGCAGCCAGTCGCGCCACATGGCGGCTTCCTCGTAATAGCCGCCATTCATGAGCGCCAGCAGCGTCAAGGTCGCGTCGCGCAGCCAGCAGTAACGGTAATCCCAGTTGCGCGGGCCGCCGATGCATTCGGGCAGCGACGTCGTGGGCGCCGCCACCATGCCGCCGGTCGGCGCGTAAGTGAGCGCCTTGAGCGTGATGAGCGAGCGCACGACGGCTTCGTCCCAGGGGCATGAGATTTTGTTTTTGCCGGACCATTCCGTCCAGAATTTTTCGGTCGTGCGCAATTTCGCTTCGACATCGACCGGCTCCGGCAAATCCTGGTGCGAGGGCGAATAAGACAGGTTGAACGAGACTTTCTCGCCGGCCGCGACGGTGAAATCGCCGACCGTCTTGAAATTCTCACCATGCAGCGGGACCGAGGAGCGCAGCACCGTCATGTCGGGACCGGCGATGGCCCGCACCGTATGCTCATCGATGCGCGTCACCCAGGGAATGACCGCGCCATAGCCGAAGCGCAGGATCAGTTCGCAGTGGAAATCGATACTGCCGCGCTCGCCCACCATGCAGCCGCAGCACATGCGAATTGTCTTCGCGCGGCGGCATGAAATCGATCAGCGTGGCCGCGCCGGTAGCAGTCTCGAAGCGGGTTTCGAGAATCAGCGTGTTGGGACGGTAGCGCCGCGTGATCTTGGCGCTTTGATCTTTGGGTGCGATGCGCCAGCGGCCGTGCTCGGGCGTGCCCAGGATGGCCGCAAAACAAGCATCGCGAATCGAAGCGCGGCCAGCACAGCCAGTCGATCGAGCCGTTGCGCCCGACCAGCGCGGCGGAGCCAAGATCGCCGATCATGGCGTAATCTTCGATGCGGGTGGTCATGAGGTCACGCGTCAAAATCGATCACGACTTTGATGTCGTCCGGCTGCAATTCAATGGCCTTACTCCAGTCGCTCAATTGGACGCGGCGCGTGATGAGGCGCGCCAGCCAAGTCTTATCGGCCTTGGCCAGTGCGTCGGCGGCGGCGCGGTAATGGCGCCGGTTGGCATTGACCGAGCCGAACATCACGCTATTTTCCAAAACCATTTTGCGATTGAGCCCGCCGACATCGAAATCGCACCTTATGGCCGACTCCGAAACGCCGGCGAGGCAGACGACGCCGTTGGGCGCGACGCAGTCCATGACATCGAGCACGACCGGAACGGCGCCGGTGCATTCGATGACAATGTCGGGCTTGAGTTTGCCGAGATCGCCGCAATGATAGGTGGCGCCGAGCGCGCGCACGAGGTCCGGCTTGAGCCCGTCTTTGACGCGGTCGAGCACGTGCACTTCGTAGCCGCGTTGGCTGCCCAGCAGCGCCGCCAGCAAGCCGACCGGACCGGCGCCGGTGACTAGCACGACCTGCGGCTTCCAGAACGGATTGCGGTCGCCGATACGGCCGACCTGTTCCCAGGCCTTGGCAACCACGCTGGTCGGCTCCAGCAGCACGCCCAGCTTGCCGAGCGCCGGGTCGAGCTTGATCAGAAAATCCGGCTCGACGCGGAACTGTTCGCTGCCATAGCCGTTGCGCTGTTTGATGCCGCGTTCGGTATATTGGCCGTTGCGGCACATGTCCCATTCATTTGCCGCGCAGGCCTGGCACGGCACTGGATCGGGGCGGCGCACGATGCCGACGACGAGATCGCCGCGCTTGAATTGGCTGCCGGCCGGCGCGTCTTCGACGCGGCCGAGCGATTCATGACCGATGATCAGGTGATCGGCTGCCGGGCGGAGCCCAGCCATAATCACCGTCGATAATTTCGCGGTCTGTGCCGCAAATCCCCAGCGCCAGCGCACTGCACCAGCACCGCGCCGTCGCTTTCGGGCGGGGCCGCGACATCTTCAAGTTGAACCGTATTGGGTTTTCCGGGTTGGACGGTAAGCGCGCGCATGCGGGAGTTTCTCGCCATTGCCCCCACCCGCTAAACATGGGGTCGTTCGCGGCCAGTTCAACCGCCAATCCGGGCGGTTTTCGTGCCGCGGCATAAGGTTAGTCATGCGCTCAGCGGCGCACTGCCCCTTCGCCATGGCCCTTTGCGGCGAGGGCAAAACCGATGCATAGCTTTGCACCACGCATAGCGCGTTGCCGGGTCCTCGCCACGCATGAATACCGCAAGCCCAGGTCGAAAGATTTCCACCCGGCAGTTCGCGGTGTTTCTCACCGGATTTTGCTGTTTCATCAATTTATATGCGCCGCAGGCGGTGCTGCCGCTGCTGTCGGCGGAATTCGGCGCGAGCGCGGCGGAAGTTTCCACCATCATCACCGTGAGCACGCTGGCGGTGGCACTGACCGCGCCGTTCACCGGCACGGTCGCCGATGTGCTGGGCCGCAAGCGTGTGATCGTGGCGGCAATGTTTGCGCTGGTCATACCGACCTTGATGGTTGGGCTGGCGAACAGCCTGCCGGCGCTCATTTTCTGGCGCGCGGTGCAGGGCCTGGTGTTGCCGCCGATTTTCGCGGTGACCATCGCCTATATCGGCGACGAATGGCCGCACAATGAAGCGACGACGGCGGCCGGCATTTACAGTTCGGGATCGAGCCTGGGCGGCTTTAGCGGCCGGCTGGTGGTGGGCGTGCTCGCCGACCTGATCGGCTGGCGCGCGGGGTTCGAAGCGCTGGCCGTGATTACGCTGGCGGGCGCCATCGCGGTTGCGTTTCTGCTGCCGCCGGAGCGCAAATTCGTGCGCTCGGAAGGCCTGCTGGCATCGGGGCGTCAGATGCTGGCGCATTTCCGCAACGGACAATTGGTGGCGACCTTCGCGGTCGGCTTCGGCGTGTTGTTTTGTTTCATCTGCACCTTCACCTATGTCAGCTTTCATCTGGCCGCGGCGCCCTACAATCTCTCGGCAAGCTGGCTCGGCGCCATTTTCGTGGTCTATCTCACCGGCTCGGTGCTCACGCCCTGGGCCGGCTGGGCGGTCGGGCGCTTTGGGCGGCGGCGCTTTGTCGTTCGCGTCATTGCGCTGTGGATCGCCGGCATTGCGCTGACGCTGGCGCCGTCGCTGCCACTGATCATTCTGGGGCTGGCCATGTGCGCCGCTTGCGGGCTGATCTGCCAAGCGGTTTCCACCGGCTATGTGACCATCACCGCCAAAGCCGGGCGCTCGTCCGCAGTCGGGCTTTATGTGACCAGTTTTTATCTCGGCGGCAGCGCCGGCTCGGCAATCGGCGGCCTGGCCTGGACCTACGGCGACTGGCCGGCCTGCGTGGCGCTGGTCGCGCTCATGTTGGTGATTATGGGCTGTATTGTGTACTTCGCCTGGGCGCGGCGCGTGCCGGCGGCGCCGCTGACAACGCCGATCGAGCCGCCGTGATCAGTGCACGCTTGAATGCCAACGCGGCGCATAACCGGCCTTGAGAACGGCTGCGATCGACGGCGGCGTGAGCATGTCGACCGCGATGCCGCGCGGGCGCGGCGCGACTTGCCCATAGCCCGACGGCGTCCAGGCCAGCAGGCTTTGGCCGCGCACGGCAAAGGCTTTGCCATCGAGCGCGATCATGACGCCGTCGGGCCGCGAGTCGATCTTGCGTTGGTGCGTGCGTTTGGCTTTGCCGTCGAGACGCTCGGCGTGCAGTACGCGGTCTATGTCCGGTGCCTTGCGAGTGCCAGGAAACAAAACCGCAAAGGCCAGCGCATCCTTGCGCCGGCATTCGAAGCATGGCCGGTGGCCCGCGGCCAAGGCCGTCACTTCGTCGAGGAAAAACAGTTCGGTGTAACTGTCGCCCCAAACCTGCCGATGGCGGCCGTTGAATTCGAGTTCGCAGCAGATCCATTGCCGCGACGCCCAGCGCCGCGCGCCGAGAGCTTTGCCGGCGCCATGCAAGCGCCCGCCGCGATTGCCCATGAGCGTGCCGCGCGCAAGCGAGGCGAATAATTCACCGAAAGGCGAGACGCGGGATTGCAGCGGCATCAGCGATTATCGCACAAAAGCAAACGGCAGGCGCGTGTAAGCGCCTGCCGCCATAATCAAAGCCGGCTTAAACGTGCTCGGCTGCCGAAGCCCCCGCCGCCGCGCTTTTACGCGCCGCTTCTGAACTGCCCAGACCATTGAAGAACGCGTTGAGCAGCACCGAGACCAAGGCCGCCAGCAGGATGCCGGATTCCAACAGCGGCTGCAGCTCGTGCGGCAACTGCTTGAAGAAGCCCGGCGCCACCAATGGGATCATGCCGAAGCCGACCGAAATCGCGACCACGAACAGATTCTTGTTGTTGGTCTTGAAGTCGACGCCGGTGAGGATGCGCGCGCCGGTCGCCGCCACCATGCCGAACATCACCAGCCCGGCGCCGCCGAGCACGACCAGCGGCACGGCTTCGACCAAGGCCGACATTTTCGGCAGCAGGCCGAGGATCAGCATGATGATGCCGCCGGTGACCGTGACCCAGCGCGAGCGCACGCCGGTCACACCGACAAGTCCGACGTTCTGCGAGAACGACGTGTAAGGGAAGGTGTTGAAGACGCCGCCGATCATCGTGCCGACGCCGTCGGCGCGCAGGCCCTTGGTCAAGGCCGCTTCGTCGATCTTTCTTGCCGGTGATTTCGCCGAGCGCCAGGAACATGCCGAGCGATTCGATCATCACCACGATCATGACGATGCACATGGTCACGATCGGCACCAGGTGAAATTCCGGTACGCCGAAATGGAACGGCAGCACGATGTCGACCCACTTCGCGGTGCCGACTTTTTCGAAATGCATGATGCCGAGAACCGCCGCGAGAATAGCGCCGGCGACAATGCCGATCAGCACCGCGACATTCTGCACGAAGCCCTTGCCCCATTTGATCAGCGCCAGAATGATCAGCAGCACGAACAGCGCGATGCCGAGGCCCGGCCAATCCGCCATAGGCCGGATTAGGCACCTGCACCATCACGCCGTCGACGACCTTGCCGAAGCTCGGCAGTCCGCCGCCGGCCCAGTTGATGCCGACGCGCATCAGCGAAATGCCGATCACCAGGATGATCGTGCCGGTGACCACGGCTGGAAACAGCGGCAGCAGCCGGCTCACGAATGGCGCGACCAGGATGCCGAACACGCCGGCGGCGATCACGGAACCGTAAATGCCGAGCAAGCCGACACCGGGCGTGGCGGCCATCGCCAGCATGGGGCCGACCGAGGCGAAGGTGACGCCCATCATGACCGGCAGCCTGATGCCGACCCCGGGGAAACCGAACGACTGCACGATGGTGGCGATACCGCAGGCGAACAAATCGGCGCTGATGAGAAACGCGACTTCTTCGGGCGAAAGTTTGAGCGCGCGCCCCAGGATCAGGGGAACCGCGACCGCGCCGGCATACATGACCAGCACATGCTGGAGCGCCAGCGGCACCAGCCGCACGGCCGGCAATTTCTCGTCAACCGGATCGACAACTACTTTTGTTTCGGATTTCGCCATTTTCGCCCCCGTTTTGGCGGCGTAAGCCCCACGCCGCACGCTACATTCAACAAGTAGCATACAAGGACCATGCCAAAGGGGAATAAAGGGACTAAAGCCCCGCCCCGCGCGCCAGCGCCGCGACCGCGACGCCCGCCAGCACCGCGGCAAAATCATTGCGCAGCGCGATCATGGTCGCCGCCGCCACGGCCACGGCGAGCCAGGCTGTAATGCCGCCGGCGAGCAGGATCGGCGCCACGGTGGCCGCGATCACGGCGCCGGGCAGCGCCTCCAGCATGCGTTGCAGGCGCCGCCCGATGGTGACGCGCCCGATCAGCCAGAAACCGCCGGCGCGCGTGGCATAGACGGCAAGCGTCATGGCAAACAACATCGCGAAAAAGCCGCCCGGGTCAGTTGCGATCATCGATCAAGCCTCCCGCCACAGAGCCTGCGAGCGCGCCGGCGATCAAGTGCCACATGCCGCCGAACACAGAATAAGTGATGACCGCGACCACGCCGCCAACGATCCAGCCAATCGAGGCGCGCGCGCCGCGCCACATCGACACCAGCATGGCGATAAAGAATACCGGCATCACCAGATCGATGCCGTAAGCACGCGGATCGCCGATCGAACTGCCGAGCCAGAAGCCGGCGGCGGTCGAGGCCTCCCAAATGCAATAAATGACCGCGCCGCCGCCGAGGAAATAGGCCGGGTCGTTGCCGCCATTGGCGCGATAGCGCATCGACATCAGCCAGTTCGGCTCGGTGAGCAGAAACAGCGCCGGATAAATCTTCGCCGATGGCTGCGAACCGAGCCAAGGCCGCAACGACGCGCCAATCAACAAGAAGCGGCTGGAGATCAAGGCGGTGACCGCCACGGTCGCGGCGATGGCGGGAAGCGTCAGCCGTTCCGGCCAGGATTCCAGAACGATGAGTTGCGCGACGCCGGCATAGACCGTGCCGCTCATGATCACGGCGTCGATCAGGCTAAAGCCCTTGCGCGCCGCCACCGTGCCGAACGCCATGCCGAAAGCAAACAGCCCCGGCATTAGCGGCAGAATGGTCCAGGCGCCGAGGCGAAAGCCATCAAGCGTCCAGCGCGGCGGGGGTTGTTCGGGGGAGGCGTCTCATGGCGCAACCGCTAGCGCAGGCCGGTGCTCATGGAAACCCACAAAACAAAACGCCCGCCATGCGGCGGGCGTCTGTGTTTTTGCGGGGGGCCTCAGCCCTGCGGCTGCGGGGCGACTTCGCCGGTCGGCGGCGGCGCCGAGCGCGGCTTGCCGGCCGGCGGCACGGCGGAGCCGCGCGGCGTGGTCGGCTCGATGATCGACTCGCGCACCGGACGCTTGCCCGAGAATCAGTTCCTTGATCTCGTCGCCGGTCAGCGTCTCGAACTCGAGCAGGCCGCGGGCCAGCGTCTCGAGATCGGCGCGCTTTTCGGTGAGGATCTGCTTGGCTTCCTCGAGACCGGTTTCGACCAGCTTGCGCACTTCGGAATCGATCTTGCGGTTGGTTTCTTCCGAGACGCTCTGCTGGCGCGATACCTGGTAGCCCAAGAACACCTCGTCGCCATTGTCGCCGTAAGCGACCGGACCGAGCGCATCCGACAGACCCCAGCGCGTCACCATAAGACGCGCCAATTTGGTGCCCTGCTCGATGTCGGAGGCAGCGCCCGAAGTGACCTTCTCGCGGCCGAACACCAGTTCCTCGGCGACGCGGCCAGCCATGATGATGGCGAGACGCGAGGTCATCTGCTCGAGCGACATCGACAGCTTGTCGCGCTCGGGCAATTGCATGACCATGCCGAGCGCACGGCCGCGCGGAATGATGGTGGCCTTGTGCACCGGATCGGTCGCCTTGACGTTGAGCGCGACCAGCGCGTGGCCGCCTTCGTGATAGGCGGTGAGGAGTTTTTCCTCGTCCGTCATCACCAGCGACTTGCGCTCAGCGCCCATCATCACTTTGTCCTTGGCGTCCTCGAATTCGGCTTGCGTGACCATGCGCTTGTTGCGGCGCGCGGCCATCAAGGCGGCTTCGTTGACCAGATTGGCGAGATCGGCGCCGGAGAAACCAGGCGTACCGCGCGCGGTGGTTTTGAGATTGACGTCGGGCGCCAGCGGCACCTTCTTGACGTGAACCTTGAGGATGTTCTCGCGACCGACAACGTCAGGGTTCGGCACGACCACCTGGCGGTCGAAACGGCCCGGGCGCAGCAGCGCGGGATCGAGCACGTCGGGCCGGTTGGTGGCCGCGATCAGAATGATGCCTTCATTGGCTTCGAAGCCGTCCATCTCGACCAGCAACTGGTTGAGCGTCTGTTCGCGCTCGTCATTGCCGCCGCCGAGGCCGGCACCACGATGGCGGCCGACCGCGTCGATTTCGTCGATGAAGATGATGCAGGGCGCGTTCTTCTTGGCCTGCTCGAACATGTCGCGCACGCGCGAGGCGCCGACGCCGACAAACATTTCGACGAAGTCCGAACCCGAGATGGTGAAGAAAGGAACGTTGGCTTCGCCCGCGACCGCGCGCGCAATCAACGTCTTGCCGGTGCCCGGAGGCCCGACCAACAGCACGCCGCGCGGAATACGTCCGCCCAGGCGCTGGAATTTTCCCGGATCGCGCAGGAATTCGACGATCTCCTGCAAATCCTGCTTGGCCTCGTCGACGCCGGCGACATCTTCAAACGTGATGCGGCCATGCGCCTCGGCCAGCAGTTTTGCTCTGCTCTTGCCAAAGCCCATGGCTTTGCCGGCGCCGCCCTGCATTTGCCGCGACAGGAAAATCCACACGCCGATCAGCGCGATGAAGGGCAGCCAAGACACCAGCAACGAAACGAACCACGGCACATTGTCCGTGAGCGGTTTGGCGGTGATCGAGACGCCCTTGGCGTAGAGTTTTTGCACCAGGCCCGGATCGCCCGGCGCATAGGTCTGGAAGGCGGTGCCATTGGCGAAGGTGCCGTGAATTTCCGGACCCTGGATCACCACGTCGCGCACGCGGCCGGCATCGACCTCGCTCAGCAATTGCGAGAATGAAATGTCCTGCGCGGTCGTTCGCGTTCCCGGATTCTGGAACAGCGTGAACAAAGCCAGCAGCAGGAGGACAATAATCACCCAGAGGGCGAAATTGCGTAAATTGGCGTTCATCAGGCGTCCTTACCCGCCGCGCTCAGTGGCCGCGGCTTTGTGGTTTGTTTTTATGCCCAAACTTCGTGAAGGCTTCACGTTCATTGCGTTCACAATGTATGCACGGCTGGCCCGCATGGAAAGGCCCCGAATCCGCATATTCTAGCGCGCTTTGCGCCGCTTGGCTTGACCCAGTGTGGCCGTGGTTAAGGATACCGGCTGCCTTATTTGGCGGCGCGGCCGCCTCTTGCGGGAGCCCGTTCCACTACGATTTTGCCTTTGGCCAGCGTGACCAGCGCGCCGGCCAGGCTGCGCCGAAAGCGCCGGCTGCCCGCCTTTTGGGCACTATCGAGCGCGACCTTGAGCGCCTCCAGCTTTGCAAGTTTGACCGGGCCTTCATTGCCGAGCCGCGTGACCGCGCGCCCTAGCATGCGCAAGCCGATCTCGGCCGGCAGGATAAAAAAGCCGGCCGCCTCGAACGCCATCACGCCGGGCGCGTGCACACCCGCCGCCAAAAAATCGAGCGCCTGATCGGTCACGGCTTCGATGGCCGTATCCGCGCGCTTGAGCCGCGTGGCCAGCAAGGCCAGCCTGCGGGCGTCAAGGCCTTCCGCCGCCAATTGCGGCATCAGACCGCGCAAGCGCGCGCGGGTGAAACGCGGATCGCGGTTGGTCGGATCGTCGGCGAAAGAAATTTTCGCGGCCTTGAGCGTGGCGACCAGCCGCGCTTTGGGAATTTCGAGCAGCGGGCGCACGAGTTCAATGCCGCCCTCCTCGTCGCCCGGCAATTTCGCCAGCCGCGCCATCGCGCCCAGTCCGGTCATGCCGCTGCCGCGTAACAGCCGAATGAGTACGGTCTCGGCCTGGTCGTCGAGCGTATGGGCGGTGAGCACATGGGCCGCACCCGATTTGCGCGCGGCATCGCCGAGCAAACGATAGCGCGCCTGGCGCGCGGCTTGCGGCAAGCCGGTCTTCGGCTTTTTGCCGGTCCAGCGCAATGTGCGATGCGGCACTTTAAGTTTGCGCGCGAGCCTGGCGACACTCGCTGCTTCGCGTTTGGATTCCGCGCGCAACCCATGATCGATGGTGACGGCGAGCAATTTCGGTTTGCGTTTGAGACTTTGCACCCAGCGCGCGGCAAGCATCATCAGCGCGGTGGAATCCGGACCGCCGGACACGGCCAATACCAGCACCGGAAAATTTTCGAGATCGGAGAAAAGGTATTTTGCTTCGACGATAGAGACTGGCGTTTCGTTGGGCATGATCTTATCCGAAAACCGGTTCCCATCCCCGATCAAGTCGAGGACATGCTTTTCGGGATCATGCCCTAGCAGTGCGCACGCTTTTCTTCCTGCGTAACGCCGCGCTTCACGCTGGCCGAGGCGCGCGGAAATTTGCGGCCAACTTCGGCCAGTGTCGCACAGGCCGCTTCCTTCTGATTGAGCGCGGCCAGCGACTGGCCCAGGCGCAGAAGGGAATCGGGCGCTTTGCCGGCTTTTTCGTATTTCGTCGACACCGCCAGGAAGGATTCCGCCGCATCGCGATAGCGCTGGCGCTGGAACAGGCTTTCGCCCAGCCAATATTGCGCGTCCGGCACCAGCCGCTCGTCGGGATATTTGCGCAGGAAATCGCGGAAGGCCTGCTCGGCCAGCGCGTAGTCCTTATGGAGCACATAGCCATAGGCCATGTCGTATTCGTCCTGCGGCGACGCCGTCGGCGGCAGCGTGGCAAGCTGGTTGCCGGCAGGGCGCGCGGGCGCGGGCGCCGATTGCACCGGCGGCTGCATGGTTTGCGCCGGCGCGCTCGCCATGGCGGCCGGCTGCGGCGCGGTTTGCACGGCTGGTTGCGGCGCTTGCGGATTGCCCGACAGCGTCGAGAGATCGAGCGGCGCGCCGGCATCGCGCCCGCCGGGAGCGCCGAGCGCCGGCGCGTTGCCCGCGGTCTCGGGCGCGGCAATCACCGCCGAATTGCCGAGCGCGCGCGGAGCGCCCGGCGCATTCGGGTGCTGCGAAGGATCGAACATGTCGGAACGATTGCCGGGCCGAGGCGCCTGTAGCGCACCGGGAACGCCGGTTCCGACATTGGGCGTCGCGCCTGGCGCCGTGACTGGCGCCGTGACGGGTGCTACGGCGCCGCTTTGCATACGCTGGATCTGCGATTGCATCTGCTGATTTTGATACTGCAATTGTTCGATCGTGCCGGTGAGCTGGCGCAGCGCGCCCTCCAGGCGATCGAGCCGCAAGGCCATATCGCTGGGATCTGCCTGCGCGACGTCGCGCGGCTGCCCTTGTAGCTGCCCTTGGGGCTGAGCTTGCGGCTGGGCACTTTGGCGCGGCGGCGAAGGCGGATCGCCCCGGCTGAACAGATTATCGAGAAAACTGGGCGAGGAGCGTTGCTCCTGAGCCAGGGCCGTGCCGGCCAGCAGCAGAGAGAGCGCGGCCAGCGTCGCGCAACCGAGAAGGCTAGATCGATGCATCATATGAAATGGGACCAGCGGCCGTTAATCGGCCCATAGGCCTAGCATAAGACCGGCTGCGTCGAAATTGTGACTGGGTGGCATTGATCATTCCGGGAGGGCCAAAAGGGCTCGCCCCGGAATGACGGAATCTTACGAGCTCGCGTTAAGCACCGTGACCGCGCGCCGGTTCTGCGACCAGCAGGATATGTCGTTGCAGACCGCGACCGGGCGCTCCTTGCCGTAGGAAATCGTGCGCATGCGGGCGGTTTGGATGCCGCGCGAGGCGAGATAGTCCCGCACAGTCTGAGCCCGGCGGGCGCCAAGCGCGATATTGTATTCGCGCGTGCCGCGCTCGTCGGCATGGCCTTCGATCGTGAACTGGCCGTATTGCGAATATTGCGTCAGCCACTGCGCCTGCTTGTCGAGCGTGGCGCGCGATTGCGCGGTGAGCTCGGTCGAGTTCTGTATCGAAGAACACGCGGTCGCCGACATTGACCACGAAATCCTGCTGGCTGCCGGGCGTCGCCTGGCCGGCCGCATTGGCTTGCGCGCCCTCTTCCGCGGTCTTGGCGCAAGCCGAGATCGCCAAAGCCGCGGCCAGAACGGCCGCGAGCCGGATGCCGCGTAGGAACAGTCTGGTTTTGATCATCGCGGTGCCTCCATACTCACGCACTGGCCGAATTTCTGCTGGGCCGTTGATAGCAGGTCGTTCGTTAAGCGAACCTTCCATCAACCTTGATGGAACGTTGTACGGGCCTTTTAAAACTGTCGGGACTGCCTAAACCGTTTCTCATGGTTAAGAAGCGGTGAATTATGGCACGGTGACGACGCTCTTTTAGTCCCGCATGATCTTGTCCGAAAACCGGTTCCCATCCCCGATCAAGTCGAGGACATGCTTTTCGGGATCATGCGGTTGCCTTACGACAACAGCGGCGACCAGGCCGGATCCGACGCCAGGCTCGGCGTTGGAACCTTGAGTTCGTTGCGGCCGGTGATGTCGATCGTAAACAGCGAGGGCCCCTGGCCTGGATCGCGGAAGAACATGATGACGCGCCCGTTTGGCGCGAAAGTCGGGCCTTCATTGTGGAAGCCCTCGGTGAGGATGCGCTCGCCCGAGCCGTCCGGCTTGAGGATGCCGATCGAAAAAGATCCGCGCGCCTGGCCGGTGAAGGCGATGTAATCGCCGCGCGGCGACCATACCGGCGTCGAATGATGGCCCTCGCCAAACGAGATGCGCTGCGCCGGACCGCCGCTCGCCGCCATGACGTAGATTTGCTGGGTGCCGCCGCGATCGCTCTCGAAGCAGATCTTGCTGCCGTCCGGCGAGTAGCACGGCCCGGTGTCGATGGCCGGCGTATCGGTCAATCGTGTGGTCTGCTTCGAGCGCAGGTCCATGACGAACAGATTGGCGTTGCTGCCCTGCTGCAAACTCATAATGACGCGCTGGCCGTCGGGCGAAAACCGCGGCGCAAAGGTCATGCCGGGGAAATTGCCGACGATTTCGCGCTGCCCGGTTTCGATATTGAGCAGATAGACGCGCGGATCGCCCTGTCCGTAGGACATATAGGTGATCTCTTGTGTCGATGGATTGAAGCGCGGCGTGAGCACCAGATCGTCGCCACGCGTCAGGTACCGCACGCCGGCGCCGTCCTGGTCCATGATGGCGAGGCGCTTGATGCGATGCGTCGCCGGACCGGTCTCGTCGATGAAAACGATGCGACTGTCGAAATAGCCCTTCTCGCCGGTCAGCGTCTGGTAGATCGCGTCCGAAATAATGTGGGCGATGCGCCGCCAGTTGTCGGGCGTGGTGAAATATTGTTTGCCGTCGAGTTGCTGGCCCGCGAACACGTCCCACAGGCGGAATTCCGCCTTGAGCCTGCCGTCGGCCTGTTTGGTGATGCGGCCGGTGACCAGCGATTGCGCGTTGATGACGCGCCAATCGGGGAAGCGCGGCACCGCGTCGGAATCGGTGATCTTCTGGGTAAAGGCCTGCGGATTGATCGGCGCGAACAAGCCGCTGCGCTGGAGATTGTTGGTGATGACGGCGGTGACGTTGCGCGCGACGTCGGTCTCCGATGGCGAGCCGGCCACGAAATCGGGCAGCGCAATCGGCATCGGCTGCACATTGCCCTGATTGATTTCGAGCCGCAGCACGGCGGAAGCCTTCCGCGGCAACAGGGCTGCGAGCGTTCCGGCGCCGGCGCCGTGCCAGCAGATTGCGGCGATTCATATTGAAAATATTGTCTGTCATCGGACGGGTCATCTCACGGGAATGTCGTGGAACATTTCTTTGGTGTCGAACACGAAATCGATTTCTTTCCATTTATCGTAATGTTCGGGGCGCAGCATGGTGTAGGGCTGGCCGATCAGCACCGCGCGCACGGCGGTGTCGCGTATGGCATTAAAGCGGGCGCCGCTGCCGCTGGTCAAAACCTGCGGGCCCATCTCGAGCGTGCCGTCACGCTTGAACTTGATACGGATCACGACCTGCAACTGGTCGGCATCCTGCGCGCCGATCGGCGGAACTCCACAGGGCATAAAGCCTCGCCTTGAGCGCGTCGATCTCCGATTGCGAAAGATTGGCGGCCATGCCGGAGGATGCGCCCAGTGACGGTGCCGCATTCAACGTATCGCCGGTGGCGACGTTGCGGGTCGGCTCACGCTTGTCGAGCAGGGCTGCGATCTTGTCGGCGTCGAATTTCGGCTGTTTCTTCTCAGGCTTTTTGGGCGGCGTCGGCTTGGGTTCTTCCTTGGCTTCCTGTTTTTTTTCGTCCTGCTTCTTGAGCTTGTCGGCGATCGGATCGGGCTTGGGCAAAGGCTCCGGCTCGGCGGTTTTTTGCGCGGTGGGTTTGACTTCCTGTTTCTCGGCGATCTTGGGCACTGGCGCTTCGACCGGCTTGGGCTCGGCTAGTTTCTCGACCAGGGGCTTTGGCACCTCGGCCTTGGGCGCCTCCTTGGCGCCCTTGGTCATGGCGGAGAAATCCTTCTCGCTCATCAAATCGACCGGCAGCGATTCCGCCGGCGTCACCTCGAAGGTCTTGCCGGAAAACGACACCACCGCCCACAGCAGCACGGCTGCGTGCAGGCCGGTCGAAATCACCGATGCCGTCCGGAACTCCATTATTTTGCTTTCGAGGCGGGCTCGAATTCGGTGACGAGGGCGACCTTATGGAAGCCAGCCGCCGAAAGTTGCCCCATCACTTTCATCATGGTCCCGTAATTGACGCTCTTGTCGCCGCGCACATAGACGCGCGCCTCGGTGCCGCCGCGCGCATCCGCCACCGCGGTGAGCTTGGGGATCAGATTGTCGATGTCGATTTCGTCATTTTGCAGGAAGACTTTGCCTTTGTCGTCGACCGTCAAAGTCAGCGGCTCTTTGTCCTGCTCGAGGCTTTTGGCTTGGCTCTGCGGCAGGTCGATCGGCACCCCGACCGTGAGCAGCGGCGCCGACACCATGAAAATGATCAGCAGCACCAGCATCACGTCCACCATGGGCGTGACGTTGATCTCGCTCATCACCTTGCGGCGATGATGTCTCCTGCGTCCGATGACTGGCGTGCCGGCATTGGCTGCCATGGTTATTTACCCCTGCGCATGATCTTGCCGATCACGCACTTACTCGCGCTCGTCGATCTGCCGCGACAGAATCGCGGCGAATTCGTCGGCGAAACCTTCCAGGCGCTGGGCCTGCTTGTTCACCTCGCCGGCGAACTTGTTATAGAAAATGGTCGCCGGTATGGCAGCGACAAGGCCGATTGCGGTCGCAAAAAGCGCTTCCGCGATGCCCGGCGCCACCACCGCCAGTGAAGTGTTCTTGGAGGCCGCGATCGACTGGAAGCTGGTCATAATGCCCCAGACCGTGCCGAACAGGCCGATAAAGGGGCCGGCCGAGCCCACGGTGGCCAGCACCAGCAGACGCTTTTCCAGCCGCTCGACCTCGCGCGCGATGGTGACCTGCATCACTTTCTCGATGCGCATCTGCAATCCGGCGATCGAACGCTGGGGACCTTCGAAGCTGCGCTTCCATTCGCGCATCGCCGCCACGAAAATCGCGGCCATGGAGTGGTTCGGCTTGGCGGAAAGCGTGCGGTAGAGCTCGTCGAGCGACTGGCCGGACCAGAATGCGGCCTCGAAACGGTCCATGGCGCGCTTGGTGCGGGTAAAGAGCACCGTTTTGTCGATCGCGATCGCCCAGACCCAGACCGAGCAGACCAACAGCCCGACCATGACCGCTTTGACGATCCAATGGGCGTGCCAAAACAGCGTGAACAGCGAGAGGTCGGAGGAAGTGAGCGGGAGCACCGACTGTGCCACATCGGCAGGATTCATGAGCACATCCTCGGGCACGTCCTTTGCGCTGAAATCTTTAGTTTGCCGAAATCTTGCGTTTGCCGTTGTCCGGCTGGACCGGACAAAATCCCTGCCGAATGGCCAAACTAGGGCGTCGAAGCCCCGGTTAGACCGCTAAACAGCGCTGATTATGGTTAAGGATTGGTTAGCGGTGGTTGCCCAGGCCGCGCAAGTAGGCGGCCGAAAAAACAACGGCCGCCGCCTCGGGGAAGGCGAACGGCCGCTGCGGGGGTAGTTTCGTGGATCAGTTTTGCGCTGGCGGGGCGTCCGGTGTTGGCCGGTTGCGCCGGTCAGTCATGAAGGCGTCGAATTCGGTCTTGTCCTTGGCGAAACGCAGCCGCTCGAGGAATTCACGGAATTCGCGCTGCTCTTCTTCGAGCCGCTTGAGCGTGTCGTTGCGGTATTCGTCGAAGGCGTGGTTGCCGCTTGAGGGCGCCTGGCCCCAGAAACCGCCAGCAGCGCCGGCGCCGCCCATGCGCTCACGCATCCAGTCCATTTTACGCTGCATGCGTTCCATCTTGTGCTGCCAGCGGCTGGAATTCTGGCCGTGACCGCCGTGATATCCGCATCCCATTCTTCCGCTCCCAATTGTAAAGGCGAGAATGCCTAGGCCGACCGGCCACCAGGCCATGAATCCCAGGACCGTCAGGGCGATCCAAGCGGGCTTGCCGAACGCATCGAGCTTTTCGGTGACGGGGTCCATGGCAGGGATTTGCATTGTCGACCTCTCGTGAATGTAAATAACATTTACATTATTGGGGGCGCGCCGATCCAATGTCAAGACCCTTTACATAGGAAACGACACAGGCGGTTTGTAGGGGTCTCCTCCCGCATAGCTCGCCGAACGGCGAGCGTTCGCTCGCCTATGCGGGGAGAGTGTGAACTCACCGCGCGGCATCGAGCCCCAGCCCGCGGAAATAAATCAGTACGGCCGCTTCCAGCAGTTCCTCCGGCGGCATCGGCAAAGCGCGGCGCGCGGCATCGCCGCGGGCAAACAGCGACGCGATGCCATGGGTGAGCGACCAGATATGCAAGGCCACCATCAGCGCCGGCGGACGGCCTTTGGCCGGCATCAGCGCGACAAGCTTTTCCGCCGCCGCCCGCAAGACCGCGAAGGATTGCTCGCTCGCCTCGCGCAATTGCGGATCGGTATCGAGCGGCACACCCGCCTCGAACATCGCCGAATAATAAGCCGGCAGCCGCTTGGCGAAATCGAGATAGGCTTTGCCGAGCCGGTCCATGCCACTCATGACGTCGGGCCGGCCTTCGTCCCAGGCTTTCGCCAGCGCTTCGTGGAATTGCTCGAAGCCGCGGCGCGCCACGTCAGCGAGCAACTGGTCGCGGTCGCGGAAATGGCGATAGGGCGCAGCCGGCGAAACCCCCGCCCAACGCGCGGCGTCGGCGAATGTGAACCCGGCCGGGCCCTTCTCGGCGATCAGCTCAAGCGCGGCGCGCACCAAGGCTTCCTTGAGGTTGCCGTGGTGATAGCCGCGCGGGCCCGGGCCGTCACCAGGTCCATGGCCTTGGCCGCCGCCCGATCCTGAGCCTTTGCCCCATTTCATGGGGAGAGAATTTTCATATGCAGACTGCTCTCATGCTGCCGTCTAGCCACGCCCTAATGGCAAACCGCCCGTATGTGAATGGGCTTTACATGAGTCTGGAGGCCGCGTCGATTGCCTATGCTCGGCATGGTTGACGTAACGACTTACCTCAACTTTGATTGGCGGCGTGGGAGCCGCCGTTCATGACCCTGTTGAATCCAGATGTTTCCAGTCGCGGGCCTGACCGGGCCATGAATTCGCAGGCCGCTTTGCCACCGGCCAGTGAGGCCGGCTCGCTCGGCATTTCACAGCTCAAGCGCCTCTGGGCGCGCGCCATGGCCACGCAGCAACGCCGCTCGCACGCGGCCAGCAAGCATGATCGTCATCTCGACTATCTGGTCATTCATGCGAGCGGCCTCGGGCTCGAACAGACCATGGATTATCTCGCCCGCCAGGCGCCGAGTTTCGAGGAATTCGAGCGCTGGATCGTTGCGACGACCGGCGGCGTCGCGCCGTCGCAAATCGCGCGGATTAATGCGGCCGTCGCAGGCGCCGAATATCCGGACGACATCAAGCGATGGCTCGCAGCAATAGAGGCGAGCAGTCCTGTTCTCTCGGCCGACGATCTCGCCTTCTGGCACGAGCATGGCTACGTCGTGCTCCGCGACGCTGTTTCTTCTGCAAGCCGCGAAGCCGCCGAAGCGGCGCTGTGGGATCATCTCGGCGCGCGCGCCGACGATCCGGAATCCTGGTACCGCTCCTGCGACCACGGCATCATGGTGCAATATTTCCAGCACCCCGCCTTCGATGCCAACCGCCGCTCGCCGCGCATCCACAAAGCCTTCGCCCAGCTTTGGGGCAGCGCCGACCTGTGGGTCACCACCGACCGCGTCGGCTTCAATGTGCCCGAGCGCGAGGGCCGGAAATTTCCAGGGCCCCATTTGCACTGGGATGTGAGCGTGAAGACGCCGATCCCGTTCGGAACCGCAGGCATTCTTTATTTGACCGACACCCCGCCCGAGCAAGGCGCGCTCACCATAGTGCCGGGCTTTCAACGCTGGGGCGAGGATTGGCTCAAGAGCCTGCCGCCCGGCAAAAATCCGCGCGAGCAGGACTTGTATGCACTGGGCTCGCGCCCGATCGGCGGGCGCGCCGGCGATCTGATCATCTGGCACCAGGCACTGCCGCATGGCGCCAGTCCCAACCGCGGCACGCGGCCGCGCATGGTGCAATACATCAATATGTTTGCGACCGAAATCGAAGAGCAGGATGAGTGGATTTGATGCCTCGTCATTCCGGGGTGCCGCGAAGCGGGAAACCCGGAATCCAGAAGCGAGCACAACGTATTGGGCTGGATTCCGGGTTCGCGCGCCATAACGCGTCGAAGACGCGCGTAAACGCGCTTATGGCGCGCGCCCCGGAATGACGGCGAGGTCTATGCGCGGCCCTCGTCCAAGTCCGCCTTCATGGCAATGCGCAGTGGCTTGGGGATTGGCCTGGCCCGCCCGCCGGAGACGAAGGCTACTTGGACATGCGCCTCGACCAGCAACTCTTCGCCGCGCATGACCTTTTGATGCAGCATGACGGAAGCGCCCTTCACCTCTTGCGGCGCGGTGACGATGTCGAGCACGTCGTCCATATGCGCGGGCTTCTTGAAGGCGATATCCATGTGGCGCACCACGAAGGCAAAGCCCGGCGCTTCGGCGGCCGCCTGCTCGAACAGCGCGCGGTGGTCGGCGCCGATCAGGCGCAGGTAATTGGTGCGGCCGCGCTCCATGAAGCGCAGGTAGCTCGCGTGATACACGACGCCGGAAAAATCCGTGTCCTCGTAATAGACGCGAACCGGCTGGGTGTGACGGCCGTCGCTGAGGCTGCCGTCGATAGCGTTCATGGACCATCAACCCGCGCGCGCGAGCGGAGCCGATGGTTTGGGAACCTCCTGCTTCCATTCCTCCGCGGATTCGATCCAGGAAATGATAGCTTCTTGCACATTCTTCAGAGCCTCTTCCGGCGTCTCGCCATCGGACATGCATCCCGGCAGATCGGGGACGGTGGCGAGATAGCCGCCGCCGTCGCTCTCCGCCAAGCGCTCAATTCGAACCGGATATTCGAGTTTCATCAAAGCCTCTGCTACCGCCAAGTACAGAGGACGGCCACCGCGCCGCCCAATAAACAGACCACTGAAAGAATACCCGTCACCACTGCGATCCACAACGTCGCTTCAACTGCACCGTTTTGGGTCGACTGAGGCCAATAGGTCTTATCCGTTAACATGCGAAAATCCGCCCATTGGTGATATTGACGGGCCGCAAAAGTAAAATTCCACCTTGCCGAAAAACCGGTAGCGAGAGCTAAAACAACACCAATAACGAACCAAGTGATCGCATGAAGAAAGGGCGGCGGATTTCCTGCACTCCCCTTAAATAGCAACCCACTTATCGCAGCTCCTTGCAAAACCAATAAAGAGGAAACGAGCCACTTCCCGTAATCCGCCTGCATTTTGAGGCTGTACTCGTGCATTTGTCGATTTTGGACATAAACGATTTCAGCGGCGTGCCTGTAATGATCATCTTCATCAGCCATTTCATTATCTCCGCAATCAAAATTATTGGTCCTCGTCTCCCGAAAACAACCCGAACTGGCTCACATCGCGCGTAGGCTCAACGAGACCGAGATGCTTGAAGGCCGCGCCGGTCAACAAGCGCCCGCGCGGCGTGCGCTGCAGGAAGCCTTTTTGGATCAGGAACGGCTCGATGATGTCCTCGATGGCATCGCGCGGCTCCGATAATCCCGCGGCAATCGTATCGACGCCGACCGGGCCGCCGCCGTAATTGAGCGCAATCGTCGTGAGGTAGCGCCGGTCCATGGCATCGAGCCCCGCGGCGTCGACCTCTAGTTCGGCCAGCGCCGTGTCGGCGATTTTGCGGTCGATGGCCTTGTTGCCGTCGACATGGGCGAAATCGCGCACGCGCCGAAGCAGGCGACCGGCAATGCGCGGCGTGCCGCGCGCGCGCCGCGCGATCTCATTGGCGCCGTCCGCCGTCATGCCGATGCCGAGCACGCGCGCACCGCGATTGACGATCAGTTCCAGTTCCTCGACCGAATAAAAATTCAGCCGCACCGGAATGCCGAAGCGGTCGCGCAGAGGATTGGTGAGCAAGCCCGCGCGCGTGGTGGCGCCCACCAGCGTGAACGGCGACAGATCGATCTTGACCGAACGCGCCGCCGGGCCTTCACCGATGATGAGGTCGAGTTGGAAGTCTTCCATCGCCGGATAGAGGATTTCCTCCACCGCCGGATTGAGCCGGTGGATCTCGTCGATGAACAGCACGTCGCGGGGTTCGAGATTAGTCAGCAACGCCGCGAGGTCGCCGGCCTTGGCGATCACCGGGCCGGAGGTGGCGCGGAAATTGACGCCGAGTTCGCGGGCCACGATTTGCGCCAGCGTGGTTTTGCCCAGGCCCGGCGGGCCAACGAACAGCACATGGTCGAGCGCTTCCTGGCGCGAGCGCGCCGCTTCGATGAACACGCTCAAATTGGCGCGCGCCTTTTCCTGGCCGATAAACTCAGCGAGACGCTGCGGACGCAGACTGGCATCGACGTCGTCGTCGCGTTTCTCGGCGGCGATCAGGCGGCGCGGGGTGGTGCTCACGTCATACCCCGCCGGTATTTGTTCGGCAGCAATTCGCCGATGGTGGTCACGGCCGGTGTCGTCCCGTCCATCACGATGACGCGCGCCTTGGCGTCGTAGTCGTGGATCAATTCGCGGCAGGCGCCGCAAGGGCTCACCACGGCGATGCCGCCGGGCTCGCCGGGCTTTGGGTGACGCACCGCCACGATGGTGGCGATGCCCTGGTCGCCTTTTTCGGTCAGCGCGCGGCCGATAGCGATGGCTTCGGCGCAGACCGCGCCGCGCCCGACATAAGCATCGAGATTGACGCCGGTGACCAGACGGCCGTCGCGCGTGCGCAAGGCCGCGCCGACCTCTTGCCAGTCGTTGCGGTAGCGCTGCTTGATCGCCTGCGTCGCGGCGTCGATCAATTCCTGATCCTTGTCGTTCAATTTACTCAACGCGCCAATTCCTTCAGTCCTTGCCGGATCAAGGTCGCCACGTCCGCGCCTTCGCCGGCGTTGCGCGAAGCGGCGGCGATCGCGGCCGCCGCCTGCGGCTGGCCATAGCCGAGATTGACCAGCGCCGACACCGCATCCATGACCGGACGCGGCGCGCGCTTTTCGTCGAGCGCACCTGCCAGATGCACGGCGGCCGGATCGATGTCGGCGAAGGCCGGCACTTTGTCCTTCAACTCGGTCACGATGCGCTCGGCTACTTTATTGCCGACGCCGGGCGCGCGCGACACGGTTGCCTTGTCGCGCATAGCTATGGCTGTAGCGAGTTCGCGAAACTTGAGCGTGCCCAGCACCGAGAGCGCGACTTTGGCGCCGACGCCCTGCACGGTCTGCAACAGGCGGAACCATTCGCGCTCGGCGTCGCTGGTGAAGCCGAACAGCTTGATCTGGTCCTCGCGCACATAGGTCTCGATCGACAGCGTGGCACCCTCGCCCGGCCCCGGCAGCGCGGCCAGTGTGCGCGCCGAACAATGCACCTGATAGCCGACGCCCTGCACGTCGAGGATGACGTAATCCTCGCCATAGCTTTCGACGATGCCTTTCAGTTTGCCGATCATTGCCCAACGGCTTTCATTTGCACCTTCATCAACAAACTCGTGCGATGATGCGCATGGCAGATCGCGATCGCCAGCGCGTCGGCGGCGTCCTCGCTTTGCGGATCGGCCTTCGGCAACAGCACGCCGATCATCATGCGGATCTGCGCCTTCTCGGCATGACCGGAGCCGACGATGGATTTTTTCACGAGATTGGGCGCGTATTCGGCGACGCTTAAGCCCGCGCGCGCCGGCACCAGCATGGCGATGCCGCGCGCCTGACCGAGCTTGAGCGTCGAGACCGCATTGCCGTTGACGAAAGTGTTCTCCACCGCCGCTTCCTGCGGCGCATGCCGCTCGATGACCGCGATCAAGCCATCGTGGATCGTCACCAGGCGCGCGCTCAGGCTCGCCCGCTCGCTGGTCTCCACCGAGCCGCAGGCGACGTAAATGAGCCGGTTGCCGTCGGCCTCGATCAGGCCCCAGCCGGTACGGCGGAGCCCCGGATCGATGCCGAGAATGCGAATCGGTTGCCGGTGCATGGCTCTGTTGATAGCCCCCCGGCGGCGTCTCGGCCAGAACCGACCGGCCAAACGCTTTCCGGCCTGTTAAAGAAGGCCCGCCAGCCCGATTGAGACCCCATGACCCAGCCGCAAATCCTCGAGCTTTTCACGCAAGCCGCCGCCGACCCGCGGTTTCCCGCAGCCCTTGGCATTGCCGCTTTGGCCGGCCTGGTGCGCGGATTTTCCGGCTTTGGCTCGGCGCTCATTTATATGCCGCTGGTTTCGGCGGTGTACGGGCCGCATGTCGCCGCGGCTACCTTGCTGTTGATCGACTCGATCTGCAGCCTGCCATTCGCAATTCAGGCGATGCCACAATGCAACTGGCGCGAAGTGACGCCGGTCACCATCGCCGGCGCCGTGGCACTGCCGTTCGGCGCGGCCATGCTGGTCTATCTCGATCCGCTGCTGTTGCGCTGGTTCATCGCAGTGCTGGTGCTGGTCGCGCTGGCGACGCTGGCGGCGGGCTGGCGCTATCACGGCAAGCCGACGATTGCGGCTTCGCTCGGCGTCGGCGCGCTGGCCGGTTTCGGCGGCGGCGCCGCGCAAATCGGCGCCCCGCCGCTTTTGGTCTATTGGCTGGGCGGCAAAAACAGTTCGGCCACCGTGCGCGCCAATATCATGGTCTATTTCATTATGCAGGGCGCGCTGTCGATGGTCGCCTATTTCTATAGCGCGCTGTTCACCCCGCAGACCATTGTGCTGGCGGTGATGTTCGGTGTGCCATTTGCGATTTTGTTGACGGTGGGCGCGCGCTGGTTTCATGGCGCCAGCGACATGCTCTATCGCCGCGTCGCCTATATCATCATCGCGGCGGCGGGATTGGTCAGCCTGCCGGTATTCGACGGGTTCGCTGAGATATTACTTGGCAAGCGCGCGCCGCACATCCATCGACTGGAGCAATGTCCAGCTTTTTTCGCTGTCTAGCGAGCGCATCTGCCGCCACATGAAAAGAGCGCGGCGTAATCTGCGAGAAAATCCAGCGCATCGGCCAGCCATCTTCGGTCTTGCCTTCGAGGACGATTTCATTGCCCACCGCGCGCGCTAGAAAAGTCAGGACGGCACCGTGCGCCGGGCCGATCCAGGTCGAACGCCAGGCACGCAAGGTGGGATCGTAAAACCGCAAGGTCGCGCCCCATTCATAACCGTCTGCGCCTTTGGCGCGCGCATTGCGCGGCGGCACCGTCCACACGTCGAGCACGGCGCGGCCGTCGAGCGCGTAGCAGAAGTGCCATTCGCCCTTTTCGGTACGCCCGATAAGCTCGCCTTCATGCCAGGTGACGTCGAGGTCCCAACTACCCAACGAACTGGCCGAACAGCCGCATTTCATTGACAACGGAAGGATGCTGCGTCTCGGATGCGAGCGCCAGCACAGCGGCCGGCAGTTGCGCGCAAATCTGTCAATGGCACTACGCGCTCATCTTCTTGACCAACGCGTCCGACACTTCGAAATTGGCGTAGACGTTCTGCACGTCGTCATTGTCGTCGAGCGCCTCGATCAGATCGAGCATCTTCTCGCCAGCCTCGTCACTGAGCGCCACGGTGTTCTGCGGCTTCCACAACAGCGCCGATTTTCGCGGTTCGCCGAATTTCGCTTCCAGCGCCTTGGCAACGTCGCGCAAGGATTCCGTCGTCGTGAAAATCTGATGGCCGTCGTCGTTCGAGATCACGTCTTCGGCGCCGGCGTCGATAGCCGCTTCCAGCATGGCGTCAGCGCTCGCCGCCTTGGCGTCAAATTCGACGACACCAACATGATCGAACATGAACGACACCGCGCCGGTGGTGGCGAGATTGCCGCCGCTCTTGGTAAACGCCGTTCGCACGTCGCCGGCGGTGCGGTTATGATTATCGGTGAGCGCCTCGACGATGACCGCGACGCCGCCCGGACCGTAACCCTCGTAACGCATCTCGTCGTAATTCTCGGCGTCGCTGCCGGACGCCTTCTTGATGGCGCGCTCGATATTGTCCTTCGGCATGTTTTCGGCGCGCGCTTCCAGGATCGCCGCGCGCAGGCGCGGATTGAATGCCGGATCGGGCAGGCCCAGCTTGGCCGCCACCGTGATTTCGCGCGCGAGCTTGCCGAACACCTTGGAGCGGACTTTGTCCTGCTTGCCCTTGCGGTGCATGATGTTTTTGAACTGGGAATGACCGGCCATAACCGCTTCCGTCTCGCAAATGAGTTGATGCCGGCGGCTATATAGGCTGAAAGCGGGGAAAAATAAATCCCGATCAGATGCTTGCTACAGCCACGTTGCGCAAGATCGTGTCGATCCGCTCGGCCAGTTTGGCCACATTGCGGTGCACGCGCGCCTTGTAGCGGATGACGGCGTCGCGATCGACCATGAAAAACTTCTTTTCCGGATAAGTGCGCCCGAAAATATCGACCAGCATGCTGCGGAACTTGCCGGAAACAATGTCCGGCATTTGCGCCGAAGGCTCCTCGGCATAAGCCACCAGCTCGGCCGAGGTCAGCGCGCATAGCAGCGGATGCAGGCCGGTTGAATAGACCTGGCGGTGACGCTGGATGATGCGAATGGTGCGGTCGAGCGCGTCGTCGGCGCGGATGTCGTCGCTCACCACCAGCGGCTCGTCCTCGCAAGGCCGGCTCATCGGGAACTGGTCGATCAGCCAGTCGCCGAGGTGCACGACGTTCTTGGCGCCGCGGCCATACATCAGCACGTCGTCCTCGGTGCGCGCGAACCAGGTGTCGAGCCGCTCGATCAGCCGGCCGAGCGTGGCGCGCGGCATGAGCTCGCGATACTGCGTGCCGAATATGCCGATCGAGGCCTTGGCCCGCCCAATAATGTCGAGCACGTCGTCCCCGAGCAGCGGCTGGAACAGGCTGTTGCCGGTGCCGAGCACCACCAGATCGTAACGCTCGCGCGCCTCGTGCAACGTGCGGAAGGTCAGATGGTGCACGTCCGCCTCGCCCGGCAGCAGCGCATTGATCATGTGGCTGCCGAGCCGGTCGCCGAAATTGCCGTCGTCGCTGCACGACACCACCGCGACGCTGCACGTGGTCACCGGCTTGAGACGGTCGGTGGGCGTGAGCCGCATCAGCGCCTGGCGCGCGTCGATCGGCGCGGTGCATTCGATGCGAAAGCCGTAGCGGTCGAACAGCAGCGTGAGATCGTAGAAGCTCAGGTGATTGGCAAAGCCAAGCGCGGCGCGCTCTTCGCCGCGTATGAGATCAGTGGCGCTGTAGCTGACAATGACGTCCTGCTTGCAAAAACGAAGATGCGTGAAAAAGCTGTCGATGTCGGCGACCTGTTCGAGCGCGCCGAGCATGACGATAATGTCGGATTGCCCCGCCGCCTGGGTCGGGAAATCGCCGCTGGCGATGTCGCAAGCCGCGCCGCCATCGCATTTGATGCGGTCGCGGCCCTGATAACTGCAGCCATGCGGCAACAGGCGTTCCAACGTCTTGGTGCGGCTCAAATCGAGCACACGCGAACCGGCGGGGATGAATTGGGCGGCGAGTTCGGCGCGGGGGTCGGCTTTGGCTTGGGTCTTGGCGTGGCTCTTGGTGCGGTCCTTGGCGCCGCGCGCGGCGCGCTTGCGCTCCACGTCGTCCGTTTTCTCCAGCGCGAGGTTGGAATTGACGTGGATATTCATGTTCCGCCGTGCCGGGGTCGCATTGCCGAACTCTGCACGAAGCGGCGAATCACCTGAGACCTACCGAATCACTGCGGCGAGTCGCGGTCAATGTTTTTCCCCTCCCCGCGTCGCGCAAGAGAGAAAAAAGAGTCACCAGAAGTTGGGAGTGGCCTGTTCCAATATGCCGCCAAGCCGTACCGCGCCGACTTTGAGCGCCAGACCGGTGGCATCGTCGGTTTCGACCGCGATACCGCACAGCGTCGCAGGCCCGCTGGCGGCTTCGAATTTGCCGCCCGGCAGCTTGCGCAGGAAACGATTGAGCGGTTCGTCCTTGTTCATTCCGATGCAGGACTTAAAATCACCGGTCATGCCGACATCCGACATAAAGGCGGTGCGTCCCGGCATGATGCGGTGATCGGCGGTCGGCGCATGCGTGTGGGTGCCGACCACCAGGCTGGCGCGGCCGTCGCAGAAAAACCCCATGCTCTGCTTTTCGCTGGTGGCCTCGCAATGCATGTCGATGACAATCGCGTCGGCGCCCGACTTGAGCGGACAGGCGGTGAGTTCGTGATCGATGGCCGCGAAGGGATCGTCCATCGCATCCATGAAAATGCGACCCATGGCGTTGATCACCAGCCCGTGCTTGCCATTCTTGGTCTCGACTAAGGCCGCGCCGCGGCCCGGCGTGCCTTTGGGATAATTGATCGGGCGGATCAGCCGCGGCGCGCGCTCGATAAAGACCAGCGCCTCGCGCTGGTCCCAGGCATGATTGCCGAGCGTGATGGCGTCGGCGCCGGCGTCGATCAGTTCATTATAAATAACTTCGGTGATGCCGAAGCCGCCGGCGGCGTTCTCGCCATTGATGACGACCAGATCGAGCTTCCAGTCCTTGATCAGGCCCGGCAGGCGCTCGTTGACGATGGTGCGCCCGGAGCGTCCGACAATGTCGCCGATGAAGAGAATGCGCATTCGACTAAACTCTTAATTTGCGCATGATCTTATCCGAAAACCGGTTCCCACTTTTCGGGATCATGCGCGACTACCCCCGAAAATCTATCGTCTCACGCTCCGTTAGCACGAGATCGAGTCGCTCGTCGCGGGTCGTGGCGGGAACTTTGGCGATTTCCTGCACGGCGAAAGCAATGCCGATGGCGATGACCTTTTTCTTGGCGCGCGCGCCGCGGATGGTCATGTCGTAATAGCCCGCGCCGTAACCGATGCGATGGCCGGTTCGGTCAAAGCAAGCCAGCGGCACGATCAGAATATCGGGAAAGACTTCCGGCGCGTCCGCCGTCGGCTCGCGGATGCCCCATTGCCCGGCACTCAGCGGCGCGCCGAACTGCCACGCGCGCATGATCAGCGGCTTGCCGCGCGAAGCGATGCAAGGCAGCGCCAGACTGGCGCCGGCTTCTAGAAGTTTGCGCAGCAACGGGAGCGGATTGATCTCGGTCTTCATCGGCGAGAATCCGGACACGATCAGGCCGGCGACATTCACCGGAAACGCGCGCGCGGCGATCGACTCCGCCGCCGCCTGGCGGTCAGCCGCCGGCAACGCGTCGCGCAGCGCCAGGGCAGAAGCGCGGAGTTGCGGCTTTTTGTTTTTGAATTTCCGTGATGTCAGGCATCTCAACCGTCATGCCCGGCCTCGTGCCGGGCATCCACGCCTTTCTTTGACGCAGCAAACAAGACGTGGATGGCCGGGACAAGCCCGGCCATGACGAAGTGGTGATTAAGTGCGGAGCCGCGATGGCCGTCAGAGCATGATCCCGGGAACCTACTGTTGTAGGTGGGCGCCATGTGACCGAGCCCACGAGCCCGGCCAGGGACAGCTCCCGATAGGATCGTAAGGCCCCGGGGAATGTGGCTCTATCGCACCTCGCAGCCCCGCCTGAGCAATGTAGTGCTTTGTGGGGGTGAGCGCCATGGCGCTGCAACCCCCCTCTCCCCGTTCTTACGGGGAGAGGTAAACACCCTCACCCAATCGCCACGCCGTTGCCGAGGCTGGCATTGAGCTTCTTGGTGATGCCTTCGATGCGCTCGGCCGCCGAATTGAAGGCGCCGGTCACGGCATCGGACGCCGCCTTGGCGCGGTCGGCGGCGAGCACGCGCGCGTCCTGATGCGTCACCAGCTCCTCTTCCATGCGGCGCAGCTTGCGGGAGGCCTCCGACAATTCGTCGGACACCATCAAGGCCGCCATTACGGTGAGGCGGGTGTCGCCGATCTCGCCGAATTTCTTGCGCAGGCTCTCGATGCGCTCGTCGATATCGCGCGCCAGCGCCAGCAAATGGTCTTCCTGCCCGTCCTCGCAGGCGAGGCGGAACTGGCGGCCGGCAATGGTGGCGTTGACCGTCGCCATAAGATTATCGACTTCCGTCCAATACCGACTGGATCGAGGCGATGGCCGCGTCCAGCCGCTCGGCGATCTCGCGGTTGGTCGCTTCC
This sequence comes from uncultured Alphaproteobacteria bacterium, assembly GCA_963807665.1. Classification (GTDB taxonomy): domain Bacteria; phylum Pseudomonadota; class Alphaproteobacteria; order Rhizobiales; family Xanthobacteraceae; genus Pseudolabrys. Next base: position 36,292 of record CAWEDE010000025.1, on the reverse strand, counting down.
AGCTTGCGCGAGCGCGCGGTCTCGCCATCGAGTGTATTGGCGAGCCGCGTGCGGTCGATGCCGAGCGCCTGCACTTGGGCAACGAGAGAAGCCTCGCCGCGGTCGGCCTCATGCCGTCGCTCGACGGCGGCATCGAGCGCGTCGAGCGCAAGCGCCAGACGTTTGACGGCCATATCGATGGCGCTTTGTTCAATCATGCCGAAAACTTCGCATCGCCAACCTCAAAAACTCTTGCGGCGGCAAATGTTTAGGCGGAGAACTTTACGTGGCGCGCGATCCCCTCGTCAACGCTTGGCGGACGGTTTACCCCGTTGTTTTCGTGAGGCTGTGCATGGCTCGGCGCAAGCCCCGCCGTCACATTGACTCAAGGGCCTCACATGCTATCCAGCCCCACTCACAAGGCCTTTTTCATGAGTGCAACCGCCTCGTCGACCGCAGCCGTGGTGCCCGCATCGGGTCACGTGCAGCCGGGCGCCGTGCCCGCCGGCATGACCATGGCCAATGCGATCCGCGCGCTGGCGATGGACGCGGTCGAACAGGCGAAATCCGGCCATCCTGGCCTGCCCATGGGCGCCGCCGATATGGCGACCGTGCTGTTCTCGAAATTCCTGAAATTCGATCCGGCCGATCCGGCGTGGCCCGACCGCGACCGTTTCGTGCTCTCGGCCGGCCACGGCTCGATGCTGATCTATGCACTGTTGTATCTCACCGGCTACGCGTCGGTGACCATCGACGAGATCAAGCGCTTCCGCCAGCTCGGCTCCAAGACGCCGGGCCATCCGGAAAATTTCATCACGACCGGCATCGAGACCACCACCGGCCCGCTCGGCCAGGGCATCGCCAATGCCGTCGGCATGGCGATCGCGGAGCGGCACATGGCGGCCGTATTCGGCAACGAGGTGGTCGATCACAAAACCTATGTGTTGTGCTCCGACGGCGACCTGATGGAAGGCATCAGCCAGGAAGCCATCGCGCTGGCCGGTCATATGAAATTGTCGAAGCTGATCGTGCTGTTCGACGACAACGGCATTTCGATCGACGGCGCGCTGTCGCTCTCGGACTCCACCGATCAGGTCAAGCGCTTCGAGGCGTCGGGCTGGAACGCTTCGCGCATCGACGGACACGACCAGGCCGCGATCGCCGCCGCGCTTGAGAAGGCGCAAACCGCCGACAGGCCGACCATGATCGCCTGCAAGACCACCATCGGGTTCGGCGCGCCGACCAAGGCCGGCAAAGCCTCGTCGCACGGCTCGCCCTTGGGCGCCGACGAGATCAAAGGCGCGCGCGAACGTCTGGGCTGGAGCGCCGCGCCGTTTGAAATTCCCGCCGACATTCTCAAAGATTGGCGCAAGGCCGGCGAACGCTCAAAACCGGCGCATGCCGCCTGGGACAAGCGTCTCGCCGCGCTCGATGGAGCCGCGCGCGCCGAATTCGACCCGCCGCATGAACGGCGAATTGCCCGCCAAAGCGCTGGCCGACGCCGTGCGCGCGGTGAAAGAAAGCCTCAAGGCGACGCCAAAGGAAATCGCCACCCGCACGGCTTGCGAATTCGCGCTCGAGAGCCTGATCCCGGCGCTGCCGGAAATGATCGGCGGCTCGGCCGATCTCACCGGCTCCAACAACACGCGCACCAAATCGATGAAGGCGATGTCGGCCGCCGATTTCTCCGGCCGCTACATCCACTACGGCATCCGCGAGCACGGCATGGCCGCCGCCATGAACGGCATGGCGCTGCATGGCGGCATCATCCCCTATTCCGGCACGTTCCTGGTGTTCTCCGATTATTGCCGCCCGGCCATTCGCCTGGCCGCGCTGATGGGCGAGCGCGTCATCCACGTCATGACGCATGATTCCATTGGCCTCGGCGAAGACGGGCCGACGCATCAGCCGGTCGAGCATCTCGCGGCGCTGCGCGCCATCCCGAATTTGATGGTGTTCCGGCCCTGCGACGCGGTGGAAACGCTCGAATGCTGGCAGTTGGCGCTCGAGGCCAAGGATCGCCCGAGCGTGCTGGCGCTCACCCGCCAGAACCTGCCGCAGCTTGCCCCGATTTCGCTGGATAAAAATGGCTGCGCCGCCGGCGCCTACGAGATCGCGGCAACTGAGGGCAAAGCTCAGGTATCGATCTTCGCCACCGGCTCGGAAGTCGCCATCGCGGTCGAGGCCAAGAAGCTGCTGGCCGCCAAAGGCGTCGCGGCCCGCGTGGTGTCGATCCCCTGTTTCGAACTGCTGCTGGAAGCGCCCGAAGCCGCGCGCCGCGCCGTGATCGGCGACGCGCCGGTCAAGGTCGGCGTCGAAGCCGCCGTGCGCATGGGCTGGGACGCCATTATCGGTTCCGACGGCGTCTTTGTCGGCATGAGATTCATTCGGCGCCAGCGCGCCATTCAAGGACCTCTATAAGCATTTTGGTATTACAGCGGAGAAAGTGGCGGAAGCCGCCTTGCGCAAGCTTGGGAAGACCTAAGCGAACGACTATATGAGGTCGCGGCGTTGGCCGTGACACGCTACCGGGAGCGACATTTATGACTGTCCGCGTTGCCATCAATGGCTTTGGCCGCATCGGCCGCAATATTCTGCGCGCCATCGCCGAGTCGGGCCGCAACGATATCGAAGTGGTCGGCATCAACGATCTCGGCCCGGTCGAGACCAACGCGCACCTGCTGCGCTTCGACAGCGTGCATGGCCGCTTCCCCGGCACGGTGACCGTCAAGGGCGACACCATCTCGATCGGCAACGGCGCTATCAAGGTCACCGCCATCAAGGACCCGTCGACGCTGCCGTGGAAGGATCTCGGCGTCGATATCGCGCTGGAATGCACCGGCATTTTCACCGCCAAGGACAAGGCCTCGACGCACCTGACCGCCGGCGCCAAGCGCGTGCTGGTCTCGGCGCCGGCCGAAGGCGCCGACCTGACCGTGGTCTACGGCGTCAATCACGACAAGCTCACCAAGGCGCACTTGGTGGTCTCGAACGCCTCGTGCACCACCAATTGCCTGGCGCCGGTCGCCAAGGTGCTCAACGACGCCGTCGGCATCGAGCACGGCTTCATGACGACGATCCATGCCTACACCGGCGATCAGCCGGTGCTCGACACCATGCACAAGGATCTCTATCGCGGCCGCGCCGCGGCGATGTCGATGATCCCGACCTCGACCGGCGCCGCCAAGGCCGTCGGCCTGGTGCTGCCCGAACTCAACGGCAAGCTCGATGGCGTGTCGGTCCGCGTGCCGGTGCCCAACGTGTCGATGGTCGATTTCAAATTCGTCGCCAAGCGCGCGACCAGCAAGGACGAGATCAACGCCGCCATCAAGCGCGCCTCCGAGCAGCAGCTCAAGGGCATCCTCGGCTATACCACCGAGCCCAATGTCTCGATCGATTTCAACCACGACCCGCACTCGTCGATTTTCCACATGGACCAGACCAAGGTCGTGAATGGCACCTTCGTGCGCGTGATGTCGTGGTATGACAATGAATGGGGCTTTTCCAATCGCATGGCCGACACTGCCGTCGCGATGGGCAAATTGCTTTAACGCGCGAGCGCTGCCGGGGCCGCTCATGAGTGCGTTCAACACCCTCGACCATGCCGACGTGAAGGGCAAGCGCGTGCTCGTGCGCGTCGATCTCAACGTGCCGGTCGAGAACGGCGTCGTGTCCGACGCCACCCGGATCGAACGCATGGCGCCCGCCATCACCGAAATCGCCGACAAGGGCGCCAAGGTAATCCTGATTTCGCATTTTGGCCGTCCCAAAGGTCCCAGCCCCGAAGACTCGCTCAAACCGGTGGCCGCCGAAGTCGCCCATATCATCAAGCGGCCGGTCAAATTTATCGACGACTGCATCGGCAAGGCCGCCGAACGCGCGGTCGCGAGCATGCTGCCCGGCGACATCGTCTGCCTGGAGAACACGCGCTTCCACTCCGGCGAGGAAAAAAACGATCCTGGTTTCGTGGCGGCGCTCGCCAAGCTCGGCGACATCTATGTCAACGACGCCTTCTCGGTCTCGCACCGCGCCCACGCTTCGACCGAAGGCTTGGGGCGCGCGCTGCCGGCTTTCGCCGGACGCACCTTGCAAGCCGAATTGGAGGCCTTCGAGAAGGTGCTCGATAATCCGGCGCGCCCGCTCGCGGCCATCGTCGGCGGCGCCAAGATTTCCACCAAACTCGATCTGCTGGGCAACTTGCTTGAGCGCGTCGATGTGCTGATCATCGGCGGCGCCATGGCCAATACTTTTTTGCTGGCGCTCAACAAGAATGTCGGGCGCTCACTGGTCGAGCGCGATTTGGTCGATACCGCGCAGAAAATCATGGACCAGGCCAAGGCCGATAAACGCGAGATCGTGCTGCCGGTCGATGCGGTGGTGGCGCAAAAATTCGAGGCCAATGCGCCCTCGCGCGTCGTCGATATCGACCAGGTAGGCAGCGCCGACATGATCCTGGATATCGGCCCGCGCAGCGTCGAGCAGGTCGTCTCGGTGCTGGCGCGCACCAAAACGCTGGTCTGGAATGGCCCGTTCGGCGCCTTCGAAATGGAGCCGTTCGACAACGGCACCGTCGAAGTGGCGGAAGCGGCGGCGGAACTCACGACGGCCGGCAAGCTTGTCTCGGTAGCGGGCGGCGGCGATACCGTTGCCGCGCTCAATGTGGCGGGCGTCGTGGACCGGCTGACTTATGTATCCACAGCCGGCGGCGCTTTCCTGGAATGGCTTGAGGGCAAGCCCTTGCCGGGGGTCGAGGTGTTGCGCATAAAATGACGAATAAATGGAGAGAACGATGAATCTCGCCGAATTGAACAAAGTCGCATTAGCCATGACCGCGCCCGGCAAGGGCCTTCTGGCGGCGGACGAATCGACCGGCACCATCGGCAAGCGCTTCGATGCCATCAAGACCGCCAACACCGAGGACAATCGCCGCGACTATCGCGAATTTATGTTCCGCACCGCCGAGGCCATGAAGAACCATATCTCCGGCGTCATTCTTTACGACGAGACCATCTGGCAGAAGGCGAAAGACGGCACGCCGCTCGTCGATATCATCAAAGCAAACGGCGCACTGCCCGGCATCAAGGTCGACGAAGGCGTCAAGCCGCTGCCGAATTGCCCGGGCGAAGTCGTCACCGTCGGCCTCGACAGATTGGCCGACCGGCTACCGAAATATTACGAGGCCGGCGCGCGCTTCGCGAAATGGCGGGCAGTAATCGACATCGGCGCCGGCATGCCGTCGTACGATTGCATCCACGCCAACACGCATGCGCTCGCGCGCTATGCCGCGCTCTGCCAGGCCGCGCAAATCGTGCCCATTGTCGAGCCGGAAGTGCTGATGGACGGCGACCACGACATCGCACGCTGCGAGCAGATCACCGAATGGGTGCTCAAGGAAACTTTCCAGGAGTTATATTACGCCAAGGTCGCGCTCGAAGGCATCGTGCTCAAGCCCAACATGATCGTGCCGGGCAAAGGCTCCAAGACCCGCGCCACCGTCGAAGACGTCGCCGCGCGCACGGTGCGCGTTCTCAAAAACTGCGTGCCGGGCGCGGTGCCGGGTATCGCTTTTCTGTCGGGCGGGCAGACCGACGAAGAGGCCACCGCCAATCTCGACGCCATGAACCGCCTCGGCACCCTGCCCTGGGCGCTGACATTCTCCTATGGCCGCGCGCTCCAGCACGCGCCGCAGAAAGCCTGGGGCGGCAAATCGGAAAACGTCGCCGCCGCGCAACGCGCCTTTACCCATCGCGCGAAAATGAACAGCCTCGCCGCGCTCGGCCAATGGAAAGCCGATCTGGAAAAGAAGGCGGCGTAGCTTTCCCCTGCAAAGCAAAAAGGCCGCCCAATGCGGGCGGCCCCTTACGCGACTTTACGCAACATTACGCAACTTTACACACCTTAATTGCAGTTCGTCTTGCTGACCGTCTTGTCTTCGCCGATGCCTTCCTTATGCACGGTGCGGGTCGAGCAATCGCCGGAGGGACCCGCGCCGGTGGTTTCGGTCGTTGTCTTGGTGTCGGTGCCAAGCAGGCCGCCGTGCTCTTTCACCGTCACCGACGATGAAGCCGGTGGCTGTTCGATCACGACCGCCGGCGGCCGGCGGTCTTCGATCACGGTGGTCTGGGCACTCGCGGCCAGCGTGCCGAAAGCACTCGCCGCCAGCGCAATAACAAGGACATTGAGCTTCATGGTCGCCTCCTGCTAATGGAACTCCAGCCAACAACGCGCCCCTGCCGCCGATGTTCCGAAATTCCCCCTGAAAACCCAGTTCCATTGCAATCGAAGGATACCAACCGTGATCGACCTCTATACCTGGACGACGCCGAACGGCCGCAAGGCTTCCATCATGCTGGAGGAAATCGGCCTGCCCTACACCGTGCACGCCATCGATATTTCCAAGGACGAGCAGTTCGCGCCGGCCTTTCTCAAGATCGCGCCCAATAACCGCATCCCCGCGATCGTCGATACCGACACCGGAATGTCGCTGATGGAGTCGGGCGCGATTCTGATCTATCTCGCCGACAAGACGGGCAAGCTGCTGCCGAAATCCGGCAAGGAGCGCTACCAAGTGATCGAGTGGCTGATGTGGCAGATGGGCGGACCGGGGCCGATGCTCGGCCAGGTGCATCACTTCGTGAAATATAATCCGGGCAAGGCGCCCTACGCCGAGGAGCGCTATCTCAAAGAAGCGCAGCGGCTTTACAAGGTGCTCAATACCCAACTCGAAGGCCGCGACTTCGTCGCCGGCGACTATTCCATCGCCGACATCGCGATCTGGCCGTGGATCTCGCGCTTCGAATGGCAGACCATCGACCTGAACAACTTTCCCAACGTCAAGCGCTGGTACACCACCATCGCGGCGCGCCCCGCCGTGCAAAAGGGCTACAAGGTGCCCAAGGACATGGGCCCGATCCCGATGCCGGCTTAAGCGGCGCGCAGATGACAAACGCCGCGCCTCGTCAGCGCGGCGTTTTTATTTCGGCGAAGCTAGGCCGCGTTCGCTGGCCGCACGCGCCTTGCAATGTCGGCGCCATGCTTTTGCTCGACGACGCCGATGTCATACTGGCTCTGTAGATCGAGCCAGAACTTTGCTCCATTGCCGAAATAGCGACCGAGCCGCACCGCCGTGTCGGCCGTGATCGCGCGCCGGCCGTTGATGATGTCCGCGATACGGCCTGAGGATACGTTGAGATCACGAGCGACCCGGCTCGCACGCAAAGCACGCGACGCCAACTCGCGCTTCAGCAAACGGCCCGGATGCACAGCGCGGGGCTTGGCTTTCATGCTATTTCCCCGCGCCCGGAATCATTATGCCCTGCTCTTTCACCAGCGCGTCCCACTTAGCCACATCGGCATTGATGTAGCGGCCGAATTCCTCCGGCGTTTGCGGCTCCGGCTCGGCGCCCAGTTTCGCCATGTGGTCGATGACGTCCGGCATCGCCATGATCGCGACCACCGCCTTGTTGATTTTGTCGACGACGTCTTTGGGCGTGTGCGCGGGCGCCAGCAGACCGAACCAGCCGACCGATGAGTAGCCGGGCAAGCCGCTTTCGGCCACGGTTGGAACATTGGGAAAGAATTTCGAGCGCTTGGCGCCGGTGGTGGCGAGCGCCTTGAGCTTGCCGGCCTCCACAAAGGCCTGCACCGTGGTCGAAGGCGAGAACATCATGTCGATGCGCCCGCCCAGCAAATCGGTGACCGCAGGCCCGGTTCCCTTGTAGGGCACATGCAGCATCTCGATATGCGCATCCTTCTCGAACAGCGCGCCCGACAGATGCGAGGCAGCGCCTATGCCGGACGATCCAAACGATAGCGCCTTGGGTTTCTCGCGCGCGAGCGCGATCAGTTCGGCGGTCGTGTCGGCTTTCACCTGCGGATTGATCACCAGCAGATAGGGCGGCGCCGCCACCACCGTGATCGGCGCGAAGAATTTATTGACGTCGAAATGGCCTTCCGGCGCCAGCGCCGCCGAGGCCGCCATCAGCGCGCCGGTCGAGGCCATCAGCAGCGTATAGCCGTCCGGCTCCGCCTTGGCGGCGGCGCGCGTGCCGATGCCGCCGGAGGCGCCGGGCTGGTTTTCCACGATGACCGGCTGGCCCCATTGCTCCGACAGGCGCTGGCCGATAATGCGGCCCAGCACGTCGGTGCCGCCGCCGGGCGCGAATGGCACCACCATTTTAATGGCGCGGGTGGGATAATCGGCCGCTCGAGCCGGCAAAGCGGCGAGACAAAGCAGCAGCAATGACAGGCGCCAGGCTTGGGAAATTTGGGAAATTCGGGAAATTCGGGATTTTTGCATTTCCTCGCCGCCTCGTTGACAGTGACCTTCGTTCGGAGGTCTTAAGTGCAATGCTACCGATACGGCGGCTGTGCGTCCATGTGCCCAGCCACCGCGCCAAGCTTTCGCCCGATTGAGCTACCATGCGGGGACCATGACCTCACGACCGAACAAAGTTGAGCCGCGCCCGACGCCGCGTCTTTATCTAGTCACGCCGCCAATCGCGGACGCGGCGGCGTTTTCGGCGCAACTTGCCGCGGCTTTGGCGGCCGGCGATGTCGCCGCGGTGCTGTTGCGCCTGGCGCCTGGCGACGAGCGCACGCTGATCAACCGCGCCAAGGAAATCGGCCGTGTCGTGCAGGAGCGTAACGTTGCGCTGCTGCTCGATCGCCATACCGACCTGGTGGCGCGCGCCGGCGCCGATGGCGCTCATCTGGCCGGTCTTGCCGAATTCAGCGAAGCGATTAGCCGGCTCAAGCCGGACTGGATCGCCGGCGCCGGACGATTGGAAACGCGCCATGACGCCATGAGCGCGGCCGAAGCGGGCGCCGATTACGTGATGTTCGGCGAGCCCGATGAGAACGGCGAGCGCCCGGCCTTCGATACGATCGAAGACCGCATCGGTTGGTGGGCGGAAGTGTTCGAAGCGCCTTGCGTCGGCTTCGCCGCCGATGCGGCGGAAGTCGCGCCGCTGGTCAAAGCCGGCGCCGATTTCGTCGCGCTCGGCGATTGGGTGTGGCGCGATCCGGCTTCGGTCGCCGCCGTCATTGCCGAAGCCGCCGCGCTGCTGCAACTGCCGGAGACCGCGGCATGAGGCGAGCCTGGCGCCGCGCGATGTCGATCTATCTTGCGCTTTGTTTTGCGCTCGCCCTGGCGCCGATTTATTCGCGGCTTGCGCTGGCGCAGACCAAGCCGCCGCTGCCGAAAGCCGCGCCGACTCAGCCCGCCAATCCGCTGGCCATTCCGAATGCCGCGCCACCCGCCTCCAATGTCGATATCGCCTATGGCGCTTTTCAGCGCGGCTTTTACGTGACCGCCTTCAACGAAGCCGCCAAGCGCGCGCAGCAAAAAGATCCGCAGGCCATGACGCTGCTCGGCGAACTCTATGCCGAAGGCCTCGGCGTCTCCCGCGACGACAGCAAGGCCGCGCAATGGTACAAGCAGGCCGCGGCGCTCGGCGACCGCAACGCCATGTTCGCGCTGGCCATGTTCGATTTCGAAGGCCGCGCCGGAGCGCGCAATTCGGACGAAGGCGCCCGTTTGCTTGACGGTGCCGCCAAACTCGGCCACCCGGCGGCCGCTTACGATCTCGGCCTTTTATATCTGCAAGGCCGTCAGTTCCCGCAGGATATGAAGCGCGCGGCCGAACTTTTCGGCGACGCCGCCGCCGCCGGCAATTCGGAAGCGCAATACGCGCTTGCCACCATGTACAAGGAAGGCCGCGGCGTGCCGAAGGATCCTCAAGAGGCCATGCGGCTGATGGGCCGGGCTTCGGTCGCCGGCAATGTCGATGCCATGGTCGAATTCGCTATCGCGCAGTTCAATGGCGACGGCGTTGCCAAGGACGAAACCGAGGCGGCCCGACTTTTTCTGATCGCGGCGCGGCGCGGCAGCGCGATCGCGGCCGACCGGCTGGCGCGCATATTGATGGCCGGGCGCGGCATGCCGGCCAATCCGACCGAAGCGGTAAAGTGGCACATCATCGCCAAGGCTGGCGGCGGTAGCGACCCCGAACTCGATGCTTTCGCCGCCAAGCAGACACAAGCCGTGCGCGATGGCGCCGATGCCGCCGCCAAAAAGTGGCTATCGACCGTGGTGGCGCTGCGGCCTTGACGGCAAGCGCCGGCGCGGGCAGACCCCCTGCTATGCACCATTCCGCTTTGCTCAATGTCATGGTCGCCGCCGCGCGCAAGGCCGCGCGCGCGCTCAAGCGCGATTTCGGCGAACTCGAAAAGCTGCAGGTGTCGCTCAAGGGACCCGCCAATTTCGTTTCCGCCGCCGACCGGCGCGCCGAAGAAACGCTCTATGCCGAATTGATCAAGGCGCGGCCCGGCTACAGCTTCCTCGGCGAGGAAGGCGGCAAGCGCGACGGCGCCGACAAGAGCCATACCTGGATCGTCGATCCGCTCGACGGCACCACCAATTTCCTGCACGGCATTCCGCAATTCGCTATCTCGATCGCGCTCGAGCGCGAGGGCACGATCATCGCCGGGCTCGTTTACAATCCGGCGATCGAGGAACTGTTCATCGCCGAGAAAGGCAAAGGCGCGTTTCTCAACGACCAGCGCATCCGCGTCGCCGGCCGCAAGCGTCTGTCTGAAGCGGTGATCGCTTGCGGACTGCCGCATATCGGACGCGGCGACATCGCGCTGGCGCGCAAGGAAACGGGCGCCATGCAGGAACAAGTCGCTGGCTTGCGCCGCTTTGGCGCGGCCGCGCTCGACCTCGCCTGGATCGCGGCCGGGCGGCTCGACGGCTATTGGGAGCGCGACCTCAAGCCCTGGGATATGGCGGCAGGGTTAATCCTGGTGCGGGAAGCGGGTGGTTTTGTTTCCGGCATCGAGGGTGGCGAAGACATGTTCACCACCGGGCATATTGTCGCCGGCAACGATGACATCCACAAAGCGCTGCTGGGCGTGCTCAAAGCGGCGGGCAAAGCCTGAGCTTCCTTTAGCCGTCGGCGAAGGCCCTTTCGGGCGACGGCGACCCCAATTTGAACTCATTCCGCCCGTTAATCTTGTCATTCAAGCGCAACTGATTTTTCCTAAGGCTGGGTCTATGCCATATTGGCAAGCCGCCCGGCACCGGCGTTAACGTTTGCCACCCTGGTACGAAAGCCGATGGCCAAAGAACTCGATCCGCTCAAACTGTCGTCGCCCCGCATCTTCCTGTTCCGGATGCTGGTGTTCGTCGTGCTTGGCGGGCTGGTGGCCTTTCTGCTGCACAAGCAGATCGAGGTCGCCTTCATGTCCAATCCGGGCCTCAACGCGCTGATCATCGGCGTCTTGTTCCTCGGCATCATTTTGGCGGTGCGCCAGATAATCCGGCTTTATCCGGAAATCGCCTGGGTCAATAATTTCCGCCTCGCCGATCCGGGTCTTGCGGTCGACCGCCCGCCGGTGCTGCTGGCGCCGATGGCGGCGATCCTGGGCAGCCGCGTCGGGCGCATGGCGATGTCGTCGCAACTGATGCGCGGCATTCTCGACTCGATCGCCACCCGCCTCGACGAGGCGCGCGATCTGTCGCGCTACATGACCGGGCTTTTGGTCTTCTTGGGACTGCTCGGCACATTCTGGGGCCTGATCGAAACCGTGAGTTCGGTCGGCAATGTCATTCAAGGGCTCAAGCCCGGCGGCGACGCCAGCAGCATGTTCGACTCGCTGCGCGAGGGCCTGGCCGCGCCGCTGTCCGGCATGGGCATATCGTTTTCGTCGTCTTTGTTCGGGCTCGCCGGCTCGCTGATACTCGGCTTCCTCGATCTGCAATCGAGCCAGGCGCAGAACCGCTTCTACACCGAACTCGAAGACTGGCTCTCCACCACGGTTTACGACACCGCCGGTGACACCACCACGGCGGCCGTTCCCGGCGAAGTGCGCGGCGCCATCGAGCGCCTGCGCGAAGCCGTCGATCAGGCCGGCTCCGGCAAAGCCGCCTCCGCCGCCATGGCCAATCTCGCCGAAGCCATCCAAGGCCTGGTGCACCACATGCGCACCGAACAGCAGATGATCCGCGATTGGGTCGATGGCCAGGCCGACCAGCAGCGCGAGATCAAGAAGCTGCTGGAAGTCATGGTGCGCGAAAAGATCGAGCGTTGATTAAGCGAGTGGACGTGTCATGGCGCTAGGACGCACGCGCCGCAGCGAAAGCGGCATGAATTACTGGCCGGGCTTTGTCGACGCGCTGTCGACGCTGATCCTGTCGATCATTTTCATCCTGACGGTTTTCGTGGTGGTGCAGTTTTATCTGCAGCAGGAAGTCGCCGGCAAGGACACCGCGCTCAACCAGCTCAACGCACAAGTGGCTCAGTTGACCGAGCTCTTGTCGATGGAAAAATCCGGCAAAGCCAATCTCGAAGACCAACTCGCGCAATTGCGCGCTTCGCTTGCCAATGCCCAGAGCGAGCGCGACCGCTTTAAAAACGCCGCCGCCGACGCCGGTGCCGGGCTGACCGCGGCGCAGGGCAACGCCGCCGCCTTGACCAGCCAGGTCAATGAGGAAAAGAAAATTTCCGCCCGCGCGCTCTCGCAGGTCGAGATCCTCAACCAGCAGATCGCGGCGCTGCGCCGCCAGCTCGCCGCCATCGAGCAATCGCTCGACATCAGCGAGACGAAGGACAAGGAATCGCAAGCCCGCATCGCCGATCTCGGCCAAAGGCTCAATCTGGCGCTCGCGCAAAAGGTTCAGGAGCTGACCAAATACCGCTCTGACTTCTTTGGCAAAATGCGCGAAATTCTCGGCAACAGGCCCGACGTGCGCGTGGTCGGCGACCGCTTCGTGTTCCAGTCGGAAGTGCTTTTCGACTCGGGCAAAGCCGACCTGCTCGGCCCCGGCCGCACCGAACTCGATCAGATATCGGGCGCCATCGTCGAACTCGAGAAGAAAATTCCCGCCGACATTCCCTGGGTGATCCGGGTCGACGGCCACACCGACGTGCGCCCGATTACCGGTGGCCCTTATAAGTCGAACTGGCAGTTGTCGGCCGAGCGCGCCATCGCGGTCGTGCAATATCTGATCGCCAAGGGCGTATCGCCGCAGCATCTGGTCGCCGCCGGCTTCGGCGAATTCCAGCCGATCGATACCGCCAAGACCGAAGAAGCCTATAAGCGCAACCGCCGCATCGAGTTCAAGCTGACGGAACGGTGAACGCCACCTGCACCCTGCGTCCCTACACCACCGCCGACGAAGACGCGGCGATCGAGCTGTGGCGGCGCACCTGGGCGCACCATTTTCCGCATATCGATTTCAACGGCCGCGTCGCCTGGTGGCGCGAGCGCTGGCAGCAGGAGCTGATCCCGGTCGCGCATGTCGTGATCGCGGAAACCGACGGCGCGCTGACCGGCTTCGTCACGGTCGACCCGGCGACGAAATATCTCGACCAACTCGTGGTCGCGCCCGAACATTGGGGCACGGACGTTGGGCCCGCTTTGCTCGACGAGGCCAAGCGCCTGTCACCCGATGGCATCGAGCTTCTCGTCAACAAAGAAAACGCCCGCGCCATCCGCTTCTACGAGAAGCACGGCTTTGTCTATGCCGGCGAGGACAAGAACCCGGTGTCGGGCATTCCGGTGAACCGGATGAGGTGGCGGGCGTGAAGGCCTAAGCGTGCTCAAACTGCAATTTCGCCAGCCTTGCATAAAGGCCGCCGCTCGCTGAGAGCGCGGCATGCGTGCCCTCCTCCACGATGCGGCCGTGGTCGAGCACCAGAATGCGGTCGCAGGACTGCACGGTGGCGAGCCGATGCGCGATGACGATGGTGGTGCGCTCGGCCATCAGTTGGGTGAGCGCCTGCTGCACCAGCGTTTCGCTTTCGGCATCGAGCGCCGAGGTCGCCTCGTCGAGCAGCAGCAGCGGCGCCTGGCGCAAAATCGCGCGCGCAATCGCGATGCGCTGGCGCTGGCCGCCTGACAGCGTGACGCCGCGCTCGCCGACTTGCGTCTCGAAGCCTTCCGGCAGGCGCACGATGAATTCCGCGGCATGCGCGGCCTTGGCGGCCGCCTCGATCTCGGCGTCGCTCGCGTCCAACCGCCCGAAGCGGATGTTCTCGCGCACGGTCGCGGCGAACACCACGGCGTCCTGCGGCACCAGCGCGATATGCGCGCGCAAATCCGCCGGATCGGCGTCGGCGAGATTGACGCCGTCGAAATTGACGCTGCCCGACAGCGGATCGTAAAAGCGCAGGATCAAATGGAAGATAGTGCTCTTGCCCGCGCCCGAAGGCCCGACCAGCGCGAGTTTCTCGCCGGCTTTGACCTGGAACGACAGGCCGTCGAGCACAGGCGCGTCGGCGCGCGTCGGATAGACAAAGCGCACATCGCGAAACGCCACTTCGCCGCGCGATGGTTTAGGCAGCGGCATGGGATGCGCCGGCGCCTTGATCTGCGGCTCGATCTGGAGGATCTCGAACAGCCGCTCGGCCGCGCCGGAGGCTTGCGCGATCTCGCCCCAGACCTGGCTCAGTTCGCCCAAGCCGCCGGCGGCAAACACCGCATAGAGAATGAATTGCGACAGCCTGCCCGGCGTGATGTGGCCGGCCAAAACATCCTGCGCGCCGACCCACAGCACCAGCACGACGCTGGCGAACACCAGAAAAATCGCGATCGCGGTCAGAATGGCGCGCGACCGGGTGGCGCCGCGCGCGGCTTGATAGGCCTGCTCGACCGCCGCGCCAAAACGATTGCCCGCCATGGCCTCGTTGGTGAAAGCTTGGAGCGTGCGCACCGCGCCGATCAGTTCGCTGGCATAGCCCGAGGCATCGGCCAGCGTATCTTGCGCGTTGCGCGAGCGCTTGCGCACCGCGCGGCCAAAGCCAACCAGCGGCAGCACGATGATCGGGATGGCGCCCAGCACGAACAGCGACAGCCGTGGGCTCGTCACCACCATCATGACGGCGCCGCCGAAAAACAGCACCAGGTTGCGCAACGCGATCGACACCGACGCGCCGACCGCCGACTTGATCTGCGTGGTGTCGGCGGTGAGCCGGGAAATGATTTCGCCGGTCTTGGCAGTATCGAAGAAGCCCATCGACAGGCGCGTGAGATGGCCAAACACGTCGGAGCGCAGATCCGCGACGATGCGCTCGCCGAGCGTGGTGACGAGGTAATAGCGTATGGCGCTGGAGACGGCCAACACCGCGACCACCGCGATCATGACGGCGAAATAACTGTCGATCAGTTGCACGGCTTTGGCGGAAAAGCCGAAATCGATCATCCGGCGTACCGCCACCGGCACGATCAGCGTGGCGCTCGACGCCACGATTAAAGCCAGCAGCGCGGCCAAAGCGCGGCCGCGGTAGCGCCCGATATAGGGCAGCAATTGCGCCAGCGGCTTGAGCTTCACCCGGGCCTTGCCGTTCCCGGCCATTGTCGCGGGTTCAAGGCCCCGCCCATCACTCGACATGCAACATGACGCCTTTTCTCAACGCCCCGCCCGTGGCGTCAGTCTTAACGATTACAATGCCTTGCGGCCGGGATCACGGTCAATTGCGGCGGCTTGCCGCGTGGGCCTTGGTCCTGTATAGACCCGCCAAATTGCACTCATTTCGGCGCTGCGCGAGCGCCCACCGGAACCCGACCATGAAACAAGATATCCACCCGGACTATCACACCATCAAGATCGTGATGACCGACGGCAGCGAATTCACCACCCGCTCCACCTGGGGCAATGAGGGCGATGTCATGAATCTCGACATCGATCCCAAGTCGCACCCGGCCTGGACCGGCGGCCAGCAGCATTTGCTCGACCGCGGCGGGCGCGTGTCGCGCTTCCAGAAGAAGTTCTCGGGCTTTCTCAAGCCGGACGAGAAAAAGGCCGACGCCAAGAAGTAATTGCGGCGCATCGCCGGCAACGAAAAACCCCGCGCCTGGCGCGGGGTTTTGTATTTGAAGCGCTGTATCGGCGACTAGACGCTCTCCGCCCCGAAGGCCGCCTTCAGCAAGCCCAACTGGCGCTCGACCGGATTCATGGCCGGCACGTGGTCGGGCGAAATGCGGTTGTGAATGGTGGAATCGAGGCGGCGCACCTTGATTTGCAGCTTCTGCGACCGCTCGATCAGCGCGCGCAGCGACTCCGGCAACAATTCCATATTGTTGGGATCGTGGGTGTCGGCGGTCGAGAGTTTGACCTTGGACTTTTCCTTGTCGGCCTGGGCCAGCGACATTTCGCCTTCCTTGACCGCGCGGTGCAACAGAAGCCATGAGGCCAACTGCATCAGCCGCGTCGTGAGCCGCATGCTTTCGGTGGCATAAGCGAGCGCGGCCGAACGTTCGAGCTTCTTGGATTCAACGCGGCCCGGGCCATCGAGATAAGTCGCGGTCTCCTCGACCAGCGCCATGCCGGTGCGGAATAAATCGGCGAAGGCCTGCGAATTGGCGAGCCGCTCGCCGAACGACACCGGCTGCGCCTCATTGAGCAATTTCTCAGACATACTGTTACGCCCCAACCGACTTACCGGCGCATGGCCCTAACGAACACCACGCGCTCCGGAGCTGTTACGCGCCCCGTGCAGCCATGAGCATCGCGCGAGGCGGCCCGTTCTGTCCAGACGGGCGCGCCGCATACCTGCCGACATAGTTGCCGGGCAAGCTTAAGAACGGCGATGGATGCTGGCACCATTGACCCAAAACGGCACAGAAAAAGCACAAAAAAAGGAGCCGCCGTTGCCGGCGGCTCGAAAGTTGATAACAGGGAGGCGTCAAACAGAGTGGACAGGAGCCACTCACGTCCATGAAGATGGACGCTCATAGTAATGATCGAGAAAGCTTAACAAGGCGTTAAGCATGCGCCGGTCGCGCCCTGTTCCAGCCAGAACCGCCGGTTTTGCCGCGGCTTTTTAGCGTTTGAAAAACTGATCGGCAGCCGCGCGCTTGGCGCGTTTTTGCGCCATATCGGCCTCGAGCCGCGCGATTTCGTCGCGCATCAATTGCACGCGGTGGCCAAGTTCCTCGACCGACAGCAGGCCTAGATCCTGCCCGATCTCATGCGCGATCTTCTTCTTGGGCCTGTCGTCGTCGTCGATCGCTGCCATCGCCGGTCTCCCGATACCCGGAAAATCTAGCGCCGGTTGCGCGGGTTGTCACTTTCCGATGGCCCGCTTAAACAAAGCCGCGCCACCGAAAATGCCGAGGAATTCATGACAAAACTTCCAAGCCACATGACCGCGATCGTCATCAAGACGCCGGGCGGCGCCGAAATGCTGGTGCCGGAGCAACGCGCCGTGCCGGCACCCGGCGATGGCGAAATCCTCGTCAAGGTCGCAGCCGCCGGCGTCAACCGGCCGGACGTGATGCAGCGCAAAGGGCTTTATCCGCCGCCGCCGGGCGCGCCCGATATTCCCGGCCTCGAAATCGCAGGCGACGTCGTTGCGCTCGGCGCAAATGTCAAACGCTGGAAGCTTGGCGACCGCGTCATGGCGCTGGTGATCGGCGGCGGCTACGCGGAATATTGCCTCGCGCACGGCACGCACGCCATGCCGGTGAGTACGCTGCCGATGATCGAGGCGGCCGGTGTTCCGGAAAACTATCTCACGGTCTGGCATAATGTGTTCGAGCGCGGCCACCTCAAAGCCGGCGAAACCCTGCTCGTTCATGGCGGATCGTCGGGTATCGGCACTACCGCGATCCAATTGGCCAAGAATTTCGGCGCGCGCGTCATAACAACCGCTGGCTCCGAGGAAAAATGCGCGGTCTGCCGCAGCTTAGGGGCCGACACCGCCATTAACTATAAAACCGAGGACTTCGTCGCGGCCACCAAGGCGGCCACCGGCGGCAAGGGCGCCGACGTTATACTGGACATGGTGGGCGGCGATTATATCGAGCGCAATTACGAAGCCGCCGCCGTTGAGGGACGCATTGTGCAAATCGCATTCCAGGACGGCGCCAAAGCCGAGGTGAATTTCACGCGCCTCATGGTCAAGC
This sequence comes from uncultured Alphaproteobacteria bacterium, assembly GCA_963807665.1. Taxonomy (GTDB): domain Bacteria; phylum Pseudomonadota; class Alphaproteobacteria; order Rhizobiales; family Xanthobacteraceae; genus Pseudolabrys. The sequence continues at coordinate 18,403 of CAWEDE010000025.1, read as the reverse complement.
GGCTGCATCACACCGGCTCAACGCTGCGCCCCCGTTCGGTCGCCGACAAGGGCGCGATCGTGCGCGCTTTCGAGGACCGTGCGCTGCCACTGCTCGTTGCCGGCAAGGTCAAGCCGCTCATCTTCAAGACTTTCCCATTGAAGGAAGCGGCTGCCGCCCATGCGCTGATGGAGACCAGCGCCCATATCGGCAAAATCGTCCTAACCCTTTGATACCGCAAACAAACAAATACCGGCGGCAAGCCGCGCTTTGGCGCCTGGGCAGTCTGGGCCTTCGCCTCAGGCCGCGAATTCGGCACAATGTCAGCCTTAGACTGGGCCGGGGAACATTGGGTTTTCATTTGATCGTGACACGGTGCGTAACGGCTGCAGCGCTTATGCTCGCGCTCGCCGCTGGCTTGCTGGCGGCGCCGCAAGCGCGCGCCGTCGAAGCCGTGAATGTGCGGCTCGACGCTCCAGCCATCGATCTCACCAACGCCACCGAAATCCTCAAGACCGACACCGACCGCATTCAGGTTTCGACCGCGCCGGGCCCGGACGGCATCGTTCGCCGCATTGAAGTGCGCGCGCGTGACGGCAACACCAACTGGGCGGTGTTTGCGCTCACCAATAATTCCGACGAGCAGATCGACCGGCTCATCGTCGTGCCGCATTACCGCATGGTCGGCTCGGGAATTATCTGGCCCGACCTTGGCCTATCGCGCATCGCCGGCATTACGCCGAGTTCGGGCGACCGCCCGGTGCGCCAGGAAAGCACGACTTCGGATATTTTCCGCGTCACGCTCGACCCCGGCACTGTCATCACTTTCGTCGCCGAATTACGCACCGACAGGCTGCCGCAAATCTATCTGTGGGAGCCGGACGCCTATAAGGACAAGGTCAACTCGTTCACGCTCTATCAAGGCATTGTCATCGGCATCGCCGGCTTGCTGGCGCTGTTTCTCACCATTCTTTTCGTCGTGAAGGGATCGGTGATGTTTCCCGCCGCCGCCGCGCTTGGCTGGGCGGTGCTGATCTATATCGGCATCGATTTCGGATTCTGGGGCAAGGTGTTCGACATGTCGGCCGGCGCCGAGCGCGTCTGGCGCGCCTGCGGCGAGGCGATCCTGTCGGCGACGCTGTTGGTGTTCCTGTTCGCCTATTTGAATTTGTCGCGCTGGCATGTGCGCTACGCCCACATCACCGTCGCTTGGCTCGCGGCCCTCGTCGCGTTGATCGCCGTTGCGGTGTTCGATCCGGCGGTTGCCGCCGGTATCGCGCGCATGTCGCTAGTCGGCATCGCCGTATTTGGCCTGGCGCTGGTGATCTATTTGTCCACTCACGGCTTCGACCGCGCCGTGCTGCTGATCCCGACCTGGCTGCTGCTGGTCGTATGGACGCTCGGCGCAGCCCTTGCGGTGACCGGCGTCGTCACCAACGACATTATCGGTCCTGCGCTGCTTGGCGGCCTGGTGCTGATCGTCATGCTGATCGGATTTACCGTGATGCAGCACGCTTTCGCCGGCGGGATCACCCATGGCATCGTCTCGGACGTCGAGCGCCGCGCGCTCGCGCTCACCGGTGCCGGCGACTTGATCTGGGATTGGGACGTTTCCGCCGACAAGGTTTTCACCTCGCCCGAAACCGAGCATTTGCTCGGCCTAAAGCGCGGCGTGCTCGAAGGCCCGGCCGCGCAATGGCTCGAATTCCTGCACCCGCTCGATCGCGACCGTTTCCGTTCCTCGCTCGATGGCGTCGTCGAACAGCGGCGCGGCCGCCTGACGCAGGATTTCCGCCTGCGCACCATCGATGGCCATTATCTGTGGTTTACCCTCAAGGCCCGTCCGGTCGTCGGCTCCGACGGCGAAGTCGTGCGCCTCGTGGGCACGCTCACCGATGTGACCGATTTCAAGAACGCCGAGGAGCGGCTGCTGTTCGACGCCGTGCACGACAATCTTACGGGTTTACCGAACAGAGAACTTTTCATCGACCGCATGGAAGCAGCCTTCGCTTATGCGCGCTCCGACCCGCAGATGCGCCCGTCGGTGATTATGGTCGATCTCGATCGTTTCAAAGCGGTCAACGATTCGGTCGGCATCGCGGTCGGCGATTCGATATTGCTTACGATTGCGCGCAGGCTCGGGCGCCTGCTCAAGCCGCAGGATACGCTGGCGCGGCTATCGGGCGATCAATTCGCGCTCATCCTGGTGTCGGAGCGCGAGCCCGCGCGCATCGTCGCCTTCGCCGAGACGATGCGCCGCACTTTGCGCGCGCCGATCGCTTTCAACGACCGTGAAATCTTCATCACCGCTTCGATCGGGCTGGCGCTGGCCGAGAACGCGCCGCATCGCACCGAGGAAGTGCTCAAGGACGCCGAACTGGCGATGTATTACGCCAAGCGCATCGGCGGCGACCGCATCGAAATCTTCAAGCCGGCCATGCGCTCGCGCAAGACCGACCGCCTGACCATGGAATCGGAATTGCGCCGCGCCATCGAGCGCGAGGAAATCAAGGTTCTGTACCAGCCGATCGTGCGGCTGGAGGATCGCGCCATAGCCGGCTTCGAGGCGCTGGCGCGCTGGGATCACCCCAAAATGGGCCGCCTTTCGCCGGCCGAATTCATCTCGATCGCCGAGGAAATCGGCCTGATTGTCGATCTTGGCCTGTTCGTGCTCGACCGCACCGCGCGCCAATTGGCCACCTGGCAAGCCGCCAGCCGCGGGCGCGAGCCGATCTTTGCATCCGTCAACGTGTCGTCGCGGCAATTATTGCGCCACGACCTGATCCAGGATCTGCGCAGCGTCTTGGCGCGCAACGCGGTGGCGCGCGGCACGCTCAAACTCGAGATCACCGAATTGCTGGTGATGGAAAATCCCGAACACGCCGCCCAAATCCTCACCCGCGTGCGCGAGCTTGGCGCCGGACTTTCGATGGACGATTTCGGCACCGGGCATTCATCGCTCGCTTATCTGCAGCGCTTCCCCTTCGACACCATCAAGATCGACCAGTCCTTCGTGCGTACCACCACGCGCGGCACGCGGCCGGTGATTTTGCGCTCGATCATCTCAATGGCGCATGACTTGGGCATGGAAGTGGTGGCGGAAGGCGCTGAGACCGACATCGACGCAGTCGAGCTTTACCAACTCGGCTGCGAATATGCGCAGGGCTTTGCCTTTGGCGAGCCGATGAGCGCGCAGGCAGCCCAGGAACTGCTGGTGGAAAAGCCCACGCGCGGACGCACACTCAAGATCGCGTCGGAGTAGGTCCACGCGTCTACGCGTGGCCGGCGTCGTTCGATAACTGGCCGAGGTCGACGCCGATCTTGCGCAGCGCCTTTTCGTATTTGCCGCCGGTATCGGTGCCGAAAATCAGTTCGGGATCGGCCGCGCAATGCAGCCAGCCGTTATCCTGGATTTCCTGCTCGAGCTGGCCCGGCGCCCAGCCGGCATAGCCGAGCGCGAGAATGGCGCTGGCCGGGCCGTTACCGCGCGCGATGGCTTTTAGAATATCGATGGTGGCGGTGAGACAAATGCCTTCGTCGATCGGCAGCGTCGAATTCTCGATAAAGAAATCGGCCGAGTGCAGCACGAAGCCGCGCCCGGTCTCGACCGGGCCGCCCTTGAGCACTTTGACGTCGCCGGCCTGCACCGGCAGTTCGATACGCTCGGCCGCCGGAATCACCTCGAGCTGCACCAGCAAATCGGGAAACTTGATGTTAGAGGCCGGCTGATTGACGATGATGCCCATGGCGCCTTCGGTCGAATGCGCGCAGACATAGATGACCGAGCGGGTGAATCGCTCATCGCCCATGGCGGGCATGGCGATCAGCATCTGGCCGTCGAGATAGCCGCGCGCGGGCGCCTCGTCGTCGGGTTTGGCCGACAGTTGGCCGGGCTTTCTGGCGGCGGATTTGCGGAGTGCCTTCATGGCGAAAGGTTACCCGATGATTCTACCATTTCAAACGAAGCCGGCGGCATAAAGTTCAGTCAGCCACAGTCATATTGGATAAGACAAGATTGGACAGGGCAATATTGACAGGCATATTGAATAGGACAATTGTGGCGAAATCCCCGGCGCTGGCGCTGCGCGAGACCGCGGGCCAAAACGCGAATTTGCCTGGATTGTGTTCACCCCCTGCTCACAATGAATTCAGTGGCGCGCCATGGTTTTCCCGATTAGATCGAGCGCCATGGATGATTTTCGCAAGCTAATTCGCGCGGCGATTGCCGCCGGCGTCATCGTTGTTACGTTTGGCGCCGCTGCCCGCGCCGCCGACAAATCACCCTGGAGCGACGACAGCCGTTCAAGCTTTCGCTTGATCGCCGGCAGCAACAAGAGCGGCGCTTCGCCCTTGCGGGCCGGCATCGAAATCAAGCTGCAATCCGGCTGGAAGACCTATTGGCGCTATCCGGGGGATTCGGGCGTGCCGCCGCGATTTGATTTTGGCGGATCGGAAAATCTCGCCCGCGCCAAAGTGCTTTACCCGGCGCCGCATCTGTTCACCGACGATGCCGGCAATTCGCTTGGCTACAAGGACAGTGTGATTTTTCCCGTGCAGGTGACCGCCAGGCAGCCGGGCAAACCGGTCACGCTGCGGCTCAAGATCGACTATGCGGTGTGCGAGAAGCTTTGCATTCCGGCGGAAGGCCGCGCCGAGCTCACCATTGGCGTCGGCGACAGCGCCAATGACGCGGCGCTCACCGCGGCGCAAGCGCAGGTGCCAAAACCGGCCTTGGCCTCCGACATCGGACTGACCGCCCAGCGCGTGAGCACCGGACCCAAACCCCTGGTCTATGTCGATCTCGCGGCGCCCGCCGGCAAGCCGGTCGAATTGTTCGTCGAAGGTCCTAACGCGGAATGGGCTTTGCCTGTCCCGCAGCCCGCGCAAGGCGCGCCGCCCGGCCACCGCCATTTTGGCTTCGAACTCGACGGCCTGCCACCCGGCGTCAATCCGAAGGGCAATTTCGAATTGACCTTCACCGTGGTCGAGGGCACCCGCGCGTTTGAGGTAACGACCCATCTCGACTAATGCGCCTCAAGGGCGTAATTAGCTTTCCCAAGAAAACGAAACACGCACCGCAAGAGGAAGCTCATGCCCATCAAAGTCGGCGACAAACTGCCCGCTGCCACGTTCCGCGTCATGACGGCGGAAGGGCCCAACAAGCCCAAGACCACCGACGATATTTTCAAGGGCAAGAAGGTCGCGCTGTTCGCGGTGCCCGGCGCCTTTACGCCGACCTGCACCAACATGCATATGCCGAGCTTCATCAACAATGCCGCCGCCTTCAAGGCCAAGGGCGTCGATACCATCGCGGTGACCGCCGTCAACGATGCTTTCGTCATGGAAGCCTGGAAAAAGGCGACCGGCGCCGAAGGCAAGATCGACTTTCTCTCCGACGGCAATGGCGAATTCGCCAAGGCCATCGACATGGCGTTCGACGGATCGGGCAACGGTCTCGCCACGCGCTCCAAGCGCTATTCGATGCTGGTCGAGGACGGCGTGGTCAAGAAGCTCAATGTCGAGGACGCGCCCGGCAAATGCGACATTTCGGGTGGCGTGGCGTTGCTGGGACAAATCTAACTACTTCGACTTCATCGCTCCCATTGCTCCCGATGTCGGGTTTACCCGACATCGGGTATTCAAAAAGACGCAATCGGCTTTAGCCGATTGCTTTTGTGCGCGCCGCGATCAAACCGGCGCGCGCGAGTTCGTCGGCGCGCTCGTTCATGGCGTGGCCGGCATGACCCTTGACCCAATGCCAATGCACGGTGTGCTGCGCCAGCGCCGCGTCGAGCCGTTGCCACAAATCGACATTCTTGACCGGGCTCTTGTCGGCGGTGCGCCAGCCATTACGCTTCCAGTTCTTGATCCAGCCGGTAATGCCGTTCTTGACGTATTGGCTGTCGGTGTGCAGTTCGACCACGCAAGGCCGCTTGAGCGCTTCCAGCGCCGCGATCGCCGCCATCAATTCCATGCGGTTATTGGTGGTGTGTGCCTCGCCGCCATTCAATTCTTTCTCGTGATCGCCGAAAGTGAGGATAGCGGCCCAGCCGCCCGGCCCCGGATTGCCCGAACAGGCGCCGTCGGTGTGAATGTGACGCACTCGTTCATGAAGCCTTTTCCTTGCGCATGATCTTATCCGAAAACCGGTTCCCACTTTTCGGGATCATGCGCTACCGTAATCCAGCACGCTCTTCACCGACTGGTGAAACCGCAGCTTGCGGAAATATTCCAGCGGGTCCTTCGGCCGAACCAGCGCGCCGTCCGGCACCGCCAGCCAATCGACCAGCCGCGTCAGCAAAAAACGCATGGCCGCGCCGCGCGCCAACACCGGCAGCGCGGCGCGTTCCTGCGCCGACAAGGGTCGCACATTGCCATAGGCCTTGAGCAGCGCGCGGCCCTTGGTGACGTTGTAGGAATGATCCGGCTCGAAGCACCAGGCGTTGAGGCATATGGCGACGTCGAAGCTGAGCGTATCGGTGCAGGCGAAATAGAAATCGATCAGCCCGGACAGTTTGCCGCCGAGAAAGAACACGTTGTCGGGAAACAGATCGGCGTGGATGACGCCTTGCGGCAAATCGCGCGGCCACGCCTTGGCCAGCGCGTCGAGCTCCTTGGCGATTTCCGCGCACAGGCCCGGCTGCACGCTGTCGCCGCGCGGCTTGGCCTGTTCGTAAAGCGGGCGCCAGCTTTCGAGCGAAAGCGCGTTCGCGCGCTTCATCTTGAAATCGGCGCCGGCGAGATGCAACCGCGCCAAAGCCTCGCCCAACCGCGGCGCAGTGATCGGGCTTGGGTCGGCGGATCCACATGCCGTCGAGAAAAGTCACCATCGCGGCCGGACGGCCGGCCAGAGTGCCGAGCACGCCGCCTTGTTTGTTTTTCACCGGCTGCGGACAGGTGATGCCCTTGTCCGCCAGATGCTCCATGAGCGCGAGGAAAAACGGCAGGTCGCCCGCCGCGACGCGCTTTTCATAGAGCGTGAGAATGAAATTGCCGGCGCCGGTGTGCACCAGGAAATTCGAATTCTCCACGCCTTCGGCGATGCCCTTGTACGAGCGCAACTCGCCGACATCGTAAGCGGCGAGAAATTGGTTGAGATCGTCCGCCGAGACGTCGGTATAGACGGCCATGAATTACTCCGCCGCCTGATTCTCCCGCAGCGGGCGGGGCAGCGGAAAGAACACCCCCTCCTCGGCGGCGGAGATGGATTCGACGCTCACAGTGTAACGCTGCGCAAAGGCGTCGATGATCTCCTCGACCAGCACTTCCGGCGCCGAGGCGCCGGCGGTGATGCCGAGCCGCGCAATATTGCCGAATTCGTTCCAGTCGATATCGGCGGCGCGCTGCACCAGCGCCGCGCGCGGACAGCCGGCGCGCTCGGCCACTTCCTTGAGCCGCTGCGAATTCGACGAGTTCGGCGCGCCGACCACGATCATGGCATCGACAATGGGCGCGACGCGCTTGACCGCTTCCTGGCGGTTGGTAGTCGCATAGCAAATGTCTTCCTTGTGCGGGCCGACGATGTCCGGGAAGCGCCGCTTGAGCAGTTCGACGATTTCGGCGGTGTCATGCACCGACAGCGTGGTCTGCGTCACATAAGCGATATTTTTCGGATCGCGCGGCTGATAGGCCGTCGCGTCCGCCAGCGTCTCGATCAGGTTGACCGCGCCCGCCGGCAACTGACCCATGGTGCCGATGACTTCCGGATGACCGGCATGGCCGATCAGCAATATCTCGCGGCCGCGCCGGTGGTGAATTTCGGCCTCGCGATGGACTTTCGTGACCAGCGGACAGGTGGCGTCGAGCGCGAACAGTTTGCGCTTGGCGGCTTCCTCCGGCACCGAGCGCGGCACGCCATGCGCGGAAAAAATGACCGGCGCGGCGGTATCTTCCGGCACTTCGTCGAGCTCCTCGACGAAAATCGCGCCCTTGGCGCGCAGGCTTTCGACCACGTAACGGTTATGCACGATTTCGTGGCGGACATAGACCGGCGGCCCGTATAGCGCGAGCGCGCGCTCCACCAATTCGATGGCGCGCACGACGCCGGCGCAGAATCCGCGCGGCGAGCACAGCAATACCTTGAGCGCGGGCTTTTCGGCGTTCACGGCCATGGCGTCAAATATGGCGTCCTTAAAATAGCGCGTATTTGCACGCAGTTTCACCCAGTTGACTTGGGATGCGCCGGCCCACCCTGTCAAGCCAGAATGGTTGCAGAACCGGGGCGAAATCCCTATATTCCGGCCTCATTCCGATCATCCCCGATGATCTGGCTTCGCCCGGCGGGCGGGCGAAGCGTTGAGGAGATTTGCCATGTCGACACCAGCGCCATTGATGCCGAAAGCCACCGCCGTATGGCTGCTGGACAATACCGCGCTGTCGTTCGACCAGATCGCGGAATTCTGCAAGTTGCATCCGCTCGAGATCAAGGCGATCGCCGATGGCGACTCGGCCATGGGCATCAAGGGGCTCGACCCGATCCTGACCGGGCAATTGACCCGCGAGCAGATCACCGCGGCGGAAGCCGACCACAGCCTCAAACTGACGCTGACGGAGGCCAAGGTTGCCAGTTCGCAGCCGGACCGCGGCGGCAAGAAAGGCCCGCGCTATACGCCCGTCTCGCGCCGCCAGGACAGGCCCAACGCCATTCTGTGGCTGGTGCGCAATCATCCCGAACTGAAAGACAGCGCGATCATGCGCCTCGTCGGAACCACCAAGTCGACGATTTCCGCGATCCGCGACCGCACCCATTGGAACGCCGCGACCTTGGCGCCGATGGATCCGGTGACGCTTGGCCTCGCCACACAGACCGACCTCGATTTCGAGGTCAACCGCGCCAACAAGGAAAAGCCGGCGCCCGCCGATTCGGGCGCGACGCTGTTGCCGGCGGCCGAGACCACCGCGCGCAAGGAAGCCGAAACCGCGGCCGCGCACGAAGCCAGCCAGAAGCCGGGCGGCGATCTCGACGTCGGCGCGGTGTTTGCCAAGCTCAAGCAGCTCGGCGGCAAGAACGAACCGAGCGGCGAGTAATTCGATACCGCGCAAACGATGCGCCGCTGCGCCTTCGCATCGGTAGCATTACGCATGCGCGCTTGATTTAAGTTCCCGTTCATAAAAATGGCTCACGGTCGTCGTGCCTGGGGCGAGCAATGCGCGGATGAGTAAACCACGCAACCGGTCGCTTCTTTTTACGGCTGTCGAGTAACGGGCCGATCCACGGTCCGTCAATATTCCGGTCGCGCGCTGCCGAACCCACCCGGCAAACGCGCGGCCGGTTTTTTCGATAAGACCCTAAAACAAATGCGGCAATTCATTCCCGAACGCGCTTTTTAAAATTGCGGGGCTTTGGCCGAAGCCGCCAGCTTCTTCCCTCTCTCCTTGTGCGAGAGGGAAAGAAAGTTTGCCGCGCGCGGGGAGAGGTGAAGCGCGCTAACCGCCCACGCCCTTCCCCTTCAACGCCGCGCCGATCTCGCCGAGGATCGCCGGGTCGTCGATGGTGGCCGGCATTTCCCATTGGTCGCCATCGGCCATTTTCTTGATGGTGCCACGCAGGATTTTTCCGGAGCGCGTCTTGGGCAGGCGCGCCACCGTGATCGCCAACTTGAACGACGCCACCGGACCGATTATTTCGCGCACCAGCTTGACGATTTCCTGCTCGATCTCGGCGGGCGGGCGCGTCACGCCGGCCTTCAAGACGATGAAGCCGCACGGCACTTCGCCCTTCATGTCGTCCTTGATGCCGAGCACGGCGCATTCGGCGACATCGGGATGGCCGGCCAAGACCTCTTCCATGCCGCCGGTCGAGAGCCTGTGGCCGGCGACATTGATGATGTCGTCGGTGCGGCTCATGACATAGACGTAGCCGTCCTGGTCGAGATAACCGGCATCCGCGGTTTTGTAGTAGCCGGGGAATTCGTTCAGATAGGATTTCGCGCATGCGCGCATCCTGGTGCCACAGCGTCGGCAGGCTGGCCGGCGGCAGCGGCAGGCGCACTACGATTGAGCCAATCTTATTGACCGGCAATTTGTGGTTGGCCTCGTCGACAATGTCGATGGCATAGCCAGGCATCGGCACGCAGGCCGAGCCGTATTTCACCGGCAACGCGCCAAGGCCGACGGGATTGCCGGCGATGCACCAGCCGGTCTCGGTCTGCCACCAGTGATCGATGACCGGCACTTTGAGCACTTCCTCAGCCCATTGGATGGTCGGCGCGTCGGCGCGCTCGCCGGCCAGAAACAGCGTACGGAATTTCGACAGATCATATTGCTTGAGCAGCTTGGCGTCCGGGTCCTCCTTGCGGATGGCGCGAAACGCGGTCGGCGCCGTGAACAGCGCGACCACGCCGTGATCGGCGCAAACGCGCCAGAACGCGCCGGCGTCGGGCGTGCCGACCGGTTTGCCCTCATAGAGTACCGAAGTGGCGCCGTGAAACAGCGGCGCGTAGATGATGTAGCTGTGGCCGACCACCCAGCCAATGTCGGAAGCGCACCAGAAAATTTCGCCCGGATCGATATTGTAGAGATTCTTCATCGACCATTTCAGCGCGACCATGTGGCCGCCATTGTCGCGCACCACGCCTTTGGGAATGCCGGTGGTGCCCGACGTGTAGAGAATATAGAGCGGGTCGGTGGCGAGTACGGGAACGCATTCGGATGTCTTGGCGAAATTGACCGCGTGTTCCCAGGTTTTGCGCCAATCGTGGTCGCGGCCATTGACGAGCGCCGCCTCGCATTGCGGACGCTGGAGAATGAGACAGGCTTCGGGCTTGTGCGTGGCGAGGCGGATCGCCTCGTCGAGCAGCGGCTTATAGGGCACGACGCGTGTGCCTTCGATGCCACAGCTCGCCGACAGAACCATTTTCGGCTTACAGTCATTGATGCGGGTGGCGAGTTCCTTGGCCGCGAAGCCGCCGAACACCACGGAGTGGATGGCGCCGATGCGCGCGCAGGCCAGCATCGCAAACACGGCTTCCGGCACCATCGGCATATAGAGGATAACGACATCGCCTTTTTTGACGCCGAAATCGCGCAGCATGGCGCCGAGCAATTGCACTTCCGACAGCAGGCGGCCGTAAGTGAAGGTCTGTTTGGTGTTGGTGACGGGCGAGTCGTAGATCAGGGCGGCCTGCTGGCCGCGCCCGGCCAGCACATGGCGGTCGATGGCGTTGTAGCAGGTGTTGCAAACGGCGTCGGGAAACCAGCGGCCGTAGATGCCGGCTTTTGCGTCGAAGATGTTCTTCGGCTTCTCGATCCAGTCGATGGCCTGCGCCGCTTCGCCCCAGAAGCCCTGCGGATCGTTTTGCCAGCGCCCATAGACGTCATGGTAGCGGCTTTTCGGCGTCGTCATGGCGTTTCGTCCCGGTCTTCTCTTTTGGTCTTTGCCGGCGATTGTGGAACGGCCAGCTAAACCAAACAAGACTTACTGCAAAACAGGCCTGCATAAACAAGGCTGGCAAAGCGCCGGTTCCTTGCGTAGGCAGGGCGGCCAGGAAAGCCGCCCTTTGACCATCATCACCGATCCGCTGTTCTACCTGCTCGCCGTGCCGGCCGTGATCGCGCTTGGCATATCCAAGGGCGGCTTTGCCGGCGTGGGCCAAATGGCAACGCCGATGCTGGCTTTGGTGATGCCACCTTTAGAGGCGGCCGCCATCATGCTGCCGATCATGATCGTGCAGGACGCGGTCGCGGTGGCGGTCTACCGCAAGGACTATAACGCGCACATTCTGGCGATTGTGCTGCCGGGCGCGGTTGTCGGCGTGGCCTGCGGCTGGCTGCTGGCCGCGCATATTTCCAATGCCTCGGTGCGTATATTTACCGGAGGGGCCACCATTGCCTTCGTGCTCTATAACTGGTTTGGCCCCAAACGCATTGCCGATGAGGTGGTCAAAGATGTCGGCGGCGCCAGCGTTCCGCTCGGCTTGTTTTGCGGCATGCTGTCGGGCTTCTCTTCGACCATCGCGCAGGCCGGCGGGCCGCCCTATCAGATCTATGTGCTGGCGCAGAAACTGCCGAAAATGACCTTTGTCGGCACCACCGCCATCGCTTTCGCGAGCGTTAACTGGATGAAAGTGGCGCCCTATTTCGCACTCGGCCAATTTTCGACCAAGGGGCTCGGCACTTCGCTGGTGCTGCTTGCCGCTGGCGATTGCCACCAATGTGCTGGGCTTCTGGCTGGTGCGGGTGACGCCGCAGGAATTGTTCTACCGCGTCACTTATATCGTCATGTTCATTATTTCAGTCGAACTGGTGCGCGAGGGCGTGCTGGAGATGATGCACGGCTGACAAGCGCGCTGCCCTTGGCTAGGTTTCTTTTGAGAGGAAACACCCAATGGCGAAAACGCCCTACGATACTGACCTGGACCGCAATCCGGCCAATTTCCAGCCGCTGACGCCGCTCGGCTTTCTTGAGCGCGCGGCGAATGTGTTCCCGGATCATACGGCCATCATTCACGGCAAGCTCCGGCGCAATTACCGCGATTTCTATGCCCGCGCGCGGCGGCTTGCTTCCGCCTTGTCGAAGCGCGGCATCAAGCGCGGCGACACGGTGTCGGTGCTGCTCGCCAATACGCCGGCGGCGCTGGAGTGCCACTACGGCGTGCCGATGGCGCAAGGCGTGCTCAATACGCTCAACACCCGGCTCGATGCCGCGATTATCGCCTTCGCGCTCGACCACGCCGAGGCCAAGGTCGTGATTACCGACCGCGAGTTTTCCAAGACGATGAAAGAGGCGCTGGCCCTGTGCAAGGCGAAGCCCCTGGTCATCGACTACGACGATCCGGAATATTCCGGCGCCGGCGAACGGCTGGGCGAAATCGAATACGAGGAATTCATCGCGAGCGGCGATCCGGATTATGTCTGGGCCATGCCGGACGACGAATGGGACGCCATTTGCCTCAATTATACGAGCGGCACGACCGGCGATCCGAAAGGCGTCGTCTATCATCACCGCGGCGCGCATTTGCTGGCCATGGGCAATGTCATCACCTGCGCCATGCGCCAGCATCCGGTGTATTTGTGGACGCTGCCGATGTTCCACTGCAACGGCTGGTGCTTTCCCTGGACGGTGTCGATTGTCGCCGGCACGCATGTCTGTCTGCGGCAGGTGCGCGCGGGCGCCATGTATGACGCCATCGCCATGCATAAGGTCACGCATCTGTGCGGCGCGCCGATCGTGATGGCGACCCTGCTCAATGCCAGCGAGGCCGAGAAAAAGCCGTTGCCGCACATCGTGAATTTCGCCACCGCCGCGGCGCCGCCGCCGGAATCGGTGCTGGCCGCGATGAAATCCGCCGGTTTCAACGTCACCCATGTTTACGGTCTGACCGAATGCTACGGACCTTCGGTGGTCAACGAATGGCATGGCGAATGGGACGCCCTGCCAGGCCCTGAGCAGGCGCAGAAGAAAGCGCGCCAGGGCGTGCGCTATCCGGTGCTCGAAGGGCTCGACGTGCGCGATCCCGACACCATGGTGCCGGTTAAGCGCGACGGCGAGGCCATGGGCGAAGTCATGATGCGCGGCAATGTGGTGATGAAGGGCTATCTCAAGAACAAGGCTTCGACCGAGAAGGCCTTTTTCGGCGGCTGGTTTCACACCGGCGATCTCGGCGTGATGTATCAAGACGGCTATATCCAGCTCAAGGACCGCTCCAAGGACATCATCATTTCCGGCGGCGAGAATATTTCCTCAATCGAAGTGGAGGATGCTTTGTACAAGCATCCCGCCGTCGCCGCCGCCGCGGTGGTTGCAAAACCTGACGAGAAATGGGGCGAGACGCCGTGCGCCTTCATCGAATTAAAGCCCGGCGCGAAGGCGAGTGCCGATGAGCTGACGCAGTGGTGCAAGAAAAATCTCGCGGGCTACAAAGTGCCGCGCTTTATCGTGTTTGCGGAAATCCCCAAGACCAGCACGGGGAAGATTCAGAAATTCAAGCTGCGGGAGATGGCGAAGGCAGTATAGCCGCCCTACCGCTCGCCGAGCGGACGGCCGTTGGGCTGGAACATGCTGTCGGTGTTGAAATTCCGGTCGGCATTCTGCCGGGTGCCGAATTGCAGCGTGGTGTTGCCCTGTTTAATCGTAGTCGGGCCATTATTGTTGCCGGTGCCGGAGAACCGTTCGTCCGGATCGGTGTAGCGCGCCGAGCCGTCGCTATTGGTGTTGGTGGTGTTGTCGAACGTGAAAGGCATGCGCCGCGGAAGCCACCAACACACTTGCGCCAAAGGCAGCGGCGAAGGCGACATGGCGCATGCGGGCAAAGGTTCTTGGGCTGGCGGTTCATAGCGGCCTCACGGTTTTCATTTAAGTTTTAGAGCAGATTGAGCGGATTCGCTTGCCCTTTTTAGGAGCAGATCGGAACAATAAGGCTGCAAAACGGCAAACGCAAATCCGTAGGTTCCCCGATTCATCTGGCCCGGTATTTGCTTAGTCTTGCGTGGGACTAGGGAAGCGTCAGGGGCCAACCGGATGGAGATGCTCCTTGCCGACAAATCTGCCGCCTCCCCGCGCTAAAGCAAAGCGCTCGGTCTTCACCGTCGCGCTCAACGCCTTCATGCTCGGCAGCGCCCTGATCCTGGCCGCCGCGGTGGTGTTGCAGGAGGAGCGCTATGCCATGGGCCGGCCGGACGTCGCGGGCGTGACCGGAACGTTCACGCAGCCGGTTCCGATCGACATGACGAGTGAAACGATGGCTTTGCCGCCACTTAATTAAACGGCACGACCAGCCCTACTCCAGTTTCAGATTGAGCTTGCGTACCAGCGCGCCCCATTTCTTTTCCTCGCGGTCGAGGTCGGCGGCATAGGCCTGCGGCGTCATGGGCAGCGCTTCGGCGCCTTCATTGGCGAGGCGCTTCTGCACTTCCTCGGTGGCGAGCACGGTATTGAGTGCCTTGTTGAGCCGCTCGATGATCGGCTTCGGCGTGCCCGCCGGCGCCGACAATCCGTAACGTAGCGCCACCTCGAAACCAGGTAGCCCGGACTCATCCATCGTTGGCAGATCGGGCAAAATGTTCGAGCGCTTGGCGCTCGTTATCGCGATTGCGCGCAAGGTGCCGGCCTTGACGTTGCCGAGCGCGGCCGGGATCGGCATGAACATCATCGAGATATGGCCGCCGATCAAATCGCCTAGCGCCGGGCCGTTGCCCTTGTAGGGAATGTGCTGCATGCGGACGCCGATATCGCTCGCGAGCAATTCGCCGGCGAGATGATTGACGGTGCCGACGCCGGGCGAGCCGTATTGCATCGGCGAGGTTTGCGCCTTGATATATTTGATCAGCTCGGCGAGCGAATGCACCGGCAGAGATGGGTTGATGACCAGCAAATTCGGCGCCACACCGATCATGCCAATCGGCTCGAAGTCCTTGCGCGGATCGTAGCCAGGATTGCCATAGGCAGCGGGCGCGATCGCAAAGGTGCCGGTGTAACTAAGAATAATCGTGTAGCCGTCGGGAGTGGCCTTGGCAGCGTAGCGGGTGGCGAGCGTGCCGCCGGCGCCGGCGCGATTTTCGACGACGATCTGCTGGCCGAGCAAGTCCGACATTTTGTCGGCGACGTTGCGCGCCATCACCGTGGTGCTGCCGCCGGGCGGAAACGGCACGATTAGGGTAATGGGCCGTGTCGGATAATCTTGCGCTTGCGCAGCTTGCGGCAGAGCGGCGAATAAAGCCGTCAGCCATAGCGCGGCAAATATCCTGATCGATGTCCGCATTGTGAGCCTCCCCTGACGCAGCCCGCTGCGGGGTGGCCGCGAAAGGCGTCAAGCCTCGGGCAGTTCCACTGACGTGCGGGTCTTGGCCGCGGCATCATATATCGTGACCTGGATCACGGGAAATTTCTTCTTGAGTTCGAGACCCACTTTCATCGCATCGGCCAAAGCCGGATATTGCGACTTGATCTTGCCGTCCACCGTGACCGCGAAGCCCTCGACCGGGAATGCGTCGCCGCGCAGGTTTCGGGGCCGCTTGTCTTCGGGTTCGCTCATTTTGGGTTCCTTTGCCATGACCCATAGCTAAGCCATGCGCGGGCTTATGGGCAGTGGCTGGCGGGATTTCTTTTGGGCGCTCAACAAGTGCCGGAAAGCGCTTTATTCGACCTTAAGCCCAAGTTTGTGCACAAGGCCCGACCATTTCGTCTCTTCCTTGTCGATATCCTCGGCATATTCGGCCGGCGTCGAGGTCATCGGGTCGCCGCCCTCATTGTGGATCTGCTTCTTGACCTCATCGGTATCGACCAATTTGGCCAATTCGACGCTGAGCTTGTCGATGATTTCCTTCGGCGTGCCGGCCGGCGCCAATAGGCCGTAATGCAGCACGGCTTCGAAGCCGGGCATGCCGGATTCATCGAAGGTCGGCACATCCGGCAATAGCGAAAAGCGCTTCTTGCTGGTGACCGCGACGGCGCGCAGATTTCCGGACGCAATATTGCCGAGCGCCGGCGGCAGCACGCCGAAGGCGATCGGAATGTGGTTCCCGAGCAGATCGGTCATCACCGGCGCCGTGCCTTTGTACGGGATGATGGCGACGTCGATACCGGCCACCGATTTGAACAATTCGGCGCACATATAGCCGCCGGTGCCAATGGCCGAGGTGCCGAGATTGAGTTTGCCCGGCTGTTTTTTGGCGAGCGCGATGAATTCGGCGATGGTTTTGGCCGGGAACGAAGGGTTCGCCAGGAGCGCCACCGGCATGGAAGCAACCAGGCCGATCGGCGCGAAGTCGCGGCGCGGGTTCATGTCGAGCTTGGCATAGAGGCTGGGATTGATCGAGATGGTGCCGGTGTGGCCGAGCAGCAGCGTGTAGCCGTCCGGCGCCGCTTTCGCGACCGCGCGGGTGCCGATAGTGCCGCCGGCGCCGCCGCGATTATCGACGATCACCTGCTGCTTGAGCGAATCCGTCAGCTTGGCCGCGACCACGCGCGCCATGGCGTCAACGCCACCACCCGGCGGATAGGGCACGATCAGGGTGATGGTGCGGGTCGGGTAGTCGATGGCATGGGCACAGCCCAGGCTTGCGAGCGTGCAGGCAAGCGCGGCGACGATGGCGGCGGCGAATGAGCGCATGAATTTCCCCCGGGCCGATAATTCGGCGGCCCAAAAACGGCGGCCATTAATTGGCCGCTCAAGATTGCGATCATTATGATTTAAATCGATGCGGGCGGAAACACAAAACCACCGCCCAGGTTCACCTGACGGTACAGGATCTTGTTGATTCTGGCGAGCTCCCTGGGGGATCCCTCCTCCGGGGAGCCAGCCAGCAGAACAGAAATGTTGCCATGACTGGATTTTAGCCTCCCGAATGGTGTGCTTGAGCTCTTGGCGAGCCCTCACATACACCTCCCGGTCAGTATACGAGCCCGTGGACACCCACGTGCGATAGCTGGTTTGAACAATATTACGACAGTTCGCCACCTCTTCGTTCCACCACCTGTTTTTCCTTACCCGAAAACGGGGAACAAAGTGGGGGGTACTTTTGGTCACAGCAGAAATAAGTTCTGCTGAGAAGTTGGCCACCTCTTCATCCAGGGTCCGGGCATCCCAGACAGCCGGAGCTGTCCAGTGCGCACTTTTTCCCTGCATGCGAGAGGTGAATAAGTTCCAGTCTGTCCTCCTCCAGTTCAAGACTGAAGGGATGGGGGGCTGGCTTAATAGAGATATTGAAAGAGATGCATTTGTGGTCCGACATGAAATCCTCTGGACAGACATGCCAGTCCTGCACCAGGTGTATCAGGGAGTAGTGAGCTAGGGACACATCAATAATAGATTGTGCCCTGCTTGTACAAAAAGTTGGTACGCTACCCAGGTTTAAAACACTTAAGTCAAACCCAGCTATCGGCAGAGACTCCGTGCCCGACGGGTCGCGCGCAGTTTGCGCAAATCCTCACGGGGCCGCCCGTCTGCGAACGCGCTCGACCTGCGCCGGTGATACGCGTCCGTTTTTGCCTCGCGACGGCACCGCGCCCGATGCTTCGGCCGCCATGTCTGTCGAAGCGCGAAGGCAATACCAGGAGCACCAGACGGCATTGCGGGCCAAGACGCGACCCGCCGGGTGGACGTCAACTCCGCACAGTGTGCACTTCAGCGTGCTCATAATCTGAAAACGATCCTTCCCCGCGTCATGTCGTAGGGGCTCACTTCCACTTTCACGCGGTCGTTGGCGGTGAGCCGAATGTGATGCTGATTGAGGCGCCCGGACCGCTTGCAAATCACTTCTCGCGCGGTGCCTCCCATGTCCACCTCGACGCGATAGACGTCGCCTCTCTCGCAGCGCGTGATCTTGCCCTCGACCTCGAGCATGTCGCCGCTCATCGCGCACCCAGGTCGACAGCAACGACGCGAGAGCTTGCCAGGTCGAGCAGCACGCGATTTCCAACTCGTAGCCCGGGAATCCCCCGGGCCGTGGTCGCTTCGACCTTCCTGCGCAGCGACCCCTGCTGGAT